>DASYAE010000037.1:0-14895 GCA_036501535.1 Actinocrinis sp. | reverse complement strand
AAGGCGTCGGCCGAACGGCTGGCTCTCGCGGTCGGTTACAGCGGCGCGGCGACGGTCGAGTTCCTCTACCACCCCGGCGACAAGCTGTTCGCGTTCCTGGAGGTCAACACCCGGCTTCAGGTGGAGCACCCGATCACGGAGACGACCACCGGCACCGATTTGGTCAAGCTCCAGCTGCATGTCGCGTCGGGCGGGAAGTTGACGGGACGTCAGCCGGCGGAGCGCGGGCACGCGATCGAGGCGCGGCTGAACGCGGAGGACCCGGACCGGGACTTCGCTCCGTCGCCTGGCCGGATCGTGCGGCTCGACCTGCCAGCCGGGCCGGGCATCCGCGTCGACACCGGGGTCAGCGAGGGGGACACGATCCCGGCCGACTTCGACTCGATGATCGCGAAGATCATCGCCTACGGCCGTGACCGCGAGGAGGCGCTTGGCCGGCTGCGCCGGGCGATGACGGAGACGACCGTCATCATCGAGGGCGGCGCGACCAACAAGAGCTTCGTGCTCGACCTGCTCGACCAGCCCGAGGTCGTCGACGCCAGCGCGGACACCGGCTGGATCGACCGCGTGCGCGGCCAGGGCCGGCTCGTCTCGCACCGGCACTCCGCGATCGCGCTGGCCGCGGCCGCCATCGAGGCCTACGAGGAGGAGGAGCGGGTCGAGCGGCAGCGGCTGCTGTCCACCGCGTTCGGCGGCCGGCCACAGGTGCAGCACAAGAGCGGCCGCCCGCTCGACCTGAAGCTGCGCGGCGCCGCCTACCGCGTCAAGGTCGCCCGGGTCGGCGCTCACCGCTTCCGCGTCGCCATCGGCACCGGCGACCACGTGGAGACCGCGGACGTGGAACTGGACCGGTTCGACCGGCACACCGGCCACATCACGGTCAACGCCACCCGCTTCCGCCTGGTCACCGGCACGCACGGGCTGGTCCACTTCGTCGAGGTCGACGGGGTCGCGCACCGGGTCAGCCGGGACGCGGGCGGCGTCGTGCGCGCCCCGGCGCCCGCGCTGGTGGTCGCCACGCCGCTGGCGGTCGGCGCCGAGGTCGAGGCGGGCGCGCCGGTGCTTGTGCTGGAGAGCATGAAGATGGAGACGGTGCTGCGCGCGCCGTTCCGCGCGCGGCTCAAGGAGTGCGCGGTGACGGTCGGCAGCCAGGTCGAGACCGGCGCGCCGCTGCTGCGCCTGGAGCCGCTGGCCGAGGACGGCGACGCCGCCGCCCCGGAAGCGGTGCAGGGCATCGAGCTGGAGCTGCCGGCCAGGGCCTCCGGCGCCCCCGTCGGCGAGCGGATCACCCGCGGGCTGCAGGAGCTTCGCAGCCTGCTGCTCGGCTTCGACGTCGATCCGCACGACGAGCACAGGGTGCTGAGCGACTACCTCGCGGCGCGCGCCGAGCTGGCCGCCGCGGGCCGGCGCCCGCTGGCCGAGGAGATCGACCTGATGGCCGTGTTCGCCGACCTGTGCGAGCTGAGCCGCAACAAGCCCGCGGGGGAGGAGGCCGGCGGCGACAACCACGTGCACAGCGCCCGCGAGCGCTTCCACACCTACCTGCAGAGCCTTGATGTCGAGCGCGCCGGGCTGCCGGACTCGTTCCAGGCCAAGCTGGCGAAGGCGCTCGGGCACTACGGCGTCACCGAGCTGGAGCGCACGCCGGAGCTGGAAGAGGCCGTGTTCCGGATCTTCCTCGCGCTGCAGCGCGCGGCGAGCGACGCGACGGTCGTGGTCACGTTGCTGCGCGAATGGCTGCGCGAGGCGCCGCCCGGCGGGGTGCTGCGCGAGCCCGCGGGGCTCACCCTGGAACGGCTGCTCGCCGCGACCCAGGTGCGCTTCCCGGTGGTCTCCGACCTCGCCCGCGGGATCGTGTTCGGCTGGTTCGCCCAGCCGCTGCTGCGCCGCAACCGCGCCCGCGTATACGCCGACGTCCGCAAGAACCTGCGATACCTCGACGAGAACCCGGACGCGCCGGACCGCGCCAAGCGCATCGCCGCGATGGTCGGCAGCACCGAGCCGCTGGTCCGGCTGCTCGGCCAGCGGCTCAGCCTGGACGGCCTGGACCACGCGCCGATGCTCGAAGTGCTGACCAGGCGCTACTACGGCAACAAGGGCCTGGTCGACGTGCGCACGAGCGAGGCCGAGGGCTGCGCGTTCGTCGTCGCCGAGCGCGCCGGCTCCCGGCTGGTCTCCACCGCCGTGAGCTTCGAGGCCTTCGCCGACGCGCTGCGCGGGCTGGCCGCCGTCGCCGGCGACAACGGGAACGACATCGACGCAGACATCTACCTCGTCTGGGAGAAGCAGCCGGAGGACTTCGACGTCATGGCCGCCGCGCTGCGCGACGCCATCGGCGCGCAGCCGCTGCCGCCCCAGGTCCGCAGGCTCACCGCCACCGTCGCAGGCCGCGGACACGCGGTGATGCACCATCACTTCACCTTCCGCCCGACGCAGGACGGCGTGAGCGAGGAGCGGCTTATCCGGGGCCTGCACCCCTACATCGCGCAGCGGATGCAGCTCGAGCGGCTGCAGAAGTTCGACCTGACCCGGCTGCCGTCCTCGGACGAAGAGGTCTACCTCTTCCGGTGCGTCGCGCGGCAGGACCCGTCCGACGACCGGCTCGTCGCCTTCGCGCAGGTCCGCGACCTGACCGGGCTGCGCGACCACGACGGACGGCTGGTCGCGCTGCCCACCGCCGAGGACACCATCGCCGCCTGCCTCGACTCGATCCGGCGCGCGCAGTCGCGCCGCCCGGCGAAGAACCGCTTCCCCACCAACCGGATCGTGTTGTACGTCTGGCCGCCGATCGCGGTCACCCGCGACGAGCTGGACACGATCGCCGCGCGCGTGCTGCCGACCACGGCGGGCGCCGGGCTGGAGGAGATCGAGCTGATCGGCCGCCAGCGCGACCCGCAGACCGGCGCGCTGGAGAAGATCGCGATGCGCGTCGCCTTCGACGCCGCCGGCGGCGGCACCCTGACCGTCGGCGAGCAGTCCGACGCGCTGGTCGAGCCGCTCGACGGGTACCGGCAGAAGGTGCTGCGCGCGAGCAGCCGCAACACTGTCTACCCCTACGAGCTGACCGGCATGCTCGGCGCGTTCACCGAATACGACCTCGACGACTCCGGCGCGCTCGCCCCGGTGGACCGGCCGAAGGGCGGCAACACCGCGGCGATCGTCGCCGGCCTCGCCACCGCGCCGACCGAGCGGCATCCCGAGGGCGTGACCCGGGTCGTGCTGCTCGGCGATCCGACGAAGTCGCTCGGCGCGCTCTCCGAGCCCGAGTGCCGCCGCGTCGCCGCCGCGCTGGACCTCGCCGAGCGGATGCGCGTGCCGGTGGAGTGGTACGCGCTGTCGGCCGGCGCCCGGATCTCGATGGAGTCCGGCACCGAGAACATGGACTGGGTGGCCGCCGCGCTCAAGCGGATCGTCGAGTTCACCCAGGACGGCGGCGAGATCAACATCGTGGTCGCCGGCATCAACGTCGGCGCGCAGCCGTACTGGAACGCCGAGGCGACGATGCTCATGCACACCAAGGGCGTGCTGGTGATGACCCCGGACTCGGCGATGGTGCTGACCGGCAAGCACTCGCTGGACTTCTCCGGCGGCGTGTCGGCCGAGGACAACTTCGGCATCGGCGGCTACGACCGGGTGATGGGCCCGAACGGGCAGGCGCAGTACTGGGCGCCGAGCCTGGCCGCCGCGCACGAGGTGCTGATGGCGCACTACGACCACACCTACGTCGTGCCCGGGGAGGCGCAGCCGCGGCCGGCGAAGACGTCCGACCCGATCGACCGCGACATCACCGGCTTCCCGCACACGGTCCCGGACAGCGAGTTCGCCACGCTCGGCGAGGTCTTCTCGGCCGAGGCCAACCCCGACCGCAAGAAGCCGTTCGACATCCGGACCGTGATGCGCGCCGTCGCCGACCAGGACCACCCGGTGCTGGAGCGCTGGGCCGGCATGGCCGCCGCGGAGACCGCGGTCGTGCAGGACGTCCGTCTCGGCGGCCGGCCGGTGTGCCTGCTCGGCATCGAGTCGCACCCGGTACCGCGCCGCGGGTTCCCGCCGGCCGACGGGCCGGACACGTACACTGCGGGCACGCTCTTCCCGCAGTCCTCGAAGAAGGCCGCGCGGGCGATCAACGCGGCCAGCGGCAACCGGCCGGTCGTGGTGCTGGCGAACCTGTCCGGGTTCGACGGCTCGCCGGAGTCGATGCGCAAGCTCCAGCTGGAGTACGGCGCGGAGATCGGCCGCGCGATCGTGAACTTCCGCGGCCCGATCGTGTTCTGCGTGATCTCGCGCTACCACGGCGGCGCGTTCGTGGTCTTCTCCAAGGCGCTGAACCCGAACATGACCGTGCTCGCGATCGAGGGCTCGTTCGCCTCGGTGCTCGGCGGCGCACCTGCCGCCGCGGTGGTCTTCTCCGGCGAGGTCGACGCCCGCGCGGCGAACGACTCGCGGGTGCGGGACCTGGAGGCCCGCGTCACGGCCGCGTCCGTGGCCGACCGCGCCGCGCTGGCCGCGGAGCTCGACGAGCTGCGCGCGTCTGTGCGGGCGGAGAAGCTCGGCGAGGTCGCCGCGGAGTTCGAGCGCGTCCACGACATCCGGCGCGCGGTGCGGGTCGGCTCGGTCGACGCCGTCATCCGCGCCGCCGAGCTGCGCCCGCGCATCATCGAGGCCGTCGAGGCGCGTCTGGACTGACCCGGCGCGGACCCGGCGTGGACCCGGCGCGGCGTCAGGGCCCGCCCGCGATAACCCGATCGGCTCAGCGTTTTGCCAGCCGGACGTTGATTTCATAGTGTTCTCCCTTGAGTTCACAGTGTGATGACACCGTGGGTCACACCGGGGCGGGCGTCCGGCCGGCGGGGTTCGGGGCACCGCCCCCCGCGCAGGGGAGAGGTGCAGCGGTGATCTGCCTGCCCGTGGGAGGCCGTCAGGGCCGCAGGTGCTCAGCGGGCACGTCCTGGACACGCGCGTCGCCCTGTTCGCGTCGCCCGCGACCAGGATGCTGCTGGCCAGCGACGGCTTGACCACGCCGCTTCTGCAGGCTGCCGCGCGCGTCACCGCGCGGCGGCGCCTGTGCCTGCAGGGTCTACCTGCTGTGGGCCGTCGACGGGCCGATGGCGTGCATCCAGGAGCTGTTCAACCCCGAGCTGATCCCCGCGGGCCCGTGCGCTCGCGACGAGACAGGAGCCGATCACCGGTGTTCCGAGACCTGATCGCCGAGACGGTGGCCGCGGGCGGCAAGCGCACCGCGGTCATCGACGACCTCGGTGCGGTGACCTACCGCGCGTTGGACGCCTGGTCCGGCCTGCTCGCCCGCGACCTCGCCCCGGCCTGCGGGAACGACGCCCGCGCCCGGGTGGCGATGATGCTGCTGCCCAACAGCGCCGCGTGGTTCGCCGCTTACCTCGGGACTCTGCGCAGCGGGATGCAGTGCGCGCCGCTGAACTGGCAGTCGACCGACGCCGAGGTGATGCGGGCGATCGAGCAGACCCTGCCCGCGGTGGTGCTGGCCGCGCCCGAGCGCGCCGACGCCGTGCAGGCGCTGTGCGCCCGGCTCGGCACCGCGTCGCGCGTGCAAGTCCTGACCGTGCCTTTGGACCACCCGCAGGGGCTCGCCGACGAGGCCGATTCCGTGCCGCCGACAGGGCTGGAGCGCAGCGCGGGACCGCAGGACACGTGCCTGCTGATTCACACCTCCGGCACCACCGGCACGTGCCGGGCCATGGTGCAGACCGAACAGGCGCTGCACCTGACGATCGGTCAGTGGCGCACCCGGTTCCGCACCGACGTCGACGTGGTGGCGGTGCCGATCCCGTCCTCCCACAGCTACGGGCACCTGATCGCGGCTTCCACACTGCTGGCCCAGGGCACGATCCTGGTCAGCGCGCAGCGCTTCGACCCGCACCGCTGGCTCGCCGCGATCGCCGGGCACCGGGCGACGGTGCTCGAGGGCGTGCCAGCCATGTTCGCCCGGCTGCTCGAAGCCCTCTCCGACCCGGGTGCGGCGGACGCAGGGCTGGAACTGGAACTCAAGCTGTGCCTGAGCGCGGGCCAGCAGGCCTCGCGCTCGCTGCGGGAGCGGTGGCACACGGCCGTGGGCGTCCCGCTACGCCAGAGCTGGGGGATGACCGAACTGGCCGGTGCGGGCCTCGCCCCGCTGGAGCACTCCTGCCCCGACTCGGTGGGCGTCCCGGTGCCAGGGCTCGAAGTGCGCATCGTCGACCCCGCCACCGGCGAGCCGGTCCCGCGCGGGGCCACCGGCGAGCTGCGGGTTCGCGGCGCCCAGGTGAGCCCCGGCCAGCAGGTCGGCAGCTGGCAGCGGGCCCGGATCGCGAACGAGCAGGGCTGGCTGCACACCAGGGACCTCGCCGCCTGCGACGAGCACGGCTGCCACCGCATCGTGGGCCGCTCCAAGGACGCGATCATGACCAACGGCTACACCGTGCAGCCGGCCGAGGTGGAGGAGGCTCTGCGCACCCATCCGTACGTGTGCGACGCCGTCGTGGTCGGCCGCGCGGACGAGCGGCGGGGCGAGGCCGTGCACGCCGTGGTCGTGCTTCAGCCGGACAGCCCGCTCGAATCCGAGCACCTGCTCGAGCACTGCCGCGGACTGCTGGCCCGGTACAAGGTCCCACGCACCGTCGAGTTCGTCGCCCGACTGCCGCTGAACGCCACCGGGAAGGTGGATCGCGCGGCACTGACCGGCGCCGCGAACGGCACCCGGGTATGAGCACGAACGACGGCGCCGGAACTGAAGCGGCTGAGGCAGAGCTCGAAGCCGCCTTGGCGGCGCACCCGGCGGTCAGCGAGGCCGCCGTCGTGGCGCGCCCGCAGTCACAGTCACCCGGCGGGCTCGCGCTCAAAGCCTACGTCGCAGCACACTGGCGCACCGGTGCCGCGGACTTGCAAGCCCATGTCAGTGCACATATCGCCGCGTCACCGCTGCGACCCGGCGACATCACGATGCTCGCAGCCCTCCCGCGCGACGAGCGCGGGGCGATTCGCCGCGAAGCGCTGCGCCGCCGGTCCACCGACCCGTGCGTGCTGATCACCGGAGGCAGCAGCGGTCTGGGCCGCGAACTGGCCGGCGCGCTCGCGCGGCGCGGGACGCGCGTGGCGATCACCGCGCGCAATGCCGAGCGGCTGGAAGAGACGGCCCGCAGCCTGCGCGCGACCGGCGCCGAGGTCTTCGCCTGCCCGGCCGACGTCAGCGAGCCGGCCGCTGTCGAAAGACTGGTCGAAACAGTCGAGGCACAGTTCGGGGAGATCGGGGCGCTGGTGAACAACGCCGGTATCCAAGGCCCGATCGGCGAACTGTGGGACGTCGACGCGGACGCGTGGTGGCGGACCTTCGAGACCAACCTGCGCGGCGCGGCGCTGGGCTGCGCACAGGTACTGCGTGTCATGGCCCAGCGCCGGTCCGGGAAGATCATCAACGTCGCCAGCCACGCCGGAGTCCACCGCTGGCCGCATCTGTCCGCTTATTCGGCCTCGAAGGCCGCGCTGATCAAGCTCACCGAGAACATCGCGGTCGAGGCCCGCGGCTACGGCGTCGCGATCGTCAGCTTCCATCCCGGCATCCTCGAGATCGGCCTGGGCCAGACCCAGCTGGCCGCGGCGGCCCCGCAGGGAAGCTGGTCGCAGAAGGTCAGCGAGTGGATCCTCGAGGTGAAGGCGCAGGGCGCTTACACGCCGACCGAATCGGCCGTCAATGCCCTAATCCGACTGCTGGACGACGACGACCTGCCGGCGAACACGGGCTCGTATCTGACGACCGAGTCGGTGAACGCGGGCCTGCGCCGGCCGGGGTCCGCTTCGCCCCTGTCAGGGACCTTGTAAACACATCACCCGATCTCATCTGGTAGTTCCCTGATTGATCCGCTTCGCCGTGGGATCGGCCGCGTGAAAGTTACCGGAATCCTTGACAGTGGACGGGCCCGCGAGCACGCTGCCGAGTGCAGAAAACTTTCACAGGCTTTTTCGAAAGTTTCGGAAAATTTCGAAAACCGGAGGAGTGGCCATGCCAGATCCTCGCCTGCCGGCACGGGGCGCGGTGTCACGAAGGACGTTTCTCGGCGGCGTCGGCGCGGCCGCGCTCGGCATAGCCGGCCTCGAGGTGGCCGCGGCCGGCCCGGCCGCTGCGGCCACACAGTCGCCGTCGTCCGCGCTGGCGGCCTCGAACGCCATCGCTCCGCCGCCTTACTTCCCCACCGACGTGACGAAGCTCCCGGAGTCAGTCGGCCTGCCCGACCTGTTCGCCTTCCTCGGACCAGGCTCAGGCCCTGGCCGCCGGGTGACACAAGCATCGCAGTGGCCTGCCCGCGCCGCCGAACTGTCGGAGCTGATGCAGTACTACCTCTTCGGATACAAGCACCCCACGCCGGAGAGCGGCTCGGTCTTCCGGCAGATTCCGATCCCGGCGACGACCATCGTGAACTTCTCCGCGGTGTTCAACTTCTCCACCTTCTCGGTCGAGCTGCCGACGGGCTCGTACACACTCAATCCGGCCAGCTTCGTGATATCCCCGGTCATGTCCTTCGTCGCGACGCAGGCCTTCACCGCGCCCTCGGGCTACCAGAGCTGGGCCGTCGGAGACTCCTGGAGCACGCCGTCCCACGCCGGCCTGCTGGTCGCGGTGCCGGCGAGCACGCAGATGGTCATCGACGTGACCGACCCCGCCGCCGCGGGAAGCACGACCGCGACGATCACGCTCGACGCGTTCGAGGTGCCCCAGCACGGCGCGGACACCGACATCGCCGGGCCGTACCCGTCCGTGCTGGTGGTCGGCAGCCTGTCGGCGGAGCAGGTCAGCACCCTCAAAGCCAGCGGCTACGGCTACATCGCGATGGACACGGCCTCGGTCTACTCCGACTTCGACAGCACGGCCAACACCAACCCGCACACCGGCGCCTACAACGAGCTCTATCCGTACCAGGCGGGCGTATACGAGTTCGACAGCGGCGCGCTGATGGGCTGGGCCTGGGGCATCAGCCGCATCGTCGACGCGATCAAGAACGACGCGCAGGGCTCCAACCAGTACAACCTCGCGTGGAACGCGACGGCGGTGACCGGCGTCTCGCGCAACGGCAAGGCGGCTGCGCTGGCGGCGGCGTTCGACGAGCGCATCTCGATCGCGGCGCCGAGCGACCCGGGCGGCGGCGGCCTGACCGGCTGGCGCAACCTGACCGAGAGCGAGATGTTCACCTACAACGTCCCGGTGAACTGCGACCAGATCTACTCCCTCAACGAGTCCGTGCAGCGCGCGGTCGGCAACCCGAGCGAGTCGGCCTGGTTCACCTCCAAGGCGCAGGACTTCCTCCCGGACAAGATCGAGCACGCGCCGTTCGACCTGCACGCCGTCGCCGCGCTCGTCGCGCCGCGCCCGTTCATCCTGTGGACCGGCGAGGCGCAGCAGTCCTGGCTGGGCTCCCCGAGTTCGGTGCTGTCCATGCAGGCCGGGAAGGAGGCGTACGACTTCATCGGCGCCGGCGGCAACATAGCCTGGATCGTGCGCGACGCGCAGCACGCGAACCAGGACCGCGACCTGCCCGACCTCATCGCGATCATGGACCGGTCCTTCGGCCGCAGCAAGACCCTGACGCGCCGGTATTTCAGCACCCTGGCCGGGACCAACGGCGCGGCACTCGACGGCAGCGGCGTGATCTACCCCGAGGCGACCTTCGACTCGATCGCCGCCATGACGCGCGTCCCGTACGACATCGAGAACTGGTACATGCCGTGGTCGCGCCCCGGCAAGTACGCCCTGTGGAGCGAGGACACGTTCCTGACCGCGGGCATGCCCCGCGTGCTGACCTTCCACACCGACGCGAACCAGGTCCTCCTCACGCTCCCGGACGGCAGAAGGCTGATGAAGGCGGCCCCGCGCGGCGTCGCAACCTTCGAGCTCGCCGCCGAGCAGGCGCAGACCGGCCGCTACGTCGCCGAGACGAAGGGCGGGTCCAAGGCGAGCAAGCAGATCGAGCTGGCCGGCTTCTCGCTCGGCGACGCGCTGCGGCACGGCTTCAACCTCACCAGCGGGGTGCCGTCCGGCATGGCCGTGGGCTTCTCCAGCCCGCTGGCCAACTACGGCTCCGCGGACGACCCGATCCAGATGTTCGTCAACGGAGGCCTGCTCACACAGAGCATCTACGACGACGGCCAGCACCAGGGCTACGTCGAGCGCTACGGCGCCTCGCTCAAGCTGGTCGGCGCCCCGGTCGGCCCCTGGGACGGCACGACGAAGTTCGTCCTGGGCGTGCAGAACCTCAAGCTCCAGGCGGTGCCGGGCTTCACCTTCGCCGTGGACCTCGCGCTGGCGAAGGCGCAGGTGCCCAACTTCTTCGGCGCCCTCACCGACGGCTTCACCTCGACCCTCGGCGAGACGCCGAGCTGGGGCTCGCAGGACCTGCAGAACACCCCGCTGTCAGGAAACTTCCACGGCCGGTGGCCGCTGTACCCGAACACGGTCGGCGACACCGGCGCGCGCCCCGTCTCGGTCCCGACCACGACGGCGTTCGACGCGACCATCACCGTGAGCGAGTCGAGCGCCATCGGCCTGACGCTCGCCTTCGACCAGCCGCTCGACCCGAACGAGTTCGGCGTAGGCCTGGACGCGGCCTCGTCCTGGAGCGCGCAGTGGGCGCCGGACAACACCTCGGTCCGGCTCAGCTACGCCAGGCCCGTCGCCGACCATCAGAGCGTCAGCATCATCATATTCCGGGTCGTCGACACTGCTGGGAACATGATCGGCGGTCCTCTCAGCCTCGTCGCGCAGGGCGGCGGCCGGCATTCTTGAGAACGGTAGGTGCCCTGTCTTCCCGGCCCGGCAGAGCGTGTCCGAGCTAGCTGTGCAAGATTCACCGGCGACGCGGGTCGGGAAGGCGGTTACCTGGGCAAACGCGGTGTGAGTCGGGTTTTTTCCTGATGCGTGCGTGACGACGTCGCAGGCTGATGCTTTACTGCGTTTGGAGACCTCGGCCGGCCAGGGGAGACAATGCTCGACCACACCGCACTGCCTCCACGCGCGCCAGAACCGGAACCGGTCGCCGCCGGGGGCAGTGCCGCGCCCGCGATCGAGACCCTCGAAGTCCTCGAGGCTCCGGTCACGGCGGATGCCAGCGGCCGGTTCGCTGCCCGCCTGGCCTGGGCAAATCGGCTCAGCAGGACGGACCGATCCGCGATCGGCGTCACCATCGGGGCGCATGCCGCGCTCGCCATCATCGCTTACAGCTCATCGTGGATTCAGGGCAAGAACAACAGCCACCAGGCGCTGACCGGCGCCTACCAGCAGTGGGACGCGAACCTCTACGTCAACTACGCTCAGCACGGCCTCTTCTCAGGAGCCTCCTCCCCGAACAACGCCGCGTTCCTGCCCGGCTACCCGATCCTGCTCGCATTCGTTCACCTGTTCGTGCGCAACTGGCTCGACTCGGCGCTGCTGCTCTCCCTGATCGCGGGATGCGCCGCGGCCGTGGTGCTCAACCGGATGGCCGGCAGCACCCGGGCCGGGCTCTTCCTGTTCACGGCGCCCGCCGCGGTGTTCCTGACGGTCGGTTACAGCGAGTCGGTCTTCCTGGCCTTCGCCGCAGGGGCCTGGTACGCCGCGCAGCACGGCGAGTGGTCCCTGGCCAGGCTGCTCGCCGGACTGGCCGGCCTGACCCGGATCGAAGGCCTGGCCCTGGTCCCGGCCCTGATCCTGCTCGCCCTCACCCAGCCCGGCGGCGCGCGCCGCCTGAGCGCCGCATCGAGCGCGGCAGCGGCGGCCGCCGGTCCGTTCCTGTACGCGCTCTACCTGCGCCGCGCAACGGGCAGCTGGACCGCATGGCAGGCGGCGAACCGCAAGGGCTGGAACCTCTGGACCGACTGGCCGTGGATCGCGATCCGCGATACCTGGCGCGGCGCATTCGAGTACCACGACGGCTCGGGCGCATACGCGTGGGCGTTCCAACTGGAAGGCGTGTGCACGATCGCGGCCGCCCTACTCGTGGTCGCGCTACTCGTGCGGCGCGCGTGGCCCGAGGCGTTCTACTGCGCGCTGGTGCTCGCCAGCATGGTGTTCGTCAACAGCCAGCAGGGTGCTGATCGCGGCCTGCTGATCTGCTTCCCGCTCTACCCACTGCTCGCGCGCGCCGCGGACCGGCGGCCGTGGATCGGGACTGCGTACCTGTGGGCCAGTGCGCCGATCGCCGTCATCCTGGCATATCTGTACACCGCGGGCAGCTGGGCGAACTGAATATCGCCGCCGCTTCCCGGTCAGCGCCCCGGCATCCCGCGTCACACTCCAGCACCGATTACCATGCGAATCATGACCATGCCCGCTGAGCAGGACAGACGGCTGGTGTTGCTCAGGCACGCCAAGTCGGCCTGGCCCGACGTACCTGACCACGACCGGCCCCTCGCCCGCCGCGGCCAGCGGGACGCGCCCGCGGTAGGCCGCTGGCTGCGCACCGCCGACATGCTCCCCGACCTGGTCGTGTGCTCGACCGCGCAGCGGGCCCGCGAGACCTGGCAACTCGCCCAGACCGGCCTGGGCGCCGCACCGCCGGTCCGCTTCGACGACCGCGTGTACGAGTCGTCGGCAACGCACCTTCTAGCCCTGATCCACCGCGAGCCGCCGACCGTCAGAACGCTCCTGGTCATCGGACACGACCCCGCTATCTCAGGACTCGCCCTCGCGTTGGCCGAGGACACCGCGCCCGACACCGCTCCCGCCGAAATGCTCGACCGCATGCGCGCCAAGTTCCCGACAGCCGCCCTGGCGGTCCTCGCCTGCACCGGAACCTGGAACGCGCTGAGCCCGGAAACGGCCCGGCTGACCTGTTTCCGCACCCCCGGCGACCATTCGTAGAGCTTTTAGATTCTCCGGTCCTGCTTCGCAGAGCGATGGTCCGTGAAGCGCGTCGCGGTCGGAGCCCGGTACGATCCGCTTCGGGAAGCCCTCGGCGCGAGCTCGATCAATTGAGTGTATTGAGTTGATTGAGTGTGACCTGGAGTCCTCGAAGGGTATCTCGATGATTGCGAACGGTCATGTGCCGTGTGTGTCCAGGCGATGGAGCGGCGATTCGTCGTATGCCGTGCCAAGGGGCTCCGGTAACGGTGAGGTGCATGGGGCCGGCACGACTGTGGATGGCGGCGCGCCAATAGGGGAGCGAGCGTGACGCGGGGCGGGCTTCCTCGACAACATCTGGCCGGCTTGCGACGTGCGGTGGAGCCGTTTGTCGTCAGTGCTCTGCTGGCGTTCGGCGGGGTGTCCGCGCTGGTGGAGTTCGTCGGCGAGCTGTATCCACACACGCTTCGCACCCCCGGACTGATCAGCTTGGCCACGATCGCGGCCTGCATTGTGTGGGCCGTGTGGCGGAACCTGCCGATGAAGGAGATCTCCCACCACTTTCACCATCCCGGCACGGCCGTGCGGATCTGTGTGGGGGACCTGTTCGAGCAGGACGCGCATCTCGTCGTGGGCTTCTCCGACACCTTCGACACGGCGCTGGCCGGCGCTCGGCTGATCAACCCCGCGAGCGTACAAGGGCAGCTGCTCCAGCGGGTTTACGGAGGGGATGCTGCGACGCTGGACCGTGAGATCGCGGCGGCGTTGCACGGTCTGCAGCCGGCGCTCATGGAGCGGCGAGGCGCCAAGCCCGTGGGCAAACTCAAGCGGTATCCCATTGGCACGGTGGCCGTCCTCGGCTCAAAGCCTCGACTGATGTTCGCCGTGGCGTACAGCACCATGGGACCGGACGGCACCGCCGGCTCCAGCGCCGACCTGCTCTGGCAGGGCCTTGGCGGGCTGTGGGACGCCGTGTACAGCCACGCCGAACGAGGGCCGGTGGCGATGCCGCTGGTCGGCTCCGGCCTTGCGCGCGTCGATTCGCTCGACCGGGAGGCGCTGATCCGGCTGATCCTGATCTCCTACATCGCCGCGTCTCGTTCGCGCATGGTCAGTAGCGAGCTGCGTATCGTGATCAGGCCCGCCGAGGCCGGTACGGTGAATCTCAGGGAAGTCAGGGCATTTCTCCGCTCACTCGACACATCGGGTTAGCTGGACCGACCGACCGAGAAGCCTCATTCGGCCCGCCTGCCGAGAGTCTCGAGCCCCGCGAAGCGCGCCGGATCGAGCCAGTCGGTCCCCGAGTCGTCCACGGCGCAGCCGGCGGACCTGAGCCGGCTGGCGACCTTGCGCAGCGGGACGGTGGACCCGTCGAACCGGATCACGTTGAGGCCGACGATGTCCGAGGGCCGGCGCATCCGTCCGATCTCGACGATCACCGTGCGTGAGGGATAAGCCATCAGGGCCAGTCCCAGTTCGATGTACACGTTGGGTCGTGCCTGGCAACTCAGCTCCACCTCGTGCGGGTCGGGCTCGTTGTCCAGCAGCCGCGGGTGCAGCCTGACGACGTCGTCCGGAGTGAGGACGACAAGCGCAGCACGCGTCGTCGAAGCCGCCAGCGTGATCACCTCTGCCAGGTAGGGCGAGGCCTTTCCGGTCCGCCGCACAAGCGCCTCCCACTCGAGCGGCTGGAGATTCAAGCTGCGCAGGAGGGCGAAGACAGCCTGGCGTGCGGCTTCGTCCCGACCGTGAATGACGAACACATCGCGGTCTGAGGGCGTGGCCGGTGGCGGCGAGCCGAACAACTCGGCCGGTGCAGGATTGCTCTGCCCCTCACCGCCTTGCAACAACTGCCCAACCGTGTTGTTGTTGCCGGCTAACGAGTGTTCTGCAACGGTGAAGTTGTTGGAGTCGCCGTGAACGGTGATCCGGTGGCCGGGGGACGGGGTCGCTGCCATCAGTTAGCTCCTGGGGACTGCGGGGCCATGCCCGTGTTGTTGTTGCCGGCCTGGGAGTTCGGCGCGGCCGTCATGTTGTTGTTGCTTCCGATGATCACGTAGCTGTTGAGCACCTGGTTG
>DASYAE010000036.1:0-50235 GCA_036501535.1 Actinocrinis sp. | reverse complement strand
GCCGGGGAGGGTGGCCCGGCGCAGGCTGCCATCCGCATCCCAGCTGAAACACCAGACCCTGGCCTGGCCGGACAGGGTGCGCCGGGTTCGCCGGATGAGCCGCCCGGCCTCGTCGTATTCATATGTGGTGCGTCCGGCCCGTTCGATCCGGGTGCCGCGAGTCTCCCGTGGCCCGGCCGCATCCTCGGGTGTGGCAGGGTCGACCGCCTCGACGAGGTTGCCCAGCGCATCGTAGACATAGCCTGCCTGCCAGGATGCTGTCTCGACGCGGGTGACACGGCCGGCGGCGTCGAGTTCGAAGCGGCGGGTTCCGCGCAAGGCGTCCTGGATCTGCGTGGGGGTCCCGTCCGGCAGGTAGCTGTAGACCCTCGCCTGGAGTTGGGCGGGCTCGCTGCTCGCGGACGCGGCCGCAGCGTCCTGATGCGGGTAGGCCCAGATTCCCTCCGTGTCCAGGCGGCCGGCCGGATCATAGGTGCGATGCGCCAGCGCGCCAGGGCCGAGCAGCCTGCCGGTCTCCCGTCCGACCTGGTCGTAGGCGAAGACGAGGCTCCCGGCGGTGCCGGTCATCGCGGTGTGCTGGCCGACCGCGTCGTAACTCCACCGCGTGACCACACCGCCGGCAGTGGCCCGCTCGACGCGCCGCCCGGCTGCGTCGTACACGTTGGTGGCGCCATCGCCTCCGCAGTGCGCTGCGAACCCGGTATGAGACCGAGCCCGACCGAACCGATCGAGACAACCGACCGCCAAGCCCCGACCGCCCTCAATACGCACACCGGCCCAGGCGGCAGCATCACGCCCACGATTCCACCCCCGCAGAACGCAGATTCAGATTTCCTGGCAAGCTACTGCGCCGACACCTACCAGGCAACCAGGCAGAAGGTGCGGCGCGCCAGGCGAAGACCATGCGGACTCTGCTGCACAGAAGCTCGAGGCGTACCTTTAGACATCCCGGTGGGGTGTTCCATGGAACAAACAGGGCATTTCAATCCTGCGCTCTCACTCGCTGTTCCACGTGACGCTGAAGTCCTCCGCCGCGTTCAGCGCCGAGGGTGTCGCCTCCAGCGCACCGGCGCCGGAGACCATGGTCAGCTCCGTGGTGGACCCCGAGCTCGAGCCGATCGGCGCGCCGTTCGCCTCGGCGCCGGTGAAGCTCGCCGTGCCGAAGTTCGTCAGCGGCAGCACGCCGTTCTGGCTGGACGGGGCCTCGGCGATGACCTCGGCCGAGCCGAGCTGCGCGGTCTGCGACGTCTGATCGGTGACCTCGTTCCAGCCCTGCGTCCGGTCGGTGAGGGTCAGAGTGAAGTTCCCGTTGCCGTCGGTGGTGACCGAGGCGCTCATCGCGTCACCCGCGGCCACCGGCTTGTCGTACTCGACCGGAGCGGCGGGGAACATCTCGAACCAGCCGAAGTAGAGCGCCGTGCCGCCGTTGCAGTCGGCCTCGCTGCCCGTCTGCTCGACCGAGCCGGTGCCGTCACCGTCGATGCCGACCCAGAAGCTCGAGAAGGTCTGGTCGGCGCCGCACTGCGCGGTCGGCTGCGTCCAGTTGGCCGAGACGCTGGTGAAGCGACCGCCGGTGTCGACGTACCCTGCCCAGTTCGTGCTCGTGTCCTGCGTTACTGCGGCGCCACCGGCGTTCTCGCCGCCAACCGCACCGCCATCCGTACCGGTGCCGGAACCGTAGCCGTCGCCGGACCCGGTCCACTGCTGCATCACGTCCGTATGCGAGCGCATCGACAGAGAACCCGAGCTCTGCACACCCGAGCCGTTGTCGTGGTGCCCCGAGCCGAAAAGCGGATTCGCCTGTGCCTGCGTCGCGAACCAAAGGCCGCCGAGCGCCACCGGGACGACGCCCATCACCAGCCACTTGCGCATGGACCGCTTCCTGCGCAATACCTGCTTTGCCCGCCTTCCCATCCTGGCACCTCCGCGTACTGCGTACTGAACGTGTCCGCCGCCCTGCGGCAGCGGTTCCTAGCGAGGCGTCTCCACGCGCCTGCACGCGCAACGGTTCACCGGACCGAGCGAATCAGGCGCCGTTGCCCCCGGATTCGAGTTCTCTTAAGGTCGGCCGGCCAGGGCTGCGCGCGTGGCGAAAACCGTGACCGCATCTATCCCGTGATGCGCTAAGGAAGCCCGAGTGATGCTGACCGCTTACCACCGGATCCCCCTCGTCGGCGCCATCACGGTCGGCGCCGCCCTGGCCCTGGTGCCAGGGGCCGCGAACGCCACGCCGGCTTCGGGCACGTCCGCCGTCACCGTCCACCAGTCCACTGCCGGGGGCAAGGGCTACATTCTGCGCGAACCACGTGCACATCGGCCGTAATCTGGGCACAAAGCCCGTCGTGCTGGATGTCCTCTACGTCGACCCGGCCGGCAGCCCGTTGTCCGAGAGCGTCCCGAATCCGGGCTGCAGCATCCAGTGACAACGCCCCGCGAGCGCGTGAGTCCGGCGGTTTCAAGGCGTCAGCGTGATCCGCCCAGAACGCTTCGCCTCGGCGTCGGCGCAGGCCGCCGAGGCGTCATCGAGCTTCGCAGTGGTGACCTCGGGAAGCTGTATGGCCCTTGTGGTCGCGAGATTGCCCAGGATCGTGAGTTGTTCCCAGTCCGCGCGTATCGCGATCGAGGTCGAGTTGATACCGCGCAGCGGCGTGGGCTGTTCGCTGACTACCAGGCTGACGTGGCGCCCGCGGTTCCGTACCGCGTCGAGGCTCTGGCCACCGATCACCGCGGTGTCGATGGCGGCGTCGACGCCTTCGGGAACGACCTCGCGCGCGTTCTCGGCGAGTCCGGCGGTGTCGACGAACCGCGCGCCCGACGACTCGATCACCACACGGTGGGACGGGCGGTCAGCACCGAGGACCGCGGCTCCGCGCAGGAGTGCGAGCTGGACGACCATCGAGCCGACCGCGCCGGCAGCGCCGGTGACCAAAAGCACGCAACCACGGCGCAGCCCGGCGCTTTCGAGCGCCTGCCACGCAGTCAGACCGGCCAAAGGCAGCGTGCTCATCGTCGCGAGATCGGCCCGGTCATCGATCGCTGCGACAGCGGACTGGTCGAGGACGACCTTCTCGGCGTGGGTCTTGCTCAGCGCGGCCAGTCGGTCCGAGACACCCACCACGGTCGATCCCGGACGCAGGCGGCGCACGCCGGAGCCGATCTCGGTGACGGTTCCGGCCACGTCCCAGCCCAGTCGGACCGGTGGCACGCCGTGCAGCGCGGCTGCATGCAGCAGTCCTCGGCGGGTGACCAGATCGACCGGGTTCACCGCCGCGGCAGCGACCTCGATGAGCACCTGACCGGCACCCGGCTTGGGCTCGGGTACCTCGCGGACCCGGGCTACCTCGGGTCCGCCGAATACGTCTACCACGACTGCTCGCATCTGCTTCTCGCTATCTGGACGGGGCGTAGTCCAAACAGTGCAAGATGCGCTGATGCCCTACAAGAAGGCACTTTCAGGTAACCGCCCGCGCGGCGCCGGCCCGATCGAGCGCCGCAACGACCTGCGGCATGTGGTCCTCGGCCCACTGCTTCACCGCTGCCAGGACCGGCAACAACGTCCGTCCGAGGTCGGTCAGCTCGTAGCTCGACCGAGCCGGGACATCGGCGGTGTACTCGAGCCGCACGATCCCGTCCTCCTCGAGGAACCGCAGCGTCTGGGTCAGCATTTTCGGGCTGACGCCCTCGATGCGGCGCAGCAGCTCCCGGTAGCCGGAAGGGCCGTCGGCCAGGGCGACCAGGACGAGGCTGACCCACTTGGAGCTGATCCGGTCCAGCACCTCGCGGGTCGGGCACTGCGCCACGAAGGCATCCACATACGGGACAGGACGGGTCACACCAGCCAGTATGGCACTCACAGCAACCGGCCCCGCCAAGGGGTGCAGTGGCGGGGCCGGTTGCCGTCAGTGGTCGGGGGCCGCCGTTATCAGCCGGCAGCTGTGACCGTCGTGAAGCCGGCCGGGGCCACCGGAACGACGCCGTGCTGGATCCGTCCGGACCAGATCAGGCTGCCGGTGTCGGAATACTCCGTCACGATCGCGGAAGCGGTGGCGCTTGTGTTCGTGGCCGTCTGAGGCTGGGTCGAGCCGTTCACGTACAGCGTGTAGGGGCCTGACGGTCCGGCCATGGTCAGGGTGCTGACAACCGGCTGGATGATGACCGCGTTGATCTGCGCATCACCGCTGGTGACCTGCGCGGTCAGGGTTGTGGCGCCGGCCGGTGCCGCGCGGCCGAGGCTCATCGGGATCAGCTCGGTCGGCGTCGGGGCGATGCCCTGTGCGCCGACGCCGCCGTTAGCCGTCTTCCCCAGCGCCAGTGGCTTTGCCGAGTTGGGCACGTTAACGGACCAGCTGGTGCTGCCCTCGTCTCCCTGCTGCCGATTGATCACCGGATAGACATTCACCGCGCCCAAACCGGCCGGGATCGCGATCGTGACCGTGGAGCCGGCCTTGGCGTCCACGTAGGTGTCGTCGAAGAAGCTCGCCGAGCCGGTCCACTGCGACGCGGGTGTCTCCACACTCGCCGGGCCGGTCACCGTGCCCGACGCGGCCGCAATGGTCTGCATCCCGTCGACCGCGGTCGTCGAGGTCAGCTGCTCGGCGAGCGCCTTCACTGCCGGGTGCGCGTCGAGTTCGAGCATTGACAGCTCGGTGTGGATCGCGGACTCGGCGCCGCAGTTCTGGTTGATCGCGCCGGTGGAGCTGATGCCGTCGATGCAGTCGCCGGTCGACGGGTCGTATGCGGGCTGATTCGCCGGGTTGGCTCCGAAGTACCAGCCGGCGGCGATGGCCGCGAGCGTGTCGAGTCCCGCGTCGTGCGTGTCGTCGGCGGCGGTGAGCAGGGACTCGACCAGCGAGTCGGCGCCGTACGCGATCTGGCTCGTGTCGCCGGGGGTGGGCTCGAGCGCGTTGTCCGGGCCGCCCGAGGCGAGCAGTTGCGCGGTGAACTGCGCCAAGGCCGTGTCGGCGACGCGCTCGAGGTCGGAGCGGTGCAGCGTCGTCGCGGCATCGGACAGTGCGGCCGGGGCGAGTCCGCTCCACGCGTGCCAATAGCTGCGGGAGTTGTCCTCGGGAAGTATCGCGCCGAACGGCCAGGTCCCGGTGCCGCCGGAGGCCATCGCGGCGATGCCGTCGGCATAGTCGGTGAGCGCGGTGCGCGCGGCGGTGTCGGCCGGGTCGGCGGCCACGTAGCTGGAGAGTCCGAGCACTGCCTCGGCCGTCGCACCGGCGCTGCCGGTGAGCAGCCAGGCCGGCACCTTCGCACCGTTCACCTGCACGTACTGGCCGAACTGCGCCAGCGACCGGCGGTCGAGCGCGGACAGCGCGAGATCCATCCGCTGCTGCAGGAACGCGGCGAACGACGGATCTGCGTGTTCGAAGTCGCTGTAGCCCTCGCCGAGCGCCCACACCGAGCGCGCCAGCCAGTACGACTCCGCCGAGTCGCTGGGGTTCGGGCTGTCCGGCGGGGTCGGCGTCGGGTTCAGGGTGCCGTCGGACTGCTGCCACAGCACCACGTTCCCCGCGTCCGGGCCGGAGGAGTCCTGCAGGTACGTGAGCTCGCGCAGAAGTTCGTAAGCATGCTGCTGGCTGGAGGCGGTCCCGTTCTGCTTCCAGTCGCACAGGTAGACGACGGCCGAGCGGGCGATGTCGTCGGCGTCGAACGCGCCCTGCGCATACCAGCCCTTTGCAGCATTGGTGATGTTACCGCCGCCGACACGCTGGTAGGTGCCGTTGCCCTCATAGTTCGCATACACCCAAGGTGCTTGCGCAGTGGGCTGCGACGATTCGTCGTAGGTCGTGTGACCGGCCACCCCGGTAAGGAGCGGGACCGAGTCGAGCAGGAACGTCAGGTGCGAGAGGTTCGTCACCGGCTGAGACGCGGAGCCGGCGCCGGATGCCGAGGCCACCGCGCCGCCGGCGGCGAGGGCGACGGCGGCCGCGACGCTCACCGTGCGCATCAAGGGTCTGTTGTGCCGGGTCGGGTCCGGCCGCGGGGCCGTTTCACGCTTCATTGCGTCTCCCTGTACTCAAGATAAATTAGATAGTTGATTGCAGATCAGGTGGTCCGGATCGGCGCGCGGTAGAACGAGATCTCGCGCTCTCCGAACGGGGCGTCCCAGCCCTGCGCGATCAGCCATCGCCCGTCGCGCTGGAGCAGTCCGCCCCACGCGAGCGTGCCGCCGCGGCTGAGCGCGCGCTGCTCGAACGGCCGGGCGAGGTCGTAGCGGGCCTGCGCCGCGGCGAAGCGGCCGCCCGCGTCGGAGTAGAAGAAGTCGAGGATCAGGTCGCTGGCGCGGTGCCCGGCCACCGCGCACGCGACCTCGTGCAGGCGGCCGCCGAGCGGCGACAGGTCGAGGTACGGCTGTTCGGTCCACTGCCAGGAGACCAGGTCGGCCGAGCGGCCCACCAGCATCCGACCGCCGCAGCCTTCTGAGAGATACATCAGGTACTCGGACCCGACGCGGATCGGCGCGCCGGCCGGGTCCCGCACGATCACTGCGCCTTTGGCCCAGAGCCGGGACGTCTCATGGTCGAGGATCGGGCCGAGTTTCTCCCAGTGCGCCAGATCGTCCGAGACCGCCAGGTTGATGTCGCAGCCCACGTCGACGACCGGGTAGCCGGGCGAGGGGAAGCGGGCGCGGTCCTCCTCGTCGACCGGGAAGACGCCGTTGTAGAACAGGTACCAGCGGCCGTCCGCGCGGTAGATCTTCGGGTCCTCACAGCCGTACAACTCGTCGTCGAGGGTCGGCCAGATGACCGTGCCCTGATCCTCCCAGCCGGCGCCCGGACGCAGCCGGGCCATGCCGATCCGGCTGCCGAGCGATTCCTTGCGCGGCGCCGAGCGGTAGAACATGACCAGGTCGCCGCCGTCCTCGATCAGGCTCGGGTTGAACACGCAGGTCGAGGTCCAGCCGATGCCGACCGGGTCGGGCGGCTGCGCGTCCGGCCGGAAGGCGAGGGCCTCGTCGCGGCGGAAGGGGCCGATCGCCCACTGCGGGTGCTCGGGCGCCGCCGCCGAGAAGTCGTCCTGGGACAGGTGGTCGGTCTGCTCTGCGGTCAGCGCCAGTGCCTGCTCGAGGACCGCCCGCTGGCCCGCGACGGTCAGTGTTCGCATGCGCGCAGCTCCGCTACTCCGATGCGGGCATCGGCCTTGCCGTAGAACACGAACCAGGCCTCGCCGATCCGCTCGATCGCCGTGGGGAAGACCACGTTCGGCACCGTCCCGTCGGTCTCGTCGGCGGTCTCCGGGCGCATCAACGGCTCGGCGGTCCGGGCGATCACGCGCGAGACGTCTTCCGGGTCCAGGAGCATGGCGCCGACCGCGTAGTGCACGTTCGGCTGCGGTGTAAAGGCACTGCCGGTGATCTCCCCCGACACGCCGTGGTGCAGCACCAGCCAGCCCTCCGGCACCCGGATCGGCGGCGTCCCGGCGCCGATCTTCAGCGACTCCCACGCATGGACCGGTGCGGCGAGCAGGCGATGGTCTCCCGGCCGGGCGAGCGCGCGCACGTCGGCGAGCGCGGCCTCGGCGGGCACGTACGACACCCAGATCGACGGGCGGTGGTCGGCGAGGCCGGCCGGCAGCGGCGGCTCCTCCCCCGGCCGGGCGAAGGAGAGCTCCCACATCGGCCGGTGCAGCATGGCGAAGCACGGCCTGCCGCCGGGTCCCGGCACCGGCTCGGGGAAGAGCACCACGTCCTTGTTGGGGAACAGGCTGAGGTCGGTGTCGAGCGCGTCGTCGTAGCCGAAGCGGATCGGCCCGAGCCGGCGCCAGGCGACGCCGTCGGCCGAGACCGCGAGCGCCGGCACGGGGCCGAGCGGGCCGAACGCGACGTAGGTCATCACGTGCACGCCCAATGCGGGAACGTGCGTGATGCGCGGGTCCTCGGTGCCGCCGTGGGCGGTGCCGTGCTCCCAGCCCCGCGCGGGTTCGAGCACGGGGGCCAGCCGCTCGACGCCGGTCGGGCGGCCGCCCTCGAGCCGCACCCGCGCCCGCCCGATCCGCGACACGTTGCCGGCGGCGACCAGCCGTGGGTACAGATACAGCTCGCCGTCCGGGCCCCACGCGCTGGCCGGGTTGAGCACGCCCTCCGCCTCGAGCGGGTCGGCCGGATCCGGATGCATCAGCGTGCTGAGCCGGGTCAGCGTGTACGGGACGCCCTGCTGCGGCGCCTGCGCTCCGGCGGCGTTTCGCGGGTCTGTGCTGGTGTCAGTGTCGCTGTCTGATCTCATGGCTGTGCGTGTGCCGTCTTCCGTTGCTTGTGCATGGGTGTCGCGTGCGGGGCCGCCGCCGGTCATCCCTTGACCGCGCCGCCCAGCGCTCCGCTGACGAGGTAGCGCTGCAGGAATACGTAGGCTGCGACGAGTGGCGCCGCGACGATCATGGTGGCGGCGGCGAGCAGGCCCCACTGGCTGGTGTACGTGCCCTGGAACGCGAACAGGCCGAGGGTCAGCGGCGACTTGCTCGTGTCCGGCAGCAGGATCGTGGCCAGGATGATGTCGTTCCAGACCCCGATCGCCTGGAGGATGAACACCGTGGCGATCGCCGGGCGGCCCAGCGGGACCACGAAGGTGAACAGGTACCGCCAATAGGACACGCCGCCCATCGCGGCCGCCTCGTCCAGCTCTCTCGGCACCGACGTGAAGTAGCCGGACAGCAGGATCGGGCCCACCCCGATGCCCGCTCCCATGATCAGGATGTAGCCGAGCCTGCTGTCGTAGAGACCGAGCCGCAGCAGCAGCTGGAACTGCGTGATGATCGCATTCGGCAGGAACAGCAGCAGCGCGAAGGACAGGCGCCACCACCGGCTGCCGGCCAGGTATCCGCGGGAGACCGGGAACGCCATCAGGATCGCGGCGAAGGTGCCGATGCCCGCCGCAAGCGCGGTGTAGAAGATGCTGTTGACGATGTACGCGGCGAAGTCCCCGCGGTCCCACGCGGTGACGAAGTTGCCGAAGTCGGGGCTGGTGACCAGCCCCACCGGGTTCGCGTCGAAGGCCGCGTTGCTCTTGAGCGCCGTGTTCAGCAGGAACAGCAGCGGGAACAGGTAGAACACGAGCAGCAGCAGGACCGACAGGACGTTGGTGATGCGCGCCGGGCGCAGCGGCTTGGGCCGCGACCGCCGGGCGCGGGCGGATCGCGCACCGCGGCCGCGCGCGTCCGAACGCTCGCCGGGCACGACTGCGTCCTGCATTCGTACTCTGCTGTGCACGCTGTCGAGCCGGCTCACAGCCTCGCCTCCCGCCGCCTGAGGTAGCTCAGCACGACGAACGACGCGATCGCGACGATCACGAACTGGACGATGGAGATCGCGCACGCATAGCCCTGCGACTGTCCGACACCGCTGGACGCCGATCCGCCGAAGCCCTGCGAGAAGATCGCGAGCGAGAGCAGCTGTGTCGCGGAGTTGTTCGGCCCGGTGAGCACGTAGGCCAGCTGGTAGTTCTGCAGCGAGGACACGATCCCGAGCAGCACCGCCGCGGTCACCGACGGCGCGAGCATCGGCACCGTGACCAGGCGCAGGCGCTGCCACCCGCCCGCCCCGTCGATGTCCGCCGATTCGTAGAGCTCGCCCGGGATGCCCTGCAGCCCGGCCAGGAAGATCACCACCGAGATCCCGACGACCGACCAGATCTGCACGAAGATGACCAGGGCGAGCGCCATGCCCTGGTCGCCGAAGAAGGCCGGGCTGGAGCCGAACCAGCTCCAGATCCCGGCCGCCGGCCCCGCGTTCGGGTTGAAGATCAGGGACCAGATCAGTCCGATCACGGTCACGCCCAGGATCGTCGGCATGAACACCAGCGCGCGGTAGAAGGTGCGCCCGCGCAGCCTCTGGTTGAGCAGCACGGCGATCCCGAGCGCCACCGTGATCTGCACGACCGTGCTGACCACCGCGTAGACCAGGGTGTTCTTGATCGCGTTGAGGTTGTAGTCCAGGTGCCCGGCCGAGAAGAACTGCACGTAGTTCTGGAAACCCACCCAGTCCACCGGCAGGTACGGCAGCCCGCGGATGTCGGTGAACGACAGCGCGAGCACGCCGACCGCCGGGGCGAGCGCGAACACCGCGAGGAAGGCCGCGCCGAGGCCGAAGGTCAGCCGCATCGACCCGCGGCGCGGGAACGGGTAGCCGGCTGCCATCAGAACCCTGCCAGCCAGTCCTGTTCGGCGGCCTGCGCCGCGCTGGTCGCGCTGCCGCCGCCGATCGGGGCGACGCCGGGGTAGTTGAACGGGAACGTCGCCGCGGCGCCGGAGTTGGTGTTGGCCACCCAGATGGTGTCCCACGCCGGCGCGAAGGTGCCGGTGTACTTGCTGATCCCCTGCAGGAACGCGCTGTCCGGGATGTTCGGCTCGGCCGGCGCGGTGCCGGAGACCTTCACGTAGGTCGCGTAGTTCTTCGGGTCGCTGAAGAACGCCAGGTAGGCCAGCGCGGCGGTCTTGTTCTTCGTCGAGGAGGCCACCGCGAGCCGCAGGTCCACCTTGCCGCCGAGCGTCGCGTTGTCCGCGGCGCTGTTGCTGGTCGGGATCGGGAAGTAGCCGAACTGGAACTTGGATCCGACGGCCGCGGCGATGGTCGGCTCGTCCCAGGTGCCGTCCGGGGTCATCGCGTACTGGCCGGCGGCGAACCCGGCCGGCACGGAGGCGTAGGCGACGCCGGCGAAGTTCGGCTCGGCCCACGAGTACATCTGCGAGACCTGCTGCAGCACCTGGACGTTGGTGGACGAGCTCAGCGAGACCTGCCGCTTCCACAGCGACTCGGCCAGCTTGTCCTTGTCCGCCGCGGTCGGAAAAAGGCCCTGCACGGACGCGAGCATGGTCAGGCCGGCCGGCCAGGAGTCCTTGCCGCCGATGCCGAGCGGGGTCACGTTGTCTGCCTTGAGCTTCGCGTTCAGCGCGACGAACTCGCTCCACGTGGTCGGCACGCTCAGCCCGAGCCGCTTGAACATGTTCTCGTTGTAGAACACGCCGGTGTAGTAGCTGACGCCGGTCGGGATCGTGTACTGCTTCCCCTTGTAGGCGATGGATTTCAGCAGCGTGGGCGTGTAGTCCTTCATGAACGGCTCGTTCGTCAGGTCCAGGAACAGGCCGTGGTCGGCGGCGAGAGCGTCGTCGGACTCCGCGGACTGGCTTGCGTAAGAGGGCACCTGTACGGGATCCGCGACGAGGACGTCGACGTTGCCGGCGGTGAGCCGCGACGACTTCGCGGCCTGGTAGGAGTTGTTGGGGATCGCGTCGAACTGGATCTTCACGTTCGGGTACTGCTTCGAGAACGCCGCGTCGATGGCGCGGAACGCGGCGTCCGAGGAGTCCGCACTGGAGACCGCGATGCGCAGCGTCCCGGAGGGGGCGCCGCCGGACGCGCCCCCGGAGCCGCCGCTCGAACTGCACCCGGCGAGGAGCGCGAGGGCACCGGCCGCGGCAGTCGCAGCGAGGCCGACGCCCGGGCCCGACCGCCGCAGCGTCGGCGTCCGGCGGCAGACACCGTCTCGCTTAAAGTCATCTCTTAGCTGCGCAGAGTTTCCGGCCATGTGAACTCCTTCGTTCCGCCGACACCAGTAACCTCTTGACGCCTACCGAAGCGTTTCGGTGCCCGATAGTATTTACCGAAACGTTTCGGCGCAAGAGGCGATGGGAGAATCCACAGGTGTCTCAGGACCCACAAACCGGCCGCCGCATCGTGACCATCGAGGACGTCGCGCGACAGGCGGGTGTTGCGATCAGTTCGGTCTCCACCGCGCTCAACGGCCGCCGCGGCGTGTCCGAAGCCACCCGCGAGCACATCCGCGCGGTCGCCCGGGAGCTCGGCTACGTCCCCTCGCTGCGCGGGCGCAGCCTCTCCGCCAAACGGGCGTTCGCGGTCGGCCTGGTGGTGCGGCGCGACCCGACCGTGCTGGGGTCGGACCCGTTCTTCGGCGCGTTCCTCGCGGGCATCGAGTCCGTGCTGTCCCAGCGCGGCTACGCACTGGTCCTCCACCTGAGCGGGAACGCCGAAGAGGATCTCGCGCGCCACCGGCGACTCGCCGCGGACCACCGGGTGGACGGCGTATTCATCAATGAACTGACGCACGATGACCCGCGCCTGGCGCTGGTACGCGAGCTGGGCCTGCCGGCGGTCGCGATCTCCGAGACCGAGGTGGACTGCCCGGCCCTCGTCCTACAGGACAACTCGCCCCCGATCCGCGACCTGGTCGAGCGATTCCTCGCCCTCGGGCACCGCCGGTTCGCCCACGTCAGCGGCCCGAGCACCTATTTGCACGCCACCGGCCGCCGCGACGTCTGGCAGCAGACCCTGGCCCACCGCGGCTTCCCGGACCAGGAGGTCATCGAGTCCGACTTCACCTACGCAGGCGGCGCCAAGGCGGCCGAACAGGTCTTCCGCCGACCGGAGCAGGAGCGGCCGACCGCAGTCTTCTGCGCCAACGACCTGATGGCCGCCGGGTTCCTGACCCGCGCCTGCGACCTGGGCATCCCCGTGCCCGGCGCGATCTCGATCGCCGGCTTCGACGGCACCGACCTGGGTACCTATCTGCGCCCGACCCTGACCACGATCACGACGTCACCCGACGCACTCGGCAGCACCGCGACCTCCCTGCTGCTCGACGCGATCGACGGCGGCCCGCTCCCCACACTGGTCAAGACCAGGCACCCCGCCCTGGTCGTCCGCGACAGCATCGGCCCGGCACCGCACCTCAGCGGAGCGTGACGGGGACGGTGACGGTTGTCTCGTCGAAGGCGTCGCTGCGGATGGTGATGCGCACCTGCCACTGCCCTGCGATCGTCACGATGACCGGGGCACTGAGGTAGACCCCCGGTTGCTGCTCGGTGAGCTTCGCGGGCAGCGGGCCCAAGTCGCGCGCGGGCAGGGCCAGGACGGCGTCGATCTCCTGCGGTCGGTATGGTCGCGCGTCGTCGCCCGTGACGGCGACGCGCAGCCGGTTCGGGCCCGCCGCTCCCGGCGTCATCAGGACGCTGACGCTGCCGCGCCCCTGCGGGCCGCCGGTGTCGAACGGCGCGCTCACGGCCGCGGCCGAGGCCGCCGTCGGGTTGTAGCTCTCCTGCCTGGTGGGCGTGTTCACCAGTACGGCGGTGGCCGCGAGAACCGCCGTCACGATCACCACCTCTACGGAGACGGACCAGCGCAGCCGGGTCAAGGTCACGACTGCCCGGTCCGCGTTCAGCTGGGCCTCGCCGTCTGAAGCGTCGATGCTGTCGTGCAGGTCGACGCGGCGCGCCCGGGTGCTGCTGCGACTGCCCTTCCCCCGGGTGCCGGCCCTGACCGTCACCAGGTTCGCCTGGGCGGGTTCCCGGGCCGGGACCGGGTGCGTGTGAGCGGCGACTATCGCGGCCACCGGAGCGCGCAGCCGCTGGACCCGCTGGCGGGCGAGGTTCCCGAGTCCGACCAGCGCGCACAGCGCCACGATCTTCGCCAGTAGCAGCCGCCCGTAGAGGGTTCCGAACAGCGCGCCGAAGCTGCCCACACCGCGCCACGCCTGATAGGTGCCGGTGGCGACTATGACACAGACGCAGGCAAGGGCGATCGGCGAGAACCGGGAGACCGCCTGCGCCGCCTCAGCGGTGGCGGCCTGATAGCGGCGGCGCTCGAACTTGCGGGTGGCGCCCGCTGACTCCGGGCGGCGCAGCACGATCGCCACGAGGGTCGCCAGTCCGCCCATCCAGACGGCGACCGCGGTCAGGTGAAGGATGTCCGACGGCACGGAGAGCGGTACCTGGACCCCGACTCCGGCATGGTCGGCGAGCGACCAGGTACTGGCCAGACCGACGGTGATCGCCGCCCAGACCGCGCCGGCGGCACAGCGCGCCCTCCGGCTTGCGCCCGCGGCTCGTAGCGACCCCAGCGTCATGGAGAAGGCGACCAGCGCCACCACGGTCAGCAGCAACCGCGCTCCCAGGGCAAGGCCGTAACGACTGTGCAGGGTGGCATGCATCACGTCGGGCCAGAACACGTGGCCGATGCTTTGGCCGGCGCCGTAAACACCCTGCAGCAGGATGGCGGCGAGCGTCGCCGCAGCGAGTCCGCTCCATGCGCCCATGGCCAGCCGCAGCACGCCGGAGCGGCCCGCCCCGGCCGGCCAGCAGCAGATCACGAACGCGATCTCGCCGACGAGCAGCGCGAAACAGCAGAAGGCCAGCCACCGCACGACGCCGAACACGAAGCTGACGAGCTTGCCGGCCGGCGGGCCGAGGCTGGCCGGGGTCACGACCGTGCTGCTGGGAGCGCCTACCGAGAAGGTGAACGCCCCTTGCACCGGGTGCGAGTCGGCCGAGATCACGTGCCAGCCGACCGTATAGGTGCCGCGCCCGAGACCAGGCAGCAAGCCGACCGTGATCTGCTGCGGTGTGCGGCCGAGGATGGTCCGGCCGTCGTCGGCCCGCCGACCGTCGGGCACGAACACTCGCAGGCTGTCGGGGCTGACCCCGACCGCTTCGTCGAACGTCGCGCTGACCGCGGAGGGCGCGGTGGACACGATCGACCCGCTGGCCGGGCTGGTCGACTCCAGGGTCGCGTGCGCCGATGCAGCCGGCGCCGCAGCCAGTACCCCGACCACGGCGAGAGCCAGGGCGGACAACAGGTATGCGGCTCTGCGGCGCACGTCGGCCTCCGTCAGCGGCGGGTCGCGCCGCGATGGGCGTCAGAACCCTTACGTTTGGGTGCTCCCTGCGCTCGCGCGCCCGTGCGCCAGGGCTCCGGCCCGGGCTGCGCGGACTTGGGCCGGTCCGCTTCCGCACGCGGCTCTGCAACCGGTCCGGTCGCCCCCGACACTGCGGCGGGGCCGTGGCCGTTGAGGGCGGGTATCGGCGGCTCGATCCCCTGCACATGCCTGCCCCGCCGCCATCCCAGCGCGGCGAAGGCCAGCCCGAGCAGGCCGACGAAGAGGCCTCCCGCGGCGATCCCGCGGGCGACGCCGTCCGAGCCGGAACTCGCAGCGGTGGCCGCAGGAGCCGCCCCGGCGCCGGAGGTCAGCGTCAGCACGGGCGCCGGGTGGTCCGGGTCCGGCTGGCCGGCCTGGGGCACGTCGATCCAGCGCACCACGTCGCCGTTGGAATACGTCTGGACGGCCTTGAACGTCAGCTGGCTGACTCCCTGCGGCAGCGGATCGGCGGACAGGGTGAAGTCCTGGAACTGGCCGGGCGCGATCCGGCCGCCGGACCACACCACCTCCGAGACGACCTGGGTGAACCGGCCGTCGTCGGTCACCAGCGGCGTGGCCAGGTTGGTCGTCCGGACCGAGATCGTCCATCCCTGCACCGGTTCGACCAGGAGCTGCGCGATCGGATGGGCGGTGGGTATCAGCACGTCGAGTCCGGTGGTGTCCGCGCCGGCCTCCTCGTTCGGGACGTGGAAGGTCAGGACCGCGGCAGCGCCCGGCTGGGCCGAGTCGGATGTGACGGTCACGTGCGCGAGCGCGGGATTCGCGAGCAGCAGCACGCCTGAGGCGGCGATGCCGGCAGCCATCGCGATTCGCGAAAGGGCGCGCGAGTGCGGTCGCGCGCGGTTGGCAGAAGTCATTCGGTCCGTCCTCTCCGTGGTCGGCGCCGGGGGCCGGTCGGCGCTGCCGTCCCGGAGCGGCGGGCCCGGGACGGCAGCGCACGTATAGCGATCAGCGCGTCACAGCTTTGCGATACTGCTGTCGATCTGCGGGAGCACCCGGAAGATGCCCCAGTCGCCGGACTTGATCATCGGGTCGCGGCCGACGTTGTACTCGTAGTCGCCGGTCGCCCGGGTCGCCCCGCCGGCGCCGCCGACGAGGTAGGCGTCGAAGGTCTCACCCGGCAGCACGGTCCTGGCCTCGATGACCTGACTGCCGGTCAGGCCGTGGTCCAGCGGGAACGCCGCGCCGGCGATCTGGAACGAGACCGGGTCGTCGCCGGAGGCGTCGGCGAACCGCCAGCGCACGGGGTCGCCGGGGAAGGCCTCGAAGACCGGCGTGGGCGGATCGGCGCCGCCGATGATGCTGTCGCTCTTCGCGTCCCACAGCGGGAACGGGTCCGGCGGGTTGGCGGTGGACAACGTGTTGTTGCCGTTGCCGCCCTGGTCCACCGGTTCTCGGTCGGTGAGCGAGGCCTCGTTGTAGTCGACGTAGGAATGGCCGGAGTCGAGGTAGTAGTCCATGATGTCGTGGCCGAGCTTCGGCTCCCGGTCGGAGAAGATCGTCACGTTCTCCCGGAACGGGCTGCCGTGGCCGGGCGTGATGTCCGCCGCGACGCCGGACAGCAGCGGCTGGCCGGTCTGCGGGTCGGTGTAGGTCGAGCCGGCCGGCTCGGCGATGACCGCGCCGTAGGCGCCGGCCCGCCAGGACGACTCGTTGCCCATGTTGAGCACCAGGTTGGTGCCGAGCTCCTTGTCGACGTAGTAGGAGTAGAGCCGGGTGCTGCCCGGGGCCACGGTGGTGTCGGGGTCGTATCCGATGGCGGCGCCGTACGACTGCAGCGGGTCGTAGATGACGTTGCCGACGTTGAACCCGGCGCGGGTGGTGCCCGATCCCCAGGTCCAGGTGAAGTTGTCGTTCGGCAGGTCGTTGTGCAGCGTCACCAGCAGACAGTCCCCGGCGTCGGCCCGGATGACGAGCGGCACCATCGGTTTCGTGCCGACCTTGATCTGCGCCTCGTCCGAGCTCAGCGCGTACATCACGGCCCAGGAGCCGCCGTTCGCCGCGTCGCTCTCGCCGGGCATCCCCGGGTCGAAGGTGATGCCGTTGAAGATCGCCACGTCATAGCTGCGGACGGGCGCGTTGTTGGGACAGGCTCCGGTGCCCGGCCCGTTGGGTGCCGCCGGTGGCGCCTTGCCGGTGAAGGTGAGTGTCGGGAACCCGGCCCCGGTCGGCGGCGCCGTCCGGTCTGGCAGCGCCTCGAGATCGGAGTGCCGCGTGTTCATCACCCGGAAGATGCCCCAGGCACCGCTCTCCAGCTCCAGGCTGCGGCCGCTGTAGTAGAGGTAGTCGCCGGGCAGGTGCCGCGGCCCGCCGGCCCCTCCCTGGATGACGTAGTCCATCTTCTCGGAGACCCCGGCCGTGCCCGCGTCGGTGAGCACGCCGTTCGGGTTGTAGAGCTCCTCGGAGAACCGGTTGCCGGTGATCCGCAGGTCGCCGACCTGCTCGTCCAGGCCGACCTGCCGGATCACGACCGGGTCGCCCACATAGGCGCGCAGCAGCGGTGTGGCCGGATCGCCGTGGGCCACGGACGAGAACACGTACGGGTCGTTGGACGTGCCGATGGGTGTGCAGTCCCGTTCGTCCGCTCCGGCCGGTTCCTCGTGCGCTTCGAGGCCCATGGTGTAGTTGCCGACCCCGTCCGGGACGCTGACATCCTCGTCAGCGGGGATGGGCGTGGCGGCGGCGTTGGGATCTCGGTCGATCAGCGGTGCCGCGCGCAGGTTGAAGCTGGCCATCTCGCAGCCCTGGGGCGAACCAGAGCTCCTGATGCCGGTCTGTTGCCAGAGCACGAACTCGCGGAAGTCGCCCTGCTCGCCGAATCCGGCCGAGCCGGTGGTGTAGCGCGCCGCACTCGGTCTCCAGGCTGTAGGACTCGCCCGGCTCGATCGTCTGCGAGTCGAGCCTGATCGACTGCTTGGTGATCGGCGGGTTCTTCTCCAGCCCGCCGGCGATGTCCGGGTCGGCGGCCCCCGGGTTGCGCAGCCAGCGGATGCCGCCGCCGTGCTCGTGGAAGACGTGGCCCATCTCCGAGCCGGCGTTGATCAGGCGGATCTTGTAGGGGTCGCCCACGTACAGCTCCGGCCGCGGTGTGCCCATGTCGCCGTTCGTGTACGCGCCGTAGTCCACCGCCTCGTCGGGGGTGATGCCGTGCTCCTGCTCGGTGAGTTCGCGCTCGAAGAAGCATTCGCTGCGGTAGTTGATCGCCTTGCTGCACGGCCGGTAGGAGGAGGTGAACGGATCGACGACCGGGAGTTCGCACCCTGAGGCCGTCTGGACCTCGCCCTCGTTGGTGGCGCAGGGACGCCGGCCTTCTCCATGATCTGCCGGTAGCCCTCGTCCCCGATCTCGTGGAAGATCAGCGAGAACTCGCGGAAGCTCGGGCCGGTCGGCATCTTGATCAGCGCGTCCCACCCGCTCTGCAGCGGCTGCAGGGTGTGCGGGTCGAGCCACTGCGAGCCGGTCGGCTCCTCGATGAGGGCGCCGAACAGGCCGTGCCCCTCGGTCTGCCGGGTGTCGCCGGTCGAGTGGAATACGTGTGCTCCCTCGCCCAGCGCGGGGTCCATGTAGACGGTGTAGCTCACCGTCTGGCCCGGAGCCGCGGAGTCGTCCGCATTCTGGCCGACGCCGCTGGACACGGTGGCGGCGCTGAGGCCGGGCAGGCCGTCGACGTTCCAGCCGATGTTCTCCGGCTTGGTCTGCGTCAGCGAGCCGTCGCAGGCCGGCGGGGTCGGATCGCAGGTGTCTCCGGCGTTCTCGATGGGCGACTGGTCGAAGGCCTGCAGCCCGAAGGTGGTCTGGTTGGTGAGGTCGACCGTGACGCAGTCGCCTTCGTGCGCGCGCAGCACCAGCGGCTGGATCGCGTCGTCGCCCTGTTCTCCGCTCGACACCGTGCCGGCCTGTTCCTGCGCCTGCACCGCGGCGATGTTCGAATTGAGCACGTACATGAACGAGTTCGGGTCGTTCACACCGTACGCGTTCAGGGTCATCTTGATGTTGATCGCCGAAATGTCGAAAATGTTGTGCGGTGCGTTGGCGCACGGATTGACGGTCGCGGTGACGGGGGAACTACTGGGCCGCGACCATCGGATGGACAGGCCATCGGTTTGGGTGGTGGGTACCTCGAAATACATGTCGAGCGTTACGTCATAATGCGGCCGCAGATTGCCGTTGTTGGTTGTCGAGCTTCCATCGAATTGGATCGCGGGCCAGGTCTGGCCGCCCGGCCCGAGGACATGGAACTCGTCCTGCGAGTAGTCGAGCACCATGGGCGCGATGTTCTTCAGGTCTATTTGCAGATGGAGCCGGTTGTCACTGGTGGACTGCATCCCGGGCATCATCCCGGGATCCATTCCGTAGTCCGCGGGGGAGGCCGATACCGGCCCCTGGCCGCTCATGTCGTTGCTCATCCAGGTCATCTGGTCGACGGTGAGCTGCAGGCCGGCGTCCGCCTGGGCACCGGCGGCCGCGCTCTGGCCCAGCAGCGTGCCGTAGACCAACCACCCCACCGCGGCCAGCAGGATCGCCAGCGGGACCGGGATCCAGCGGGCGCCGGGCAGCCGGGCGAGCCGGCCGGGCATGGAAGTCGTGCCTCCGCCGGTCACGGGGTCGCCCCCGAGCCGGCTCCGCCGGTGGCCGACGAGATCCCCGCGGCCGGACCGGCACCTCGCGCAGCGCTTCGACCTGCTGCTTCACTGCGCGCAACAAGGGCGCGGAGCCGTTCTGCCCCGCCTGGCCGCCGGACGCGGCAAGGAGGCGCTCCGCGTCCCGGCGGGTCCGCACGGCGTAGAAACCGAGCTCGGCGTCCGTCGCGACGCCGAAGAGCACCCGGAATGCGCGCCGGTAGGCGCTATTCGGCCAGTTGATCTTTCCGCGCTCGAGCTTGGATATATAATTCCCGTCAATGGCCGCTCCCCGGCCCGTGTCCGCGAACACTGAGACGGAGCTCATCGTTTAACAGTGTATATTCAAGAGTCAAGGTGGGCACCTCCTGCACGCCCAACAATGTGGCCGCGCTAATGCGGTCAGTAAATCAGAGGCCCCAGGCAGTGACCACCCTCGGGATTAATCATCCCAGTATTCCTCCCAGCCGATCAGAACGCGTGCGTTCCTGTTTGGCGGACGCCGGGATCAGGTATTCCGCGGACCACGGCTCGGGGCGCGTGCGAACACGTACTGTCGTGATGGACGGCGTCATGTCCGTACGATCACGAAGAGATTCCGTACAGCCTCCCAGCCGGTCCTCTCGGCGCGAGGAAGGTGAGGCGGGAGACGGCGTCAAATGTCAGAAGCCTGCGAAGAAGCGGCGCGGGACCTGTCCGGTCGCGGCGCCCGCGTCGCAGGCTCCGTGCACACGAGGTCGAGCGAGGAGTCCTGAGACTCCCCCGGCACGGGCCTCCTCCCGGGTCGCCCGGCCATCCCTCGCATCAGCATTCTTCGAAATCTTCCCAGCTGGGGCTTTGCGTGATTCTCTGCTTCTTCTGTCAGTGGCCTCGGTCCGTCGCGGACGCTAGCGTGGGTGGCGCCCGAGACGGATTGGGGGCGCTGCCGATGGACCCGTCGCAGGCCGTGACCAGCGTTGCGCAAGCTCTCGGGGAGAGCAGCGGCACGGTCGAGGAGATCTTCAGGACCCTGTTTCGCGCGTACCCCGGCGCCGGGCCGGCCGACTGGTCCGGCCTGGAGCAGGATCTGTACGCGCAACCCCCTCTGGAACACGGGAAGCTCGCCGCGCTGCTCGACGCGCTCAAGGCCCTGGCCGGCGAGGCGGGGGATGCCGAGGACCCGCGGATCATCGTCGACGACCACGAACTGCGCGCCTACTTCGCGTCCGACGCCCAGTCCGCCGCCGCGGACCGACCAGCCGCCGTGCCGGTGGCCGAGAGCAGCCTGATCCACCAGGTGGGAGACGCCTACTACCTGGGGCAGGATCACCAAGTGTGGCAGGCCGCGTCAGGTGACTCGATCTACTATCACGACGGGACGCAGAGCTACGACACGCTCGGCCGGCCGCTCGACGCGCCCGGCGCCGCGCCCCCGGCCACCTCCGGGAGCGAGGACCCCGGGGAGTGGAACTCCTACCTGGCGCAGAACGGGCCGCGCTGGGACGGCACCGAGGCCTCCTGGCAGCAGTTCCGCGACTGGTTCCTCTACGACGCGGCCACACACCAGGTGGGCACCAGCGCGGCGGGCTTCATCGCCCTGGCCGAAAGCGGTGAGAAGCGCGCAGTGTTCGCCGACTACGGCGTGGCGCTACCAAGCGGGTCCCCGCCCGGCGCCGGCACCCCCGAAGCGCCGGATCTGCTGGACCGACTCCGCCTGGAGGTCATGGAGCCCGCGCTGGAGCACGCCCTGAACGCCGAGCCCGCGCTGGCGGCGCTCGGCCAGGACCGGCTGCGCGAGTTGCTCGCCGAGGTCACCGCCGACCACCTGGACCGCTACACCGCCTAACCACCCGGCCCGCCCGATCCCGAGGCATGTGAGGTGATCCCATGGCCGAGCCCGACAGCGGCCTATCGGAGGACACGGCACGACGACTCATCGCCGAAGGCCTTGCACACCACTTCGACAAATCCGATTTCCCGACCGGCTCGTTGGCCTCCCGCGGCGACGTGGACGCAGCCAGGCTGAACGGCTTGCTCGCCGCTGCGAAGACCTTGCCGCCGTCGGCCGCGCCGCCCGGGCGGACCCCGCTCAAGGAGCCGGAGCCGACCGACCGCGAGGTGGCGGCGATGGACGCCACCAAGAGGCTGGTCTGGGCCTTCAAACTGGCCGACATCGACGACACCTTCCGCGCACAGATCCTCGCCGCGGTCGAGATCGAGGAACTGGCGAAGATGGCCCTGGGCATCGCGGTCTTCGCCGGGGCCTCCCTGGCGGCACAGCTCTCGCCGGTCGGCTGGTTCGAGGACGTCGTCCTCGCCGGCGCAGCCGGTGTCGCCACCTACTTCCTGGGCACCGCCGTCATCTCAGCTGTCAAGCATCTGATCAAGTTCGGCGGCGGCGCCACCGCCACCACCGTCAAGGGACTGAAAGACGCCGGCCACGAGTTCGCTCTGGCGTGCTCCGAGATCGGAGTCAACGCGGTGCTGTACATCCTCACCAAGAAGCTCGGCAGCACCGAGGGCATGCCCCGCGCGAAGGGTGCGAACACCGAGCGTGTGGCGCTCGGCGAGCGCAACGGGCAGCTGGTGGCGGTCGCCGCCGACGAGGTTCCCGCCGGCAGGCTGGAGGCGTCCGCGGGCAAATCCGGCGCGGGAACCGACTCCCCGCCGGCCGGAAAGCCGCCCGGCGGCAACGAGCACGGCGCAGGGGACGGGAAGCACGACGGAGGCGGCAGAGGTGACGGAGGCGATGGAGGCGATGGAGGCGAAGGCGGAAGCGGTGAAGAGCACGGCGGAAGGCGCCCACCGAGGGAAGTCACCCAGACGGATATGATCGAGATCATCTTCAACGCGCCCAGGACACTGATCGGCAAGGTTCATCCGCCCAAGCCGATCCAATGGCCGGCCATCGGCAACGAGGGCAGGGACATCATGCACCCGCTGGTCGCCGAACTGATCCAGAAGGTCAGACCGAACCCGCCGAGGCGCTACGAGACGAAGGGCCCAGATCTGCCGGGAGGCGAGGGGGGCGTCGATTTCGAGATCAAACCGGCCAGTGAATCCGGGATCGCGACGTTCGTCTCGAAGCAGTGGGGCAAGCCGGGATGGACCAGACACATCCGGCTGTTCGTCTACGACGCCGAGGCGAACGTCTACGAGGTCGAATTCCAGACGATCTTGGAGGAGGAATACAACGCCCTCGGACGGTAGTGAACGAGTGACTGAGTCGGCATTGCGTGGCGCGGAGCCCGGCAAGTGACGTCACTCCCCGCGCCGCACCTACATGTCTTCCGATCCCGCGGCTACATCGCGCAATGCGCGTTGAGCTGCAAAGTGCGTGTTCCGGCGACCGGAGAGGCGGACGCGGGCATCGGCCCGCCGCCACACGTCGGGTCGCAGTGCGATGCCGTGTCCTGGGGCCGAGCCAACATGGATGTGGCCGTTGGACAGCTCAGGCAGTCCCGTCACCAAGGCGGGGTACCAGCCGTTGTAGTAGGATCGCGTCGTCTCCTGCATGTGGACGTGGTCGAGACATGCGGCAGCTTGCGTGGATGCGGCCAGGACGACTGGTCCGCTGCAGTCGTGCAGTGCGAACTCGATGTCGGCGTGGGCTGCGTGGTCGGCTTGCCGGAGGGCGCCGGTGATGCCACCGCACCAGCCGATGTCGGCGATGAGCACGTCGACTGCGGCGGCGCTGACCAACATGCTCCCGCCGACTGCTCCGGCGGTCTCGCCGGCGGCGATCCGGACGTCGGATGTGGCGCGTAGGCCGGCGAGTTCGGCTACCCGGTGGGTGGCGAGCGGATCCTCGGCCCAGTACACGTCGAAGGCGGCGAGCTCGGTGAGGATCTCTTTCGCGGGACCGGGTTCCCACAGGCCGTGAAGCTCGACGAGGATGCGCATCTGGTCGCCGACCGCCTGTCGGATGCGGCGCAATGGTTCGAGCGCCGACTGCATCTGGGCGCTGCTGATCTCCGTCCCGCGCGTCTGCTCGGCGTGCAGGTCGAACGGCCAGATCTTCATTGCGGACACGCCGGATGCCAGCAGATCCTCGGCCAGTCGGTCGGCTTCGTTGAGGAAGCGCCACAGATCGTTGTCCGATTGCGGCCCGGTGGACGCGTCCAGCCCCCAGTTGGTCGATCGTTGCCCGGTCGCGGAGCGCATGTACTCGGTGCCCGCGCACGTGTTGTACACCGGGACGGAGGCGCGCGCCGCACCGCCGATCAGCTCGGAGAGCGACGAACCGCGATGGTGTCCCAGCAGGTCCCACAGCGCGATGTCGACTGCGGACAGGGCGCGGATCTCCGCCCCGCTTCCCGTCGTGCCGACGTAGAACAGGCGATCGTCCAAGACCTGTCCGAGGTCGGCGCACGTATCGGGTAGCGGAGCTCCGAGCAGCGCCGGCGCCATGATCTCGTGTACGACCGCTTCCACCGCGCCGGCGCCGTAGTACGTCTCGCCGAGTCCGGTCTCGCCGGTGCTCGCGTGCAGCTGCACCAAGGTGAGATTCGGAAGTTCCCTCAGCCGGAGTGTCTCGATTCCCACGATGCGCATGGAGCCTGTCTACCGGATAGACCGGTCAGACCACAACCCCCAAACATCCCTTGACTGAGCCGGTCGTTTCAGCTAGACAGTGGTCTGACCGGTAAGCCCAGTGCAGCCGGCAGACCTGAAATCGTGAGCGGGAGGTGACTCATGGACCCCACACTTGCCTCGAGCGGCGTCCCGTCGCGTGTGGGCGGCGCGCTCGACCGGCGGCATTTCCTCGCCGCCGCCGGGGCCGGAACACTGGTTGCGTTGCTCTCCGGGTGCGTCGGCACCGGTAGCGGTAGCAGCACGGCCACGACCGGACCGACGCTCGGCGCGGGAAGCCCGCCGCCGGCGTCCGCGACCGGGACGATCACCGTCTGGAGCTACGTCGACCTCAAGTCCGGCCCGTGGATCCAGCCGGCGATCACGGCGTTCAACCGGGCCTATCCCAAGGTGCATGTGAACTACACATACGTGCCCTACGAACAGCTCGTGGCCAAGGTTCTCGGTGCGGCCACGACCGGTGAGGGACCGGACGGGCTGCTGTTCAACCCGTCCGACGCACCGAAGCTCAACCAGTCGGGGCTGCTCTCCGACCTCACGCCGGCCTGGAACGCCCTCTCCGGCCATGAGCTGTTCGGCAAGTCCACCGTGTGGACCGTGGGCGGCAAGGTGATCAGCGTCCAGGGCTACGTCAACACGACAGCCCTCTGGTACAACAAGACCATTCTGGACGCCGTCGGCCTCGCGGTCCCGACCACGATGGACGAGTTCGACGCCGCCCTCAAAGCCGTCAGCGCCAAGGGATACGTGGGCTTCCTGCTCGGAGCGCTGCCCACCGGGTCGGGTGAGTTCGACTTCTTCCCGTGGCTGCTGGCCGAAGGACAGAACTACGGCAAATGGAACCGTTCGGTCCTGACCTCGGTGTTCGAGCGGTTCGGGTCGTGGTTGCAGGCGGGGTACATCCCGCGGGACATCACCGGGCTCAACGAGAACGACAACTACACGAGGTTCGTCGGCGGCACGACCGCGTTCTGCCAGACCGGCAACTGGGAGCTCGCGAGCGCGAAGACGGACATCAAGTTCGACTACGGGGTCACCGCCCTGCCCGCCGGGACCGCCGGCAGTCACAGCGTCGGCGGCGGCGAGGGCGTGTCGATCATGTCCAGCGCCAAGCAGCCCGAGCTGGTGTGGGCGTTCTTCACCTCGGCCCTGCTCACCAAACAGGCTCAGCTCGCCGTGTTGAACTCCACCGGCGACCTGCCCTCACGCTCGGATGCCGCCGCCGATCCGGCGGTCAGCTCCGATCCTTGGCTGCGCGCTTATTCGAAGGTCGTCTCGGATCTGGGCACCAGGCCGGCAACGCCGCTGATCAGCGACTATCTGGTGGACATGGGCAAGGTGTGGAACGCCTTCGTCGGAGGGCAGCTCAGCGCGGCCTCGGCAGCCGACGAGGTGATCAAGCAGATGACGAAGATATGAGCTCGACCAAGATCGAGCGCTCACAAGAGCGAGCCGAATCCGCGCCGGGCATTCGTACCGCGCAGCTCCATGGTCTCGCACGTCGCCGTGGGCGCAGACGCGGGCGTTCGCGGCACCTCCGCCTAGTGCGCCTGGGGTTCAGCGCGCCCGCGGCAGCGCTCCTGGCGGTGCTCTCGCTCTACCCGCTGGTCGTTCTCGTCCAGATGAGCGTGGACGACGTGACCATCACGAACCTGCTGCGTTACTGGCCTTACGTGGGGTTCCGGAACTTTCAGGATCAGCTGACCGACCCGACATTTCGTACCGTCGCCGTGCAGACGCTGATCCTCGTGACGGCGATCCTGATTCTGACGTTGGTGCTCGGCTTCCTGCTCGCGATGGTGCTGCGGGAGAACACGCGGCTGAACCGGATCACGCAGACGACGATGATCCTGGTCTGGACACTGCCGCCGATCGTGGCCGGCAGCCTGTGGAAGTTCCTGCTTGCCAGCGACGGCGGTCTGAGCGATCTACTCGTCCGGATGCACGTTCTCGATCACCCGACCGCGTTCCTGTCGCAGTCGTCCACAGCGCTCGCCGCCGTTACCGCGGTGACGCTGTGGAGTTCCGCGCCGTTCGCCGTGATGGTCATCAAGTCGGCCATCCTCGATGTGCCTCGGGACGTGATCGACGCCGCGCGCGTCGACGGAGCGAGTACTCGCCAGGTCGTGACCTCGGTGATCGTGCCCATGATCCGGCCGACGCTGCTCATCCTCGGCGTGCTCAGCGTCGTCGGCGCGTTCAAGGCCTTCGACTTCATCTACGTCATGACCCGCGGAGGGCCGGGCACGAGCAGCACCACGATCCCGTTCCTGGGCTACCTGCTCGCCTTTCAGAACTACCAGTTCGGCGCCGCCGGCGCGGTCTCGGTCCTGGCGATGCTGGTCGTCCTCGTCCTTGCCATGGGCTACATCTACGCGGTGCGAAGGGAAGAGCGGTGAGTACGCTTGCGGCGGCGTCGCGGGGCGCGGGCAGGCCTTCCGGCAGGACCCTCACGACTGCACTTGCCCTCTTCGTGCTGCTCAGCTACCTGGTACCGCTGGCGTTCGTGTCGTTGGCCGCCTTCAAGAGCAACGCGCAGATCGCCAACGACCCGGCCGCGCTGATCTTCCACCCGAGCCTCGCCGGGTTCCGCGCCGTGCTCAATCGCGATCTGGTCCAGGCCCTGTGGAACTCGGCCCAGATCGCGGTGGGCGCCACGGCCGTGACCATGATCGTCGGAACGCCGCTGGCCTACGTGCTCGCGCGAACTCACAGCCGGTGGAATGCGCTCGTCATCGGAGTGCTGATCGCGCTGCAGATGACGCCGACCGCAACGGCCGTGATCCCGCTGTTCCGGGTGCTGGTCGCGCTGCATCTGCTGAACCACCTCGGCGGCGTCGCACTGGCGATCGCCGCGACGACGCTGCCTTATGCCGTGTTGCTCCTGCGCCCGTACTTTCTCTCCGTCCCGGTCGAGGTCGAGGAGGCCGCCCGCATCGACGGGGCGGGCGAATTCACCTGCTTCCTGCGCGTGGTTCTGCCGCTCGTGCGCAACGGGCTGTCGCTGATCGCCGTCCTGCTGCTGATCGGGTCCTGGGGCGAGTTCCTGTATTCGGTCTCGTTCCTCACCAGTAGCTCGAAGTACCCGCTCAGCGTGCTTCTCGTCGAGCAGGAGGGGTTCTATGGAACGCAGTACAACAACCTCATGGCCCTCGCACTCATCAGCTCTGTCCCGGTCGTGATCCTTTTCACCGTCGTCGCCCGCCGCCTGACGAGCGGCCTGACCCTCGGAGTGGGCAAGTGAGCGTGCCGCCCCATCAAGCAGCCGTCGACTTCACCGACCGCATCGTCCTGCTGACCGGCGGGGCAGGCGACCTCGGGCGAGCGATCGTGGCCGAGCTTCGAGAGCGCGGGGCGCGGGTCGCCGTGAACGACATCATCCCTGAAGACGAGGCTGTGCAGCGGATCGCTTTCGACGATCGGGTGACGTACCTGCGAGGGGATGCGGCCGAGCCGGGGGTGGCGGCGGCGCTGCTGGACGGGTGCGAGCGCGCCTTCGACGGACTTCCGGACACGTTGTGCTGCCACGCGGGTGTGGTGCGATCCGCCCCGATCCTCGAGATCGAGCCGACGGATGTGGCGAGGGTGCTGCACGACAACGTGGTCCCCGGTTTCGCGCTCGCGCAGGAACAGGCGCGCCGCTGGATCGCCCAGCGGCAGGCAGGCCTGATCCTTTTCACCAGTTCGTGGGTACAGGACGTTCCGTGGCCGGGTATCGCCGCCTACAGCGCGTCCAAGGCCGCCGTCCGCGCGATCGCCCGATCCTTCGCCCGCGAGTTGGCGCCACACGGGATCCGGGCAAACGTGATCGCGCCCGGCATCGTCGGAGCCGGTATGGCGAAACGCCAATGGGACACCGAACCGGAGTATCAACAGCGCGCCAAGCGGGCCATCCCACTCGGTGCGCTGCAGTCGCCGGAGTCGGTCGCCAACACGGTGGTGCTCGCGATGAGCCCCCTTGCCGAGTACATGACCGGCGCCACGTTGCTGGTCGATGGCGGCGCGAGCCTCTACCCGATGGATTGAGCCGATGTCCGCACGCGCACAGGACCTACGGGAGTGGACACTCGCTCTCGCGCCGACGTCATCGGCGTCATCGGCGTCTGACGAGCTCGTTCTCGATCCGGCCACCGGGCTACCCGCCCTGATCGTGCATCACGGGCGGTCAGTGACGTTGACCAGCCGGGTGCAGGCGACGATCGGCGGCGGTGAGCAGCGCGCACCGCTCGGCGGGCTCGCCTATCCAGGCGCCGTGGCAGTCAGCGACGTCGTAGCGCTCGGCCCGCCCGAGCGTGTCGTATCAGCGGCCGTCCCCGAGTGGACCGTCGCTGCCCAGCTCGGCGGCTGGCGGATCGACTGGACCTACACCTGGCACGACAGCGGCCCCCACTGGGGGATCGTTGCGCGACTGCGCCCGACACCGGACGCGGCGCCGCTGCGCAGACTGGCGTTCGACGTCGAGCTCGAGCTGCCGGAGGCTGCGAGCTGGCTGGTGAACGCCCCGGGTAATCGCATCCGGCGCGACGTCCCGCTTCGGCTGCTGCACCGCCCGATCGGCATCTCCACGCAGACCGGCCTGCGCGGCTCGCCGGGCCTGCTCGCCTGCACCGACCCGGCCGGCGAGAGCACCGCCTTCGTCTGGGCTACCACGACCGAAGCGCTCGGGTACCTGTCCGTGGCGCCGACCGACGCCGGGCTGCGTGCCCGGCTGTACACCGCAGCGGCAGCGGCCGCGGACGAAAGCACCGATCTCCGGGTGTCGCTGGTGCGCGTTGGCCTGCGACCGGGTGACTGGGCGGCTCACCGCACCGCAGTCAGCGGCTGGTACCCGGCGGCCGGGCTCACCCTGCCGACAGACGGTCCGGCGTGGACCCGCAGCGCCACGATCTTCGAGGCCCAGATCGGATACTCGGTGTTCGGCCCGGACGAGTGGCGTTACGCGCCCTACCCCGAACCGGCGGACCTGCTCGCCGACCTGCCGCGTATCCGGCAGCTGGGCTTCGACACACTGCAACTGATGCCGCGTCAGCCGTACCCGAGTTACAACGTCCACGACTACGCCGACATCTCCACCAGCTACGGCGAGGAGGCGACGGTCGCCGAACTCGTGCGGGCTGCACACGACATCGGCATGCGCGTGATACTCGACGTGATCATGCACGGCGTCCTGGACCGCGAGTCGATCGACGAGGCGCTCGCCGGCGTTCGCACCGGCCCGTACGCCGACCGCATCGGCGAGGCGACGCCGGAAGTCAGCAGCCTCGACATGCTCGACGACGACGCGCGCGCCGTCGCGTGGAGCCGTCACATCGTCGACTTCGCCCCCTACTGGCGTGCCGGCGCGCCCGAACGGCATCGGCTGTGCGACGAGCGTCCGGAGTGGTTCTGCACCGACTCGGCCGGCCGGATCACCGGCGTCTACACGAAGGCCTTCGACCTCGCCCGCCCCGAATGGCGGGAGTACTTCACCGTCAGCATGGTCGAGCTCGTCCGCCGGCTGGACGTCGACGGCTTCCGATTCGACGCCCCGACCTACAACGATTTCGCCTCGTGGTCACCGGCGGCGCGGTCTCGGGCCGGAGAGCCGGCCGTCGGGGCCATCGGGCTGTTCGCGACGCTGCGCCGGCGGCTGCATGCGACCAAACCCGAGCTCATGATGTACACCGAACCATCCGGACCGATGCTGCGACGCTCGATGGACGTGAACTACAACTACGACGAGCAGTGGCTCATCCCGGCCATCATGCAGCAGAGCGTCGACGCCGAGCCGTGGCTGGTGGCAGACGGCGCCGATCTGCGTCAGTGGTTCGCCGATCGCGATGCCACGCTGCCGGATGGCGCGGTGACCGCGCATCACATCGACTCCCACGACACGTTCTGGTGGCCGCTGCCGGGCGCCAAGTGGCGACGGGAGCAGTACGGAGTCCCGGCGACGCGTGCCTGGCTGGCCGTCTTCGCGCTCTGCGGCGGCCCTTTCATGAGTTTCGTGGGGGCTGAGCTCGGGGTGGAAGACCTGCTCATCCGGATCAACCGATTGCGCAGCACACATCCTGCCGTCAGAGACGGCGCCGGCGACTTCCAGCGGATCGGAGTCGACCAGCGCTGCGTGTTCTCGGTCGTGCGCCGGCCGGCTGCCGCGCCGCCCGCACTCGTCCTGGTCAACCTCGCCGATCACCCGGTCCGCGTCCAGGCGCTGGCGGCGGACTTCCCCGCGGGAAGGTTGGTCGACGTTTTGGCCGATGGCGCGCGCCGAGAGGCCCACGCGGTGCCCGTCGACGACCACGACGACCACGTCGAAATCCGCATGAACCTCGATCGATACGAGGCATGCGTGCTAGCGCCTCAGTCCGAGGTCTGAACCCTGCGGCACACCAACGATCTCCAACTACCTATCGCCATAACCCAGCTGGCCAGACCGGCCAGACCAGAAGGGAGCAGAACATGGTCCACACGACCCGCGTTCGGCGCAGGCACCGCCTGCCCAGACCGGCTCTCATCGCTGTACTCGCAGCCGGGCTGGTCATCGCCGCGGTACCCGCCAATGCGAGCGCAGTCCACGCGAGCCACGCGAACCTGGCCGGCGGCCAGCCGGCGAGCAAATCGCCGACCTGTGACTCGACATGGTTCCCGCACGTCACCAACCTCGTGCCGGACACCACGCTGGACGACCAGTTCAACAACTACGCCGCGACGGCCGGGCCCGGTGACTGGGTCGGGGGCGACAACACCTACTCCGCCGTCCTGCCCGACGGGCGGTCGGTATGGCTGTACTCCGACACCTTCACCGGGCCGGTGAACTCGGACGGCTCGATCGCGCCGTCCGGAAACTTCATCCACAACTCCATCATCGTGGACGATCACGGCACGCTGACGACGCTGCAAGGCGGGACGGCGAGCGCGCCCGCCTCGCTCGTCTCGCCGCCGACCGCCGGTGACTGGTACTGGGCGGACTCGGTGCTGGTCGGCGGCGGCGCCCTCCAGGTCGTCTACCTCGAATTCAAGCCGACCGGCACCGGCCCCTTCGACTTCCAGTGGCAGCGCACCGTGCTGGTTCGCTACGACCTCACCGATCTGCACGTTCTGAGCATCACCCCGCTTCCCTCCGCAGTGGCGAACGTCGAATGGAACGCCTGGCTGCAGCGGGTCGGCGCCTATACGTACATCTACGGCGTCGAGGACACCGGCGCGTCCACCGCACCCAGCAAGTTCATGCGGATCGCCCGGGTAGCCGGCACCGACCTGCGGGGCACCTGGACCTACTGGACCGGCAGCGGCTGGTCGACATCGCAGACCGATGCCACGCGAGTGCTCGGCAACGTCGGCAACAACTACAGCATCTCGAACATCGGCGGCGTATACACCCTGGTCACGCAGGATACGTCCTTCCCCTTCAGCGACCAGATCGTGATGTACTTCTCGTGCTCGCCCACGGGCCCGTTCACCGATGAGACCCTGCTCTACATCCCGCCGGAAGTAGGCGCATCGGGCACGTACGGAAACAGCAACGTGATCATGTACAACGCGCACGAGCATCCCGAGTACCGCAGCGGGAACAGCCTCGTCTTCTCCTACGACGTGAACAGCGTGGACCCGGCCGACGTGCACGCGGACGTCGGCATCTACCGGGCGCGCTTCTTCACCGTCACGTTCGGCGTGCCAAGCTAGGCTGGCCAAGCCTCGACAGAAGCCGGGTTGCCGTGCCCATCGCGGCGGGCAACCCGGCTCGCGTCGGCACCGATGTTTGACAGCGCAATGTCAGAGCACCGAAACTGCAGGCATGACCGGTCAGACCAGGGGCGATCTTCCCTCCCACGACGCGCTCGGTGGCACTCGACAAGGACTGATGCGAGCCATCGAGTCTTCTGTGAACGAGGGCCGCTGGCCGCCGGGGTTCAAACTCCCGTCCGAGCGCGCGCTGGCCGACCAATACCGGCTCAGCCGCCCCCTCGTCCGCGAGGTGCTGCGGAGCCTCGAGGAACGCGGATACATCGATGTGCAACCCGGACGAGGCAGCTTCGTTCGCAGTGCGAGTGCCAGCGACGCCTCTCGGCCGCTGCATTCGCTGTATCACCGATCGGGCGTCACCGCGCGGCACCTCGTCGTCGCGCGCATCATGCTCGAGTGCGAGGCGGTCGAACTGGCTGCGCTGAGCGAGGACACCGACGCGAAGCAGAGCATCGCCACGATCCTTGCCGCGAACCAATCGGCAGTGGACATCTCGCAACGCGCAGACCTGGACGTCGCGTTCCACGAGGCCATCGTGCGAGCGTCCGGGAATCCGGTCCTGCGGATCATGTTCGGATCCATCCGTCCACTCGTCCGCGGGCTGATCATCCGAAGTCTCACCGACCTGGAAGTGCGGCGAGCCGGCGAGCCGCTGCACAAGACGATCCTGGATGCAGTGCTGGCCGGCGACGCCGCCGCGGCGCGTCACGCGATGGAGCAGCACTTGACCCTGGCGCTGACCTTCTACGGCGACGACCTCGACCAGCCGCTGTCGTCGATACTGCGGCGCCGGGCCGACGAAGCAGCAGCCGTCGATCTCGAAGCGATCCTGACCGATTTGGACGCGCTGCTGTAGGGAACCTGCTGCTCCAGGACCAGGAACCGTCGCCTCACGGTCCTATAGACCGACCCGGATCCGGCCGACCGCGGCATAGATGTCAGCGGCCCGGGGACCGGTCCTCACCTGTTTGCCCTAAGCTCCTGCCCGCACATCGCGCGGACGACATGGATGAGGGACGAACGCATGACGACGCCGGATAGCGCGGGGCCCACGCTGCTCGACCTGGTGCGCCAGAGCGGGCCGATGCCCGCCGAGCAGTGCGTGAGGTTGGCGCAGGAACTGGCCGAGCGTCTCGCGGCAGGACACGCGCAGGGCCTCATGCACGGGAACCTCAATCCGGGCACCGTGATCCTGGCACCGGCCGGGGCCCACCTCGTCGGCGGCGGCGCACCGGCGGGACCCGCGGGCGCGGCGGGCGACGTCTACGCGCTCGGCACGGTCCTGGTCTATGCGGCGACCGGGCGAGCATCCGGCGACGCGCAGGGCATCACAGGGCTGCTGCGCGAGGTAATCACGAGCTGCCTGGCGAGCGCGCCTGAACACCGCCCCTCGGCGGCGGATCTGGCGACAATGCTGCGAGCCGCCTCGCAGGGCGCGCCCGCACCGACGGCCGAATCAGATCACGCACGCCCATTCGCGCCCTCCCCCGTGCCGGCACAGGCCACGCCCCCGACCCGAAGGGGCCTTAGCCGGCGCGGCCTGCTCATCGGCGGCGTCATCGGCGGCGCAGCCGTGGCTGTGGCCGGCCTCGCCACGGGCATCGCGGTGCTGGACACCTCGTCCTCATCCCCGTCCCCATCTCCATCCCCGTCCGCGACCGGCTCCATAGGCCTGAACAACCGACTGCCGCGGCTGGCGTCCGCCACGAAACGGCTCGCCGTGAAGCCCAAGAGCGGCGTGACCGCGTCCGCGATCTCCGCCGCGCACTCTGCGAGCACAGTGGTCGTCAGCCCTGACCGCAAGCTCCTCGCCGCCGGGTACACCGCCGGTTCGCTCGAAGACGTCGGCTTCGTCCAGGTGTGGAGCGTTCCCGACGGAACCTGGGTCGCCGCCCTGCCCACCCACTCCGGCGTCGGGACGCTCGCCTTCAGCCAGGACGGCAAGACCCTCGCCGTCGGCACCGACACGATCCGGCTCTGGAACCCGGGCAGCGCGACGGCGCCGACCGTCCTGCCGACCGGCGTCACCCTCAACGCCGCCGTCACCATGTCCTTCGCACCGGACGGCAAGAACTTCGGCGCCAGCGTCGAATACGGCAGCGAGAACCAGTCCGAGGTACTGACCTGGAAGCTGTCCGGTACTCAGAACGAGGTACTTGCGACCTACACCGTGTACACCAACGAGTATGAACAGTTCTTCGCCTACAGCCCCGACGGCTCGTCCGCGGTGTTCGGCTCGAACCAGGCTCTGATCACCTGGGAACTGGGCACCAACCAGCGGGTGAGCCGATCCCCTGACCAGGAGATAGGGGTTCAAGCGCTCGCCTACAGCCCCGACGGGACCACCGTCGCGACGGTGGGAGCGGGCTCCCAGCTCTGGGACGCGCACGGGACCGGCGCGGCACGGGCGAGCTGGCGGCCGTCGACTCCGGCCGGGACGCTCCTGCTCTCAAGCGTTCAGTTCAGCTCCAAGGGCGCCTACGTACTCGGCGCAGGCCCCGCCGACGTCGTCGCGAACTCGGACGATCTGTACTTCTGGAACGCGAAGACCGGCCTGCTGGCCGCCTCGCACAAGTCGCCGGCCGTTGCGCTCAACGCGGCCTGTTTCCTCCCGGACGACGCAGGCATCGCATACTGCGGCGCCGCGGCGGACGGCGGTGCCGGGGTCTGGCTGCAGATGTTCGACTGACGAACCGACGCCCGCTCGTGTGGTGCGTGCAGTGCCGGGTGACCGGCCCGAACTCCTGAAGTCGGCACGGTTGTGAACACACTCGCGGCTTATGCTGCTGTTGTCACCCCGCCGTGTCGGCTCCAGGCGAGCACCCCACGCCTCCACGCCCACGTGAACCTGCCCGGCTTCACCTGACGACCAACCAGAGTTCTCGCCCCGGCACACGGTAGGGCCGTGTTCGGTATGATTCCGACCGACAGGACCGGCTTCAGGCCAACTATCTCGCCCTGCGGAAGATCATCCAAATTCACCTGTTCTGTGAGATGATGAGGTGCCCTGCCGATGACCTGGACTCAGATTCACAGTGTCCTGCGAGAGTTCGCGTGGCCAGAGGGAGACGGTCGAGGAACGGGGCCGCCGCTGTAGGCACGACCGGAAGGCGAGATCGTTAAGCGACCCCGCATACCGCAACTTCCTGACCGGCCCGACGCGCGGCTGCCTCACCGCACCCGCAGGCTGCTGCTGGGCGCGGCGGTCATGCTCGCGATCTCGACGATCTCGGCATGGCTCGCGCTGATGGTCACCCCGTCGCAGACCGTCTCGACCGCCGGCCAGACGGTGAGCGTCGGCGCAGCCGAGCCGACGCTCGCGCTGTCCGGCCCGGGGGAACTGGACCTGTTCGGCCAGAGCATGCCCACGGCGCTGCAGTTCGACGGCTTGATCCGGCCCAAGCTCGAGCTGACCCACATCTCGCTCGACGACCAGCTCGCACAGTTCGTGCAGGTCTCGGCGGACAAGCACGATGCGGCCGGCAGTCTGAGCTCCGCGTTGATCAGCGGCTGGGAGCGGTACTTCCTGTGGCAGACGCTGATCACCGGCGCCTTCGCCGTGGTACTGCTCCTCGCGGTGGCCGGACTGCGCCGCTACCCGCACCGCACCACGATCAAGCTCGTCGCGTTCGGCACGCTCACGGCGGTCCTGCTCAACGTCGGCTTCGTCGTCGCGTTCGCAGCCAGCACGCCCAGCACGCTGCGCCAGGTGCATTCGCTCGACGACCTGGTGGGCCGCACCTCGGTCGACGCGGCGCCGAGCCCGGTCGGCACGAGCCTGCCCGGCGTACAGGCGGTGGTACTCGGCGACTCCACGGCCGCCGGTCTCGGCAATCCGCCGGTCCAGAACGCGAGCGCGCTCGACACCGCGTGCGGGCGTAGCAGCGACGCGTACGCCGCCGACCTGGCCGAGGTCAACAGCTGGAACGTGTTGAACCTGGCGTGCAGCGGCGCGACGGTCGCCGACGGGATCCTCGGACCGCAGACGGTCGGCTCGAGCGTCGCCCCACCGCAGTTCGGCGTCCTGGAGCAGGCCTCACACACCTCTGTGGTAGTGGTCAGCATCGGCGCGAACGACCTGCAGTGGGAGGCGATGGTCGCGATGTGCGCCATGAACCCGAGCTGCGACGACCAAGCCACGGCGGCGATGTTCCAGGCGAACCTCGCCTCGTTCACGACGGACTACTACCAGCTGCTGCGCGACCTCGCCGCGCTGCCGGCGCATCCGCGAGTACTGGTCGACGAATACTTCAGCCCCTTCGGCTCGAAGCTGGGCTGCCTGAGCTCGGACGGGCTGACCCCGGCCAAGGTCTCCACCCTGCGCTCCCGGCTCGGCACGCTCAACCAGGTGCTCGCGGACGGCGCGAAGACCTTCGGGTTCACCGCGGTGCAGCCCCAGTTCGCCGGCCACGAGCTGTGCACCGCCCAGCCCTACGTCCAGGGTCCGAAGGACAGCGCGCCGATGCACCCGAACACGGCCGGCGAACTCGCGATCGCCCTGGCCGACCAGCAGGCGCTCACCGAAGCCGGGCCCTCGGCCGGAGCGGCGACCGGCAGCGGCGCATAGACCTGGAGTCGACACGGCGCCCCGGCGCCGCGGGATCGCGGGGCCGGGGCGCCGTTCGTCTCAAGATGCTAACTCAGTGCATGCTCACAGCTTCAGGTCGGCGACCTGCGGGTCGTGGTCGCTGGTCTGGTTCGCGTACTCCGCGTTGACGTGCACGACCTGGTAGTCGAAGGAGCCGATCCCGGGCGAGACCAGGATGTGGTCGAGCACCTCGGAGTTGCCCTCGTAGTCGTACGTGTACTGCTGGTCCTTCGGCAGCGTGGTGATCAGGTCCTTGAGGATCGGGGTGCCGCCGCCGTCCGAGCTGCCGGTCTCCAGCGAGGCGAGCGCCGGGCTGAACTGGTAGTCGTTCAGGTCGCCGACCACGACCACGTCGGCCTTCCGGTCCACATCCAGGATCTGCTGCACGAAGTCGTGCTCGACCTGGGCCTGGCCGGAGCGCTGGATCTGCGAGGACTGCTGCGGGTACTGGTAGCGGCCGTCCTGGTTCTGGTCGCCGAGCTTGGCCACGAAGTGGTTCGCGATCACGAACACCGCCTGGCCGTGGAAGGAGAACTCGCCGACCAGCGGCTTGCGGCTGTCCTGCCAGACCGGGTTGGCCGGGTCGATCCGGCCGGGTGAGAGGGTCAGCCCCGGCTGTCCGTGCTGCTCGACCACCTGGGTCGCCGTGGTCGAGCGGTCCACCGAGGAGGAGCCGCGGTCCACGAAGCCCACCGCGGCCTGGTTGAACAGGAAGACCGAGCGGATGTTGCCGCCGGGCTCGCCGCCGTCCTGGTCGTTGACCGGGTCGATCTCGCGGTAGCTGTACTGCGGGCCGCCGGCCGCGGTGATCGCCGCGGTCAGCTTGGCTATGGTCTGGTCCGCGGCCACCGTGCCGTCGTCCGTCGCGCCGCTGTTGTCCTGCACCTCCTCGACCGCGATGATGTCCGGCGAGCCGAGGTTCTTCACGATGCCGGCCGCCAGCGCCTGGTATTTCGCGTCCGGGTCGGACGGGGCCAGGTTCTCCACGTTGTAGGTCGCGATGGACAGCTGCTGCTTGGTCGGCGGCTTGGCGACGGTCGGGGCGAGGTTGTTGTGCACGACCGAGCCGAGCGTCGAGGCGGCGATCAGGAAGCCGCCGTACTGCGAGTAGTCGATGGTGCCGACGGTGGCGCCGGAAAACTCGTCGCCGACGTTCACCTCCGGATTGCTGCCGTCGTCCGCGGCGACCTCGACGCGGCCGGGCGGGGTGAGGTTCTCCCCGGTCAGCTCGGCGCCGCCGCGGAAGGTGCGGTCCACGCTCGGCTTCGAGGTCACGTACTGCTCGCCGTAGGCGTCGGACGGGCCGATGACCTGGGCGTTGTCGATCTCGACGCGCATGCCCTCGATGGACTCGTAGAAGTCGAGCGCGGAGCGGGCCGGGGTGATCGGGGTCGACTCGATGTTGCCGCCGCCGAGGTCGGGCGCGTAGGTGTCCGGCACCGTGGTCGGGGTCAGCACGATCGGGGCGGGCAGCGCGTTGCCGGTGCTCAGCGTGACCGCGGTCGGCGTCTCGATCTCGGTCACGGACAGGTTCGAGGTGGTCGCGTCGGTCTCGCCGCTGGCCAGCGGATAGTACTGGGCCACCTTGCCGGACACCAGCACAGAGTCGCCGACCGCGACGGTGGGCGTCGCGTCGGTGTACACGAAGATGCCCTCGCTGCTCGCCGGGTCGTTGTCCGGGTCGGGGTCCTGGATCCAGTAGCCCTTCGAGCCGCTGGTGCGCAGCGCGGTCACGATGCCGGGCACGTTCGTGACCTGCTTGCCGTTCTGCGGCGAGATCCAGCTGTCGCCCTGGATGTCGTGGATGCGCAGCGGGCCCGCGGTGGGCGGCGGGGTGCCGCCGCCCGAGCTGCCCGACGCGGTCGGGGACGGCGTGCCGGCGGTGAAGTCGGCGCCGTTCTGGCCGGTGTCGATACCGCTCGCCGCGCGCGAGTCGGAGGTGGTGTTGCTCAGAGCCGGCGCGTCGGCGGACCCTTCGAACACGGCCGCGGTGCCGTAGCCGACCAGGTCGTGGATGGTCGTGTCGGCGGCGCAGTCCGTCGCGGTCTTGCAGCTCAGCGCGGTCTGCGTGGTGTCCAGCGCGACCGTGCCGGCGGTGGCGCTCATGTTGATCGAGCCGATGGCGTCGGGTGTCGGCAGGGCCTGGGTACCGCCGGCTCCGGCGGCCTCCTGGACCAGGTAGTAGCCGCCCGGCGCGATCGACCCGGTCAGCGCGGTGACCTGCCAGGTGGTGGTGGCCCCCGGCGCCGCGGAGATGTACTGGACCGACCACGAGCCCAGATTCACCGCCGCGCCGCCCGCGTTGTAGAGCTCGACGAAGTCGTTCGTCAAGGTGGCGCCGGAGTTGCCGCCACCGCCGTAGACCTCGTTGACCACGACGTCGGCGGAAGCGGTGGCCTGGGCGCCGGGAGCGGCGTACAGCGCCAGGCCGGCCGCGGCGAGCGCGGCGCCGCCGGCCATGAGGGTTCGGAATCTGGACACGGTCCTCCTCGGATGAGTGGGCAACCGGCCATTGTCGAACACCGAGGCGACGGACCGGTAGATCCCGCGCATCCGTAAAGCAAGCGCTTTTTTGCGCGACGGTAGTGAAGGCGGGGCACATCACCCCATCACCCCGCCAATACCGGGCGTGGACCGAGCCGGAATTGGGCAGGCAGCGCCAGCCAAGACAGCTTGGCGCTGCTGTTGTCAGGCGAGCAGCAGCTCAGTCGTGCTTCGAAACGGCACCGCTTCCGAGCTGCCACATTTCGTAATTCCCACACTCTGCCGTGATATCGGCCGCCGCCTGAGCCGCGGAGAAGAAGTCGTCGACCACCGGCGAGGTGCGCGATGCCGCAACCGCAAGGCACACCTGGTCGGACGCCAGATCCGAGACGGGCACGTAACTGACGCTCGGATGTGAGTAGAACACGGTCGCCGAACGGGCCAGGAACGAGATGCCCCGGCCGGCCGCGACATGCTCGAGCGTCTCGTCCACCCCGCGCACCAGGTATCCGGCGTTAGGGTGCGGCCGCCTGGTGGGCTGCGTGCTCGCGTCCATATGCCAGATCAGCGGCTCGCCGGCCAGGTCCGCCTCGGTGATCTGCTCCCGGCCCGCCAATCGGTGGCCGACGGGCAGCACCGCCACCCGCGGCTCGGTGTACAGCGGGGCGACGCGTAGGCCGGCCTCGTCTATGGGCAGCCGCACATAGCCGACGTCGATGCGGCCGTCGAGCAGCATCGTGGCCTGGTCGTCCCATTCGATCCGCTGCACGTCCACCAGAACGTCCGGGTGCCGATCGGCGAATAGCCGTACCGCTGGGGCAACCGCGATGCCCGCCCGAAAGCCGACCCTTAGCCGCTGGCTGCCCCGCGCGGCCACGGTCACCCGGCGGCGGACCGCGTGCGCTGAGGCCAGCAGCGGGCCGGCATCGGCCAGCAACTGCCTGCCGGCGTCGGTCAACGCCACGCCGTGGCTGTCCCTTGTCACCAGCGGGGTGCCGAGATCCTGTTCCAACACGCGGATCTGCCGACTGAGTACCGGCTGCGCGATGTGCAGCTCATCGGCGGCGCGGCCGAAGTGCAAAGTACCGGCGACGGCGACGAAGTAGCGCAACTTGCGCAGGTCCAGATCCATGGAACCTCCCGGCCCGGCGATGCCTTCAGGGTATCACCACGACCAAAAGAGGTCTTGGACACTCCATTCAGGCCAATGGCATCCTTAATGGGTACCGATACCCAATGGGGTCGGAGCGAGAGCGAGTTCGGCATAAGAATTCGACATCGGGACTTGACAGCACGGCCCAAAACCAGAATTAGCACGTCCAAAACCAGCTCCAGCTTCAGAAAGCAGGCACACCAATGAGCAGCATCAGCATTATCGGCCTGGGGCACATGGCCAGCGCCCTGGCCGGCCGGGCGCTCGCCGGTGGCAACGCCGTCGAGATCATCGGCCGCGACCCGGCCAAAGCCAAGGAACTGGCCGCCGCGCTCGGCGGCGCCGCTGTCGGGACGGCCGGCACCGCCCTGGCCGGGGACATCGTCATCCTCGCCGTGCCGTACGCCAGCGCCGCGGCAGTGGTCAGCGAGTACGGGGACGCACTACACGGCAAGGTCATCATCGACATCACCAACCCCGTCTCCCCCGATTTCACGGGCTTTGTCACCCCCGACGGCAGTTCCGGCGCGCAGGAGATCGCCAAGGCCGCCCCTGCCGGCGCGCACGTCGTCAAGGCATTCAACACCCTGTTCTCCAATGTCCTGGCGGCCGGCCCAGCCGAGGGTCGTCTATTGGACGTGTTCATCGCCGGCGACGACGCGCAGGCAAAGGCACGCGTGTCGGCATTCATCGAGAGCCTGGGACTGCGCCCGCTGGACACCGGGCAGCTGCCAATGGCGCGGGCACTGGAGAACGCCGCCCTGCTGGAGATGGGCCTCGTCGCCCACTCCGTCAAGCACACCAACTTCTTCCTCGGCGTCAGCATTCTCAGCTGAGCGCACCCGCACCACCACTTCTCGCGCCACATCACGCCAGTCGATCTGCGACACGAGAAGGACAGCCCCTCCACCAAATCTCAGAAGGACAGTCGCATGCGCGTCTTCGTCACTGGCGGGACCGGCCATTCCGGCTCGTACATCATCCCCGAGCTCGTCGCCGCCGGGCACGAGGTCACCAGCCTGGCCCGGTCGGACACGGCCGCGGCGGCGCTCTCCGCGCTCGGCGCCAAGGTGCGTCGCGGCGAGCTCCAGGATCTCGACGAACTCAAGGAGTCGGCGGCGGACTCCGACGGCGTCATCCACGTCGCGTGGAGGCGCGAGCTGATTCCGTCCGGCGGGATCGACGCCGTGACCGCCGCGGAGCTCTCGGCCGTGCTCGCGTTCGGCGAGGCACTCGCGGGAACCGGAAAGCCGCTGGTCGCGGCAGGGAGCATCGGCTCGCCCGGATGGGAAGACCTGGGCCGGCCGGCCACCGAGGAGGACCCGGCCCTTCCCGGCGGCGACGAGTACAGCGGTACCCTGCGGGTTCGCAACGTCGTGGAAACCACCGTGGTCGGCCTCGCCGAGCGGGGAGTGCGGTCTTCGATCGTGCGCCTACCCCCCATCGCGCACAGCACGACCGACAGCGCCGGATTCCTCCCCCTGCTGGTCGCGCTCGCGAAGGAGAAGGGCGTCGTCGGCTACCCCGGAGACGGCGCGAACCTGTGGCCCGCCGTGCACATCCGCGATGTCGCCTCCTTGTTCCGCCTGGCGCTGGAGAAGGGTCCGGCCGGCAGATATTGGCACGCGATCGAGGACGGGGGCACTCCGTTCCGCGAGATCGCCGAGGCCATTGGCAGCCGCCTGGGCCTGCCCGCCGTCAGCATTCCCGCGGACGTGCTGATGCTGCCGGGATACTTCGGGTTCCTCGCGAATCCGGTCACGCTTGACCTCCCAGCGTCCAACCTCATCACCCGCCGGACCCTCGGCTGGGAACCCGCTCAGCCCGGCCTGCTCGCCGATCTGGACAACGGCCACTACTTCCCCGCCAGCTGACGGCAGGAACCCGAGCTGTTGTTCGCGTTGTGCCCACAGACAGGTCCATGGAGTCGGCCCGGTTTTCAACACCACCTGGGACAACGTTGCCGGAGTCACGGACGAACCGGCGACACCACTGCCGCGGTCCTGCCAGAGTTACGAGCCCCTTACAGATCCTCATCATTTGGGGCTGCCATTGTTCGCCGCGCTCCGGTAGCGCCACACTGAGACTCGTCGGACTCGGCGCGCGACCCCCGGAGGCGGCAGTGCTCACGCTCGTCCTGATCGGGCTGGTGGGCGGACTGATCGCGGGCATCTCGCCGTGCGTGCTGCCCGTCCTGCCGGTGATCTTCCTCTCCGGCGGAGTCCAGGGGGCGCGCGCCGCCGCCCCTACTTCGTGGTCGCCGGGCTCGCGCTGAGCTTCGCCGTCTTCACCCTGCTCGGCACGCTCGTGCTCAGCGCGCTGCCGCTGCCCCAGGACACCATCCGGTGGGCCGGTCTGGTCGTGCTCGTGCTACTCGGCATCGCGATGCTCTTCCCGGGCGTGGAGCTGCTGCTCGATCGGCCGTTCGCGCGCATCCCGCAGCTGCGCGTCACGCTGGAGCACGGCGGTTTCGTGCTCGGCCTGGCGCTCGGCGCGGTATACGTACCCTGTGCCGGGCCGGTTCTGGCCGCCATCACCGTCGCGGGGGCGACCGACCGGATCGGCCTGCGCACGGTCGCGCTCACCGCCGCCTTCGCGGTAGGCACCGCGATCCCGCTGCTCATCTTCGCCCTGGCCGGGTGCGGCGTGGCCCAGCGGGTCCGCGCGTTCCGCGACCGGCAGCGCGGCGTGCGCATCGCCGCGGGCCTGGTCGTGATCGCCCTGGCCGTGGCGCTGACCTTCAACGTCACCGACGCGCTGCAGCGCACGATCCCGGACTACACCTCGACGCTGAACACCGCTCTGAACAACTCCGGCGCCTCAAAGGACCTCGACTCCGGCCAGCCGGTGGGGCTGCAGCAGTGCGCGCAGCAGCTCGCGCAGACGCTGCAGAACTGCGGGAAGGCGCCTTCGATCGGCGGCATCCAGCAGGCATCCAGCAGTGGTTCAACACGCCCGGCGACAAGCCGCTGACGGCCGCGTCGCTGGCCGGGAAGGTCGTGCTGGTCGACTTCTGGGCCTACTCCTGCATCAACTGCCAGCGCGCCATCCCGCACGTCGAGGCCTGGTATAAGAACTATGCGTCCGGCGGCCTGGTCGTGGTCGGCGTGCAGACGCCGGAATACGCCTTCGAACACGACGCGAGCAACGTCCAGGCCGGCGCGCAGCGGCTGCACATCACCTACCCGGTCGCACTCGACGACGACTACACGACCTGGAACAACTTCGGCAACGACTCCTGGCCGGCCGACTACCTCATCGACTCGAGCGGCGTGGTGCGGCACGTGGCGATCGGCGAGGGCGACTATTCGACCCTCGAGTCCATGATCCGCCAGCTGATCACCGCCGCGCACCCGAACGGGACCACCCTGCCGGCCGCCACCGGCCTGCCCGACACGACGCCCACGGATGCCGATCAGATCCCGGAGACGTACCTCGGGGCGCAGCGCGAGAACAGCTTCGTCGACGGCGCCCTCAGCGACGGGACGAGCATCTACTCCTACACGCCCGGCCTGAGCGCGTATTCATTCACCTTCGGCTGACCGTGCCACGACACTCTGACGGTGAGGTCAGCCGCTCTTGCGCCGGAAGGAGCGTCGACTGGCCGCCGGGCCGTGGGCCGAGTTCACGTTCGACGGGTTCTTGCCGGACACGGACCCGCTGGCGGCCGCGTTCTTTCCCTGCTTGCGCTCAAGCGCCTCGCGGAACCTGCGCTTCACCACATCTTCATCTTCGGCACTCTGCTCTTGCGGTGCGGCGTCCTCGGCGCTCTGCTCCTCAGGCTCGGCGTCCTCGGCGTCCGGCATTTCAGCGGCAACGCTCGTCGTCAGCTCAGGCTCGTTCACGGCTATAGCCTCTCACAGCCGCGCTGGATTTCCTCGCGCCGCAGGCTGTGCCCAGGACATCAATCAGGAGCGATCTCGGTCACGCTCTCGGGCGCGGGCAGCGCGCCGTGCCGGGCTAGGAACGCGTCCAGCAGCAGTCTTCGTTCCTCCGCGGAGGCGGCGCTCAGGGTGAGGGAGTCGCCGCCGATCGTCAGCTGCACGTCGTGTTTGTTCCGCTCGGCCCATTGATCGAGAATTTCGGCAACCTGCTGCAACTGCTTGAAGGTCCGCACAGTGACCGTCAACCAGCCCAGCAGCATCGAGCCGATGCCCTTGGAGCCGTCCGGATCCGCGTCCGGCGACTCGCCTGCGGTCTCGTCCTCGACCTGCGCGACCTCGTCGGCGTCGTCGCTCAGCAGGGCCCGCAAGCGCGTGGTGGTCTGACGCAGCCGCAGGTCGTCCTCGTCCGGATCGCGGACCACCCGGATCATGAGTTCTGTCATCGCGCCGAGACCCTTCTGCGCCGCGTCGCCCGGCTCGCCGCGGCGGTTCACCGCACGTCACCGGTCAGGTTCCAGAGCACGATACCGCCGTCGTCACCGGCCGTGGCCAGCTTTGCACTATCCGCCGCGAAGGCGAGCGCGTTCACGGTTCGATCACCATGCCGCAGTGAAGCCACGGAGATGCCGTCGGGCAGGCGCCAGAGCTGCACCGTCCCGTCCAACGCGCCGCCGGCCAGGAGGCTGGCGTCACCGCTGAATCCCAGCGCGACGATCTCCCGGCCCGGTATGCGCAGTTCCGGTGCAGGCGAAACGCCGGTCAGGAGGACGGTCCGGCCGGCCGAGGTCCCGTTGTTCGCCAGCGCGACCGCTGCAAGGCGCCCGTCGCGCGAAAAAGCGAAAGGCTCGATGGTGACCGAGGCGGCGTCCGGCCCATCGACGACCCGCGGCGACCAGACGCCGGTGATCCGCCGGATCTCCAGTCCGCCGCCGGACCGCAGCGTGACGAGGTGGTCGTGATCGACGAACGCCAAGCCCAGACGGTCGACGTTCGTCTCGGTCGACCGGACCTCCCGACCCGATGCGGCGTGCCATACGCGGATCGTTCTTCCACACGTGGCGATCAGCCGATCGTCAGGGCTGAAGGCGACGTCGTACAGCCAGTCCGTGCCGGCCGGAAGTCGGTGGAGCAGCTTCCGATCCCGCACCGACCAGATGAGCACTTGCCCGCCGGATCCCGCGGCGGCCAGGCGGAATCCGGTCGAGTCGAAGGCTATCGACCACGGGATGACGGCCGGATCGGGGCCGCGAAGTGTCCCCCGCTCGGTGCCGGTGTCCGGATCCCAGAGCCGGACCGCTCCGTCGCCGCCCGCACTGGCCAGCAGGCGGCCGTCCGGGCTGAAGGCGACATCGTATACAGATCCCTGATGGCCGCGCAGGGTCCGCATCACCGACCCGGGTGATTTCGGTCCGGAGCCGCCGACCCGCTCGGCGGGCGGCCGCCCGCGGTTCGCCGAATCCCGTTGAACGCGCGCCTCGGCCCGCGCCCGGTCCGAGGCCCCGAACGGGTTGTGGGCGAAGACGATGCGGCCCTCCCCGCGATCGAGCGAACGCTGTGGGCTCTGCTTACCGCCGCGCTCCCGCACGAATCGCTCCGCATAGTCGAACACGTCGTCGACGGTGATCAGCCCGTCGCCGTCCGCGTCCGCCCCGCCGGTGCGCAGGCCCTCGACCAAGCCGGCGGTGAAGACCGACAGCCGCTCTCCGCCGCCGTCCGGATCCAGCACGGTCTCGAACGACTTCTGCGTGGCGTTGGACGAGGTCAGCACCACGCGCCCGCGGCCGCGTCCGGCCAGCTGCTCGCGCAGGTCCGGCTCGGCCGCCGCCTTGCCGCCCTCGGCGAACCCGCCGCTGTAGCAGCAGTCGAGGATGAGCACCTGCCGGGCGGCGCGGCAGTCCTCCATCAGCTGCCGCAGCCACGCCGCGGACATGGCGGTCGATTCAGGGTACTGTTTCTCGGTTCCGGCCGAGGCGAAGTAGAGGCGGTCGTGCCGGTCCAACACGCCGTGGCAGGAGAGGTAGACCACGACCACGTCGCCGAGCCGCGCGCCGGCCAGGAACTTCTGCGTCGCGAGCTGCACCGCGGCCGCCGTCTGGTCGACCACCGCGGTGGTCTCGTAGCCGCCGATGTCCGGCGCAGCCAGGACATCGCCGAGGTCACGCGCATCGCGCACCGGCCCCTCCAGTCGCGGAAGGCCGGGATCGCAGTACTCGCTGTTGGCGATCAGCAGAGCGAGCCTGCGCTCGTCCGCCATCGCTCGGACCCCCTCCGTTGAGCACCGCCGGCCAGCCTATGACACGGAATCATAACGAGAAGTGACTCTCCGTCACACCAGCGCTCAGGCGCGGGTAACTTTCGGTAACAGCAGATGCTAGCTGCGTATATGCCGAAGAGGCGCAATGTTGGGGGGACCGGCATGACGGACGTCTACTGCCTCGAGTGCGGGGGGCCGTTGGACGATGCGGTGCCGATCTGCCACTTCTGCGGCGCCGCGGGACCCGGAGCCACGCAGTCGGCGGTATCGACCTCGATGGCACCGAACGGCATGGCGACATCCGCGCCGGCCGGGACGTCGACGATGGTGACGGCGACCGTCACGATCACGCCGAAGACGCAGCAGATACCGGTTTCCGGGCTGAACTCGATGCCTGCGACGGCCCCCATGCCTGTCGCGGGGCCCGGGCCCACGGTCACCTTCGCCGCCCCGCACCAGCTGCCCGGCCAGTCCGGGATGCGGCTCAGTCGACGCAGCCTGACCGCGATCGGCCTGGTCGTCGTCCTGATCGTCGGAGGGACCATCGCCTACGAAGTGCTCAAGCCCACGCCGCCGTCGCCGCAGGGCGCCGTCCAGAGCTTCTTCGCCGACCTGGCCGCCGACGACACCGCCGCCGCGCTCGCCCTGGTCGATCCGAGCGCCGAGCAACAGGGCACGAACGACGCGGGCGGCTCGGCCGGCGCCGGCCCGAACGGCTCGCCGTCGACGCTGCTGACCGCGAGGGCGCTCGCCGAACCGGGCGCACGACCGTCCGACGCGACCATCGGCGCGGCCTCCAGCGAGACCGACCCGGAAACCGGCCAGACCCTCTACAACGTTCCGGCCTCCTACAAGGCGGGTTCGTCCACCGTGACGCAGAACATCGCGGTCGTGCGCAACACGTCCGGTCACGGCGCCCCCTACCTGCTCGAGAACCCGCTGCTGCAGCTCGCGGCGTCGAACACGAGCGGCCAGGAGCTCACGGTCAACGGCATCGCCGCCGGGACCTCGGATTTCACCGCGCTGGTGCTGCCCGGCCGCTACACCCTCACGCTGCAGGCCAACGCGCTGTTCGCCGCCCAGACCCTGACGGCGCGGCCCTCGGCCGACGGCGGCTCGTCCAGTACGCTGTCGGCGCAGTTCGCCACACCGACGCTCGCCCCCGGCGCGAAGTCGGCCGTGCTGGCCCAGATCACCTCGGTCCTGAACACGTGCGCGGCCAGCACGAGCGCCGAACCGCAGAACTGCCCCTTCGGCTTCTACCCCTACTCCGACAACGACTCGGCGACCTGGTCGATCGCGACGTACCCGAGCCCGACGCTGACCGTCACGTCGAACTACAACGGCGGATTCGAGATCGGCATCACGGACGACGACGACGGCGTGGCCGACTACACCGACACCTACACCGACTTCTCCGGCGCCCCTCAGACCTACTCCGGGCAGGAGCAGTTCGGCGTCGGCGGGTACGCGACCGCGAGCGGATCCACGATCACCGTCTCGCTGTCCGACTACTACTGATCCAGCACATCCGATACAGCAGGAGCCCCCGCATGACGATTCCCCCGCAGGATCCGAGGCCATCCCAGGGCGCCCCGGCGCCGTTCCCGGGGCCGGGACCCCATCAGTACGCGCCGACGGCGTATCCCGATCCCAACCAGATGTCGCAGTCGGGCGCGACAATGCAGTCCGCCGGCTGGGCGCGCCCGTCCTCCGGCGGGGACATCGCGTACCGCATCCAGACGCTGCGCCACCAGGAGGTCGAACTCGGCCTCGACGAGACCGTGCGTCCGCTGGTGCTCTTCTGGCTGTGGCTGCGCGCCGCCATCATCTCGGTGACGGTGAATGTGCTCTTCGTGTTCCTCTGGCTCATCGTCGAGCGGGCCACGCTGGCGAACACCGCCGGGACCGGGACCGGGCCGTCGCTGGGCATCCTGGAGTTCGGCAGCCTCCTGTCGTTCGTGCTGTACTGGGTCATCCTGCTGTTCAGCTCAGTCGAGGAGCCGATCGCGGAGTGGCGGTCGCTGGTCCCTGAGAAGGCGGCCGCCGCCACCTCGTCCTACTCGGCGATCTACGGCTCGCTCAAGCTCCACCGCATCCCGCTGTCCCCGGTCGCGACGCGGGTGCGCAGCGACCTGGTCGGGACCGAGGTGGTGAACAACCGGCTCGTCATCAACTTCCGCGGATACACCTCGTTCATCACCGTCTTCCCATATGGAGCGAGCCTGTACGTCGGCTGGCTGATGTTCCGCAGGCGCCCCGGCTACATGCTGATCGGCGTCTATCTCAAGGACCTGGTCTCCGGGATCTTCGGACGCAACAAGCTGGTCGCGCAGATGCTGCGCACCGAGTCGGTCCGGGCCATGCGCGAGGCGATCCACACGGCGGTACGCGAGGGCGTGGACGTGGCGATCCAGGGTATCGACGTGCCGATGGAGGCGACGTTCGGCGCCGAGGTGCCGATCTACCAACTGGAGGCGGTTGCGGCCGGCGCCGCCCCGCAGCCGGGCCATGCGGCGGCCTGACCGGTCGGGCGCCACAGCCGTGGGAATCACGAGACGCGGGCGCAGATGACCGGCGCGGCAGCGGGTCCGGTGCCCGACGACGGGGTCGTCGTCGGACAGGACCACCGAGGCGTGTGGGCTTGGGTCGCGGTCCAGATCGACGCCGCAGCCGACCTGCCCGAATCGCGCGAGTACGCCGAGCTCTCCGAGGCGGGCCGGCTCGCCAAGGCCTCGGCCGACGAGGCGACCTGGATCTCGGGCCAATGGGACACGGACTACACGCCGCACATCGCGCTGCGCTTCATCGGCGCGTCGTCGAGCGGCACCACTTGCGTGCTGCTCGGCAGGGTCTACGGCGCGGACCCGGCCGACACGGCGAACGCGGCGCTGCGGCTGCGCCGCCGGCTGGCCGGACTGCCCAAGCACGTGTTCGGGCACGAAGTCGTCGACTCCGCCGCGGTCCGCGGCTGGCTCGAGCCCTTCGCGCCGCACCCCCAGGGCATCGTCGAGGTGCGCCGCCGGATACGCGCCGAGCGTCCGCTCCGCCCGGACGCGCGGGTGGGTTTCTACCTGACGGTCGATCCGTTCACCGGCGCGCCGGCCGACTCCCGTGAACCGCTGTGGCGGGCGCTGGCCGGGCAGCGCGAGCCGGTGCTGCTCGACCTCGCCTTCGAGCCCTGCGTCGTGCCGGCCGAGCTGACCGGCTTCCTGCGGCTGCTGGTCGCGAACTACTCCCAGCTGGCCCAGCCCGGCACGTACATGCATCCCGCGACGATGGCCGTGGTCCGATTGGACCCGGACCCGTTCGCGGTGACGGCCGCGCCGCTGTTCGCCGCGGCGGCGGCCAAGTACGCCTCGCGCGCGTTCCGGATGCGCCTCACCCTCGCCTCGCCGGCGCCTTTGCCCGACGCGCTGGCGCGGCAACTCGGCGAGCAGATCGTCGGCCCGGAGCACACGCTCGTGCGGCCGCTGCTTCAGGAGGCCGGGCTCGCCTGGGGGAACGTCACGTCGCTCGACTTGCTCAGATGGGACGCGCAGTACGCCGGTCCGATGCCCGTCGCGCTGCCGCCGAACCTGCGCCTGCTCGCAGAGCTCGTCGATGCCGACGAGGCGGCGGCCGCGCTGCGTCTCCCGGTGGCGGTGCACGGTCATGTGCCCGGATTCGCCGTGCGAACGCCGACCATCGAGCGGACCGCGCAGGAACGCGATCCGGCGGGGCGACCGGACCGGCCGTGGATCAGGCTGGGCGTGCAGGAGGCGGACGGCCGGGTCGATCCGGTCGGGATCGCCGTCGCCGGCCTGGCCCGCCACACGCTGATCACCGGGACCGCCGGGTCCGGGAAGACGGCGACCGTGCAGGCCGTGTGCGAGCGGCTGTGGACCGAGCACAAGATTCCGTTCCTGGTCCTCGAACCGGCCGGCCTCGGCCGCGGGGGTTACCGCAGCCTGGCCGGGCGGCCGGGCCTGGAGTCGCTGACCGTGTTCACCGCCGGGAGCGAGCGGGTCGCGCCGCTGCGGCTCAACCCGTTCGAGGTGCCGGACGGCTTCCCCGTGGCCGATCATATCAGTGGCCTGCTCGCTGCCTTCGACGCCGCGTTCGGGCTCTGGGACCCGCTGCCGGACCTCTATGACCGGGCCCTGCGGCTCACCTACGCGCGGCGCGGCATCGTGCCGGACGAGGTGGCCGCGGGCCGGCCGCGCGCGGGCTGGCCGACGCTGCGCGACTTCGCCGCCGCGCTGGCCGACCTGGTCGACGAGCCCGGCGACACCGGGGCGGCGAGGACCG
>DASYAE010000035.1:0-50704 GCA_036501535.1 Actinocrinis sp. | reverse complement strand
CGGCCGGCATGTTGCATGCGGGTCGCGGGCAGCAGCGGCCGGCGCTGGAAGCATTCACGGCGGCGGCGCGTGAGCAGTCGCTGCTCACCGGAGCGCACGCTCTCGTACCGCGGATCACAGGGTGGCTCGCTACCACGCAGGCCCGCCTCGGGATGTCCGCTGAGGCGCGCGCGACGCTGGCCGGATTCTCCGCCGGGCCCGGGAGTCCGGGCGCGTTGGGCGCCGTTTTCAACGCGCGGGCGTGGATCAGCCTTCTCGACGGGAACCCCGGCACGGCCGTGGAAGTCCTGCGCCGGCTTCGGGACGCCACGCCCCCGGTCGAAGCGTTCACCCTCGTGGAAGCCCATCTGCTGGCCGGCACCGCACACCTTCGTTTGGGCGATCGCGACGCCGCGGCAGCGGCGGCCGAGGCTGCCCTCGCGACCGCCGAGCCCGACCGGCTGCTCTTCCCCTTCGCGATGACCGAAGCCGCGCAGCTGCTCGACGTGCTCCGATACCACGAGACGGCGCACGGCGCGCTCCTCGCCGACATCGCCGACATCGCCGACCAGCTGAGAGGCGCATCGCGGCCGAGCGCTGGTCTGGAGCAGCCGCCGCACCCGGGCGAGCTCACCCCGAGCGAGCTGCGCGTCCTGGGATTCCTCCCGACGAACCTGACGCGGGCAGAGATCGCGCATCTTCTGCACGTCTCGATCCACACGGTCAACACCCACATCCGCAACCTCTATGCGAAGCTCGGCGCGGGTGACCGGTCCGCTGCCGTTCAGCGCGCGCGCCAACTGCACCTCCTGTCGAACCGGCCATCGCCGACGGCGTCGAAATGGCGCTGAAACAGCACCGTGCCGACATACCCGATCACCGGATTCCGGCGTCGCCGGCTCACCGGGCCGGGCGGCACGATCGGCGTATGGCCGCGGCGCCGAGTGTGTACGCCATCCGGATCAGGGGCCGGCTCGGGGCGACTGCTCTGTCCGCGTTCCCCGCGATGGCGGCTGAGCTGACCGGTGGCGAGACCGTGCTCACCGGACTGCTCGAAGACCAGTCCGCGCTCTTCGGCGTCCTCGGCCAGATCGAGGCACTCGGCCTCGAGCTTCTCGAGCTGCGCCGGATCGAGCCGGGAGCGCCGCGAACACCGCGAGCGCCGTAGGCCAGGGCGGGGAATCGCCGGCGGACCCACCTCGGGTGAGCCCGGCCCGGTCAGGCCGTGGTCAGTTCGGGCGGGACCGGGAGGCCGAGGTGTTCGAGCAGAGCCGCGAACTTCTGGTCGAGCTCGCGGCCGACCGCGGTGATCTCAGGTCGGCCGTAGCTTCCGAACTGATCGCTCGGCCGCTCGAAGGTGAAATGGCCCGGCCCCTCCGGCTCGCCCCACACGGCCGTGTGCAGCGGTGCGTAGAGCAGGATCGAGGGCTCGAAGCGGTACATGCGCTCCGCGATGGTGTGATTGCCCATCAGGTAGCTGGTGCAGACTGCGGTGTCGCCCGCCAGGGGGAAGATCGGGTCGGAGTCGTTGCGGAAGTAGATGAGGAAGCCGAGAGGCGCCGCCGCGGCGATCAGATCGAGCACGCGCCGGCCGCAGGCCCCTGGCCGCCGGCGGGGAGTACGAGCAGATCGTCCGCCTGGCCGACCAGCCGCTCCTGCTCGCCGAACGGATCGCCGCCGCCATCGAGCGCGCCGCGGCCACCGGACCCGTGCTCGTCTGCCTCGACGACTGGCAGTGGGCCGACCGGGTCAGCCGCTTCCTCATCAGGACACTGGTGGGCCGCTTGATCGGCCTGCCGGTCGTGTGGCTGCTGGCCGGTCGCGACGACGACGCGCTCGCCGATCTGGCGGGATCGGATCCGGGTTCCGTCGACCACATCCGGCTGGTGCCGCTGACCGGCGCCGACCTGGCGGACATCGCCCGGGACCGGCTGGGGCGCGCCCCGGACGAGCGCACCCTCGGCTTCCTCGTCGCAGCGTCCGGAAACCCGCTTCTGGCCACGCGGATCCTCGACGATCTGGCACGGGGCGCAGCGCCGGGCCACCGGGACGCCGTGCCGTTGCGCTTCGCCACCGCCATCGCCGGGCAACTGGCCGAACTGGCCGAGGGCGCGCGGGCCCTCGTCAGCCTGGTGGCGGTCGCCGGTCGACCCGTGTCGCTGCGCGAAGCGGTCAGTGTGCTGCCAATCTCACCGGGCTCGGATATAGGCGCCGTCGTGGCCGAAGGGTGTGCATCGGCACTGATCGTGGCCGATGACGACGCCTTGGCGACGCCGCACGGTCTGGTGCGTGACGCGATCCTCTCGGCGCTGCCGGAGGAGGAGGTGCGTGCACTTCATCGCCGACTCGCCGGGTACCACCTCGAATCGGAAGGCAACGTGCTGATCGCCGCGGCGCACCTCCGCCAGGCGGCAACGCCGGGCGACTCGGCCAGTGCGCTGATCCTCGTGTCCGCTGCGGAGCGCCTCGCGGACATCAGCCCCGACGACGCGGGGGAACTGGCCGCTCTCGCCTTCCGCACCATCCGCCCGGAACAGCCGCAGTGGCTGGAGCTGGGCCGGCGATGCCTGTCGGTGCTGTGTCGCACCCAACGGGCCGGCGAGGCCATTGACGTCGCAGACCTGATCCTCGCCCGCGTCGACGCCAAGGACGTCGCGGGCGAGGTGGAGTGCCAGGCAGCCCAGGCGCTGTGGCTGGGCGGCCGAGTCGACCGGCTCCTCGCCCGCGTCGAACGGGTGCTGGCCGACGGCCCGTTCTCCCCGGCCGTGGACGCGCGACTGCGGGCGGTCGCAGCGCTCGCCAAAACCCGGCTGCTCGGCGGCCACGACGCTACGCAGCTGGCCTCGGCCGCACTCCGGCACGCCCGCGCCAGCGCGGACCGCGAAGCGATCGCCATCGCGCTGCACGCTTCCGGCGAAGCGGCTCACAACGCAGCGCGACACCATGCCGCGCTGCAGGACTTCCGGGAACTGCGAGCCCTGACCGGGCCGCTCCACCTGGCCGAGGAGATCACGGCGCTTCAGTTCCTCGACCGCTACGACCACGCCCAGACCCTGCTGGACGAAGTCAGGGCGGACGGCCGCACCTCCGCATCGATCCTGCCGGCCCTGCACTGCGCCCAGATCTGGCAGGACTACAACCTCGGCAGAACCGACGAGGCCGAGGCGGGCGCCCGCACCCTGCTCGAACTGGGACGGCAGTTGGGCAGCAACGCCTACGCCCTGGACGCGATCATCGTCCAGATCTCGGTCGCGCTGCTGCATGGGGACACTCAAGTGGCCGCCACGCGCCTGGCCGCCGCGGAACGGCTCAAGGGCGCCGACAACGACCTGCGCCGACCGGCCCTGACCGTGATGCGCGGCTGGGTCGCCGCATGCCGGGGCGACCTCGACGCCGCGATGAAGGCCTTCGGCACAGTGCTGTCGGGTGCTGCCAGGACGTGCAACTACTGGCCGCTATGGCCGTGCTGGATCAGCCTGTTCTTCGTCATCGGCACCACGGCCGCAGATCCGGCCTTCACCGACATCGTCGTGCAGGAAGCCGAACTGGCCGCAGAGCGCAATCCCGGCGTAGCCAGCTTCGAGGGCCTGGCACTCAACGTCCGCGGACGCTCCACCGGTGACCTGCCGATGATCGCCCAGGCCGCACGCGCGTGGCCGCGCTCATCGCCGACGGCCGCACCAATCGGAGCGCCGCCGCGGAACTCGGCCTCTCGGTCAACACCATCAGCACCCACCTGCGCCTGGTGTTCACCAAACTCGGCATCCAATCACGCGTCCAGCTGGCCAACGCGCTCAACGCCGAAGGACGGCTGGCCCAGGACATGCCGCCCCCTCGGACACCCGCTGCCCGGTGACCCGGTTCGTTCTGCGCCGGCTGCCTAATGGCTCACCGCCGCCTTGGCGGCCATGATGATCAGCCCGAGAAGGAGGTTGACCAGCCCCTCAGCCACCACCTGCAGGGTCGGGGCCGACGCCCGCACCGCGCCGAGACAGGCCCAGCCGACCTGCTGCGCCACGGCGACCGCGAGAGCGAACCACGCCGCTCCGGTCAGGTTCAGCCCGAGCAGCGGACTGACGGCCACGGCCGCCGCGGGCAGGAAGGCGGCCTCGACGATGGACCACTCGTGTGCCGCCACCAGCCGGACCTCCTGCCACGACCAGGGGCTGGCGGCCGGCTGCCGCTCCCCCGCCCAGCGCGCGTAGACGTGCGCCGCCCAGAACACCAGACCGGTGACGATCAGCATCAGCGCAAGCTTGAACCGGGGGAACCCGGCGGTCGCCCCCGCGGTCGCCACCACGGAGGCGGCAAGCATCGAGCCGTATACGGCGCCTGCATAGTCGGTGCGCTCGGCGACCGCCGTCTCGGCGCCGGCGGCGCCGTTCGAGGATCCGGAGTTTTTCATGGTCTTTACGCTAAGGCGATGATCTCGATGACGGCCTCCGACGCGCTGCGGCATGGACAAGATGACGGCGGCGCGGGTCGCGCGCATCACCAAACCCCTGCGGGTCGAGCCGGGCCATCCCTTCAAGCGCGCAGCGCTGCAGGCAGCGTGCTCGACCGCCGATCAGTCATCGCCGCGGGCTGCTTGCCCGTCGCACCGCATCTCGGGCGAGCAGCAGATAACTGCTGGCGGTCCAGGTATAGGCGCGGTCGCGCTGCCCGGCTCCGGAGACCGCGTCGAAGTTCTCTGCGAATCCGCCGGCCTCGCACAGGGCTCGGAACCTCCGGCTGATCTCGTCGGCCAGTCCGGTGTGGCCGGCGCGCCGCAGCCCGTCCTCGATCAGGAGGGTGGAGGGCGCCCAGATCGGGCCGCGCCAGTACCCGTCGGCGTCGTAGTGGCGCGAGCCGGGCCGCTCGGTGGCCGGGCCGTGTTCGCTCAGGTGGGTTTCGATCTGTCGAGCCAGCGCGATGTGGATGTCCGGCGGCAGGTCCGGGCCCAAGACGATCGGCATCGTGTCGAGCAGGCTTTCGCTCGGGTGCAACGCGCCGGTGGCGATCTCGCGTGCGGCGAATCGCTCGCCGGTCCACAGCTGCTTGATCATGGCGGTCTGGACGGCCTGCGCCACCTCGCGCCAGTAGTCAGCGGCATCGGTGCGTCCGAGCCGTTGCGCCATCGCGGCCAGCTGCCTCATCTGCAGAACGAGGAAGGCCGCGGCGTCCGCGCTCTCGACCAGGCGGGCGGCGAGAAAGGTGGTCGCATTGTCCCAGCCGCTGTCGTTGCCGTGGTGGTAGTGCGGCAGCAGCGAACCGGGAGCGCGCCGGCTGAGCCAATATCCGCACCACCGCGCGAGCTGGTCGAAGACCACTTCGACATCGCCGGGTTCGAGCGCCGCTTCGAGAGCGGGCAGGAGCCGATCCAATGCCCAGCCGTGGATGGGTGGCTTGACGAAGTTGTAGAGCACCTCGGAGTGGGCGACGGAGTCCGGCAGCGCGCCCTGCGGGTCCTGATGGTCGAACGGTATGCAGAACTGGTGCCAGGCCAGCTGCGGCTCGCCCTCGGCCAGGGCGAGCGCGTTGAAGCAGTGGTCCCAGCTCCAGACCTTGTCCATCCAGTGCTTCGACATGAGCACGGCGGGCCGGGACAGGAATCCGGCCGGCGCGACCGTCGCCGACCACAGCACGTAGGCGGCGAGTTCGGCGGCCGGTGTGCGCTCGTCGCGCCACGGCGCGATCCGGTCGGCGAACGCGTGGAACGCGGCTGCCGCAGTCGCCGCGACGGTCTCGAACTCTGTACCGTCCGCGCTGTAGGGGTCGCGGGCGGTTTGGTACTCCTCCAGGGCGATTTCCCAGGCGGATCCGGGCGGCGCGGTGATGGTCACGGAGCGCTCGGCCTCGCCGAGCGCCTGGTCGCCCTGGACGGTCGCAGCGCCGGCCAGCACGGTCACCCGGTACCGTCGGCCGGTCTCGTAACTGGTGAACACGAACGCGCCGTCGACCGGATCGCGGTAGAGGTACGTGCCGCTGAAAGATGTCAGGGTCCGGGCCGTGGCCCGGATACACAGGGACGGGCCGGTGCCGCGCAGCCTGATCGTGTCGACGCCGGCGTAGGCGGCCTCAATGCGTCCGCTCTCGGCGATCCAGGCAAGCTTCGCAGGCGTTGCATCGATGCGCGTCATGAGGCGCTGGCCGTCGCTGGAGAGCGGCTGCAGCGCGAGAACAGCGTGCATGCCGTGCTGGTGGGAGACGAGGTGCAGGTCCTCTGCCTGCCGGGCTTGAGCGGTCACGGGAGAGAGCGCGAACCAGGACCCGTAATAGCTGAACGGAATCTGCCGAACGTCGAAGTGCGGGCCTGGCCGGCTGGAGGTCATCTGTGGCGGCTTTCCTGTCGGGATCTGCGGCGGGACGGCTCCGCCCTGCTTACTCGGGTTTTGACCGCGGTACCCGCCGTCCAGCCGGAGTGGCCGGGACGCCCTTCGCGGCCTTCGCCGTCGGCCTGACCGCAGTGCTCTTCGTCCCGGAGACGAGCGGCTCGGCCGGAGCGCTCTGGCCGGGCGTCCCCGCGGTCGGCCGGTCCGAGCCGGGATCGTCGGAAAGCTCTTCGCCGTCGCGCCCGGTCAGCGTCAGGAAGTCGGTGACGAAACAGGCCACCTCGCCCGCAGCGGTGTACCCGACCCAGGTCCCGTAGTGCCCGTCGCCGCCGCCCGAGCGGAACACCACGATGTTGCAGCCTGTCGCCTCGTCGACATAGAGGCCCACATCGTCCGCGTCGACGACATCCATCACGACCTCGAACAGCTCCTCGCCGACCTCGAGCGTCGAAACCCCTTCCAAAAACTCCGGCGAGCAGAACGAGCCCGTCCCACCGTCCACCGGGTAGCCGAAGAACCCGTCCTGCGCCAGGTCCGAATCGTCCTCCCCCGGCTGCAGCGCCATCCGCCACGCGGCCACGGGCTCCCCACGAACCACCACCCGAGCCCCGGCGACCTCGCTGAAGCGTGCGCTGTCCTGCGGGTCCCCCGGGTCGTGGAAGTCCGCGATGATCAGCTCGACCGGGTACCCGCCCGGCTCGACGCGCTGCGTGAACGCGCAATCCGCGGCCCCTTCGGCGAAAGAGGACCACGGCTCGCAGGCCACCAACCGACCGCTCGGCAGCTGCAGCGTGGCGGCCTGCTTGATCCGGACGGTCGCCACGCAGCCGGCCCGCAGGCGACCAAAGTCATGGCGGGCGCCGGCAGCGAACAGGCTGGCGAAGTCGGGCGGGCGAGGACTCACGGCGGATCTCCGTTACTCGTCGGCAGCACTGTCCGTGCCGGAATCGGCGGCGTCACAACTGAACCGGTGCAGACCGGATCCTCGCACCGGACCGCGCGCCGCGCCGCCTCGGACGGCCATCGCCGCTGGCGCTCACCACGTGATCGACTTTGGAGTCGGCCGCCATGCGCCGGCCCAGGCCGGCCACGACATCACATGACCCTGCGTCGGCTTCCCGGGGTGGTGGACAACCGAATCAGACCGGCGGCAGGCGTGACCGGCAGAGAAACGGCCAGTTCTCCGCGGTCCGCCGACCATCGGGCCTCGATGCCACCTCCACGCGCGCGGGGGTATAGGACATCCACCGCAACTTCCCTGCCGCGCAGGCAGTCCACGGGCAGCGTGAGTTCGGCCGGACCGCCGTCGCGGTGCCACACGACGAGGTAGGCGCCGGTCGGCACGCGCATCCCCAGCGCCAGCCAGGAATCCGACCAGCCCGGCAGGCCCAGCGGCCAGAACGGCAGCGCGCCGGGCAGGTCGGCGCGCACGCTCTTGTAGACGTCCACCGCGTCGGTCACGAGACGGCACTGGGCATCGGTCATCCGATCGATGTGTCCTGACAGATGGATGCGGCCGAGCAGCGCGCCGCAGAGCGTGAAGACGATCTGCTCATCACTGAAATCAGGCTGCGGATACGCCCAGGAGGCCGCCTGCTCCGGGGCCATCGCGGCCGGCGCGGCCGCGATAATCGGCGCATAGCGCAGGAGATCCTGCTGGTCGCTGGTGGACTGGAGCTGGAGCCGGGAGAGCATCGCGTAGTCCGCCCGCATGCCGCCGGAGGCGCAGTTCTCGATGACCAGCCCGGGGTGGCGGTCGAGCACGGCGTCGAGCCAGTCGAGGTGGGCGCGGTTGTGGTCGAGCAGGCCGGCGCCCGCGCTGAGGCCGCCGGCGTCGGTCCCGGGGCCCGCGTCGATGTTGTAGTCGAGCTTGAGGTAGCCGGCGCCCAGTTCGCCGACCGCGAAGTCGACCGCTTCGTCCAGGTGCTTCACGGCCGCGGGGTGGCGCAGGTCCAGCTGGTAGCGCCCGTTCTCGACCACGCGCCGCCCGCGCCGGGTGAAGAACGCCTGGTCCGGCAGCTGTGCGGCGATCGGGCTGCGCACGCCCACCACTTCCGGCTCCAGCCACAGCCCCGGAACCATGCCTGCGGCCCGGATCCGGCCGAGCACCTCGGCGATCCCGCCGGGGAAGCGCGTCATCGAGGGCTTCCACGCGCCGACGGTGTCCCACCAGTCCTCGGCCGCCTCGGCATACCAGCCTGCGTCGATGCAGAAGTACTCCGCGCCGACGGACGCGGCCGCGTCGATCAGCGGCAGCAGGCGCTCCGCCGTCGGGTCGCCCATCAGGGTGTTCATGTAGTCGTTGAAGATGACCGGAAGGCGCCGGTGGTCGGCGTGCGGCCGCCGGATGGCGCGGCGGTACGTGGTGAGCCGGCCCAGGATGTCGTCCACACCCTCGGCGCCGACGACGATCGCGACCGGCACCGTCGTGAACTCCTCACCCGGGGCCAGTGTGACATACCACTGATGTTCGGAGTCGGTCGGCCCGAGCAGGGCCAGATAGGCGCCGCTGCCCACATCGCGCCCGGAGCCGTGTCCGACGGTCGCACTCGTCTGGTCTGCGGGCCGACGGTCGGTGCATTCCCCGACCTGCCAGTGCCAGGCGCCGTTGTGCTCGACCTGCCAGGCCCAGGCGCGGCCGGTGCGGCGGTTGACGACGGCGCCCATCGGCAGGTGCCCACACGTCGACCAGGTGCCCCGGCCGGTGATGCCGAAGCAGCCGCGCGGGTCGGCCCTGTGCGCCCGCCGGTCGAGGTCGGGCAGGGCGTCGCGCAGCCGGCGGCGCTGCCAGCGGCTCTCGGCCAGCCAGTCGTTCTCGGCCCACAGGATGTCGAGGTCACCGAGGTCACCGGGGTCGTCCGGATCGCCGCCGGGCAGGCCCGCGCCCAGGAACGAGGTGACCGACTCGACCGTCACGGAGTCCGACCCCTGGTTCACGAGGCGGACCCAGCAGCGCAGGGCGCCGCGGTCCTCGAGGATCCGGTAGTGGACCTCGGCCGCCAGGCCGGTCGCCGGATCGGCGAGGTCGATCCGCAGCCGGGACCAGCCGTTCCCGTCCTCCCGCAGATCGTGGCTTCGGTAGCGCATGCGCTGTCCGGCGACGGACTCGCAGTAGCGCGGCCCGGACCACGCCCGGCCCTCGCCGGCCAGGACCACGTCCAGCAAGGGCAGCGCAGTCGTGCGGGCCGCCGGCGCCGGGGCCGCGGCGAGCCGGGTGATCCGGGCGATCCCGGCCGGATCGACGTCGATCGCGAGTTCGAGTGAGCTGTCCGACCAGCCGAAACCGCCGTGCAGACTGGCCCCGGTTTGCACCCGAGTCCTCCTTGCCGCGAACCGCCCGGTGGGTGCCGCGACCGTAGCCCGGCGGTTCCGGCACCCTTGACACTCAAATTGTGAGCGCTCACAATCCTGGCATGAATGTGAGCGGTCACACAAGGGCGCAGCCGCCGCTCGACGACGCCTCTGCCGAACTGCGCCGCGAAGGCGCGGACGCCGGCGCGCCCGGCGGGTCGCGCTCGGCCACCATCAACGACGTCGCCAGTGCGGCGGGCGTCTCCTACCAGACCGTCTCACGCGTGATCAACGGGCATCCGAGCGTGCGCGCCTCGACCCGCGAACAGGTGCTGGAGGCCATTGCCCGGCTCGGGTTCCGCCCGAACCGGGTGGCCCGCGCGCTGGCCGGCGGACGCATCCAGGCGGTGACGGTGCTCGCGTCGAACACGACTCTGTACGGCCAGCGCTCCGCCATCCAAGGGATCGAGGAGGCTGCGCGGATCGCCGACTTCGCGGTGGGCGTGCGGGTGATCGAATCCGAAGCGCCCGCCGACGTGGCCGACGCCGTCGACCGGGCGATGGAGCGAGGCAGCGCGCTCATCGTGATCGCCTTCGACCGGGCCAGCCAGCGCGCGCTGGCCGAGGTCCCGCGGGACGTTCCCGTCGTCGGGATCGTCGAGACGCCGGTCGGCGACGAGGCCCGGCTTCTGACGACGCAGCCCAAGCCGTGGGTGTGGATCGACGACCGGCAGGCCGCGAGCGACGCGACCGCATACCTGCTCAGCCTTGGCCACAAGACCGTGCACTATGTCGCCATCCCCTCGTCCACGAGCAGCAGCCAGCGCCTCGCCGGCTGGCAGTCCGCGCTGCGGGAGGCGGGCATCGCGGCGCCGGAACCGATCGCGGCGCAGTGGGATCCGCGATCCGGCTTCGAGGCGGGCCGGCTGCTCGCCGGCGATCCCGCGGTCACCGCGGTGCTCTGCGGAAACGACGACCTCGCCTTGGGCGTCGTGAAGGCGATGCACCAGGCGGGACGACCGGTTCCGGGCAGCGTCAGCGTCGTCGGCTTCGACGACGTGCCGCAGGCCGAGTTCTACACCCCGGCCCTGACCACGGTCCGGCTCGATTTCACCGAGCTCGGACGCGCCGCCTTCGCGGCGCTTCAAGCACAGATCGGCGCCGCCCCGACAGCACGTCCCCGACCGCGGCCGCAGCTGATCGTGCGGGAGAGCTCCGGGCCGCCACCCGCCGGGTCCGGGGGCCGCTGATGCGCCTGCTCGAGTCGCGACATGCCAAGGAGGTCCGGACCGCGCCGGCGGCGACGGGCTCGATCACCGATCGGGTGAGCGCGCCGCGCACCACACGTACGCCGCTGACCCGGATCCGGGCCCGCCGCCTGGCCGTCGCGCTGCCGTTCGTGCTGCCCAGCTTCATCGGCGTCATGGCCTTCCTGATCGCCCCCGTCGTCATCGTGCTGATCCTGAGCTTCTTCCAGTGGAACTTCCTGACCCCGCCGCACTGGGTGGGCTTCGCGAACTTCACCACGATGACCAAGGACGACCACGTCTTCCGCGCACTGCTCGTGACGGTCTACTACGTGCTCTGGAACATCCCGCTCCAGACGCTGATGGCGCTGGGCCTGGCGATCCTGCTCAACCGCAGGTTGCCCGCGCTCGGCTTGTTCCGCGCGCTGTACGTGCTGCCCTACATGTCGACGCCGGTCGCGATGGCCGTGGTCTGGGGCTGGATGTTCAACGGACAGTCCGGGCTGATCAACCACCTGCTCCTGACGCTCGGCGTGCACGGGCCGAACTGGCTGGGCGACGCCACCACCGCGCTGCCGACCGTCGCCATGATGAGCAACTGGCAGTACGCCGGCTACAACATGCTGTTCTTCCTCGCCGGGATGCAGACGATCCCGCCGGCCCTGCACGAGGCGGCGAGCATCGACGGCGCCGGCCCGGTGCAGCGGTTCCTGCGCATCACGCTGCCGCTGCTCAACCCCACCATGCTGTTCGTGCTGGTCACCGATGTGATCGGCTCGTTCCAGATCTTCGACACCGTCTACGTGCTCACCCAGGGCGGTCCCGGCTCGGCCACCACCGTGATCAACTACCAGATCTACACCACGGCGTTCCAGAACTTCGACGTCGGCTCGGCGGCCGCGATGTCGCTGCTGCTGTTCGGCGTGATCCTCGTGGTCACCCTCGTCCAGTTCCGCTTCTTCCGCAGCCGCACGACCTACGAGGTGTCCTGATCCATGGCTGCCATCACGCCTTCCGACGCCGGCCCGACCCGTCCCCCAGCCCCGCGGACGGGCCCGGTGCGCCGAGGTCGAAATATTCCACGAACCCTGAGATACATGGCATTCTACCTGTGCCTGACCCTCATCGCAGCCGTCTTCGTCGCCCCGTACGTTCTGGCGCTCTTCGGCGCGCTCAAACCGGCCTCGTCCATCCTCGGCAGCTCCCCGTGGACGCCGCCGCACTCCCTCTACACAGGCAACTTCACCACGATCCTGTTCACCGACGACTTCATCAAGTACCTGGGCAACACCGCGCTGCTCACCGCGGTCCTGACGCTCGGTCAGGTCGGTTTCGGCGTCCTGGCCGCGTACGCGTTCGCGCGGCTGCCGTTCCCCGGCCGGGACGGCCTGTTCTCGGTCTACCTGGCGACGCTGATGGTGCCGAACGTCGTCACCATCGTTCCGCTGTACACGATGATGCGGGAGCTGCACCTCAGCAATACGTACTGGGCGATCATCCTGCCCTACGTCCTGGGTGTGCCCTACACCATCTTCCTGATGCGGCAGTACTTCATGTCGCTGCCGGCGGAGGTCTTCGACTCCGCACGGGTGGACGGCGCCTCCGAATGGCGGATCTTCACGGCGATCCTGCTGCCCATGGGCCGGCCGATCATCGTCACGGCCACCCTGATCGCGTTCGTGTTCGGCTGGAACAACTTCCTCTGGCCGCTGATCGTGACCGACACCCAGTCGCACCAGGTGCTCACGGTCGGCGTCGCCGCGCTCCAGTCGTCCTTCGGCCAGCAGTGGAACCTCGTGCTCGCCGCGTCGCTCGTCGCGCTGGTGCCGCTGCTGGCCGTCTTCGCGGTTTTCCAGAAGCAGATCGTGCGTTCGATCCAGCTCTCCGGCATCAACCGATAGGAGTGGGAGAGTCGATGATGACACGAACACGGCGGAGCGATCCGCTCCGGCGCACGTCACGGCGGATGGCCGTGCTGGGCGGATGCATGGCCCTCCTGACCGGCGCAGCCGCCTGCTCGTCCGGCGGATCCGGCGGCTCCGGGACGGTCAACCTCACCTACGCCATGTGGCAGACCCCCGAGCAGGCCGGGTACCAGAAGTCGATCGACCAGTTCGAGAAGGCGCACCCGAACATCCACGTCACGATCGAGTCCTTCGCCTACAACAGCTACCAGCCGAAGCTGACCACCGAGTTCAGCTCCGGCGGCGGGCCGGACGTCTACTGGGTCAACACCCCGATGATCGCGTCCTGGCTGAAGGACGGCGTGATGGAGGACCTGACCGCCAAGATCAAGTCGGCCGGCATCGACCTGAACCAGTACCTGCCGACCCTGGTCAACCTCCACGAGTTCTCCGGCAAGCTGTACGGGCTGCCCAAGGACTGGGACACCATCGCGTACTTCTACAACGCCGATTACTTCACCCAGCACCACATCACCGTGCCCACCACGCAGCTGACCTGGAACCCGACCGACGGCGGAACGTGGCTGGCCTTCCTCAAGCAGCTGACGACCGACACCGGCGGCAACAACGCACTCTCGCCGGGCTTCAACCCGAACTCGGTGGCCACCTACGGCACCGACTCGCCGAACGAGATGCAGTGGGGGTTCGAGCCCTACCTGGCCGAGGACGGCGTGAAGATGATCCCGCAGCCCTACGCCAAGACCGTGTCCTTCGACACCACCGCCGGCAAGCAGACCTTCCAGTTCCTCACCGACATGATGTACAAGTACCACGTCGCCGCGCCGGGCTCGGACCTGGGCACCGACGCCGCCGCGAACAACAGCGAGGACCAGACCCTGTTCGCGCAGGGCAAGGTGGCGATGATCGAGGGCGGCGACTGGGAGATCTCCGGCATCCAGCAGGAGGTCAAGTTCAAGCTCGGCGTGCTGCGGGCCCCCTGCGGGCCGGACGGCTGCTGGACCGTGCTCAACGGCCTGATCGACTCGGTCAACGCCCACTCGCCGAACCAGCAGGCCGCCTGGGAGCTGGAGCAGTGGCTCGGCTCGAAGGCCTCCGAGCAGATCCTCGGCTCCGGCGGCTACATCTGGCCCGGCGTCGGCTCGCTCGACCCGCAGTTCGCCGCCTACTGGCAGGGCAAGGGCCTGGACGTGACCCCGTTCGAGACCGAGTCGAAGTGGAACGTCGTCTACTGGCCGGTCACCCCCGGCATGAGCCAGGCGCAGCTGGACATCGCCAACCAGCTCGCGCCCGCCTACCTCAACGGCCAGAACATCCCCGGCGCCGTGAACGCCGCGGCCAACCAGGCCGACGACGACCTCGCATCAGCAGGCTGACCCAAAGCCGAGCCGCGGTCCACCGACCGCGGCGCCTCGACCGACCACTATCAGATCGCGTTCGGCGAACGCACAGCGCTGCCTGTCGCGTCGAGCCACAGCACCGTGGCGCCGAACCGTAGGAGGAGTCGATGAAACTGAGATCCCGATTAGGCCGCCCCGCGCTGGCGGCCGCCGCGGCCGCCGCGCTGGCCGTCCCGATGCTCCTGCCGGCGGCCGGCCGTGCCGCCACCACAGAAGCGCTGAGCGTGAACCTCGCCTCGACCCGCGGGCCGTCGACCGAGATCGGCGAGGGTTTCCTCTACGGCATCAGTCAGGACGGCACGCAGCCGTCGGACCAGTATCTAGAGCCGCTGAACATCAATGCGTTCCGCGGCGGCGGCCACGCCTCGAGCGGCTGGATCGGTGACGGCTACAGCGCCGGCTCCGGCACGCAGGCGGACATCACCGAGGTGATCAATCAGGCCAAACGGTTGACCCAGGCGCCGTACCACGCGCAGTACCAGGTCATCCTCAGCGACGTCTACGGCGCGGACGGCAGTCAGCCGTCGAACACCACCTATCCGTGCGACAGCGGCAACTGCTCCAACTGGGTCAGCTTCATCGACGCCGCCGTGGGGGCGCTGCAGAACTCGGGGCTCAAGTTCGCCTACGACATCTGGAACGAACCGGACATCTCACTGTTCTGGACCCGCGGCGCGGACAGCACCCAGTACTTCCAGATGTGGGACACGGCCGTGCAGGAGATCCACCGCATCGCCCCCGGCGCACAGATCGTCGGCCCGGACTTCGCCTCCACGCCGCAGCAGAACTCCGGCGAGTGGAACACCTGGCTCGCGCACACCCGGTCCGCGGACACCCTGCCCAACATGATCACCAACCACGACGAGGGCGACGGGGACGACCCGGTCACCGTGGCGCAGGCGATCGACAGCGCCCAGTCGGCCAACGGCATCTCCCCGACGATTCCGTTGTCCGCGAACGAATACCAGCCACAGGACCAGCAGACCGCGGGCGTGACCGCGTGGTACCTGGCGCGGTTCGCCCAGTCGGGCTACACCAACGCGCTGCGCGGGAACTGGAACTGCTGCGAGATCCCGAACCTGACCGGCATCCTCACCGAGGTGAACGGCACCTGGGAGCCGACCGGCAACTGGTGGGCGATGCGCGACTACGCGGACATGACCGGCACCCTCGTCAACACCTCGGGCGAGGTCGGCTCGACGGCGATCTCCGCGAGCGAGGACAGCACGGCCAAACGCGCTGTCGCGATCATCGGAGACGAGAACGGGTACACGGGCGCGGCCTCCGTGACGTTCAGCGGTCTGTCGTCGCTCTCGTGGCTGGCCGCAGGCGGCAGCGTGACCGTCACCGTCGACCGCATCCCGGACCAGTCCCCGCTCAGCGCTCCGCAGGTGGTCTTCGACCAGACACTGAGCGCCTCGAGCGGCTCGGTGACGGCGCCCTTCACGTTCCAGGCCGCCCACGACGCCTTCGCGGTCTACGTCACCCCGGCCGGATCGACGACTCCCCCGGGCAACACGGTGTCGGTGGCCGGCCCGGGCAACCAGACCGGCACCGTCGGGACGGCGATCCCCGCGCTGCAGATCCACGCCACCGACTCGGCCTCGGGCCAGAGCCTGACCTTCAGTGCCACCGGCCTGCCTCCGGGCCTGTCGATCAACTCGAGCGGGCAGATCACCGGCACGCCGACCGCCGCCGGAACCTCCACCGTGAAGGTCACCGCGACCGACTCCACCGGAGCCTCCGGCTCAGCCTCCTTCACCTGGACCGTCAGCGGCGGCGCGACCGGCGGCACCTGCCAGGTCTCGTACTCCACGACGAGCCAGTGGACCGGCGGGTTCACCGCGAACGTGACGATCGACAACACCGGCGCCAGCGCCATCGACGGTTGGAGCCTCGGCTTCACCTTCCCCGGCGACCAACACATCACCAACGCCTGGAACGCCACCACCACGCAGGCCGGCGAAGCGGTGACCGCGACCAACGCAAGCTACAACGCCACCCTCGCCGCCGGCGGGAACACCTCCTTCGGCTTCCAGGGCACCTGGACCAACAGCGACGCCGCTCCGACCACCTTCACCCTCAATGGAAACGCGTGCACATAGGGCATACGACGGCATTCATTCTCGAGGCGGGCCTGCCGGTGTCGGCGTGTGCACACGTGGCGCACTGTTGTCCGAGGCGCTGAGATCGGCGCCGCCGGCGCCGGATTCAGAGCCGTCGCCGGCCCCGGGAACCGCACCGGCACCGGCACCGGGATCGGGGTCGGGATCGGCTTCGAAGTCGAGTCGCGGCAACAGGCGCTGCAGCCGGGCCGGCAGGACCCAGTTCGCCGGTCCGGCCAGGTGCATCACGGCGGGCAGCAGCACGCTGCGCAGGATCAGCGCGTCGATCAACACGGAGAAGCCGAGGCCGAAGCCGAACTCCTGGAGCAGGTGGTGCCGGCCGATGAGGAAGGACCCGAAGACCAGGATCATGATGCCCGCGGCCGCGGCCACGATGCCCGTGCTGCGCGCTTGTCCGGAGGCCACCGCGCGGTGGTTGAGCCAGATCGCGCGCCTGCGCGCGAGGTGCGGGTCTTCGTCCTCGGACTCGTCCGGATGCGGCGCGTCGGCCCTGTTCAGGCGGCGCCACTGCTCATGCATGCGCCCCACGGTGTAGACCTCGTAGTCCATGGACAGGCCGAACAACACCGAGAACATCACCACCGGCAGGAAGGCGTCCACCGGGCCGGTGCCGGACAGGCCGATCAGCCCCGCCCCCCAGCCCTTGGTGAACACGGCGGTCAGGGCGCCGAGCGCGGCGGCGACCGACAGCAGGTTGAGCACGGAGGCGAGCAGCGGAATCAGCAGGCTGCGGAAGACGGCCGCAAGCAGGACGAAGGCCAGCAGGACGACGACCGCGACGAACAGCGGGAACTTGCTGCCGAGCACGTGTGAGAAGTCGATGGCGGACGCGGTCTGGCCGCCGACGTGCACGCTGAGCGTGCTCTCGCGCGCCGCCTGCGGGATGAGCGTGCCACGCAGCTCGTCGACGAGTGTGACCGTGCTCTGATCCTGGGGCCCGGCGGCGGGAAAGACGGTCGCGACGACCGCGTCCCCGGACGGCGACGTGCGCGCGGCGGTGACCGCGGCCACGCCGGGTTCGCGTGCCGCGCCGGCCAGCAGCCGGTTGAAGGCCGCCAGATCGCCGGGGCCGCTGATCTGCCCGGCGAGCTCCAGCGGGCCGTTGAAGCCGGGACCGAAGCCGCGCGAGAGCGCGTCATAGGACTGGCGCGAGGTCCAGCTCGCCGGATCCGTGCTGCTGTCGGAAGTGCCCAAGCGCAGACCGAGGACGGGCAGCGCGACCACCGCGACCACGACGATCGAGCCGATTGCGGCGGCGGCCCGGTGGTTCTCGATGAAACGCGCCCAGCGTGCGCTGCGTTCGGTGCGACGCGTGCCGTTGACGGGACCACCGGCCGCAGGGCCAAGAGTGAGAGCGTGACGCTCGCGGCGCGAGAGTGTCTTCGGGCCGAGGAAGCCGAGCAGCGCGGGCAGCAGCGTCAACGCGGCCGCGATCGTAAGCAGCACGGTGACGGCCGCCGCCGCGGAGAGCCCGTCGAGGAAGCCCACACCGAGCGCGAACTGGCCGAGCAGGGCGACGACGACGGTCAGGCCGGCGAACAGCACCGTGCGCCCGGAGGTGTTCGCGGCCTCGGCGACCGCGTCTTCGAAGGACCGGCCGCGCTTGACCGCCGCGCGGTGCCTGCTGACGATGAACAGGCCGTAGTCGACGCCGACGCCGAGGCCGATCAGCACCGCCAGGTCGGTCGACTCGCCGGCTACCGTCAGCACATGGCTGAGCAGGCTGATCGCGGCGCTGCCCGCCACCAGCGCGAAAGCGGCGCCGACCAGGGGCAGCACGGCGGGCAGCAGCGCGCCGCCGAACACGATGAGCAGGACGGCCAGCGCCGCCACGACGCCGACGGCGACCGAGGGGCCCGGCTTCGCCCGCTCGGAGGCGGTGATCGACGCGCCGCCGAGCGAGACGTGCACATCCGCGCGGCCGGCGGTCTCAGCGGTCTGGATCAGTGTCTGCACGTCGGCTGTGGTGATGTCGGCGGGTTGCAGGTCCCAGGTGACCCGGGCGAACGCGACGGTGCCGTCCCGGCTGATCTGCCCGGCGCCCGCCGCGGTGTACGGACTGGTCACCGAGGCGATGTGCGGCAGGGCGGCGACCTTGCCGAACGCGGCGGTCACGCTCTTGCGCACGCCCGGGTCCAGCACGCTCGCACCCCCCGATGTCGCTACCACGATGCTGTCGCTCTCCCCTGCGGCGGCCGGGAAGTCCTGCGTGAGCAGGGTGACCGCGGCCTGGGAGTCGGTGCCCGGCAGGCTCAGGCTCGAGTCGTAGTCGCTGCCGGCCGCGCGGGCGGCACCGAGCGCGGCGACGAGCAGCAGCAGCCAGAGGGCCAGGACGAGCCGGCGCCGTCGCAAGCACCAGCGGGCGAGTCGGGACATGGGCGGGTCCTCCTTGCGGCGCCGCGCGAGCGGCGGGTCGATCCTGGTCGGGGACGTCGCACGGATGGACACGGCGCACGGGGAGAATCGGGCGGCGCCGGACCGCCCAGTTTCGCGGCCACGCCGTGTCTGCACATGGGACCGACGGACAGGCGCCGAGTGATGAAGAATGAAGGGACGGCTGCGTGACGACTGCGGAATTGGCAGCCCGCGCCGCGGGCGGCGACGAGCAGGCCTTCGAAGAGCTGGTCCGCCCTCACCGGCGCGAGCTGCACGTGCACTGCTACCGGATCCTCGGCTCGGCGCACGACGCGGAGGACGCGCTGCAGGAGACGATGCTCGCCGCCTGGCGCGGGCTCGGCGGTTTCGAAGGGCGCTCCTCACTGCGCACCTGGCTCTACCGGATCGCGACCAACCGCAGTCTGAACATGCTGCGCTCACCGGACGCGAACACGGCCGCGGCCGCGGGCAGCCCACAGCTGTGGCCGAACGCGCCGGCGCCCACCCGAATGGGCGAGACGCCGTGGCTCGAACCCTTTCCGGACGTGCTGCTCGAGGACGTCGCCGACGTCCATCCCGGGCCGGAGGCCCGCTACGAGGATCGAGAGGCGATCTCGCTCGCGTTCATCACCGCCCTGCAACTCCTGCCGCCGCGCCAGCGCGCCGTACTCGTGCTGCGCGACGTGCTCGGCTTTCGCGCCGCGGAGGCCGCGCGGATCCTGGACAGCTCCCTCGAGTCGGTCACCAGCGCCCTGAAACGCGCCCGCGCCACACTCGCGCAGCACACGGCGGACCGGGATGCGCGCGAACCGCCGCCGGAGCCCGGCTCCCCCGCGGAACGCGAGCTGGTGCGGTGCCTGACCGAGGCCTACGCAAGCGGCGACGTGGAGGGCGTCATCGGGCTGCTGACCGACGACGTGTGGATGACGATGCCGCCGACGCCGTTCGAGTATCAGGGTCGCGAGTTGGCCGGACGCGCACTCGCCCTGCTGTTCGGCAGCGGCATGACCTGCCGGCTGGTGCCCACCCGGGCCAACCACCAGCCCGCCTTCGGCGTGTATGTGCACGACCCGCACTCGGCGATCCTGCACGCACTTGGCCTGATGGTGGTGACGCTCTCCGGCGGGCACATCAGCTCGATCGACCGCTTCGACAACAGCAACCTGGCCCGATTCGGACTGCCGCACACGCTCGACGCCTGATCCGAAGCCTCCACACGTAGGCACGCGCTGCCGTTGCGCCGCGCGGCCATGCCCGTGCGCGCCGACACGTCCGATCCGGCCCGGTACGCACCCCTCCATTTCCCGTGACCGAAATCAAGGAGCGACGATGACCAGAGAGACACCCGGAATCGACGTGACCCGGCGCCGGCTGCTGGCCGGCGCCGCAGCCGTCCCGGCCGCCGCGCTGCTCGCGGGCACCGTCCCGCGCACCCTCGCGGCACCGCCCGCGCGGGACGCGACGCCGGCCGCGATCGGCCACTCGCCCGCATCCCCCGCGCAGTGGGCCGCCGCGCTCGCGGCCGCCCGGCCGAGCACCGGCCTGCCCTTCTGCTGACCCCGACCGGCCGGACCACCGCGTTTCAGAGGACAGACATGCAACTGACCTGGATCAACCACTCCTGCTTCCGGCTGCAGAACGACGGTTTCACGGCCGTCGTCGACCCCGGCGTCACCGTGGATCCCACCGTCGTCGCCGACGCCGACGCCGTGCTCATCACGCACCAGCACGAGGACCACTTCCTGCCCGCCAACCTCGCCGCGCGCATCGCCGCCCGCCCCGGACTGCCGATCTTCACCAACCGCGACGTCGCCGCGCTGCTGGACGGCTCGGGCGCACAGGTGAACGTGATCGGCGACGGCGACCGCTTCGACATCGGCGGCATCGAGGTCCACGCCCACGGCGAGTGGCACGCCCCGATCCACCCGCTCGTCCCCCGCGTGCGGAACACCGGCTTCCTGTTCGACCGGCGCGTCTTCCACCCCGGCGACGCCTTCACCGACCCGGGCGTCCCGCTCGACATCCTGTTCGTGCCCGAATTCGGCCTCTACACCCGCTACGCATACGCACTCGACTTCATCCTGCAGCTCAAACCCAAGCAAGCCTCCCCCGTTCACGACACCGGCCTGAACCTCCAGGGCACGCAGGGCCTCGACGGCGCACTCGGACAGAACCCGATCCCACCCCTCGCACCCGGCACCGGCATCCCGTTCGTCCGGCTGTCGCAGAATCAACCGATCGAGGTCTGACCTCACTCGCGGCCGGGCCCGACGCCGCCGGCGCGTCGAGCCCTGTCAAGGCGAGTCTGTCTGCGGCCTGTCGCACCGCACCCCGCTTCGACGGCTCGCGCCGGATGTGACCGACATCACCGGTCGGCGACTACGCCCAGGCGGGGTCACGGCCGGTCAGGCCGAGAACGCGATCCAAGGTGGGTGCGTCGGCCGGCACCGCGATCTCCGGTGCGTACAGGCCCATCTTCCGCGCCTGCTCCACACCGGCGACCATCGTGTCGTGCAGATGCGCCAGCAGGTCGGCGGGCGGTTCCAGCCGCTGCCCGGTCGCGAGCCCCACGTAACCATGGCAAACACACGCGACGGCCACCCACGACCCGACCCCCACAAGATCTTCAGAAGTCTCCTAGTGCTGTTTCAGGGCGATCCATCGTCCGGGCAGGATGAGTGCCATGACCATCAGTGGCCAGATGGGCTGCGAGTGGCAGCGAAATTCGATCGTGGACTCGTCGCGCGCGGTGAAGGTGCGCACGGGGCTGCGGCGCCTGCCGGTCGAGGTCAGTTGCAGGGTGTGCGAGCCGGAGGGGAGCTGCGTTTCGAAAACGTCGTTCGGTGTGATGTCTCCGACGTGCCTGCCGTCGAGCAGGATCGACCAGTCGGCGTGGCGGTCTTCAATCTCCATCGCCACCCCTGGCATCGAGCGGTCCAGGTGAAGTGTCGCGGTCATCGCTTCTGTCCTTTGGGTCGGCTCCTGATGACAGGTCGCTCGGGGTCGGTCAGCGCGGGACGTGGTTATCCGGCTGGAGGGGGCCGGTGCGTCCACAGGTAAAGTGGTATCACTTTTTTGGGCCGCGTGCGCGCGAACTCCAGGTCGGGCCATTGATGAGGATCTGCGAAGTCGGCCAGGATTGCTCGGGATGCGCCTTAGCAGGCTCACAGGCACCACTATTTAGTCTGCGGCGTGGACCGGCGCCGGGGCGGCGGGCGCTTCGGACACTGGTGCATGCACCGCGTCGCGGCGGAAGCCGGGCAGCAGCGCGCCGAGCGTCAGCGCCCCGGCGATGCAGGCCAGGCCACCGGAGACGACTGAGAATCCGGTCGAGGACAGTGCGGCCACCGCGCCCGCCTCCAGGTCGCCGAGCCGGGGCCCGCCTTCGACCACGGCTATCTGCAGCGCGGCGATCCGGCCGCGGTGCGAGTCGTCCACCGAGCGCTGCAGGATCGTGCCGCGCAGCACAGCCGAGACCACGTCCGCCCAGCCGGCGAGGGCCAGCAGCGGCAGAGCGACCCACAGGTCGTGGACGAGGCCGAAGAGCGTGATCGCGCCGCCCCAGCAGCACACTGCTGCGATCACCGCGCGGGCCTGGCGCCGGATCCGTTCGAGCCAGCCCGAGATCATCGCGCCGAGCAGCGCGCCGGCGGCCGGTGCGGCGTAAAGACAGCCGAGCAGCCCGGCGCCGCCACCGTAAACGGTGATGGCCAAGGCCGGAAACAACGCCTTGGGCATACCGAACACCATCGCGTTCAAATCGATCAGGAATGCACCCTGGATGAGCTGGCGGCCTTTGAGGTACCGCAGCCCGCCGACCGTCTCGCGCAGGAATGTCGAGAGCCGGACCTCCGGTTCTCCCGCATCGCCGCCGTTGCCTGCCGGCGCCTCGGCTGACGCGACGTCAAGGCGTGGCATTCGCGCGAGGATCGGTGCCATCACCAGATAGGCCGCCGCGGCGAGAGCGTAGATCCACGGCAACGCGATCGCCGCGATCAGCAGACCGGCCAGCGCCGGCGCCGCCACCATCCCGACCTGGTCGACCACCTGCATCACCGCGTTGGCCGCCACCAGCCGGTGCGGCTCGACCAGCGCGGGAAGCGCGGCGCCGCAGACGGCTGACAACGCGCCGCCGAAGCCCGCGTTCAGGGCGCAGGCCAGGTACAGCACTGCGATCTGCGGATGCGCGGCGCACGCGATCAGGGCGAGCGCGCCCGTGCAACAGGCCACCGCCACCGAGCAGACCGCGAGGATGCGACGGCGGTCGAACACGTCGCCGAGCGCGCCGCCGAGCAGCGCGCCGAGCATCAGCGGGACGAGCTGCGCCAGACCGACCAGGCCGATCTGCAGCGAGGAACGGGTCTCCAAGTAAACCTGGTAGGGAACGGCGACCGCGGCCAGTTGGCCGCCGGCCACCCCGATCAGCTGCCCGAAGAACAGCAGCCGGAAGCCGCGGTTCTCCCGCAGCGGGTCCAGTCCGATCAGTACTCTGCGCGTCATGCGGCCATCGTGCAGGCTCAAGTCGACTTGAACGCAAGCCCGGATCGGGCGAGCATTGCGGCATGCCGGCACACCCTGATCCGCCCGCGGGCCAGCACGGGCCTGACACGCTCGTCCCGATCGAGCAGGCGGCCCGACGCTTCGGCGTGCGCGCCTCCGCGCTGCGCTATTACGAGGAACGCGGCCTGCTCGCCCCGGCCGCCCGGCACTCCGGCCGGCGCTGGTACGGCCCGGCCGAACTGCGCCGCATCGCGGTGATCCGGTACTGGCAGGGTGCCGCCCTGCTGAGCCTGGAGGAGATCGCGGAACTGCTCGACGGTACGGAGGTGGCAGGCGCCCCCGCCCGCCCCTGGCCGCAGGTCGCGCGGGACCGGATCGCCGCGATGCGAGCCCGGATCGCCGCCCTCGAACAGGCCTGCGCCCTGCTGGAACACACCCTCGGACATCACCCCGACGGCTCGCCGGAAGGCTGCCCCTACTACGAGGAAGAAGTCTGGGCCGGCGCAGGCGGCGCCGGATCGTCCACTATTTAATCAATGCCTTGATGGCGATAGGTTGACCGTTTCTCACGCGTGCTTGCACGGTTGTCAGGTAGCCGAGCGGCCGGCGTGGGTGAGGGATTCGACATGGTCGAGGACGACGTCGAGCGCGACCTCGAGCGGTCTGACGCGGCGCTGGATCTGCGCGAGGAGAAGTCCTCCCTGCAGGGCGGCCAGGATGGCGAGGGCGAGACCGTCCGGGTCGCCGTCGAGCTCTCCGCGCGCGTGCATGGCCGTCAGGCCCGCGCGGATGGCCGCCTCCCAGCGCAGAAATCCTGAGGCGACGGCGAGGCGCGCCTCGGGGTTGCTCTCCGCGACCTCGCTGCCGAGAGAGCCGATCGGGCAGCCTCCCCGGCACTGCATCAGGCGCTGGTACTCCACCATAACGTCGCGCCACTGCCGCAGGCCGGCGATCGAGTCGAGTTGGTCGAGCAACGGCATCTGCAGGTCCAGCACCGCCTCGGTCTGGTACTCGATCACGGCGAGCAGCAGCGCCTGCTTGTCCGCGAAGTAGTGGTAGATCTGCGAGCCGCTCACCCCCGCAGCCGTGCGCACGTCCTCGAGCGTGGCCTCGGTGATCCCGCCCTCGTACATCAACCGGGCGGCGGCGGCCACGATCCGCGCCCGCGTCGCCTCGCCCTTGCGGGTCAGCCGGGCCTGCTGGATACGGGTCTCGGTGCTCATGCCTCCAGCATAGCCAATTCTGGATTCGACAACCCATTTTCTGTCGAGCAATCTGGGCTGTGCAACCCAGTACGTCCGCGCCAAGCAGCCGGACGCGTCACGGAAGGCATGACTCCAGATGGAACTGACAGGCAAGACGGCGCTGGTCACCGGAGCGACCGGCGGCATCGGCGCAGAGGCCGCCAAGCTGCTGGCCGCAGCCGGCGCGCAGGTGATCGCCACAGGCCGGGACCCCGAACGCGGCGCCGCACTGGTCAAGGCGATCACCGAACACGGCGGCGCCGCGCGGTTCACGGCGGCCGACCTGACCGACCCGGCCTCGGTGCGCGAACTGGTCGAGGCGGCCGGACAGGTGGACATCCTGGTCAACAACGCGGCCATCTTCCCGATGGGCCCGACGGTCCCCGCCGGGTCCTCGGACGACGACGAGGTGTTCGACACGGCCGAGCTCGACGCGGCGTTCGCGACCAACGTCCGCGCCCCCTACCTGCTGACCGCCGCGCTCGCACCGGGCATGGTCGCCAGGGGCTCCGGCGCCATCGTCAACGTCAGCACGATGGCCGCACGCATCGGCATGCCCGGACTGCCGGTCTACAGCGCGACGAAAGCAGCCCTCGAATCGCTCACCCGCACCTGGGCCGCCGAGCTGAGCCCGTCCGGAGTCCGGGTCAACACCGTCGCCCCGGGCCCGACCCGCACCGACATGGTGCTGGCCACCATGGGCGAGCAGGGCGCCGCCCAGGTCGCCGCGACCACCCTGCTCGGCCGCCTAGCCACCGCGCAGGAGATCGCGCAGGTCATCTTCTTCCTCGCCAGCGACCGCGCCGCCTACCTCACCGGGGCGACGATCGCGGCAGACGGCGGACGCACCGCCGTCTGACACGGGTCCTGCGTCTCAGGCTGCGGGCGCCAGGCTTGCGAGGATTTCGTCCTCGGTGGGGACGGCGTCCCGGTCGGCCCAGCGCACGGTGGAGACGATGGAGTCGAACAGGAGCTCGACGGCCTGGACGTCCGGGTCCTCGACGGTGTCCCCCTCGGCCAGCACCGTGAAGGTCAGCAGGCCCCAGACGCCCGGGCGCTCGGGGTGCGCGAGGTAGTAGCCGACCCGGCGGCCCAGGGCGTCGCGGCCGAGGGCCGGAGCCCGGACGACCGAGGCGACGCGGACCGCGGAGGCGCCGCCGATCTCGCGGAACGCGCCGTCGGAGCCCGCGTCGGCGAGAATCGAGGCGAGCAGCTGCTCGGGATCCTGCGCCGGCCGGGCTTCGTCCTCCATCACCGTCATGATCATCGATCCGGGGATGCGCCTGCCGTTGAACCGGCTGAGCGGAAGGAGCACGGACCTGGCGCCGTTGCGGCAGGCGTCGTCGGTCGCGGCCAGCAGCTGCTTGCGCAGTTCGCGGCGCCACGGGCCGGCCGAGTCGCGGGGCATGGAGTCGGGCAGGAAGGTCCTGATGATCGCGTCGATGGCGGCGGTGCGCAGGCGCGTGCTCTCGGGCGTGGTCGGGAGCACCACCCAGCCGTCCGGGACGATGAGCTCGAAGTCGATCACTGCAGGGCCGCCTCTGTGTTCGTGGACTCTACATTCACGGATGCGGCCGCCTTCCAAGCGGATCGCGCGGGCCCGGATCTGACGGGCAGCGGCTCGGCCGCGATCCGCTGCATCAGCTGCTCGACGCCCGGGCCGATCACGGCCATCAGAGCCATGTCGACCACGCGCGTGGTCAGCACCACGTCGAGGCGCACGGCCGGACGGCCGTCGTCCGCCGCCGGCCAGTCCAGGCGCATCGCGGCGTCGAGCCGGCCGAAGGCCATGCCGTCGGTGCTGCGGTCGAAGCTGAGCACGCGCAGGCCGTCGCCGTACGGGGTGGTGACGTAGTCGGTCGCCGAGCCGCGCCGGTCGTTCTGCGGGGCCGGGTCCGCGCCGACGAGCTCCATCAGGTAGATCGGGTCGTCGGCGGCGGGAGCGCGGAACTCGACCACGACCGGCACCGGGGCCCAGCGCGGCCATCCGCCGGAGAACCCGGCGCCCCAGGCCAGCCGTTGCCCCTTCGGCAGCTTGTCGGCGCGGTCGATGAGCCACTGCGCGGTGCCGCGGCCGACGGTCTCGGCCGTGAACGGGAACTCGGCGCCCGCCTCCTTGGGCCAGGCCGCGCGGGCGGCGTCCCAGCCCCCGCGCGTCCAGTCCTCGAAGAGCTCGACGACATGGTCGCTCCAGATCCCGCGCGTCTCAGGGCCCGCGGATGCGCCCGGCACCCATTCCCAGTGCCAGGGCAGCGTGAGCGCCGCCGTCAGCTCGTCCGTCATGGTCGTCACTTGTGCACCCCTGCTGCCGTGTCGATCGGTCAGTTGACCGGCGGGAGCTGGTTGGTCAGCTCCGCGCCGGGGACGGCGAGGCCGGCGCCGAGGTTGAAGATCCCGTTGCCGGCGCCCCACGCGTACCAGAGCGGCGAGATCTTGCCGCCGACCGCCCCCATGGCGCCGGCGAAGCCGCGGTATCCGCTCCATCCGCCGAGCACGCCGGCGAACTCGGTGGCGAACCCCTTCGGGTTGCTGAACACGCTGCCCCAGAGGTTCCCGGCCCCCTTGAGCTGCTGCCCGGCCGAGCTCCAGAACCCGACGTCGGGGGTGGCGCCGAACTTGCCCAGCGTGCCGCCCGACTGCCCCAGCTTGCCGAGGGCCGCGTTGACCAGCGGGTTGTTGTACCAGTCGGACTGGGTCTCCCAGTCCGTGGCGGCGTTCTTCGGCGTGATCCAGTTGGTGGCCGTCACGCCCACGCTGGGGCGGCCGCCGGCGGCGGCGTCCGCCGCTCCCGCGGGCCGCGGGGTGAGGTCGCTCAGCTGGATGTCCTCGCCGAGGGCGCCCGGGTTGAAGGTCAGCGCCTCGCCGTCCGGCCGCCCGGCCAGGTTCGCGAGCGCCTTGGCGTCGGTGGCCGCGCCCTTCAGGAACTGGGAGGCGCCGGCGGCGACCCCGCCCAGCCCCAGTCCCACGGCGCCGAGTACGACGTCGAGGACGCTGCCCTGTCCGTCGTGTAACAGAATAACTCGCGCCACAGCTCGCCGTCGTCGATCACGAGCACGACGGGGCCGTCGCCCGGGTCGAGCAGCGCGGAGAACTCCTGCTCGGCCGGCGCCTCGGATGTCACCAGGCCGCGCACCCCCGTTCGGCTGGCCAGGGCGCGCAGCGGCGAGGCCATCGGCGCGCCGATGACGATCTGCGTCCCGGCGCGCAGCAGCGACTCGGCCATCACGCCCAGGGCGGTGCTGCGCCCCGATCGTGAGGGTCCTGCGATCAGGAAGGTCGGCCGGTCCCCGGCGAGGTCGGCCCCGACGGGTTCGAGCTCGTCGCCGCCGACGCCGAGCAGCGCCCACATCGGCCGCTGCTGTTCGACGCGACCGTATGCGTCCTCGAAGGAGAGCTGCGTGGGCAGCACGGCGATCCGGCTTGGGCGCTTGTCCTTCGGCACCGCCGACTCGCGCTCGGTCAGCCGGTCGGCGAGCGTGCGCAGCGCGGCGACCTGGGCCGGTCCGGACGGGTCGGCGGCGATGAGCGCGATCTGCGTCTCGACCGAGCTCGGCGCGCGGTAGCCGCGGCCCGGCGGCATGGACTCCGGGATGTTGCGCGGGTTGAGGCCCACGAGGCTGAAGTCGGTGCGGTCGGAGAGGCGCAGCGCGAGCTTGTCCTCGGTCAGCGAGGCGATCCGGCCGCTGAGCAGCATGCGGTCGCCGGCGATCACGACGTGCAGTCCGACGCTCGCGCCCTCGCGCATCAGGGTGTGGATGGTATCGGTGAGCGATCCGTTGTCGTGCTCGCCGAGGGTGCCCATGAAGCCCTCCCAGCGGTCGAGCAGCAGCAGGACGTGCGGCAGCTTGTCCGCCTGCGCGCTCGCCTGACGCAGTTCGGTCAGATCCGCGAAGCCGCCTTCGCCGAGGATCCGCTGCCGGCGCAGCACTTCCTCGTGCATGCGCTTGAGCAGCCGGACGGCGCGCTCGGTCTCGGCGCGCTGCGCGATGGCGCCGCAGTGCGGGAACCGCGTCAGCGGCAGCAGCGCCCCGTTGCCGCAGTCGATTCCGTAGATGTGCAGGTCGGTGACGCTCGACGCGCTCGCGGCCGCGGCCGCGACGGTGCGCAGGGCCTGGGAGCGGCCGGAGCGCGGGGCGCCGATGATGTGCAGATGGCCGAACGTGGCCAGGTCGATGACCACCGGCTCCTGGCGCTGTGCGGCGGGCAGGTCCTGGACCGCCCAGGAGAAGACCGGCTCGCCGCGCGGCCCCGCCGTCGGCTCCTTCGCGAGCTCGACCACCGGTGCGGACGGGAGCGGGGGCAGCCAGGGGCGGCGCTGCGCGGAGATGCCCATCATGTCGTTGGCGCGGCCGATCGCCTGGACGAGCACGCTCAGGTCGGTGACGACGTCGGTCTCGCCGGACTGCCGCGGGCGCGCGGGGGCCGGCCGGCCGAGGTCGAGCCAGCCGACCGCGCGCAGGAACGGCTCGGGCGCCGCGGCGCTCTGGTCGTGCCGGGGCCGGCGGCCGCCGACCCGGCCGGTCTGGAACGGGATCAGGGAGCTGTGCCCGAGTCGCGCGTACGCGCGTCCGGGCTGGTTGGCGGAGATGTTCGCCGCCTCGCGGGCGTCGATGACGTCGTTGCTCTCCGCCGCGTCCGTCACGCGCAGCGCCACCCGCAGGTTCGTGTTGGCGCGGATCTCCGCCGAGACGACGCCGGAGGGCCGCTGCGTGGCGAGGATCAGGTGGATGCCCAGGGACCGGCCGCGCTGGGCGATGTTCACCAGGCCGGTGACGAAGTCGGGCAGCTCGCGCACCATCGAGGCGAACTCGTCGATCACGATGAGCAGCCTGGGGACCGGCGCGAGCTCGGGGCGCCGGGTCGCGTAGTCGATGTAGTCCTCGAGGTCCTTGGCGCCCGCGTCGGCGAGGATGTGCTCGCGGCGGGTGAGCTCCGCGCCCAGCGAGGTGAGCGCGCGCTCCACGAGGTGCGTGTCGAGGTCGGTGACCATGCCGACGGTGTGCGGCAGATTAACGCAGTCCTTGAAGGCCGCGCCGCCCTTGTAGTCCACGAGCACGAACGTCATCGCGTCCGGGCGGTTGGCCACGGCGAGCGAGGCCACCAGGCTCTGCAGGAACTCCGACTTGCCGGAGCCGGTGGTCCCGGCGACCAGTCCGTGCGGTCCGTGCGCGACCAGGTCGAGGGCGAACGGGCCGTCTAGCGAGATGCCGATGACGGCCCTGGTGCTGCGGCCCGAGGCGGTCCAGCGGGAGGCGATCCCGCCGGCGCTCGGGTCCTCGAGGTCGAGCACCTCGAGCAGCCGCGCGGAGTCGGGCAGCGCCATGTCGCCCTGGACGTCGCTGACGTCGCGCAGCGGGGCGAGCCTGCGGCCCACGGCCGGGAACCACTCGTCGGCGAGGTCGTCGGCGAGGATCCCGTCGATCCGCGCGGCGCGCTGCTGGCGCAGGCTGACGGGCAGTCCGGGGCCGCCGAGCAGCACGGTCGTGCACTCCTCGGGCAGGGTGCGCTCGTCGGCGTCGACGCAGATGCTGTAGACACCCACCGCGGGCCCTTCGCGCAGCACCTGGACGACGCCGGGCAGCGCGCGCAGCCGCAGCGCGCCGTCGAAGACCACGACGATGTCCGGGTCCGCGAGCGGGGCGCCGCTTCCCGCGTTGAGCCGGGCCCGCTGCCGGACCGCGATCAGGTCGCAGAGTTCGGCGACGCGCCGGCCGAGGCTCTCGGCGTCCGCGCCGACGAGCGTGAGCGCCTGCTGGCCGAGGGAGGGGCGGGTGTGCGGCAGCCAGGCCGCCCAGTCCCACAGCGCGTCCCCGGCCGGGTCGGTGAGCACATAGAGCTGCAGGTCGCGGGGGCTCTGCAGAACCGCCGCCTGGCCGGCCAGCCAGCGCGCCATCCGCCGGGGCCACTGGCCCGGGCCGGCCACGCCGACGACGCCGGCCTGCGAGATCGAGAACGCGGCGGGCACGGCGCGGGCGACCCGGCCCTCGGCACGGCGCTGCGCCGCGTCCGCGCCGTCGACGACCACGCCGCTGTCGAGGTCCGCGAGTCCGACCCGCACCAGCAGGTGGTCCGGGTCGCTGCGCCTGCGCTCCCACAGGCGGCTGCGCGGCCCGGTGGCGATCAGCAGCAGCTCGGCCGCGTCCGGGCTGGCCGCGCGGCGAACGCGCCGGGCGGCGGCGACCGCGTCGGAGATCTCGTTCTCCGTCCTGGACACCTGCTCGGTGTAGTCGGTCATCTGGCGGCGCTGGCCGACCCGGCCCTGGCGACGGCCGTTGAACCAGTTGCCGAGCATCATGACCGGCGACATCCCGGCCATGATCAGGTACTCGGTGTTGTGCATGACGAGCACCATCACGCCGCCGAGGGCCGCCGGAAGCAGGGCCGTGATCCAGGGGACCGGATTCTGGCGCGGCGGCGCGGGCTCGGCCGGCAGGCGGAAGGCGGCGGCGCGCTCGGGCGGCAGCAGCCGCGGGGGCCGGTTGTAGTCGAGCCATTCGCCGTCCGGGGAGGGCTCGACCCTCGCGTCCGGCTGGAGCGCGGCGTGCACCTCGTAGCGGGTGTCGCCGATCCGCAGCAGCGCGTCCTCGGTCCAGGGCACCTCGTTCTCGGACAGGGCCTCGTGATCGAGTTCCAGGACCTGCCTCGTGGAGGCGGCCCGGATGCGCACCGCCGCGTCGAGGCTGACCCGCACGGCGGCGACGTATGCCGGATGCTCGGCGCCGAGCCGGACGGCGCAGGAGGCGTCCGAGCCGATCACGTGCTCGCCCGCGGCGAGCTGCCAGACCCGCCCGGCCGCGGCGCCGGCGACGGCGCGCACGGTGACCAGTCCCGGCCCCTGCTCGGCGGCCTCGCCCGGGGCGCCGATCCAGAGCACCGCGCCGTCGCGGACGCACGAGGCGCCGAACGGCGAGGACAGGTCGAGCCGTCTCCGGCCGAGGTAGACCGCGCCGCCGTCCGGCCCCGCGGACACGGGGCCCGCAGCGCCGGGGGCCACCGCGTCCTGCAGGCCCTTGACGACGTCCCGCACCGGCGTGGCCGGGTCGGCGTCGACGAGGACGTCGTGCGACCACCCGCCGGGGCGGGCCACCGTGATCTTCATGCGACGGCCTCCACTCAGCCCTCTCGCTGCCGCCGGATCGGCGGGATCCGCGGTGTCAGCTGTATCCGCGGTATCCGTCGTCCCGGCCGGGTCACTGCTGGTTGAGGGACTGGGCCATCTGCGTGTCCATGTCCTGCAACGAACTGACGGCCTTGTCCAGCCACTGCGAGAGCTGGTCCAGCGAGTCCATGAGCTGGTTCGCCGAGTTCACGAACTCGGTGTGCACCTCGTCGAAGCGGCCCGAGGCCTGGTCGGTGACGAAACCGGACCCGGTCAGCGTGTCGACGATGCTCTTGCAGTCCGCGATCTTCGCGTCGATGTCGGCCTTGTTGTTGCGCATACGGCTCGCGCTGTCCGACATGTCCCCGTAGGTGACGTTGAGGTTCGGCATCGGATGGTCCCTTCCTCTGGTGCCGCCGCTCCCCGCGCCGACACGTCTCATGCACGAACACTGGCAACGTTAGGCAGCCCGGCTCGGGCCGGTCCAGGCCCGGGACCTGGCGCTATGGGCCCCTGGGCCCAGTGCCGCTCGTTGACTTTCCGGGCGCGGCTGACCAAGGATCGTAAGGGGCCGAATGCCCGGCCCGCCCTTCTTCCGCCACAGGCCCGAGGAGATCGGCGATGACAACGCGGCTGCGCCGCGCGGCCGGAGCGCTGCGCCGCGCCTTGACTGTCGGGACGGCGTCGGTGTCGGCCGCCTCGGCCGGCATCGGCGCCGCGTCGGCGGACACCCCGTCGGCGACGCCGGTGAAGTACTACGTCGTGGGCAGCTCGTATCAGGGCGCCCCCGAGTTCCTGTTCGAGATCGCGCAGCGCTTCCTGGGCAACGGGAACGACTCCACCGAGATCTTCGACCTCAACCAGGGCCGGGTGGAGCCGGACGGCCAGAAGGTCACGAGCCCCACGGTGATCGAGCCGGGCTGGTACCTCGTCCTGCCGAACAGCGCCACCGGGGACAACGTCATCACGGCGCCCCTGCCGGACTATCCGGGCTCGAACGCGGGCACCGCGCCGCAGCAGAGTCCGGGGGCCTCGTCCGCCGCCGGGCAGTCCTCCGCGACGGCGCCGGCTGCGAGCGCCGGCTCGTCGAAGACGTCGAACAGTTCGCTGCCGCTGATTCTCGGCATCGTGGCCGTGCTCCTGCTGCTGGGCGCGGGCGCATGGTGGCTCCTGCGCGGCCGTGCGACCGCGGGGCGCGGAGGTAAGGGGCCTAACAAGCCGAGCACGGCCGGCGCGGCGAGTACCGCCAAGGCCCCCTGGCGTCCGAAGCGATCTAAGACCCCTGCCGCCGTGCCGCGCGACGAGGCCGCCGCCTGGACCATCGACAGGGCGCTTCGGACACTGGCCACCGCGTGCGCGAGCGCCGGGCGCGAGGTCCCGGGCGTCGCGGCGGTCGTCGTCAACGCCGAGACCCTCGCGCTGCGGCTCTCCGCGCCCGACGAGCGCCCGCCCGCCGGCTGGGCGAGCGGGCAGCAGGGACGCACGTGGTCGGCTCCGTTGCGCATGCTGCAGACTGCGCCCGTGAACGATGCCCTGGAGGCGCCGTATCCCCGGCTCGTGTCGGCGGGCGAGTCCGCCAACAGCAGGGTGCTGCTGAACCTCGCCGCGGCCCACGGCCTGATCGGCCTCGACGGCGACTCGCGACTGGCTCGCGGCCTGGCCGCCGACTGGGCCCGGGAGCTGGCGAACAGCCCCTGGTCACGCGGGATCACGGTGCTGCGCGTGGGGTTCGCCGACCAGGGGGCCGACGCCGGCGGTGTCGAGACCGCGGCGAGCCTCGAAGCCGCGTCCGGGCTGCTCGACGAGGCACGCGCCGGCCTGCTCGTCCTCGCGCACCCCCCGGCCGGGCGCGAGGGCGAGCGGGCGGCCGAACTCGCCGCCGATCCCGGTCGGCGGTGGTCCGTCCTCGTCCTCGGCAACCCCAAGAACGCGAACTGGCGCATGACCGCCGACTCCTCTGGCATTCTGGAGACGGGACTGCTCGGCGAGCCGGTCCGGCTGTTCAGCAGCGCGCGCCGGCTCGAGCCGGCGTGACGCGGGGGCGCCAGTTCGCTCCCGCAACTTCCGCACTGCCCCCCGATACACTGGCCAAAGGGTCAATCGGGCATAGATGATGCCCATACCACCTTTATCATGCAAGAGACGACAGCCAACCGCAGTAAAATGCAGTCGTAGCCCGGGGGCGGGATGACACGGAGGGGCTGGCCGCATGGATCTTGCGCGGATTCGAGGGGAATGGCCGGAGTCGGCCGTCGAGACTTCACCACCGCGCCTGCGCAGCCCCGGCCGCCCGGCCGCGGCGCCGACGGCGCCGGCCGGAATCCGGGTCGAGGTGCTCGGGCCGCTGCGCGCCTTCGCCGGCGGCCGGGAGATCGAACTCGGCGCCCCGAAGCAGCGCGCCGCCTTCGCCGTGCTCGCGCTGTGCGCGAACACGGTCATCCCGCGCGATGAGCTGATCGACCGGATCTGGGGCGAGTCGATCCCGACGACCGCGGCCGGAAGCCTGCACACCTACGTCTCCGGACTGCGGCGCGCGCTCGCAGGCCTCTGCGACCCAGGGCCGCTGTCCGGCGGAAGCGACGGGTACTCGCTGCGCCTGCATCCGGACGGGCTCGACTCGACGCGCGCGCAGCAGCTTTCGGCGCGTGCCCGGTCCGCGCGCGAAGCCGGAGACCCCGATGCCGCGATCGACGCGTTGGACGAGGCGTTGTCGCTGTGGCACGCCGGTCCGCCGCTCGGTGCGCTGCCGGGGCCCTTCGCCGCGCAGCAGCGGGCGCGGCTGTCCGCGATGCGCCTGCGCGTGCTCGTCGACCGCGCCGAGCTGCTCGTCGACGCGGGCCGGTCCGCCGATCTCGCGGAGGCCGCCGCGCAGTTGGAGATCGAGGCGTGCGCGCATCCGTTCGACGAGCGGCTGCACTCGGTGCTCATGCTGGCGCTGCATCACAGCGGACGAACGGCCGACGCCCTGGGCCACTACCTGGCGCTGCGCCGATCGCTCGCCGAGGAACTGGGGATCGAGCCGGAGGCTTCGACGCAGGCGGTGCACATGGCGATCCTCGCGCAGGGGCCGCCGAGACCCGTCGCCCCGCCCGCTCCGGCTGCGAGGCCGACGCTCGTCTCGGCGCTGCCCGCGCAGCTGCCGCACGACAGCGCCTCGCTCGTCGGCCGCACGGACGAGACGCGGCGGATCATCGGACTGGCCGACCCGGACGCCGACGCCTCGCCGCGGATCGTCATGGTCGTCGGCGTGGGCGGCGTCGGCAAGACGACGCTCGCAGTACGCTGCGGGCATCTGCTGCGCGGGCGGCGGCGCTGTTCGACGTGCCGGGACCCGCGGCCGCGGACCTTCTCCGGCGGCTCGGCGCACAGCACCTCGTGGAGCGCGTCGGCGACCGGTTCACGATGCACGACCTGACCCGCGTCTATGTGAGGGAACTGTCTCAGGCGCTGCCCGACGCGGAGGTCCGCGCCGCGCGCGACCGCGTGGTGGCGTGGTACACGGCGTAGCTGGCGGCGATGGCGGCCGAAGGACGGCGCCGGGCCGCGCGCGTCGAAGAGCAGTCGCGTTTCGAGCCGGAAGCGTTCGCCGACCGGGAGCAGTTCCTGCGCTGGTGCGGGGATGAATGGCCGAATCTCAATGCGGTCATCCAGAGCGCCGCACGCTCGGCCGACCACGTGTCCACCTGGCGGCTGACGTACCTTCTGTTCGACTACTTCGACGCCGACGGATCGGCCGCCGACTGGCTGGATCTGCTCAAGGCGGCGTCGCGTGCGGCCGACGCGTGCGGTGATCCGCGCGCACGCGCGCTGGTACGAGGCGACTCCTGCACGGCGCGCGCACGGATCGCCGCCGTGGCGGGCGACCGCATAGGCGGTCAGAGCGTCGCCACGAGCCGGTCGGGCTGAGTCGGGTCGGAAGGAGCAGAGTCCGCGGCGCCCTGCCAGATGAGCACGGCCTCGACCCGGCTGCGTGCCTCGAGCTTGGCGAAGATGTGGTTCACGTGGTTCTTCACGGTCTTCAAGCTCAGCTGGAGCCGTTCGGCGATCTCCGGGTTCTGCATGCCGTGGCTGATGCACTCCATCACCTCGGCCTCGCGCGCGGAGAGCGTCCCGGAAGACGCCCGCGGCTGCGCAGGAGGCAGCACGCCGGCGTTCGCGCGGCCGGGCGCTCGCCGGCGTCTCGCACCGATCTCGGGGTTACTCGGCGGCGGGCCGTTCTCGAGCAGGCCGACCACCGAGAGCCGATAGCGCGCGGCGGCCGCGGGACGGCCGCGCCGGACCGGGCCGACGAGCCCGCCGAGCGCGTCGCCGAGAGCCGCCGCCGGGGCGGCGCCCGGACCCGGGGCGACGGTGAGCTCGAGCGAGGGCAGCCGGTCGATCTGCACGCGCAGGCCCCTGCTGGCGAAGGCCTGGCGGACGTGCTCGAGGATCTCCGGGCTGACGATCGCGATCCGCATCCGCCGCCCGCGCGGGTCCGGCCCCGCCGGCATCCCCGATGTGCTCGTTTCCATGTGATCCAGCATCAGATCCGCCCCTTCACGAAACCTCCAGACCGCCTCCTTCCGATCTCGAGGCTCCGTGACGGGCGAGCTAGTTCTGCACGTCCAGCGGCGTGTTCCGGTAGGCGGTGAAGTCTCCGCCGCCAAGAGCCGGGTCGAGCGCGTCGGCGGCGAGGTTGAGGCCGGAGACCGTCACGCCCGCAGTCCAGTGGCGCTCGGCGACCACGCTGTTCATCGCGTCGATGGCGGCGACGTAGTCGGCATCGGTGAAGTTGCAGTGGCCGACGGCGTTCACGTACGTCTGGCGCAGCAGGCCCGCACTGCCGGCGCGCGCGACGCGCTGGGCGTAGGTGGCCTCGAACTGGACCGGGGCCAGCTGGTCGGAGACCGTGTGCACGTCGAGCTCAGGGACCTGGAGGCGGCCGGTGTTGTCCGATGTGGCGCGGGTGCGGGCGAACGAGCCGCCCTCGGGCGCGTAGGTCTCGTGGTGGTCGAGCATCGCGATGTCGGCGTCGAGACTCAGGCCTGAAGCCTTATATAGGGCCTTGATCTGCTGGTAATACGGCGAGTCGCGGATCAGGGCGCCGTAGTCGACGCCGATGTTGTAGCCGCTGTCGCCGCCCTCGGCCAGCGAGATCATGTATCGGCCGGACTCGATGAAGGGCAGTTGGCCGCTGGTGAGCATCTGCTCTTCCTGGACCTCCTGGCCCGCAAAGTCGTGTGCGGCGGGCGGAGTCGCGCTCGTCGTCCAGTCCGACTCGTTGAGCAGCGCGGCGGCGAGCGCGATGCGGGCGCGGCCGGCCGCGGTGGACTGCGCGGCGGTGACGGCGTCGCTCAGCTGCGCCCCGGCTGCGCCGCCATCGGCCATCGACGCGTAGTCGCGGATCTGCACGCCTGCCGCGCCCGGCAGCAGCTCGGTCATCGCGTACTCGGCGTTGAGCTGGAAGTCGTTGAGGTCGGTGCCGCCGGCGACCAGGCCGCAGAAGGTGGCCGCGCCCTGGACGCGTCCGTCCGACTGCTGATCGATCAGGCTGTTGATCAGCCCGCCCATGGACACGCCGACGGCAAGGGTGCGGTGCGGGTGCAGGCCGCTTGCCTCGAGGAAGGCGCCGAGCGTCTGGAACTGGTCGCCGACGGCGGTGTCGAGCGCCCACCACGAGCCGTTCACGTCGTAGGAGGAGCCGACGAGCGCGTAGCCCTGCGCCAGCAGCTGTGCGGCGCTGCCCGCGGACGGGGCGTCCTGCGCCACGAGCGGTCCGAAGCCGTGGCTGAAGAGCACCACGGTGCCGTTCCAGTCCGCCGGCACCTGCGCGATCCACTGGGCGCTGTCGGCCAACGTGCCGCTGTAGCCGGTCGTCGTGGTGCCGGAGGCCGAGGCGGCCTGGGCACCGGTCGCGCCGGCGCAGACGAGAGCGCACGCGGAAGCTGCTGAGACGAAGATTCTTGCCCTGCTTTTGTGCATGAGACTTCTCCCTCATGTGGGGGTACGGATTGTCGTCCTACGCGGCGAGGGCGGTGGGAACCGCTTCGAGCGTCTCTTCGCGGCTGCCGAGGCCACGCACCAGCAGCACGGCGACCGCCGCGGCAACCAGGGCACTGATGCCGCAGACGGCGAAGCCGATGCTGTAGCCCTGGCCGAGCGAGGCGACGGCGCTGGGCAGGCCTGCGGCGACGGGCGAGTGCGGGTCGGCGCCGCCGACGGCGACCACGGCGAGGGTTCCGCCGGCCTTGTTCACCGCGGTGACCGCGCCGAGCTGCTGCGGGCTCAGCCCGGCCGAAGCGAGGCGGCTGCTGAAGGCGGCGGCGGCGTGGCCGAGGGCGATGGAGCCGATGATGGCCGGGCCGAGGGTCTGGCCGAAGTCGCGCATCATGCTGGTCGCGCCGCTGGCCATGCCGGCCAGGCGGAGCGGCACGGTGTTCACGGCGGCCGCGGTGATGGCGTTGAGGGTGCCGGCGAAGCCGATGCCGACCAGGACGAACGGGCCGAGCAGGGATGGGATCGTGGTGTCGGAGATGGGCAGTGCGGCGAGCCAGAAGTCGCCGATCGCCATCAGCACGAGCGAGCCGCCGAGCAGCAGCCGCGCGTCGACGCGTTGCAGCGCGCGCACCATGACCGGGCCGAGCAGCGGCGTCGCGCCGTTGAGCAGCAGGAACGGGACCGAGGTGCGCAGCGAGCTCTGTCCCTGCACCGCGCTCATCCGGATGCTGATGGAGTAGGCGGTGCCGAGGTAGGTGAACATGCCGATCAGCGCGACGGCCGCGGCGCCCGCGAAGGCGGGGTTGCGGAACAGGCCCAGGCGCAGCATCGGCGCGGCGGCGCGCAGTTCGGCGAGCAGGAACAGCCCCAGGAAGACCGCCGCCGCGATGAACCCGCCGATCACTGCCGGCGCGGACCAGCCGACGTTGCCGCCGTCGATGACTGCGTAGAGCAGCGCGAACAGGCCCACGGCGAGGGTGATCTGGCCGCCCCAGTCCAGCGAGCGGCCCTCCGGCGCGCTCGAGTTCGTCGCCCGCAGCGACAGCAGGATGCTGAGCCCGCCGAGGATCGCGAGGACGGTGAACGCGTCCTGCCACGTCCCGTAGGTGCCGGCCAGACCGCCGAGCAGCGGCGCCGCCACGGCCCCCACCGCGAGCGCGCCGGACCAGGAGGCGATGCCGCGGGCGCGGCTGCGGCCGTGGCTCGTCCCGGCGGCGATCGCAGCGAGCGTGGTCGGGAACAGCGCGGCCGCGCCGAGACCGGTCAGCGCCTGCCCGGCCCACAGCTGGTGCACGGCTCCGGCGGTGGCCGAGACGATCGCGCCGGCCACGATGGACGCGCCGCCGAACAGCAGGAGCCTGCGACGCCCGAACAGGTCCCCGAGCACGCCGAAGGTGAGTTCGAGTACTGCGGTAGGCAGCAGGAACGCGTCCGAGATCCAGGTCAGCTGGGTGCCGACGGGGTGCAGGTCGGCTTGGAACAGGCCGTTGAGCGTGGCCGGCATGGCGAGCGCGATCTGTGCCACGCACACGGCGAGACAGGCCGCGGCGAGCGTCCAACCGGTGAGGGTGTCGGGCGCGGGCGCGGCGGCGGAAGGGGGTGTCGACGGTGTGCCCGGTGTTTCGGTGTGCTCTGATTCCACGGTGAATCTCCACTCCGAACAGGGTGAAGGACCTCTAGGCGAGGTGCCGGAAGAGGGCTTGGGCGACGCAGGCCGGCTTGGCCGAGCCGTCGCATTCGACGGTGAAGGCGAGTTTCATCTGCACGCCGCCCGGCACGTTCTCGACGCTTTCGACCCGCCCGAGCAGGCGGATCTTCGCGCCGACCCTGACCGGGCTCGGGAAGCGCACCTTGTCGAGCCCGTAGTTGATGCTCATCGCCACGCCGCGTACCTCGAGCAGTTGGTTGAACAGCGGGATGAGCAGGGAGAGGGTGAGGTATCCGTGCGCGATCGTGCCGCCGAACGGGCCGTCGGCCGCGCGCCGCGGATCGGTGTGGATCCACTGGTGGTCGTCGGTGGCGTCGGCGAACAGGTTCACCCGCTCCTGGGTGACCGGGATCCAGTCGGTCGCGCCCAGATCAGCACCGGCCAGGGCCCTGAGCTCGTCGAGGCCGGTGGCGGTCAGCGCCATGGGACATACTCCTGATTCTCGTTTTCACGGCTTGCCGTGCTGCTCGCGCAGAACGGACTTGAGGACCTTGCCCGCGCCGCTGCGCGGCAGCGACTCGGTGAAGACCACTGATTTCGGGACCTTGTACTTCGCGAGCCGCCCGGCCGCGAAGCCAAGGAGCTGAGCGGCGAGATCCTCCGCCGGCGCCGCGTCGCCGGGCCCGTGCGCGGTCCGGATGACGACGACGGCGCGGGCGACCTCGCCCCACCGTTCGTCCGGCACGCCGATCACCGCGCATTCGGCGACCGCAGGGTGCTGGTAGAAGACCTCTTCGACCTCGGCCGGGGAGATGTTCTCTCCGCCCGAGATGATCAGATCCTTGAGCCGGTCGACGATGCGCAGGTAGCCGTCCGCGTCGGCGACGGCCAGGTCGCCGGTGCGCAGCCAGCCGTCGTCCAGGGCCTGCGCCGTCTCCTGCGGCCGGCCCCAGTACCCGAGCATCACGTTCGGGCCCTGCACCCGCAGCTCCCCCGCGTCTCCGGCGGCGGCACCGTCCGCGGCCGCACCGGCCAAGCGCACATCGGTGAAGAAGTGCGGCATCCCGGCGCTGCCCGCCTTGCTCACCGCGTGCTGCGCGTCGAGCAGCAGGGTGCCCGGGGACGCCTCGGTCAGGCCGTAGCCCTGGACGAAGTCGAGCCCGCGCGCCAGATACCGGTCTATCAGCGTGCGCGGCACGGCGGCGCCGCCGCACATAAGGGTACGGATGCTGCTGAGATCGGCGTCCGCGAAGCCCGGCGCGTCGGCGAGCCGCTGGTACATCGCGGGCACGCCGAACAGCAGCGTCACCCCGTAGCGGGCGATCACCTCCAGCGTCCGCTGCTCGTCGAAGCCCTCCTCGAGCACCACCGTGCCGCCCTTGAGCAGGGTGGGCAGGCACGTCATGCCGAGCGCCGCGGTGTGGAACAGCGGAGCGCTGACCAGGGTCACCTCGTCGTGCGCGAGATCGGTGTCGACGACCACGTTGACGGCGTTCCAGATCAGGTTGCCGTGACTGAGCACGGCCCCCTTCGGCCGTCCGGTCGTGCCCGAGGTGTAGAGGATGATGCCGGGATCGTCCAGGCCGACCGGTTCATCGAACTCTGTTCCGGCGGCCACGGCCGTCACGGCCGTCTCGGCGGAAATCAGCCGCAACGCGTGCTCGGCCTCGGCGGCAGCCGCGCCGGCCGCGCCCGCGCAGCTCTCGGTATGCACCAAGAGCGTGCTTCCACTGTCGGTCAGGCAGTAGGCGAGCTCGGAAGTGACCAACCGCGTGTTCAGCGGAACGAACACCGCGCCGAGCATGCCCGCGGCGAACAGCGTCTCCAGATACGCCGGGTGGTTCGGGCCCAGATAGGCGACGCGGTCACCGCGCCTCAGTCCGGCCGCGTGCAGCTGCGCGGCGCGGCCCAGCGTTCGTGCGTGCAGCTCCCGGTAGTCGTAGCGCACTTCCCGGTGGATCACGGCGGTGGCCTGTGGACTCTTGCGGGCGCGCCGCGCGGTCCACGAGCCGAGGCCCTGGTTTCGCATCGTCGACGGCTCCTTTGCCGCATCGTCGCGGGATCGAGGCTCGAGGGAGGTCCTACAGCCCCAGCAGCCGGGCCGCGTTCCGCTTGAGGATCTTGGGCCGCACCTCGTCTTTGAGCGGCAGCCCGGCGAAGTCGGCCAGCCACCGCTCCGGGGTCAGCAGCGGATAGTCGGTGCCGAACAGCACCTTGTCCTGCAGCAGGGAGTTGGCGTACCGGACGAGCTGCGGCGGGAAGTACTTCGGCGACCAGCCGCTCAGATCGATGTAGACCTGCGGCTTGTGCGTCGCCACCGCCAGCGCCTCGTCCTGCCACGGGAACGACGGGTGCGCCAGGATGATCGGCATGCCGGGGAAGTCGGCCGCGACGTCGTCGACGTACATCGGGTTCGAATACTTCAGCCGGATCCCGCCCCCGCCCGGGGCGCCGGCGCCGATCCCGGTCTGCCCGGTGTGGAACACCGCGATCGCCCCGCACTCCTCGATCACCGCGTAGAGCGGATAGGCCGCGCGGTCGTTGGGATAGAACGCCTGCACGTTCGGGTGGAACTTGAAGCCGCGCACCCCGTGCTGATCCACGAGCTCGCGCACCCGGCGCGCGCCGGCCCGGCCCTTGGCCGGATCGATCGAGGCGAACGGGATGATCGCGTCCGGGTAGCGCTGCGCAGCCTCGGCGATCTCCTCGTTCGGCACGGCCGGGACGCCGGTGGCGGCCTCGGCGTCCACGGTGAACACCACCGCCGCCATCTTCAGGCTCCGGTAGTACGCGCCGATCTCGTCCAAGGTCGGCTTGCGATGCGCTGCGTCGACCTTGAAGTAGGCGCTCGATGCCGCTTCGAGTTCTTCGGGGAGCGAGCCGGAGCCGGAGTTCGAGACCTCGGCGTGCGTGTGCACGTCGATCGCCGTGAGGCTCTCGACATCGATGCCTGAGATGCCGGTCACCGTCCGGCCCCCGGCGCGGGCATCCCGACCGTCTCCGGCGTGCGCCCGAGGGTCGAGGGCCAGGCGGCGGCGATCGCCTCCGCGCTCCAGCCGCCGTCCGCGTACTCGACCGCGACCTCCCGCGGGTGCGACCACAGCGCCAGCTTGTCCCCGCCGACCCCGATCGCCTGGCCGGTCACGCCCGCCGACCCGGCCGAGGCGAGGTAGACCACGAGCCCTGCGACGTCCTCCGCGGTCCCGAAGCCCTCGCCCTTGCGCAGCTCGTCCGGCAGCGCCACCCCGTCGCGTTCGAGTGCCTCGACGTGCGCGGCGAAGAACGGGATCGTCCTGGTCATCGCGGTGGCCGCCACTGGGATCAGGGCATTGACGGTGATCTCGGCGCGGGCCAGTTCCATCGCCCAGGTGCGCATCATCCCGACGATGCCGGCCTTCGCCGCGGCGTAGTTGGTCTGGCCGAAGGTGCCGCGCTGCCCGGTCGGCGAGCCGGCCACGATGATCCGCCCGCCGCGGCCTTGCGCCCGCATCGCGATCGCGGCCGCCCGCACGCAGGTGAAGGTGCCGCGCAGGTGCACGTCGACAACCGTGTCGAAGTCCTCGTCGGACATCTTCCACAGCACCGTGTCGCGCAGCACGCCCGCGTTGGTGATCATCGCATCGATCCCGCCGAACTCCGCGGCCGCCGCATCCACCAGCGCCTCGGCCGTCTCGCTCGGCCCGACCGGTCCGCCCACCGCCAGCGCCCGGCCGCCGGCTTCGCGCACAAGCTCGGCCGCGGCCTCGGCCGCCGAGGCGTCGACGTCGTTGACGACCACGGCGGCGCCGCGGGCGGCCAGAGCCCTGGCATAGGCCAGGCCGAGACCGCGGCCCGCGCCGGTGACGACGGCGGTGCGCCCGGACAGATCGACGGCGTGCACCATCAGGCACCCTCCTCCCTCGCACCGGGCGGCCCGCCCGGTGCGGAGAACATTAGGCAGAGTTGCTGCTGCCGTCAACGATTAGCCAAGTAATGCCGCTGACGAGGCACTACCCGCGTCCCGGGTCCGGTATCGTGACCGCCGTGCAGAGGAAACCGGAGAACAACGGCGGCGAGCACGGACCCGAGGACGGCGTGGTCCGCCCCCAGACGCTCATGCTCAACATGCTCGGGCGCTACGTGCTGGGCCGTAACGTCGCCGTGTCCGCGGCCAGCGTCATCGAGGTCTTCGCCCGCGTCGGGGTGGGCGAGCACGCCGCGCGCTCCACCCTGGCCCGCATGGTCAACCGCGGCATGCTCACCCGCCAGCGCCGCGGCCGCGCCATGTACTTCGCCCTGACCCCGCAGGCCGAACGGATCCTGCACGACGGCGAGGACCGCATCCGGCGCCAGGGCGCGGTCAACCGCGACTGGGACGGACACTGGACCCTGCTCGGCTTCTCGCTGCCCGAGTCCTGGCAGCGCCAGCGCCACGAACTGCGCTCCCAGCTGGTCTGGGCCGGCTTCGGCCCCCTGTTCAACGGCCTGTGGATCGCCCCCGGCAAGGTCGACGTCACCGATCTCGTCGGCAGTCTCGGCCTCGAATCACACGTGAAGGCGTTCTACGCGCAGTCGGTCCCCGGCACCGACGTGGCCAAGATGGTCCAGGAGACCTGGGACGTCGACGCCGTCGCCGCGCGCTATCGCAGTTTCCTCATCCGGTGGCAGGACCCGGACACTCCCCCGCGCCGCGGCGATACGCTCGCCGTCAAACTCCTGCTCGCCTGCGACTGGCTGCAGGTCATCCGCGCCGACCCGCGCCTGCCTCCGGCCCACCTGCCCGCCGACTGGCCCGCGGCCGAGGCCGAGGCCCTGTTCGTCCACGTGGACAAGGAGGTGGACGAAGCCGCCCACGACATCGCGCAACAGATCCTCGACCTGCGCGCGGCGGCGAGCGATCGGACAGGGGTGTAGCCAAGGCTGAATGCGCGGCTGCGCTCGAGTGCTGCGGGTCAGGGCTGGTCGCCCACGAGGGCGATGGCGCGCGTCTCGGGGACTCCCAGCATCAGCAGGCTCGTGATCGTCGCTGCTCGGGCGCCGGGGGTCCCGTTCGACAGGTCGGTGTCCGCGATGGCGAACACGACGCCGTAGGCGACCTGGCTCAGCATGCCTGCCGGCAGGTGCTGTGCGAACACGCCGCTGTCCTGGCCCCGTTTCACGAGGTCGGCCAGGAGCTCATCGACTGGCCCGAGCAGGCCGTGGATCGTTTCGCCGTACTCGCCGCGGCGCAGCGCCAACAGCACTCGGTACCGGTACGCCACCGGCCAGAGGCGGGCGATGAATCCGACCCACGCCGCGTCCGCCGCTGCGTCGGAGGCGTTGACTTCGGTGAGCACGGCTGTCATCTCGGTGACGGCCCGTTCCGTCAGTGTGCGAACCAGGTCGAGGCGCGAGGGGAAATGGCCGTAGACCGTGCGACGCACGACGCCGGCGGCGGAGGCGATGTCGCCCATTCCGGCGTCGGGGTTCTCTCCCAGCACGGCGAGGGCGACGTCGAGGATGCGATCGCGTGTCTCGTTCGTCGCGCGCGCGCGAGAGGACTCGGTGGGCACGACGCCATTGTTGCACACCGGTGTGCAACAAAGTAGGCTGCACACCGGTGTGCAACGAAAAGTTGCGCCGTGCTTCGCAGCTCACGAAAGAAGAGGGCAATGACCTCACCGACGCCCCCGACCTCGACCTCGAGCCTTGTGCGCCCGTTCACCGTCTCGATCTCGGATGCGCAGATCGACGACGTGAAGCAGCGACTGGCCAGAACGCGGTGGCCGGATCCGGAAACGGTGGGCGACTGGTCGCAAGGGGTTCGCGTGGAGAACACCAGATCTCTGGTCGACCACTGGCAGCGCGGCTACGACTGGCGGCGCTTGGAGTCCGGGCTCAATCGCTTCCCCCAGTTCCTGACCGAGATCGACGGGCTGGACATCCACTTCATCCACGTCAGGTCCAGGAATCCCAACGCGATGCCGCTGATACTCACGCACGGATGGCCGGGCTCGATCCTCGAGTTCCTCAAGCTGATCGGCCCGCTGACCGATCCGATCTCGTTCGGAGGCGATGCCGCCGATTCATTCGACGTCGTCGTCCCGTCGCTGCCCGGGTTCGGGTTCTCCCAGAAGCCCACGCGGACCGGGTGGACTGTGTCGCGCATCGCAAGCGCGTGGGCGGAGCTGATGAAGCGTCTTGGCTACGCGCGATGGGCCGCGCAAGGCGGTGATTGGGGTGCCGTCGTCACCACCGCCCTCGGGGCCATACAACCTGAGGGGCTTCTCGGAATTCATCTCAACACCCAGTACGCCTTTCCCGCACAGATACCCGACACCTTGTCGCCCGAACAGCGCAACGCCGTGGCGTCCCTCGCCCTCTACACCGGCGATCTCGGTGGGTCCAACCACCTTCAGGGCACGAAACCGGAGACCGTCGGATTCGCCCTGGCGGACTCCCCCGCCGGCCAGGCGGCCTGGATCTACGAGAAGTTCCAGTCCAAGACCGACAACCACGGGCTGGCCGAGGACGCCCTGAGCAGGGACGACATGCTCGACGCGATATCCCTCTACTGGTTCACAAACAGCGCGGCGTCGTCCGGCCGCATCTACTGGGAGAACAGATCGGCCACCTTCGCCGGCCCGAGGCTGACGCTTCCGGTCGCGGTGACCGTCTTCCCGAGGGACATCCCGCGCCTGCCGCGAAGCTGGATCGAAGAGACCTACAGCAATCTGATCCACTACGGCGAGGCCGGCAAGGGCGGGCACTTCGCGGCCCTGGAACAGCCCGAGATCCTGGTCGGCGAAATCCGCGCCGGCCTGCGCACCCTTCGTTCCTGACCCCAACGCGCGAACTCAGCAGCGCACGCGTATCACCGGCCCCGACACGCGGGGATCCGGGACGCGCGGCCGACTGCGCGTCCCGGAGGATCTGCCCGGTGACGGTCAGGCGTCCTGGCCGAAGTGCAGCCTGCGGTAGGGAATGCTGATCACGGACGTCGAGATGCGGGCGTCGATGATCGTCGGGGCCGGGTCGGCGATGTACTCGTCGATCGCGCTGCGCAGCCTGTCCAGGTCGGTCACCAGGGTGCCGCGGCCGCCCAGCGCCCGGCCGACGGCGCCCATGTCCGGTGTCGTGATGCGGGCCAGGTCGGCGTTGAGCCCCTTGGCCACGGCCTTGTGGTACTCGGCGCCGAGCAGCTGGTCGTTGAACAGCACGACCAGGATCGGGAGCCCGTAGCGCACGGCCGTCTCGAACTCGGGCAGGTGCATCATGAAGCCCGCGTCGCCCTCGAGCAGGAAGGCCGGCTTGTCCTCGGTGGCGACCATGGCGCCGATGGCGGTGGTCAGGCCCTGGCCGATGCAGCCGAAGTGCTGGTTGGCCAGCAGCATCCTGCGCCGGCGCGTCATCAGTATCGTGGAGAAGCAGATGTTCTGGCCTCCGCCGATGATCAGGCCGATCTCGGGCGGGATCCGCTCGTCCAGGATGCGGCACAGGTCGCGCGGGTCGATCGTGTCCGGCTCGAGCTCGTATTCCTGGTTGTCCTCGAACGCGGTGGTCAGCCGCTCCTTCACCTCGGGCGTCCGGTAACCGGTGCGGCGCACGCCCCGGTCGGTCAGCGCCCGGTGCAGTTCCTGCACCCCCAGCGTGGCGTCGGCCTGCACGAACACGTCGGCGGAGCGCCCGTCGCCCATCACGACGTGCGGCTTGGTGTCGATCTGGACGAACCGCGCGCCCGGGTAGAGGTAGCCGTGCTCGGTGGTGTACTTGTTCAGCCCGGCGCCTACCGCGATGACGCAGTCGGCCTCCTGGAAGAGCTCCATCGCCGTCTTCGTCGAGTACAGGCCGGAGATGCCGACGTGGAACTCGTCCTGGTCGGACAGCCACGTCTTGGCCATCAGCGTCGTCGCGATCAGCGCGCCGGTGTTCTCGGCCAGCCGCAGGATCGCGTCGCCGGCACCGGACCGCATAGCGCCGCGGCCGACGATGATCACCGGACGCTCGGCTTCGGCGACGATGTCGGCGGCGGCCGCGATCGACGCGGGATTCGGGAACACCGGCGCCGAGTGCGCCAGCAGTTCGGCCGAGGTCACGTACTCCTCGTCGTCGATGCTCTGCTGCTGGATGTTCATCGGCGCGGACAGCAGGATCGGCCGTGACTCGGTGCGCGCACGGTAGAACGCGGTCTGCACCGCCTCGAAGGCGATGTCCGGCTTGCTCAGGTGGACGAACCCGGCCTCGCACGCCTCGGCGAAGCGCTTCTGGTCCAGCCGCTGCACATAGGAGTCGTCCCCGGCGGGGGCCTCGCCGACGAACGCGACCATCGGGGTGCGGGCGCGGGCCGCGACGAGCAGCGTCGTGGCCAGCTGGGCGACACCGGGACCGCTCGTCGTCGTGCAGACGCCCGGATTGCCGTCGGTGCGCGCCCAGCCGTCGGCCATCGCGAGACCGCCGCCCTCGTGCCGCACCTCGAACTGCCGGACGCCGAGCTTGTCCAGCTCGTTCATCCAGTACATGTTCGCGTCGCCCATCATCCCGAAGACGGCGCTGGTGCCCTCCGCGACGAACGCTCGAGCCAGGGCTTCGTACACCTTCATACGGTCGGTCCTCTCTGATCATGCCGCGCGGCCGCCGCAATTGTATGGAGATAGCATACAATCCTGGCCGTCGCTTGCCTAGTCGCACCCACCACGCGTTTGTGTCAACGGCCAAGGACGCGACGTGCGAAGACACAACTGATTTCGGACAGCCCGATTTCCTACGGTGTCCAACCTGTATACGATTACCGGCAGAACCCGATCCAGTTCCCCGACCGAGGACGAGGTGCGATGAGCTCTCCCCGACCCGCCCAGGACACCGCGGCCGCGCCGGCGCGGTTCAGCCTGCCCGCCAAGGGACCCGCTCCCTCGCGCGGCAGCATGCCCGAGGCGGTCGCGGCCGCACTGCGCGAGGCGATCCTCGACGGCGCGCTCACGCCGGGCACCTGGCTGCGCGAGGCCGAGGTCGCCCGCGAGATGAACGTCAGCCGCACGCCGGTCCGGGACGCGTTCCGCATCCTCGCGTCCGAGGGGCTGGTGTCGATCAACGCCAATCAGGGCGCCGTCGTCGCCCAGATGACGACCGAGGACGTCGTCGAGCTCTACGTCATGCGCGAGACGCTGGAGATGCTGGCCGCGAAGCTGGCCGCGCGGCGCGGCGCCCAGCAGTGCCTGGAGGCCTTCTCCCAGCTGATCCCGAGGATGAAGGACCTCGGGGCGCAGGGAAAGGCCCAGGAGCTCTCGAAGCTCAACTTCGACTTCCACACGGTGATCCTCGAGGCGGCCGGCAACCGGTACCTGACCCGGGCGCTGTCCCAGATCCACAACGCGGCGCGCCGCTTCCCCGATCCGACGCTCGGCCTGCCCGGCCGCGTGGAGGAGTCGATCGGCGAGCACATCGCGCTGGCCGACGCGATCAGCAACGGCGACGCCGAGACGGCGGAACGGCTGGCCGGCGACCACATGCGCCACCTCGCGGAGCTGCGCATCCGGATGCTGCTGCACCGCTGACGGCGACCGGCGCGGCCGCCGCACCGGGATCGGCGGCGGCTTGGTCGGCGCTGTCGGCGCAGTCGGCGCGCGGCCCCGCGTCAGCCGGAGTCCCGCAGGACGCCGTGCTCGCGCCGGGCCGCCAGCCGGCCCTCTTCCTCGATCAGGTTCCACACCCGGTCCACGTACTCGACGAAATGCGGGTCGCGCTTGATCTGCAGCGGGCGCGGCCGGGGGATGTCGACGGTGATGACGTCGCGGATACGGCCCGGCCGTGCCGTCATCACCACGACCCGGTCGGCCAGGTAGACGGCCTCGTCGATCTGGTGCGTGATGAACAGCGCCGTCTTGTGCGTCGCCTCCCAGATCTTCAGCAGCTCGCCCTGCATGATCTCCCTGGTCTGCGCGTCGAGCGCGGCGAACGGCTCGTCGAGCAGCAGCAGCTCCGGATCGACGGCCAGCGCCCGGGCCAGGTTGACCCGCTGCTGCATGCCGCCGGACAGCTCACCGGGATAGGACGACTCGAAGCCGCCGAGCCCGACCAGCTCGATCAGGTCGCGGACGTGCCGGCGGGCTTCGGGAGTGCGGTGCCGGCCGTGCATCTCCAGCCCGAACCGGACGTTGTCCTCGACGGTGCGCCACGGCAGCAGCGACGCGCTCTGGAAGACCACGCTGCGGGTCCGGTCCGGCTTGGTGATCAGCCTGCCGTCCAGCTCGATCGAGCCGGAGGTGGTCGGCACCAGGCCGTCGATGGCCTTGAGCAGCGTGGTCTTGCCGCAGCCGCTCGTGCCGACGACGCAGACGAACTCGCCGCTGCCGAGGGTCAGGTTGATGTCCTTGAGCGCCTCCTGCACGCCGGACCGGGCGGTGTCGTACTCGACGCACACGTCCTTGATGGCGACGGTCGCGCCACGCGTCGCCGTCGCCGCCGGTCGCGCGGGCGCCTTGCTCCTGCTCATCACGCGGTTCCTCTCACGACTACTGCCGCCACGACTGGAAGTGCTGTTCGAGCCTGCCCAACAGCCAGGTGAAGATCAGGCCGAACACCGCGATGATCACGACACCCGCGAACACCAGGTCGATCTGGAACGTGTTGCCCGCCACGGCGATCAGGTGGCCGACGCCGCTGTTGGCCGCATACAGCTCACCGACGACCACACCGACCAGCGCGTGCCCAAGGCCGAGCCGGATGCCGCTGAGGATGTAGGGCACCGAGCCGGGCAGCGCGATCTGCCGGAAGATCTTGAAGTCGCTCGCCTCGAACGACCGCGCCATCGTGATCAGCTGCGGATCGAGCGCCTTGATGCCGGTGATCGTGTTGATCAGGATCGCGACGACGGCGCTGAGGAACACGATGGCGATCTTCAGCTCGATGCCGATGCCGACCCAGATGATCAGCAGCGGCAGCAGCGCGATCCTCGGCACCGAGTTCAGGAACGACACGAACGGGTTGAAGACCGCCTCGACCGGCCGGTACCACCCGATGAGGATGCCCAGCGGGATGGCGACCACGATGGACAGGCCGAAGCCGATCAGGAACTCCTGGCCGCTGATCCAGATGTTGGGCCACAACTGCCCCGTCGCGACCAGGTTGGCCAGCGCCTTCCAGATCCGCGACGGCGAGCTGGTGAACAGCGGGTTGATCGCGTTCGTCTCGGCCGCCCACTGCCAGGCGCCGAGGAACACGAGGACCGCGATCAGCCCGACGAGGCCGGTCCAGTACCTGCTCAGCAGCCCCTTCCTCCTGCCGCGACGGGTCTGGGCGCTCCTGCCGGGTCCGGACGCCGGCGAGGTCACGCCCTCGTCGACGGCGGGACCGGCGGCGACATCGGTCATCGGTTCCGACTCCTTGGTTGAGACTGCGTCGGCTCGGGTCGGTTCAGGACTTCACGAGGGCGTGGGTGCGGACGAACTCGATGCTGCGCCGGAACAGCTCCGGCGCGTCGTTGTCCAGCGGTACGACGTGGTAGCTGTCGGCGACATCCAGCCGCTCGCGCCGGTCGGTTGGAAGCGCCTGCCACAGTCGCTCGCTCTGGCCGGGCGGCACCACGGGATCCTCGCTGCTGCGCACGACGAGCGTCGGCACGGCGAGCCGGG
>DASYAE010000034.1:0-1968 GCA_036501535.1 Actinocrinis sp. | reverse complement strand
GTACGCACGCGGGTGCCGCAGCTGGAGCAGAACACGTCATTCACGGTGAGCGCGCTGCCGCAATGGACACAGGCAGGGCGCGCCATTGCCTGCGCGGCCTCGGGCTGGACCGGCTTGATGGGGGTTCCGCACTTCGTGCAGAACCAGTCGCTAGGCAACGCCTCCTTGCCGCACGCCGCGCAGGTCCAGCCGGTGCGCAGGAACCGCGCGATCCGCGAGCCGACGCCCTCGCTGCCCAGGCCGGAGAAGGCAGGCGCCGGCGCGACAGGCACCGGCGCCGCCTGCGTCGCCAGCCCTGCCGCGGCTGCCAGGCCGAGGTCGTAACGCTGCCGGTTTTCCTGGCCGGAAAGCAGGTCGCGCTTGATCAGCCGGATCGTGTCGCGCAGCCGCTGCGAGCGCTCGGGCGCGGTCACCGCCAGCGCAGCCGCCTGCCGGCTCAGCCACTCGACGGCCTGCGCGATCTGCTCCTCCGCCGCCTGCGGCGAAAGCCCCAGGTACGCGTACCAGTCCTCCTGCCGCTGCATGGATCCTTCCTACTCGATCTGCATGGTGGCCGCCATGCGATCCGCGGCGCCACTCGAGGCGTCGCCGTTCGCCAGGTACTCGCGGGCGATCGTGGTGCTCGCCTGCGCCGCTGTCGACACGTCGGTCGCGGCGACCTGGAGGATCCCGTTCTCGTTCAGCGACATCGTGACGCTGACGGGCTGGTGGGCCGGCCGGTGCGGCGGCAGGCCGTCGATCACCACCACGCCGACGCGGCGGCACAGGCCGGGATCGTCGGACTCGCCTTCGAGCACCGGGACCACGATCCGCGTCTCGCCTGGCCGCATTGTGAAGAAGGTGCGCTCGGCGGAGGCGGGCAGCGCGGTGTTCCGCCGCAGCAGCGCGGTCATCACCGGGCGCTGCCGGTCGCCTGCCGTCTCGAAGACGCTGATGCCCAGGCTGTGCGCCGTGACGTCGGTCACTGTCAGCTCCGACAGGTACTCCCTGGCGCTCGGCGCCATCACCAGCGCGCCGCCCCGTTCCAGTTGCCGCTGCGCGGCGAACAGCGCGGCGCCGAGCGCCACCGCCTCGTCCGGACGGACCGATGTGTCCGGGTCGACGCCGAACATCTCCTTCATCCGCTCCCTGACGGCCGGCATCCGGGTCGCACCGCCGACCGGCAGTACCACGGAGATGTCCTTCTGGGTGACCCCGGCCGCCGCGACGACGTCGGCCATCTTCTCGGTCATCTCGTCGAGCAGCACGGCGCTTCCGGAGACGAACTCGGCCCTGGTCACGTCCACCCGCAGCGTCAGTCCGGCGGCTTGCAGCGCGACGCTGGTGCGGTCGCGGGAGGTGAGGTCGTGCTTGGCCCGCGCGGCGCGCATCAGCCAGTCCTGGGAGACCTGGGCGCACTCGTCGAGCGATAGCGCGTCCGGGTCGTTGATGTCCAGGCCGTGCGCGGACTCGAACCGCTCGACGAAGCGGTCGAACAGCACCTTGTCGAAGTTCGCCCCGCCGAGGTAGGCGTCCCCGCCGGTGGCGCGAACCTTCAGTTCGGCCCCGTCGTACTCCATCACGGTCACGTCGAAGGTGCCGCCGCCGAGGTCGACCACCACGCCCGTTGCGCCCGCCGGGCGCCGGTCGTAGCCGTAGGCGAGCGCCGCCGCGGTCGGCTCGGACAGCAGGCCAAGCACCTCGAGGCCGGCCAGTTCCCCGGCCCGCAGCGTGGCCGCGCGCATCGGGTCGCTGAAATAGGCGGGCACCGTGATCGCGGCCTGGGTGACCGGCCCCGCGAGCAGCTGCGCGTCGTGCACCACCTTGCGCAGGATCAGCGCGGACACATGCTCGGGCCGGTAGGCGACGCCGCCGTAGTCGAACGTCCAGCCCGAGCCGATGTGCCGCTTGACGAGCTGCACGACGGAGGCTGGCTCGGTCGCCAGCGACTCCCGCGCCACCGCGCCGACCACGGCGTGCCCCGCGTCG
>DASYAE010000033.1:0-1732 GCA_036501535.1 Actinocrinis sp. | reverse complement strand
CGACGCCGCGTTCACGGTGACCGGCGCCGCCCCCAACATCAACGGACGGCCGGCGTTCTGGACGGATCACGGCTCTGGCGTCGCCTGGGAGTACGCGCCGGACGCATGGGCCGAGCTTTCCCTGTCCGGGATCGCCGCGGGCGGCGGCAAGCCCTTGCCGCCGACGGCGGCGACGCGGGCGCTGCTGCAGAAGGTGGCCGCCCACGTGGCGTACGGCGGCACGACGCCGCTCACCTTCGCGTTCCGGCTCTCCGGGGAACTTCCGGCTGGCTGGCAGGTGTGGCGGGCATCGTTCGACGTTTCTGGCGGCCGGACGTTCGGCACTGGCATCACGGTCGGCCCCAGCGTGGACACCTCAGCGCTGAGCATCAGCGCGTCGATCGTAACCGGGCCGGACGTCTGCCAGTCCGGCGGCGGCCAGTCGTCGTACGTGAGCCGGCTGGGGGTGCAGTGGCTGTACCTCGTGCAGAACCTGCCTGACGACGTATGGCAACGGCTGTGCGCGACCGCGCCGGTCGGCGGGCTGACGGGCGTGAACATAAGCATGGACATGAACAACCCGGCGTCCGGCGCCCCGCTGCCGGGCAGCGCCCAACTCGGCGGCACGATCGACGTGCTCGGCCGCCTTCTCCTCCTCGGCCCCGACCCCGCCGCGTGGATCGCCAACCCGGTGAATTAGGGCGTGCCCGCCACCTCGCCGCCGAGCATGAAATCAGCCAGGACAACTGGAGCGAAAGCGAGCTGTGAGTTGAAGTTAATTAACATCGGTAACGGCATGACCTGGCTGCCGACGGGGAAGCACCCCCTTTAGTCCGCGATTGAGCCCTTGAACAGTGTGGTGACGAATGGGCAGTGTGCTCCCGTCCGGTGAGCCGGACGACGGGCCGGATGCCCCTGGCACCGCGGCCGTCGAGCCGCCGCAGGCGGACCAGCCCGCCGGGGCGCCGGGGTCCCCGCCGGGCGGCCGGTGGCGGCGCCGCCGCAGGCGGATCCTTATCTGGGGGTCGGCCAGCCTCGCGGTGCTGCTCGTCGCGGTCCTGGCGACCGGCTATACGCTGCTGCGGCACTTCAACGCGAACATTCAGCAGGACGACATCAAGGGCCTGCTCGGCAGGCAGCCGGTCAACCTGCACCCGCAGGCGGAGAACATCCTGGTCCTCGGCTCCGACACCCGCTACGGCCAGGGCAGCGGCTACGGCACCGGCCTGGTCACCGACCAGTCCGACACGCTGATGATCGTGCACATCCCGGCCGACAGGAAATGGGCCGAGGTCGTGTCGATCCCGCGCGACTCCTGGGTCAACATCCCGGACTGCACGATGGGCGACGGCCAGCTCTCCGCGCCGACCCAGTTCAAGATCAACGAGGCGTTCGCGATCGGCAACCTGGACGGGAACCACACCGCGCTCGGCGTCGCGTGCACGGTCCAGACAGTCGAGCAGGACACCGGCATCTACATCAACCACTTCGTGGTGGTCAACTTCTCCGGGTTCAAGGACATGGTCGCGGCCCTTGGCGGCGTCGAGGAATGCAACCCGGCGCCGATCGACGACCCGCTGTCCAGCCTGTACCTGTCCGCCGGGTACCACATGCTCACCCCGACTCAGGCGCTCGGCTACGTGCGGGCCAGGTACACGCTGGGCAACGGCAGCGACCTGGAGCGGATCGGCCGCCAGCAGGCGTTCATGTCGTCGCTGGTCAGCCGGGTGAAAGGCCAGCTGCTCAACCCGCT
>DASYAE010000032.1:0-3179 GCA_036501535.1 Actinocrinis sp. | reverse complement strand
CGGCGCGAGATCGGCCGGGTCCAGGCGTGCGGGGTTCGCGAGCAGGTAGTCGGCGCCGCCGGCCTTGGCGGCCAGCAGGTCGGTATCGGACGTGGACAGCAGCAGAACCGTGCTGTCGCTGGGTCCTGAAGACACGACGGGCCCTTCTCGGGATCCTCGCCCCGGGTCGAAGGTCGCGGCGGCCGGAGTGTCCTGGCTCCCGGATCGGTGCGCGCCCCGGCCTTCCCGCCCGAACGGGCCGTGGCCGTGCTGGGGTCTGCTCCCCGGTGACAGTGGCGGGACCGCGCCGGATTCGCACCGGCTTCCTCGCTAACCGTCGCGTGTACGTGCCGACTCTGGCGCACGCCAAGCGCGCACGTCAACCGAACCGTCCAGGTCGGCCGCCCGGACCCGGCCTGCCCGAGGCGAAGCCTCCCTCCCAGTAACGGCGTGACACGAAATCAGCCAACCCCCGCCGAAACCTCGCTCCTGTCCAAAATGAGCGTCAGCGGCCTTCCTGGAATCGGGCATAATATGGCATAGTAGGCGCCATTTCGCGGAATCCCGAATCGGCCCTTGGTGTCGCCGGCTCGTTGCTGCTACTAGGACGACAGCAACGGCGCCGGCGCCGCCGTTAGGAAGACCATCCGGGGTTTAGAGGCCGTTTGCGTCGAGGATCTTGATCAGGTTGCGCTTGCGCTTCTGGTCCGCGCGGAGGGACGCGACGTAGCGGCGGAACTCGGCAACGGTGCCCAGGGATTCGTGGCAGGCGCGCGCGGCGAGCAGCAGGGTCGCGATCCGCTGGTAGGTGTCGTTGCCGGTCGACTGCTTCAGCGACTCGACGACCCTGAGATACGCGGCCAGGGCGTCGGCCGGGCGGGCGCCGGCCGAGGCGTCGGCCAGCCGTACCCACTGATCGCCGGTCGTGGCCGCGGTGGTCTCGGCCACTATCCAAGCGGCATCCAGGTCGCCATCGTCGAGCAGCGCGTCGACCAGGACCGGGCCGCCGCCCCAGGCCCACGGGACCCGGAAGCGCAGCCGACGCGCGTCGTCGCGCAGCAAAGCGAGCGCGCTCTCGCGTTCCGCCGTCCAGGCGCCGTGCTCCGCGGCGGCCTGCCGCAGCACCTGGTAATGGGCTAGGGTCCGTTCGGCGCGGAACCGGTCGCGGCGAAGGTTGAGCACGTCCTCGGTCCGGCTCGCGGCCGCGTACCGGTCGGCGAGGTAGTCCACGAGCCGGCAGTCCGGCTGCTCCGCCTCGCGCAGGCCGCGCTCGGCCCAGTCGAGCGCCTCACGGTCACGGCCTGCCGCGTCGAGTTCCTGGGCGATGAGAAGGTGGCTCCAGCCGCGGCTATCGGGGTCGGCGGCGTAGATCGCGACGACGGCATCGACGTCCCCGTCGGCCTTGGCGATCGTCTCCATCAGGCTTCTCGCCTGCCAGTCCCTCGGATCCTTCGCATAGGCGGCTGCTATGCGCTCGCGGAATACGGCCGTGCCCCGGTCGCCGAGCAACTCGGCATAGTCGCCGAGATCCGGCCCGAGCCCGTACTCGTTGCACAGCAGCAGGTCCGCGAGGTAGTTGCCCAGCGCCGCCGGCTCCGGCAGTGCTGCCTGGCACGCGCGCAGGTGAACATCCAGCAGCTCGTACGCGGCCTCTCCGACCGATCCGGAGGAGTCGTCGACGTGCCCGAGCGCGTCGGTCAGCAGTGCGATCGCCTCGCGGATGATCCCGATCGCGTCCGCCCCTCCCCCGGAGTCGATCAGGTCGCCGATCGCGGCGGCCGCTTTGCGGACGTCGTCGGCGTAGGCGTAGGCCTCGCCGTACTCGATGTAGCCGCGGCGGGGCAGCATGATCAGCTCCCTGACCGCGCGCCGCACCGTCACGGCGTCAGCGTTCACGGACGCCGCGCGCAGCTCGAAGCGCCGCCGCAGATCCCGGTCCTGGTTCAGCAGCGCTAACAACTCGGCGAGCAGGTCCTCCCCGGAGAGCGATTCCAGCCAGGACTCGAGAGCCTGCCGCCCGGCGCGTGTCGCCTCGATGTGCCGCGGCAAGTCGTCGCCGATCTTCAGCACGACGAGCCCGACCGCGACGCTGTGCTTGCAGAAGAAGCCCTCCCGGCCGTAGGGGCAGGTGCAGTCCCCGGTGAGCCCTTCGTCGCCCAATGCCAGGGATACGTGGTACTCGGTGTTGCCGTAGACGCTCGCGGTGATTTCGGCGTCACCAATATCCAGGTTCTCGACGGCGTCGAGGTACTCACTGCCACGCGCGAATGATCTGTCCCCAGCAGCGCGTTTGATATCGGCTTCGGTAAATGCCGGGCTGACTGCCATGTGCACCATTGAACACCTTTTCTGTTACTGGCCAGCACGCAGCGTGGCTGAGCTCGGCGGCGGATGGAGGCTCCCGACAAGTCGCCCACCCAGCAGCACCCGACCCCCCGGCGTTGACCAGGACGTTACCGGCCGCTACTGTCGGCCTGCCGTGGGGACTTTGTTGGCGAGCGGCCGATGACCACCGGCGACGCATGCCCGGGAATTCTCGACCTGCATGAGGCGCGCGACGGGCTCGTCGCACGGATCCGGCTGCCCGGCGGCTACGCGAGCAGCGCCGAGCTGCGTTCGCTGGCCGCCATGGCCGACTGGTTCGGCGATGGACACATCGACCTCACCGCCCGCGGCAACGTGCAGATCCGGGGCATTCAGCCGAGCGCGTCCGACGTCATGGCGCAGCGCGCCGCCTCGGTCGGCCTCATGCCTTCACCCGCCCACGACCGGGCGCGCAACATCACCGCGAGCCCGCTGGCCGGGCTGGCCGGCAATCCGGACCTGCGCGGCCAGGTGCGCGCTCTGGACCACGCGATCAGGGCCGACCCCGGCCTGGCCGTACTGCCGGGACGGTTCCTGTTCAGCCTGGATGACGGGACCGGGCACGCTGGGCTCGGCACCTGCGACGTCGGGCTGCACTGGCACGACGGCGCGACCGAGCTGGTCGTGGCCGGCCGCCGGACAGGTCTGCGCAGCTCGGCCACGGCGGGGATCCGGAACGCGGCCGCGGCGGCACGGGCCTTCCTGGACCAGCGGCCGGGCGAGGGTGCTGGCGCCGGGCCGCGCAGCACGCGTGTAGCCGGACTGGCGGATGGCGGGGCCGGGGTCGCCGCCGCGGTCGGCGCGGTGCTCGGCACAGCGGTGACCGACACCGCGGA
>DASYAE010000031.1:0-55416 GCA_036501535.1 Actinocrinis sp. | reverse complement strand
CGGCCAGCTCGCCGACCTGGCCGACCCGCGCACCGTGATCCCGGCCATCCTGACCGACTGCCTCTCCGTCATGCGGCACGCCCCGACGATGCACACCACCGACCTGCTCACCGACCTGGCCGGCGTCGACGACGGCGCGTGGGGCGACCTGAACCCCGAGACGCTCGCCGCGGCGCTGGACGCGGCCGGCGTGGTGCGCTCCACCAAGCAGGTCAAGGTCGCCGGGACGAACCTGGCCGGCTACCGGCGCGCCGACCTGGAGGCCGCGCTGCCGGCGACGTGGACCGCCGACACCGAGGCCGCGTGAACAAGATCGGTAGAGGGGGAGGGGTCTACTTCTCCCCCTCGCCGACCCCTCACCGACCCGTGATCGCACTGTCCGGCCGGTAGCCCCGCCCCGTTACCTCGGCAATGGGCCCGGTAGAGGGGCGTGTCATGGCCGTGACCTGCGAGGTAACACCGGTCATCGGCCCGGCGGCCGGAGGGTCGCCACCCCTGGAAACCACGGTGATCGCCGGTGAGGGCACCGTCCCGACCGGCCGCGACCCGTATCAAGAGATGGGGACATGAGCATCCGCAGCACGATCCGCAAGCGCCGCCGCACGGTGATCCGCAAGGTGCGCCGCGCGGTACGCCGCCGGGTCCGCAAGACCGTGCACCGCACCGCCCGGCACGTACGCACCTCGATCCGGCGGTACCGGGCCCGGCGCGCCGAACGGCGGGTGGAGATCCGGCGTACCGCGGCGGCCTGCGCCGCGGGGGCGCCGATCCCGCGGTCCCTGACCGGCAAGCCGCGCCCGCTGCGCAACGCACCGCCCGCCTACCGGCCCACCCCGGAGGCCCCGATCGAGCAGCGCGTCAAGCGCGGCCCCGGCGGCAAGTTCAACGGCTCGACCTCGGCCGGCAAACGGGCGGCCGCCAAGAAGACCGCGGCCAAGAAGACCGCCGCGGCCCGCATCACCCCCGAGCAGCGCGCCGCCGCCCGCGCCCTACGCACCCTCGCCGTCGGCGACAAGCGCGCCGCCCGCGTCGACAAACGCACCCGCAGCTAACCGACCGCGGGCCGGCGATTCCGGCGGACCGCCCCGCTCGCCCACCGGCGGCAGTGGGGCCGCCGGGTTGCTTGCCTGACGTCCCAGACTGACGATGCGGCAGGCCGGGTGCTCGTCATGCAGCACCCGTCGGCAGGGACGTCAGGTTCACACTGAACGACACGCCGTACGCTGCGCAGTCCGTCTCAACCTGTCGCAGCCCCGCCTCGAACGCGGCTACGTACTGCGCATAGTCGGTCGGCCGTTCGGCCAGATCGATCAGGCCGTCATCCACCTCGACAAGCGGTGTCTCCGCGGCGAGCAGGTCAGTGTTCAGCTGCTGGCCGTGCGGGAGTTGGTCGAGCACCCCGTTTATAACGTCCTGCGTCAGGCCCACCTCGGTGGCGTTCGTGACGTTCCAGGTCGCGCCCTCCAGCGTCGTGCACCCGGCGACATCCGCGGCCGGGATCGTCGAGGACGCCGACGGCGCCTGCGCGGTCGCACTGGCTGAGGCGAGCGCGGCGGCAGCGGCCGGGGCGCTTGAGCTGCCGCTGGAAAGCGCCCAACCGATGGCCACGCCGACAGCCGGGATGACGGTGGTGGCGCCGACGATGTACGGCATGCGGCGTCGCGAGTGCCTAGGCGCGGGCGTGTCTGGCTGCTGATCGATCATGATGGTTCCCCCTCAGGTGATGATGCGCCACGGCGCAGGGTAGACCCAGGGAACTGATCCACTCAGGCGATCGGCGCAACTTCACCCGAGGGCACTAGCCTTCCCGGCATGAGCGATCTTCTGCGCGTGACCACTGCGACCCCAGACCTCGACACGGCGAAGGCTCTCGCCCGCTCCGTGGTCGCCGCGCGGCTGGCTGGCAACGCGCAGATCGTCGGCCCGGTCGTCTCGGTCTTCCGGCACCTCGGCGAGACCGGCGAAGGCTCGGAGCACCAGCTGATCCTCTCGACGACGGCTGCGGCGTATCCGGCGCTTGAGGCGCACCTGACCGAGCGCCATCTGCTGAGGTCCGCCGGGGGTGTCGGTAGTACCGACACCCTTGTCTGCGAGGCTCACCCGACTCGTACGCGGCGTGGCTGCGCGAGGCCATCAGCCCGGTGGGGGACTGACTACGCGGCCGCCCCGAGTCGGGTCAGTGCCGGGCCGCAGCAACGGCGTCCGTGTATAGCTCGGTGGTCAGAGCGTCCGGCCCGATTTCCAGGTCGAGCAGCACGGCGCGCAGGTCGTCCAGGGCCGCGGGTACGTCCGGCTCGTTGACCATCGTCTCGACCTCCAGGAACGTCCCCTCGATCTCCGGCACGGTGACCACGGTCGCCAGGACTGGTCTGCCAGCGGGTGTCGACAGCCGGTAGTTCTCGCACTGCTTCGTGAATGCGATCACCGGCCCGTAGCCGAGGCCGTCCAGTACGGCGAGGATCGCGGCGCGGTCGGCCAGCTCGGTCTCCGCCTCCGGCTTGGATGCGGACGCCTCGTCGACCACGCGGCCCTTGTAGGTCAGCAGCGTGCGCGACCCGGCGACGGTGGTGATCGTGCGCACCCGCAGCTCTCGGCCGTCCGCGGCGAGCTCGCCGGCCCGGTCGAGGTAGACGTCCGCGTACTGCGCGCGTTCCGGCTCGCCGGCCGTCGCGGTCAGCAGCGCGCGGACCGTGTCCGGGTCCGCGAGTGCGGCTTTCAGTTCCGCCTCGATCACCGCTGCGCCTCCTCATCTCAGGTCAGCCGCTCGGCGCTGGCCGTGGCGTCCTCGATCACCCGGCGAAACGCCCGGTACAGCGTGCCGTCAACGCGCTGCGGCAGCCGGTAGACCGGTGAGGCGTGGCCTTCGCGCAGCTGGTCGAACGTGCCGACGAACAGCGTGTCGTCGGTGCTGATGATGCGCCAGATCGGCGCGGTGCGGTACCGGTAGACCTCGACCTGGACGCCGGCGTGCTGCGCCAGGTCGCGTATCTTGCGCTCGGAGAGCAGCGCGGCGGCAGCGAACGATTCGGGTGTCTCGCCGATCTGTCGGGCCCGCTGGTGCGCTGCGGGACTGCCGGGATGCAGCACCAGGACCCGCAGCCGCAGCGGCATCGCGCGCTCGCGGGTGAGCGGGCCGCGCAGCAGTCCGTCGTTCAGGCCGAGGATTCCCAGGCCGCGTACGGCGAGCACGTCGACCTGTGACGCGCTCGCGGCGGCGAGCCGGATCTCGGCTGAGGCGGCGGCCTGCGACGGGTAGATCGCGGTGACCTCGGACAAGGAAGCGAGCGGGAATGCGGCGTGCGGGCCGAGCGGGGCCAGGCCCAGCAGCATGCGCACGTCGTCGGGCATACCCAGGCCCTCGGCGACGCGTTCGAACACCTCCAGGCTAGTGACCGCGCGGTGCCGGTTGAGCACTTCGTTCACGCGGCCCTGCGCCATACCGAGGGCTGCGGCGAGCCGGCCTTGGCTTGCGCCGGTGTAGTGCTGGGCGTAGCGCAGCAGCGCCGGGATGTCGCGGGCCGTGGCGGCGTCGCGGACCTCGGCGCGGTGCCAGGCCGCGTCGGGAAGGGACACCGGGTCGCCCACCCCCGCAACGTATCTCACCGTGATATGCCCGTCACGGGATTCCCGTCGGCGCGGTGCGGCGCGACGCTGGCCGGTATGAGCCTGCAACCGGCCGCGGCGCCGTTGAACGTGTCCACCTGGTTCGACGAGGCGCGCGCCGTCGTCGAGGCGGCCGGCGAGCTGGACGTCTACACCTCACCGCGGTTGCGCGTCGCGCTGATGGACCTGCACATGGCGGGGCGCTGCCTGCTGGTCGTCGACATGGCCGCGGTGGCGTTCATGGATTCCTCCGCCCTCGGCGTGCTGGTCGGCGGCGTCAAGCGCGCCCGCGACGCGGGCGGCGCACTGGTCCTGGTCGCTCCCAGCGAGCGCATCCTGAGGGTGCTGCGGATCACTGGGCTGCTACGCGTCATGCCCGTCTTCGAGACGCTGCCCGAGGCGTTCGCGCACTTGGACAGTGCGGACAAGCGACCGTGACCGGCAACGCGGGCCAGCATGTGTAGTACTCGATCATCGACGTCCCACCGTGCCCGCCGCACGCCCGGTCGACGCCCTTCCCCGCGTCTTGGCCGGGAAGGTTGGCTACGACTGGTCCTGGATCGCGATCGGGGACCAGCCGTAGTCCGATCGCCTGCGCCCGACCCGCCGCCGTAGCTGGCGTGTACCACTTGATGAATCATCAAATGCGGGGCAGCTTAAGGGGTACTGACCTGCGGGTATCTGCGATTTTTACATGCGCTTGAACCGGATTCGTTCGCACTTGATGCAGAACGCGAGAGCGGTGACCCACGCTGCGCGCGCTCGCGAGGTGAGGTGAATCCCTGCACCACGGCCGAAGTCGTACGGCCCACGGCGGCAGGCTAGATGACGTGCCCGATTCTGCAGATGAGATTCCGCGGGGTGCTCGATGAGCCTCGACGGGTCGATGAGCTCAGTCGAGCCGCTGTTCTACACGCCGCAGCAGGCCTCCAAGCGGCTCGGCAAGCGCGACGACGGGAAGCCGATCAAGTCGGCGAACTGGCTCAAGGACCAGGTCCGGGCCAGCAAGATCCCCCACACGAAGCTCGGCAAGACCATCGCGTTCTCCCAGCGCGACCTGGACGAGTTGGTCGAGCTGTTGCACCGCGTCCCACGCAACAAGCTCCGTTGAATCGCTGCGGACGTGGTCCGCGGCATGCACGCGCGCTCATCGCTAGTGGCGGGGTGCGTTCCGCAGGGGTCAGCCGTTCAGCGGCGACCGTAGTCCGTTCACCTAACGGCGCTGCGCGGCCTCGACCTGCAGCGCCGCGCGGTGGATCTTCGCCTGGGCCTCGACCAGTACGTCCGGGTCGTCGAGGTATCCCGCGCTGGCCCGGCGCTGCAGTGCCTCGTGCGTGCCGAGCGCGTCTGCGCGGGCCGCCACCGCCGCATCGAGCGACAGCAATGTCTCAGCCACCGCGAAGGGCGGCATGTTGACGGTCATCCGATCGCCCCCACGCTGGCCAGGTCCCGCATCATCACCGCGCGCTGCACGCCGTCGGGCATGTGCGGCCCGGAGTAGTAGAAGTTCGCCGTCAGCCCGGCGCCGGCGCCCTGGACCGGCCGGCCCGCGGTGGTCGGCAGGCCACCGCCGGCACCCGGCGACGCGCCGATCGCGCGCATCCCGGAGGCGAGCGACGGGTAGATGTAGCCGTCCGTCGACGGAACGAACATCTCCTCCTGGCCGCCGTCGCCCACGACGTACGCCCGGCCCGCCTGCGCCGTGCCACCGGTCGCACGGTGCGCCACACCGAGCAGATTGGTGACGCCCCCGATGTTGGCACCGACGTTGATCGTTGCCTGCATCTGGTCGACTTGAGCGACGAGGTCGCTGGCCTGCTGCTGTGCTGGCGCCGTGTTGGCGTTGACGTTCGTGTTCACGTTCGCCGGAATCTTGATCAGTGGATTGATGTACTCCTCGATCGCGGTCTTCGCCTGCCCGGTCGCGCCGGTCGCCGCGACGTAGGCGTCGATCTGCTGCTGGATCACCGCGTTGGCCTGATTCATCGAGCCGGTCGACTGGTACGTCGACACGCCCACCGCCTGGATCGCGGTGGCCGCCTGCTGCGCGGCCTGCGCGTTGTTGATACCCGCCTGAGTCGACTGGTCGAGCGAGTAGCTGTTCTGTGACCACGAGGTCTGTGCGTTGAGCAGGTCCTGGTCGAGCGACGTTTGGGCCTGCGCCGCGCTCATGGCGGTGCCGTTCAGCGAGTTGAGCACCGCCTGGTAGCCGCTCGCCCCCGCCGTCGCAGTGATGACAGCAACACCAGGCCACTCCCTTCGTCGTGTGGCCCTGCGACGTTTACGGCCGCACCCCGTAGATCTTTTCCATCTCGCGGCGATTGTGCTCCTCGACGTCGGCAAGAGCGATCTCGTACTGCGCGGCCTGCTCGACTAGCTCTGTCAGTGCCGCCGGGTCGCCGACCTCTGCGCGGATCCGCAACTCTCTCTGCTCAACCTCGTCCGCAAGCACATCAAGCTCCAGTTCCGCGGCAGACTTGATCGGCTCGCCACGCCGGCTGTTCGCGTCGAAGTTCGCGGCCTCGGCGACCATGCGCGCGAAGAGCAAACGCCCGTCCCGGCCAGCGTCGAACTGCACGACCGTCCACGCGAACCCCTCGGCCGCGCCGTCATCCACGTGGTCCGCCAACGGCGGGCTCGCGGCCGCGCCGCGGTTGCTCTGCCGAAACTCATCAGACATCGTCGTCTCCTTGTCGCTGCCCGAGGATCCTCGCCTTGGCCTCGTCGACCAGGTGCCGCAACTCGGCACCTCGCGGGTCGTTGATGCTGAGCTTGACGTCGACCGGGCCGTCGAGCCCGAACAGGCGTCGGCGTGATTCGGAGAGCTTGCGCGCCGCGTCGACCGCCTGAACGCTGCCTTCCTCAAGGGCCGACTGCAACGCGGCGAGCAACGCATCCAGACGCGCCGACTCCAGTGCCCGCAGCTCGCCAACCGCTTCGACGGGGACCGCTGCCAGAGCTCGTGAGACGGACTTGTATGCCCCGGATTCGTCCGCGTACCCGAGCTCCCGCGCAATGCGGGCGAACGAGTACCCCTGCGCGCGTAGGCGTGCTGCGTGTGCGTCGCGCTCGGCGCCTTCGAGCGTCTTGGCGAAGCGGCCGGTCTGTCCCCGGCCACGGCTGTCCGCGGCTGGCACGTCTTCGCGCTGGTGGTTGGTCATCGGCACTCGTCTCCCTTCGTGTCACTTGAGCGGGGGCCAACCCCGACGGCATTCGTTGTGATTCAAGTGTGACTGCTGTTAGTCATCCCATGCCGGAGCGGCCGAGACGCCTGTAGCCGCGCAGGACGGCCGGGATCTCGTCGTCGAGGTCGGTGGGGCGCCACACTCCGGTCTCGAAGCCGCACGCGGTCAAGGCGTCGAGCCACGTCTGCTGCTCGGCGGTCGGGTTCTTGCCCTCGTGTTTGAGCTCGACGAACAGGCAGCGGCGGCGCCTTGGATGGAGCATGACCAGGTCGGGCCAGCCGGGTTCGGACCGGCGCGAGTCGTGGGTGTGGTAGACCATCCAGCCTGTGAGCTTGGCCAGCTGGCGGACGGCAGCAAGCAGCTGGTCTTCGCTCATTGCGGGGCGCCGGCCGTTGGATGCGGCAGCCGCGTCGATAGTGAGTTGCTCGGCGGCCTGCTGCGCGGCGGTCAGGCGACGAGTGGCGGTCATCAGCGTCGCCAAGGTCGGCCGGTATCGCAGGTGGTCGCGAGTGCGAGAGAGGCGACGGCAGCGGCGTCGGTTTCGTGTGGTGCGGTCATTGCGGCCTCGCGGTGTCGCCCCCGCGTTGGAACCGCTGGGCACTGATGACGGCGGAGCTCAGCAGCGGCACGGGCTCATCGGAGTCGCCAGGTGAGCGCACTTGAATCACGTCGTCTATGCCGTGGGCCGGGATCTCGCAGTTGAGTGCCGTCCCGACCTCGCTCGCTGACACGGCGCTCTTCGGAATGATCACGACGGCCGTTGTGTCGCTGGCCGTGAGTTCGAGCAGATGCTCGACGTTTCGGATGCGGTGGTCGACTTCGGCTGTTAGGTGCACGGATGCAGGGACGCGGTTGATAAGGAAGATCGACGAGTTGCATGTTCCGTCGACCAGGAGGGTCAGCGGGAGGTGGCACAGGCGATCGACCAGACCGATAACGACGAGACGCCCGGTCGCGGTGGCGACGAATGCGTCGAGGTCGAGTAGGTGCGCCTCAATGAGCTTGGCGGCCTCGTCACGGCTGATGTCCTCGATGGAGGGTGGCACTACTTTCGGCAGCAGGTTGTCGTTCACTTGGATGCGTCTCCGGCATTTTGAGTTGCCCGGCATTCGGGGCACAGCGGTCTACCGCCAGATCCGTAGCGGTGGCAGTCCTGGCCGCACCGCGTGCACGGACCTGCCCTGCCGAATGGGATTGGCTCCGGCTCGGGCTCCGCAGGCGTCCGTTCGGGCTCTGGCATCGCCTGCGCCAGGTAGTCGGATTGCGAAGGAAGGCGCAGCGAGCCGTCCCCCTTGTCCCCCCTGTCCACCTGCCTGGGCTCATGCTGGTCAAGGCGCTGTGCTGGGGGGACAGTCTCGATTTCCGGGCTGTCCACCAAGCTGTCCACCCTGTCCCCCTCCAGGGCGCCGTCCTCGACAGGGGGACAGGTCGAGTTGTCCCCCCACGCGACACTGTCCCCCCAGCTGTCCCCCTGTTCGCGCTGCTCAGAGCGCCAGGGGGACAGGGTGGACGGGGTGGACGGCCAATTGCGCCTACCTTCGGAAGCCGTGTCATTCTCGTCGTCATCGACCGGCTCCACGGTGAGCACAACGAGGCGTTCGCGCTTTGGTTTAGGGCCGCGCTGGTCGAGGTCGACCAAGACGCCGAAGGTACCCAGGGCGGGCGTGTCCCGCTTGATGCGGCCTTTGACGGTGGCGAGCTTGGGCCAGTCCTTCGGCGGTTTCGGCTTATCTTCCTTATCGCGCGGCACGAGGGCGTTGAGAAGTTCGGTGCGGTTGCCCGTCCAGGCGCGGCCGGCGAAGCACTGGGCAAGTGCGAAGTCGCGCAGCAGCACGCCGAACGGGCTAAGCGATTCGCCCTGCGCGTCCCGGGAGACGGCGACATAGTGGTCGAAGGTGTCCCAGTCGGTGACCTGATCCAGCGCTGCGAGGATCTTGGCGAAGTCGGCCATGCGCGGCGCGTCCCTGACCTCGATGTCCGGCAGGGCCTTGAGCACCTTGATAAGCAGGTCGAGCACTGCGCCGAGTGCGTAGGGGCGCGCCTCGTCGAAGTCGACCCACAGGGCGCGCTCGTCGCGGCGCTCGCGGATGGGGTTGAGCTCGACGCGGATGAGCCGCTCGGCCAGGTCGCCGGCCATCTCGCCGGTGTCAATACCGTTCATGACGACGACGCGCCGGAAGGAGATCACGGACACGTCCGAGTCGGTGTACAGGGCGCGGTCGACCATGCCTTCGCCGGTCGAGGCGCGGCACAGTGCGTCGGAGAGCCAGTCCGGGACGGACGAGACGTTGTCGAGCCCGGTGATCCATGCGGCGTTCGCGCCGGTGACCCACGTCTTAATGTCCCGAGGGCTGCTGCGGGTCGGCGCGGTGGATGGGCTGATCAGGTTGATGATCATCCGTGTGGCGTTCGATTTCGCAGTGCCCTGCAGGCCGAACAGGCCGAGGATCGGATGGGGGATGTCCTCGAAGAACGCCGCGAGCATGAAGCCGACGATGACCTGCCAGTCGTCCTCATCGACGTTGATCAATGCGCGGAATCTCGCCAAATCGCCGTTCCGGTATGGGTCAGGCATCGGTGCATTCAGCCGCGTGCGGCGGAACAGGACCGGCGATCGGGCCTCGGAGTGCCAGCCGTCCGGGCCGACGATGATGCAGCGGCCGTCCGCGGTGCCCTGGTCGATCACGATGCGGCCGTCGTCGAGGCGCGCCACGCGCAGGTGGATCGGTTCGGGCTCGCACTGTTCGGCCAGGCCGCTGAAGACGGTCAGCGCGTCGGTGAGCGCGGATCCGGACGGCGCGGTGCCGCGGGTGGCGTCGGCGTACATCTTCGCCGCCTGGGTGCGCAGGCCGCCGGTGCCGCGAAGCGGCAGGGCGATGTTCGCGCCGCGTTTGGCTACGGCGAACGGCTGCCCGTCGTCGCCGAGCAGGGGGCGGTACTGCTCGCGCAGTAGCTGCAGGATGACGGTGGCCTGCGACGGGCCGCGCTTCTCCTTCTTCTCGGCCGCCGCGCCGTCCTGCATCTCGGGCGCGTAATTCTTCTCGTCGCTCACGAGGACGGCTCCAGGTTCTTCGGCTTAGGGGTCCACACGGACCGGAAGGTCTCGACAGTGCCGCCGGCGGCGAGATGGTCGTGCGCGTCCTTGCCGTGCTCGGCGATGACGACCCGCAGCGAGGCCGCGACCGGCAGGAGCGCGGCGGTGATGGACTCGGCGTGCTTGCGGCCGGGCATATCGCGGTCCGCGACGATCGTCACGTCGGCGCCCTGGAAGTGCTGGTTGTACTCGGCGTGCCAGCCTTCGCCGCAGCCGCCCTTGCCGCATGTACCGGCGTGCCCGGCGCTGGCGACGGCGTCCGCATCCTTCTCGCCCTCGACCACGAAGACGTCGGCGCCAGCGCGCACCGCGGTGCGCAGCTCGGGAAGGCGGAAGGGCACGATGCGTACTGTGGCTATCGCGCGGCCGCTCTTCGGGTCCTTCTCGGCAAGCTTCCAACGCCGTCCGGTGCGCCGCTCGGGAGCCGGCCGCCACTGCGCGAAGCACTTGGCCACGCAGCGGGCGACCCCGTAGAGGATCCGACCCGCCTCGTCACGGTAGAGGTACTCGGCCACCTTGGCGTGGCTGCACCACGGTGGCATCCAGAGGTCTGGTGTCGGCGTCCAGCCGAGGGGTGCCGGCTCGAAGAGGGTCGGCGGCCGTCCCGGCTCGGCTGGCTTGATCGGGCGTGGCTCCAGCGCACTGTGCTCAGTAGCGGTCCTCGGTTCGTCGTGCTGGTCGGGGCGCGTCAGGTTGAGTGCCCACAAGATCGCGTCCCGGTCGCAGCCCTTGAAACAGTGGACGGACGTATATGCCTTGTCCGGGTGGTATCTGATCGACAGTGTGTCGGCGCGATTGCCGCCGTGGCACAAGGCGACGGCTCGGAAGGCGTTCATACCGGCCGGCCGCGGGTTCGCGCCGACGCGGCCTGCGGCGTCCACGACGCGATCCAGCGATGCCCGCGCGCTCATGGCCGGTCCGGCTGGCTGGCGAACTGGCACCGCGAGCAGAAGCAGCAGCCGAGAGGGGCGAACAGCACATGCTCGACGAGTTCGGAGTAGAGGCCTTGCCGACGGAAACAGTCGACAACGGCGAAGCAGGCGCCGAAGTCATTGGCCTGGCGTGGGTCCGGCGGCGTGGCTCTCAGGGGAGCGGCCATCGCGTATGCTCCGTTTCATTGCCCCGTTGCGTGGCGGGTTGGCGATTACAGCGGCGTCCGATGCAGGGCGCCGCTTCGCTCATCAGTTCGACTAGGCGGCGAGGCGCCGAGGCGCTGTCTCGGAGGGGCGGCCGGTCACCAGTGGCGCGGCATGATCCGATCGCAACAGGACCTTTAGGCGATCGCGGGTCGCGGTCTCGAGCGGGGGCGCCTCATCGACCTTGGCCGTGATCCGTTGCCAATAGCGGACCTGCGCTTCATCGCCGCGACTGAGCGCTTCGGCGGCGCGCTGAGCTGCGTACATCAGACTTGGCCAACCGGCGGTCTCGAGGCCGCGCCGACCCTCTGAGCCGCCCACTCGTCGACGTCCGCCCGGCGGAACCTGATATGGCGTCCAAACTTCCCGCTGGGCGGTGCGGACCCGTTGCGGCGCCACGCACGCACCGTCTTTACAGGGACCTTCAGTAGTGCGGCAAGTTCCTCACAGGTGAGGTACTCGTTCGACGGTTCCACGCGACCCCTCAGTGAATAGGATTTGACGGATCTTGAGCACTGTCGGAACCTTAGCGCCACTCACTCGGACATAGCAAGCGTTGACGGGGCCTTTTCACGGATGCGAGGATGCCCGGGTGACTGGTGAGGCCGAATCGCCCGCCTCCGGCGGCGAGCGTGAAATCAGCGTTCGAACGGAGCTTGGCTCAAGGACGGTGGAGATTCTCGCGGGTATCGCTGTTCAGCTGCCACTGACCTTTACGACAGCCATGGAGCGCCTCGGGATCGAGGTGGAAGGCTTAGTTGATCTCGTTGGCGACCGACTTGGCTGTGTTCAATTGGAGGTCAAGGGTGCCGGTGAAAAGACGATCACAGGCGAACTCCTCCGCCAAATCCCCGTCGGCACGCTTGTCGCTAGCGCGGTACGCACCGGTTTGGTACAGACAAGGCTCGTCGACGACGGGCGGCTCCGCGTCACTGAGCCGGCATGGCTGACGCCACCGGAAGGTTTCCCCAAGGCCGGCCCAACCGACGAGGCGCTCCAATTCATCGCGCTCGTCTATCAGCTTGCATATATTCTCGGCGAGTCTCCGACCAAGGCGGTCGCTCAGCTCGGAATGCCGTACGCCACGGCGTCGCGGTGGATTGCCCGCGCGCGGGATGCTGAATACCTTCTTCCAACGGGGCCAGGCCGCGCCGGTGGCGTGAAGGTTGACAAAGGCACCTGGCTCCACGATGAGAGCCCAATAGTGAGCGACAAGTGACCACAGCTTGCCCGTAGTGCTCGCGCGCTGACCCACGATAAGCTCACATATCGTGGGTCAGCATTCGGGAGGGGCAGCCGTGTCAGGCGATGTGATCTTGAGTGCCGAGGGAGTGGCCGACGGCCGGAAGGTCGCCGCGGAGCCGTATGACGCGGCGGCCGCGGCGCGCATCGCAGCCCTCGACGCTGTCAGCGACGAGCACGCCGCGTCGCTCCGGCCGGCGAACACGACGCGCGGGTATGCCGGCGACTGGGCGAAGTGGGTCGCGTTCACCGACGAGAAGCAGCTGCCGGCCACTGCGGCGACGCGCGGCACACTTCGCGCGTTCGTCGCGTGGCTGTGGGAGAACGGCGCCGCGCCGTCCACCATCGACCGGCGGCTCGCCGGCGTCGTGGTCACGCTGCGCCGCGAGCACCGCATCACGATCAACCCGGACGACACCCGTGCGGCGCGCGAGATGCTGAAGGACTACATCCGCCAGGCCGCCGAGGGCAAGCAGCCTCCCCGCGGCCGAGGGCAGACGCCGCCGCTGCTGCTGCCCGATCTGCGCCGCATCAGCGAAGGCTGCCCCGACTCGCTGACCGGTCTGCGTGACCGGGCGCTGGTGCTGCTCGCCTTCGCGATCGCCGGCCGCCGCAGCGAGCTGGCCGGCTTGACCGTGCGGGACGTGGCCGACGATCCGAACGGCCTCGTGGTCGACGTCCGGGTGACCAAGACGAAGCCGCGCACCGTCGCCGTGCCGTACGGCAGCAACCCGCTCACGTGCCCGGTACGGGCCTGGCGGGCGTGGCGGGACGCCGCGCAGCTACACGAGCCGGAGAGCCCGGGGTTCCGAAGGATCGACCGGCATGGGCGACTTCTCGGCGCTTTGTCCGGCCAAGCCGTGGGCGACGTCGTCACGCGGGCCGGGGCGAGAGCGGGCGTCGAGGCGCGACTGACCGGGCACAGTGCGCGGGCCGGGCTTGCGACGGAGGCGCGGCGGGCGGGCAAGGACCGCAAGGCGATCGCCGCGACGACCGGCCACGCGCCGAACTCGCCGGTGCTGGACCGCTACTTGCGCACCGTCGACCGCTGGGGTGGCGACGACAATGCGCTGATAGGCATCGGGCTATAGCACCCCGGGCGCTGCCGATCTGGATCAGCGTGCTGTTCAGATAGCCAGCGCGTGCCGTAGGCCTTCGGCGATCCGCATCATCGTCGCCGCGGTCAGCGCTCCGGCTTCCCGCTTGATCTCGTCCCGGTACATCAGCACAATGTCATCGCACCGTACACGCCCGACAAGCGGATCGGCCGGCGACAACTCGACCACGCTCGCCACGTCCGGGATCTTCTGTGCCTCGGTCGTGGTGATGCGCGCCACCAGGAAGTCCTCGAACTTCTGGTTGCGGCGATTGTTGGACACCACGACGAACGGCTTGTCGCCGTTGCCGAGGTCGGCGTAGAAGACTTGGCCGCGCAGCGGGTAGCTCACTCGCCGCTCCCTGACCTGCGTCCACGCTGGCGCATCGCCGCGTGGAACGCCCTGTCTTCGTCGGTCTGCGCGGCGGCGAGAGCCGCATAGCCGCGCTCGGCGATGCGGTCCTTTAGAGCGTCGAGGCCGAGCCGTAGCGCAGCGTGCAAAGTGGCGGCTTCCGACCTGGTGACGCCGGGGCCGAGTAGTTCGATCAGCGCCTCGTGGGCTGCGGTGCCTTCGATACGGGCTGCTTCGAGAAGTTCTGCTTCGTCCTGGGTCAGCGGGACGGTCTTCCGGATCGTCTCGGTCGTCATGCTGCACATTGTGCGGCATTTTTGATAGCACTTCTAGTTGCTAAGGGTGGATAGGGCTGGATAGGGAGCGTTAGTGGAGGGTTGACGAGCAAGGATGGCGAGAGGATGTGACTTGCGCCACGGCACGTCTCAGCCGGGTGACTTCCACTCAACGTCGATCGTGTCGGGGTCGAAGTAGCCCTGGTCGCTGCCGGGCTTGAAGCCCTTGGGCCGGCCGCGCCGGGACTTGTGGATGGTGACGGTCATGAGCGCGTCGATGATCGCCCGGCGCTTGTCGAGATGCCAGCCCTCCCACTGCTTGGCGATCTCCGGCGTCCCGAGCGGCAACGACGCGAGCACCGAGACCTCGGCCCGTGCCGCGGAACGCGCCTCGACCTGCTCAAGTCGCTCACGGGTCTGCGTGGTCATCGTGATCATCTGCGCACGGGTGACCAGGTCAGCCGCATAGTCCTCGGCGATCGAGTCCAGCTTGGCGCGCAGCGCGTTCGCCGTCGCGGTCAGGTCCTCGACCGGCTCAACGCGCGGCGGCGGCAGCAGCAAGTCGACAGCATCCGACCGGGACAGCCGTTCGACAGCGAGATCTGAGACGTACCGGTCCAGTGCTTCGGCCTGTCGGCTGATATGGGCCTCCACAGCCTTACAGCGGTAGGCCGGGATCTTCGGGCGCCGGACACCGTCCGGCTGCGTGCGTCCCTGCCCTGACGTGCCCGCTCCAGCTGGCTGACCGCACCAGCACCGGTACAGGTTGCTGCCGAGCCACACTCGTGCGGTGCTCATCGCTTTGCGGCGCTGCGGGTTCAACAGGATCTCCCGGCAGGCCCGCCACGTTTCCTCAGGGACGATCGGCGGCCACTGCCCCCGGCCGACGACTTCGCCCTCGTGCTCGATCAGACCGGCGTTGCGGGCCCGCAGTAGCACGCCGCGCAGCGCCTGCGGACGGAAGGGCTTGCGCTCCGGCTCGCCTCGCGAACCGTCCTCCTGCTGGTAGCGCCGCTCGGCGGAGAACATCCCTGCCGCGAGCAGCCGCGCGCACTCGGCGCGCAGTGAGCCGCCGGCGACGATCGCATCCGTCGCGAGCTCGACGTGCAAGGCCTCGCTGCCCGGCTCGTTGACTGCGGCCGCTCCACAGGCCCGGCACGCGCGATCGACCGTGAAGCCGTCACGGCTGCCGCACTGCGGACACAGCAACGACCGAACGATAAGGCCGCCGTTCTCGTAGCCGAAGGGCCGCGGACCGCCGCGGTACTCGCCGCGGGCGACCTGGTCGACCTTCGTATCCCGGGTGCGCTCGGAGATCAGGTCGGACTCGTACTCGGCGTTGAGCGCGGCCTGGTGCGCGTCGCGCTTGCCGTCCGCGGTCGCCAGGTTGAAGCGGCCCTGCTTCACGGTCTCCACAGAGAGGTCCCGCTCCTTGATCAGTTCGAAGAACTCCAGGCCGTCCGTCAGACGCCGGTACAGCCTGGTCGGTGCCAGCGCGTAGACGCCCTCGGCCAGGCCGGCGCGTAAGTGGGCCAGCATCTTGATGTAACCGGGGCGTGGCTTCCCGCGGTACGCCGACCGGTCGTCGTCGACGAACACGGCCACGACGGTGTCTCCGTTGCGCTCGGCTAGGCTGCGGCATTGACGCTCTTGGCGGTCGACGCCGTTCTGCCGCCCCTCGCGATCGTCGGAGATCCGGGCGTAGATGACCATGCGGCGCGGCGCCGTGGACTGGGAGGCGGACACGTGGGCAGCGTAGCTGAAAACACCCCCGGAGTCATGCTTGACACCGAGACCTGGTACGCCGGCCTGGCGAAACTCGCGTTGTCGGCCAATGCGGTGCTGCGCGACGGCGAGGGGCGTATTGCGTTGGTGCGCAATACGTATCGGGACGGATGGTCGCTGCCCGGCGGTGTCGTCGACGAGAACGAGCCGCCGGCCGAGGCCGCCGCGCGGGAGCTGGGCGAAGAACTCGGCTATGAGGGGGCGGTGATCGGGGCCCTGCTCGCGGTGCAGTGGGCCGGCCGGTTCCCGGGCAGCCGGGTGCAGTTCCTCAGCCTCACCTTCGACGCGGGCGTCTGCCCCGATCCGTCCGTGCTGCGCGCGCAGCCGGAGGAGATCGCCGAGATCCGGTTCTTCCCGGAGGACGAGCTGCCGCAGAACATGCGCCCGTTCATCGCGCGGCGGATGAACGCCATGGCCGCGGCCTCCTACAAGAGCACCGTCTATCTCGAGGAGGGCCACGCCGCGCGGGTAGACCCGGCGGGCGGCGCGCGCTGAGCTCGCGGCTCAGACCCCGACGGAGCCGCTCGACCTCGTCGTCGAGGCCTCGCTTTCCAGCGCACCGGCGACCACCGTCGCGGTGATCGTGTCGTACGCGGTCCGGTGGCCCCGCACCCAGACGTGCGCCCCGGGCACCACCTGAGCGCGGGTGAGCGGCCGCGCCTGGGTGCCGAACTTCGTGGTCGCCGTGTACTGCACCGCGAACTTGTCGCCGCCGGCCTGCGCGGTGGCGACGAAGCCGTTCGCGGTGACCGAGTCGACCACGACCAGCGCGGTGACGGCCTTGCTGTTCTCCGCGTCGTCCGCCTGCGGCGACGCCGAGGCGGAGGCGGCCGGGGGAACGGAGGAGTTCTGCGAGCTCCGGTCGGTCCTCACCACGACGCTGTACGCGCCGGCGCACAGGCCGATGACGATGGCCGCGACGGCCGCCAGGATGAAGCCGGTACGGGTCTTGCTGCGCCGCGGCGGCCGGCTGCCTGGGATGGCGGCGACGCCTTTGCCGGAGCCCGGAACGAAGGGCGGGGGCGGAGGCACCGCCGTGTACTCCGCGGTGGCCGAGAAACCGGTCGCCACCATGGGCAGCGTGGGCTCCGCGCCGAGCCCGGACAGGGGCGGCGGATCGACGACCGGGGAGATGACCGTCGGCATGGCCGTCTGCGCGATCTCATATCCCGGTGCTTGATTTCCCTGTGCCTGATTTTCCTGTGCCTGATTTTCCTGGGCATAGGGCACTGCGGCGTCCGGGAACGGCTCGGGCTCGGGCGGCTGCGGCCGGCCGGCGCCGCGGGATCGGAAGGCGTCGAAGCCCTCGAGCAGATCGTCGGTCCGCGTCTGCGCGGATTCGCGCTTGTCGTGGTCGGACACGAAAAGTCTTCTCCAGTCGGTGCGGCTACACCGGTCAGTTCACCCGAGACCGGTTAAAGGGGGCGTTAACGCCGGCGCCCGGGCGGCTCCCCGCCGGGCCTGCGCGCCGCGGCTCCAGCCGCTCGGGAGGTCCTCGGTGTCCTGCTTGCTGGGCTTGTAATGCCAGCCGAGCCGCGCAGCAGGCTACACGCCCGCGCCGCCGAGCATCGCCGGTTGGTGGCAATCCGTGACATTTATCGCCGCTGCGAGCAGGTTCGGTGCCGTTGTGTTACTTACGGCGTCAAGGCATGTGCGGACAGCATGATGAAATAAGGCAGTGCGGCCAGGATGAGCAGCGAGGCACCTATGATCTGCTCGGCGGTGCCATAACAGACATTCGGCTCATCAGACGTCCGTGCGCGCGGAGAGCGTCCGTGCGCGATCAGAACCTCGATGTCGTCCCCGACGTGATAGCGCTCTTCCGGCGTGCGCGTGAGAATTATGGTCTCCCGGTGCGGACAGCCCAGCGCCTCGTACTCGACCACGATCCGGGCCGAGTCGGACGGGAACTCCTGGCCGGCCGGATGCTTCGGCACCACCTCGACGATGCTTGCGGTGGCCCGCGACCCGCTGGACAGCAGGCGCCGGGAGCGCACGATCGACAGGCGGCACAGGTAGAACCCGGCAGCGGCACTGCCCAGGCTGGCGGTGACCGCGACGGCGAACGCGACGACAGGTCCCACCGCCACGATCTGCCTCCCGGCGAAACTATTACGTAACGGAATGTCACGGTAGCGCTTGGTGCACAGACGAAGTAGCCGAATACGGTGTCGTACGCGCAACGATCGGGATAAGCGCGACAGACGATCCGGACTGGTCGCTCCCGGGCCGTCCCAAGCCGCTCCGGCACTGCGCTCCGCCTCGGCGGTCCCAGTAAATCAGCCCGCCCCGTCCAGCGCCTGCACCGCTCGGACCTCCGGCCGCCGGCCGGACTCCCGCAGACCCGCAAATGCAGATACACGACCGGTCCGGGAGCCTGTCGCGGGGTGTATGTAGTAGGGCTCTTCCTTAGTCAACGTGTAGTGCATCGAGCCCTGAGTTCCGGGTATGACCTGCTGAGGGAGAAGAGCCGCGGCAGTGGTGACGTAGGCATCTGAGTTGCTGCGGAGCACGCCTGGGGGCGGTGGTGCGCGGTGGATGTGAGTGAACTGCCGTCCCGTGGTCACCGGTCCGCCGCGGACCGGCCTGGGGGAAAGGTGGATCACGTGGTTTCGGTGTGGAGGAAGGGGTCTCGTCGGCCCCGCTCGCCGCGGGCGGCGCAGACGAGACAGCGGCAGGACCCGGACTCGCGCGCGGAGGCGGAGGCGGAATCGCGGGCCCGCTGGAAATACGCGTGGATCGTGCGGCGGGCGGTCGGCACGACGTGCGGCTTGTTGGCGCTGGTCCTCGTCGTCTCATACGTCACCCGTGCGCAGAGCGTCCAACACCAGGCCGGTTCCGGCGCGGCGTCCGCGCCGCCTGGTCCCGGGCTCACCGTCCCCTCGGACCTGCCGAGCGTGGCGGAGCTGCCGGGCCTGTCCGACCCCGCGGCCGTCTACAGCTTCACGATTCCCAGTGACTTCACGGCCGCGTGGCCGCCGGCCTCCGGCGGCGGCTCGCCGAACGGCGCACTGGACACGCAGCTCCGGGCGCTGTTCTCGGCGTTCATGGAGGCGTGGGCGTTCGGCGACGTCAACGATCCGCGCTACCAGCTGTGGTGCCAGGCCGGCTGCGAACAGGCGCTCGACGCGACGGTGACCGAGTGGGCCGCGGCGAAGCTCGCCCCGGTCGGCCGGCTCACGCTGTACGCGGAGGCCACGCAGACGGCGCACAAGGGCACTGTCGGCGCCGCAGAGGTCTGTGTGGACTACTCGGGTCTCAAAGCGCGCAACGAGAACCAGCAGACGCTCGCGGACCCGTTCGGCACCGGCCCGGTCCTGTACTCGTTCGCCCTCGCCAACGACCCCGCGTACGGCCGCTGGATCGCGGTCTCGGCGCAGCCCTCCACCGGGAACGCCCGCTGCGGTGACGGACCGTGAGAACCGCGCGGGTACCCGGGCCCTACGGCAGCTGCCAGTCCACCGGCTCGCCGCCGGCCGCGGCCAGCAGGCTGTTGGCCCGGCTGAACGGCCGGGAGCCGAAGAACCCGTAGCCGGCCGACATCGGACTGGGATGCGCGGACTCGATGCACGGCACCGCGCCGAGCATCGGCTTGAGGTTGCGCGCGTCCCGGCCCCACAGGATCGCCACCAGCGGGCTGCCGCCGCGCGCCGCGAGCGCCGTGATCGCCTGCGCGGTGACCTCTTCCCAGCCCTTGCCGCGGTGCGCCGCCGGCTTGCCCGGCGCGGTGGTCAGCGCCCTGTTGAGCAGGAGCACCCCGCGCTCGGTCCACGGCGTCAGGTCGCCGGTGGACGGCGGCGGGAAGCCGAGGTCCTTGGTGTACTCGGTGAAGATGTTCACCAGGCTGCCCGGCAGCGGCCGCACCTGCGGCGCCACCGAGAAGCTCAGGCCCACCGCGTGGCCGGGCGTCGGATAAGGGTCCTGGCCCACGATCAGCACCCGGACCCCGTCGAAGGGCTGCTGGAAGGCCCGCAGCACGTTCTGCCCGGCCGGCAGATACGTGCGGCCCGCGGCCACCTCGGCGCGCAGGAAATCGCCCATCGCGGCGATCCGGTCAGCCACCGGCTCGAGCGCCTTGGCCCAGCCTGGTTCTACGATCTCGTGCAAGGGTCGTCCGGCCACGGGCCCATACCTTACACACGCCGAGGCGGCCTTCCTTCCGCCGTCGCCCGCTGGTAGCGGGCGCGCGCGGGGAAAGCCGCCCCTTATGCGCCGTGGTCGTATGCTTATCCGGACTGGTCAGGCCTCGAACTCCGGCTCAGCGCTCGGAGTCGGGCCGGTCCGGAATCGCGCTCAGCTCTGGTCCTCCGGCGCGGCGTCGGTCGGCTCGCCGCCGTCCGCCTCGTCCGCGGCCAGGATCTTGTAGAGCGCCTGCCGTGCCTTGACCAGCACGTTGCGCGCCTCTTCCCGCTGCGCCGAGCTGCCCACCTGGTGGACCTGCTTGTAGGCCATGGTCAGCTGGCCGATCAGCTCCCGGTGGCGCATCATCTCCTCGATCCGCGGGCCCGGGCCGACCGCGCTGTCCCACACCCCGGCGATCTGCTCGGCGTGCTGCTCGGCGTAGGCCCGGCCGGAGTCGGTCAGCGTGTAGAGCTTGCGGCCGCCGTCGCCGGACTGTGCGATCAGGCCCTCGTCCTCCAGCTGGGCGAGCGCCGGGTACACGGACCCGGAGCTGACCCGCCACAGGCCGTTGGTGCGCTGCTCGATCTCCTGGATGATCTGGTACCCGTTGCGCGGCTCGTCGCCGAGCAGCGCGAGGATCGCGGTGCGGACGTCGCCGCGGCCGGCGCGGCTGCGCGCCCGCCCGCGGAAGCCTCCCGGGCCGGGGCCGAAGCGGGGGCCGGGGCCGAAGTCCGGGCCGGCGAAACCGCCGAACCACTCCTCCGGGCCGGGCCCGGCGAACCAGGGGCCGGGACCGCCGCGCCGGCCGTGGCCGTGGCCGCGGTGCTCGTGCGGGCCCTCGTGCGGCTCGGAGTGCTCCCAGCGGCCGCGCCGCTCGCCCTCCTCCTCGCCGGGCCGGGCGAAGCGGTTCCGGCCGCGTCCGCGCCGGCCGCCCTTGAAAGGTCCCTCTGCGTCGTGTTCGTTGAAGCCAGTCATGATGGTCTCCCCAAAGTCTTGTCCAAATCTATCGAGAACTGCTCTCGATGGGTCAACGATATATCGCTAACTGTCGGAACGCAAGCCCGGTCGCCGACGCTCGGCTACGCTGGGGCGGGTGATCGACCTCGGAGCCGGCCCGCACGCCGACGCGCCGCCGTCCGCAGCGCCATCCGTGCAGGTCGTTGGGGCTGCGGAAACCGCACAAGCGATAGCGGCGGGAAGCGCTACGCCGCACATACGCACGTTCCATCCGCGCCGCGGCCGGATGGGGACGACCCGTTCAGACGCCTTTGCACGCCTTTGGCCGACTCGCGGATTCGAGATCGTGCCCGGCGGCCCCCGCCTGGAGCCGGCCGCGCTGTTCGGCCGCCGCGCGCCGCTGGTGCTCGAGATCGGCAGCGGCATGGGGGAGGCCACCGCCGCGATGGCCGCCGCCGACCCGGACCGCGACTACCTCGCCGCCGACGTCCACACCCCGGGCCTGGCCAACCTGCTGGCCCTCGCCGAGCGTGGGGGCCTGGCCAACATCCGCGCCGCCCGCGGCGACGCGATCGACCTGCTGCGCGACCTCGTGGCGCCCGGCAGCCTCGACGCGGTGCACGTCTATTTCCCCGACCCGTGGCCCAAGGTCAAGCACCACAAGCGCCGGCTCATCCGGCCCGACGCGGTCGCGCTCATCGGCGCATCGCTGCGACGCGGCGGCCTGCTGCGCTGCGCCACCGACTGGGAGCCTTATGCGCAGCAGATGCTTGAGGTGCTGAGCGCCGATACCGGTCTGCGCAACGACTTTCCGGGGTTCGCCCCCGACGCCGGGCCGCGGCCGGAGGCGAAGTTCGAGCGCCGCGCGCTCGCCTGCGGCCGCCCCGTCTTCGACCTCGTGTTCCGCCGGACGAGTTAGCCCAGGCTCATCGCGGTCATCGCTGGGCTGCGGCGGGGATGGCGTTGTCGATCAGGACGGCGGCGATGGCGGTGGCGGTGGGGAAGGACTCGGTGTTGAGGACCCGGGTGCGGGCCGCGGCGCCGTCGAGCAGCAGCGCGAGTTGTTCGCCGAGTTGTTCGGGGTTGGCGGCGCCGGCTTCGCAGGCGGTGTCGGTCAGACGCGCGGCGATGGCCTTCTTGTAGTCGCGTGCGTATTGGGACGCGGGGTGCTCTGGGCCGCTCCGAGGAGATCGCGACCGTCGCACTCTTCCTCGCCTCCGACGACTCCAGCTACGTCAACGGCGTGGAGCTGGTCACCGACGGAGGCACCACCGTCATCTGAATCTGAACCCCGCCGAACAGGTCGAACGGCAGGCTAGATCTTCCGGCCGACGCCGCCGTAGCCGATGATGCCGATGTCCAGCTCGTCCGAGTTCGGCACGACCGGCCCGTTCGGCCGCCACCGGCTCAGCTGCACCAGGCCCGGCTCGACCAGCTCGAAGCCGTCGAACATCGGCAGCACCTGCTTCTTGGACCGCATCAGCATCCGCGCGGTGGTCTTGTCGTACACCCCGGCCGCGGTCAGGATCTCCTCCTGCTTGGAGCTGAAGTCGGCCGTGATGTGAGACAGCGTCATGTAACTGCCCGGGACCAGCGCGTCGCGCAGCCGCGCCACGATCCCGGCCGGATCGTCCCGGTCCTCCACGAAGTGCATGACCGAGCTCAGCACCAGTCCAACCGGCTCGCCGAAGTCGATCAGGGCCCGCACGCCCGGGTCGTTCAGTATCCGCTCCGGCTCGCGCAGATCCGCCTCGACGAAGTAGGTGCTGCCGGCGCGGCTGAGCCGGGCCTGCCCGTGGACCCGCACGATCGGATCGTTGTCCACGTACACGACACGCGCGTCCGGGTGCACCGTGCGCACAGTGTCGTGGACGTTCGGCGCCGTCGGCATGCCGGTGCCTATATCGAGGAACTGGTGCATCCCCTGCTCGGCCATGAAACGCACGGCCCGGTGCATGAACGCGCGCGTCGCCCGGGCCCCGGGCCGGAACTCCGGGGCTCGGGCCAGGACCTCGTCGCCCGCCTCGCGGTCCGCCTCGTAGTTGTCGTAGCCGCCGAGGAAGTAGTCGTACATCCGAGCCGGGTTCGGCTTCGAGGTGTCGACGCCGCCGGGCGCGTCGCCCCGATCGCCCCCGAATCCGCTCGCGGCGCCGTCGCCCGTGCCTGCGCCCTGCTCGGGGCGCTCCCCGCTCAGCTCGGTCATCGTCCGCTCTCATTTCTTGTGGTGGCCGCGCGATACGGCCGCGGCCACCGTTCGTCAGTCGGTACTGCTCCTTCCGGATACCCGTTATGAGAGCAGGAAGTCGGCCTGGCCGGTTTTCGCGCCGTGAATGAAGGCTGATATCTCCGCCAGGGTGTAGAGCAGCGCCGGGCTGTCCGGGTCGGAGGACTGGCGGATGGCCACCCGGCCGTCGCACAGCTTCAGCACCTCGACGCAGGCGCCCCCGTTTCCCCCGCTCCACGGTTTGCGCCACCCGTGTTCCCCGAGACGGCTGGCCGGCATACCGTTGTAAACGCCGCTCGTGTGCAGATCCCGTATCATCGGCTAGATCTCCTTGCGCAGTCTTGCGAGTATCGCCGCGACGTCCGGCGCGGGGACGGCCATCGCGCAGATCCGGTCGAGCGCCTCCAGATATGCGGAGACATCCGAGCGCTCGTCCAGATAGATCGCCCCGGTCAGCGATTCGCTGTAGACCAGGTCGGGCAGTTCCGGCAGGTTGAACCGGAAGATCTGGAAGGGTCCGTACATCGCGGCGTGGGCCCCCGCGGCGAAGGGGAGGACCTGGAGGGTGACGTTGGACAGCTCGGCGGCCTCGGCCAGCTTGTCGACCTGTTCCCGCATCACCGGTGTCGGCGCGACCCGGCGGCGCAGCACCGCCTCGTCGATCACCATCCACAGCGCCGGGCCGTCGGGCCGGCGAAGCAGCGCCTGACGCTCCAGGCGCAGCTGCACCAACTGCTCGATCTCGGCGCCCGAGGCGTGCGGCAGCCCGGCGCGCAGGATCGCGCGGGCGTAGTCCGCGGTCTGCAGCAGGCCGGGAACGTACTGGGGCTCGTAGCCGCGGATGATCGCGGCCTCGCCCTCCAGGCTGACGAAGGTGCCGAACCAGGTGGGCAGCACGTCCCGGTAGCGGTGCCACCAGCCCGGCTCGTTGGCCTCCCGGGCCAGCGTCACGAACCCCTCGACGGTGTCCGCGTCGTCGACCCCGTACGTGCGCAGCAGTTTCTCGACGTAGACCGGCTTGAGCCCGACCTCGGCCTTCTCCATCCGCCGGATGGTGGCCTGGTTCACATCCAGCGCTGCCGCCGCCTGCTCGATGGAGAGCCCCGCCCGCTCCCGCAGGTCCTGCAGCCGTTTGCCCAGGACCACGCGGCGCACTGTCGGCACGCCGGCAGCCCGTGCTTCAGCCACGACGCGATCCCCTCCACTGCTGCTCGTGCATGGACAGCAGTCTGCCATGGGCCGGACCGTGAACAACAGTCTGTAGGACTCGATTCTGCAAACTGCACTCTGTCCATTGCCAAGCGCCTCTTCCGCGCGCATAGTTATCTCGTGAATCAGCGCCCTCAGGACCAAGATCGATTCGCGCGGCCGCGCCGCGGCCGCGGCTGAACGGAAACCGATGCAGACCGTGGACACCCGCACGGCCGAGGCCGGGGATCCCCAGCCGGAGCAGGAGGCGGCGCCGCCGCGCACCAAGTCGGCCGCCTTCCGGCTTCCGGCGAGCGCCGACCGCGTCTCCGAGGCCCGCCGCCTCTTGCGCAAGCAGCTCGAGTGCTGGTTCGCCGAATGCGTGGCGTGCGATGACGCGGTGCTCATCCTGAGCGAGCTGTTCACCAACGCGGTCGTGCACACCGACTCGCGGGAGATCGCCTGCCAGATCAACGCATCCGGCACGCTGCTCTACCTCGCCACGGTGGACGAGGGCTCGGGGTCGGTGCACACGCGGCCGCACGAGCCGGACGCCGAGGGCGGGCGCGGCTTGTTCATCGTCAGCACCCTCGCGGAGCGGTGGGGCGTCGCGGGACGTCCGGGGACCGGTCGCACCGTGTGGGCGACCCTGCGCCTGGGCTGAGGCCCGCGGGCCCGGGACCTGACGGGGTCTCAGGCTGCGGGAAAAAGCGCGCGACCGGATTCAGGTTCGCATCGATTCGCGTCAGAGCCCCCAAGATCCGCGCCGCGGCCGTGCTTCCGCCCTGCGACTTCTTGATCGACACTTGCGCATACGCGGCGCCCGGTCTGCGCCCAATGGCCCTCCTGATCGCCAGAACATTGGCTGCAACCGCGTTTCGCGCCACGACGATCGCCGCATCGTCTCGCAGTGCGCCGAGTCCCCGCGTCTCGCGGACCAGCATCTGCGCGGGCTGCACGCATTCCTGCAGCGCTTCGACGACATCCGCGGCATGGACCGTGTCACGCCGACGCAGCAGACGCATCGCAAGCCGACGCTGCACGTTGACCGTCGGCGCAAGCTGATCCAAGAGCGCGCAGGAACGCTCGAACCGCGCCAGTTGGCTCAGCAGTCTCGCCCGATCGGCCCACACTGCGTCTTCCAGCAGCACCGCCAACTCAGCGAGCGCCGTCGCAGTTCGCAATTGCATTACGGCACGAGTCCTGATCGGAAGAACGAACCAGGCCGCCGTCGCGCCGATGGCGGCGCCCAGCCAGATCCCTTCCAAGCGCGTGCGTAACAGTCCGTCAGCCGATTCGCCGAACCATCCATAAAGCAGCGAGAGCACGGCAGTCACGCATGCCGCCCAATAGGCATAACTCGCCTCACGCAGCCAGGTCGCCAGTGCGATCGTTGCGAAGATCAGCACTATCGCCACGTCTGCATGCGGCCCGAACGTGCCGGCCAGCTCGGTCGCCACGATCGTGCCGATACTCGCTCCGACGATCCGCAGCGCGCCCTTGAGCAGCACGTCTCCGCGCGACCGGGCCGCGCTGCACACGATGAAGGCGGTCAGCACCGTCCAACTCCAGTGCGCCGGCCACAAGGCGCGACCGGCGAAGAAGGCAGTGCCGAGCGCGGCCGCCATCTGAAGCGCCATCTTGGTGCTGGCCGGGACGCGGGCCTTGCGCGGCGGCCCGGATGCCGGTGCCGGGGGCAGCCGGACCAGCCCGAACCGCTGCGCCGCAGTTTGGAGCAGGAACACCCAGCCGCAGGCGATCAACCCGGCCAGCCCGAACCAGAGCGTGTACGGCTGCGGTTCGGAGCCGGCCGGCGAGCCCTGCAGGAGCAGGGTCGCGATCAGCGGAAGGACCGTCAGCGTGCCGATCCGCGTAGCCCGCGCGCCCAGCCGGCGCACCCAGATCGTCAAGGCGACCGCGAGGAGGAACACCGCGTCGCCGATGTTCGGGCGGGTCCCCATCAGCCGCCCGATCTCGGAGGCGCCCATTGCCACCACGGGGACCACGGCGAAGGCGGGCAGCCGGTCGTGCGTCGTGGCGGCGCGCTGCACCCTTGACGTCGTCAGGCCAAGCACCGCCGCCTGCATCACCACGTCAATGTGCAGATGCGCGAAATGCTCGAGCAGCAGGGCCGAGCCGTACGAGGCGAGCATCGCGGCCGTCTGCACGACCGTCGAGCGCAGCAGCATCAGGCCCGGATCGAAGCGCACCGCTCGCTGCCACGTCGGCTTAATGCTAAGCAATGCTTACTACTATCACGACGGACCTGACTCTCCCTCAGATGCCAACGCTTGTTCAGTGCGGTAATATGCGTGATACTTGCGGAGTCGCCTCGATGAGATGGTAAGTTATATAGTAGCAATATGGGAAGCGCTTCGGACGAGGACCTGAGGGGCGCAGCGGCTGTGCTGCGCCAGGGAGTGGTACGCCTGGGCCGCAGGCTGCGATCGGAGCGTGGTTCTCAGGCGCTCAGCCCCAACAAGGTGAGTGTGCTGGCCCAACTCAGCCGGCTCGGCCCGCTTTCCGCCAGCTCGCTCGCCGCCGCCGAGCGGCAGCAGCCCCAGGCCCTCACCCGAGTCCTCGCCGACCTCGAGGACGACGGCCTGATCACCCGTTCGCGCGACCGCAAGGACGGTCGCAGCAGGATCCTGCACCTCACGCCAGCCGGCCGCGACGCGCTGGTCCGCGACATGGCAGTGCGCGACGAGTGGCTGGCCACCGCGATGCTCACGCTGACCGAGACCGAGCGCGGCCTGCTCGTCCTGGCCGGCCGCCTGATAGACCGTCTAGCGGATACCGAGCCGGCACCGGACCCGAATCACCGACCGGAAAGTTGACCATGCCCGTCTGGCCCGACCACTCCATCTGGTGGCATCTCTACCCGCTCGGCTTCCTCGGCGCGGAGCGCGCCGCCCTGCCGCCGGACGAGCCGGCCCGCAACCGCCTGCCGCGCCTGGCGAACTGGCTCGGCTACCTCGTCGACCTCGGCTGCAACGGCCTCATCCTCGGCCCGGTCTTCGCCTCCGAGACCCACGGCTACGACACGGTGGACCACTTCAAGGTCGACTCCCGCCTAGGCACCGAGGACGACCTCGTGCAGTTCGTGCAGGCGGCGAAGGCGCGCGGCGTGCGCATCGTGCTCGACGGCGTCTTCAACCACGTCGGGCGGTCCTTCCCCGCATTCGCCGACGCGGCCGCGCGCGGCGAGCAATCGCCCTACGCCTCCTGGTTCCGCCGCGGAACCGGCGCCGGCGCCGAGCCCGCGCCGTCCGACGGATTCCGCACCTTCGAGGGTCACCACCGGCTCGTCGAGCTCGATCATGAGAGCCCGCAGGTGGTCGAGTACGTCGCCAGCGTCATGGGCTACTGGCTCGACCGCGGGATCGACGGCTGGCGCCTCGACGCGGCCTACCGAATCCAGCCCTCGTTCTTGCGCCGCGTCCTCAGCGCCGTGCGCGAACGACACCCCGAAGCCTGGTTCTGCGGCGAGGTCATCCACGGCGACTACGCCGGATACACGACTGAGAGCGGCCTGGACACGGTCACCCAGTACGAGCTTTGGAAGGCCATTTGGAGCAGCTTGAACGACGCCAACTTCTTCGAGCTGGCCTGGTCCCTCAAACGGCACAACGCCATGCTCGAGTCCTTCGCCCCGCAGACCTTCCTCGGCAACCACGACGTGACACGCATCGCCAGCCGCCTTACCGACCCACGACAGCTTGAGCACGCGCTGGTCATCCTGCTCACCGTCGGCGGTATCCCCTCGATCTACGCAGGCGATGAACGTGCGCTGCGCGGCGTCAAAGAAGACCGCGAAGGCGGAGATGACGCGATCCGCCCGGCTTTCCCTGACAGCCCGTCAGCCCTGCCCGACGACGGCCTAGGCACCTACCGCCTGCACCAGCAGCTCATCGGCCTGCGCCGGCGCCATCCCTGGCTCGTGCGTGCCCGCACCGAAGTCGGCACGCTCACGAACACCGCGATGACGTACACGCTGACCGACCCGACAGCTGACCGCGCGTCAGGCCCCGCGCCGCGCCGCCTCGCCGTCGCGCTGAACCTGGCCGAGCAGCCGATCCAGCTCGCGCTGCCGCCCGGCGCATGGCGCCGCATCGCCGGCACCGGCGGCTTCGGCTACCGGCACGCCGACCTGCCCGCTGTGGCCTGGTCCATCGCCGACGAATCCGGCTCCTGAACCGTGTGCCGCAGCCTAACTACTCCGACTCGCTCTCATCCGGCACCGCGGCGGCGGCGGCGAGCGCCTTGATGAGGCGCTTAATCGGGCTGCCCAGGTTGTACTGCTGGCCGAGCCGGTCGAGCTCGTCGGCGTCGGCAGGCTCGGACGGCAGAGCCGATTCGACCGAGGTGACCGGCGCATCGGCGCGGACGTTGACGACTTGGGGCGCCACGGCGAGATAGTCGCGGGCGGCGTCGAGCTTCTTGCGCACCGCGGGCTTGAGCACGGACTCCGGGTCGTCGACGGCGGCGAGCAGGCCGTCCAGCGAGCCGAACTCGGTGATCAGCGCGGCGGCGGTCTTGTCGCCGACGCCGGCGACACCGGGCAGCCCGTCGCTCGGATCTCCCCGCAGGGTGGCGAAACCGGCATAGGCGCGCCCGCCCGGCAGCGCGTACTTCGCCGCGATGGTGGCGTCGTCCATGACCTCCAGCTTGCTGACGCCCCGGGCGATGTTGAGGACCCGGACCCCGCTCGCATCGTCCACCAGCTGGAACATGTCCCGGTCGCCGGTCACCACGTCCACCGGGCCGGCGTGCTTGGACAGATGCGCCGCGCAGTAGGCCGCGATCGCGTCGTCGGCCTCGAAGCCGTCGGCCCAGCCGCGCGCGAGCCCGAACGCGTCGAGCACCGCTTCGAGCACCGGCACCTGCGGCGCCAGCGTGTCCGGCACCTCCTCCTCGACGACCCCGGCCGCCGCCGGTTCGCCGCTCTTGCCTGCATCGCCGATCGCGTCGGCGGCGCCGACCAGCCGGTGTGTCTTGTACGACGGGATCGCGGCGACCCGGAAGGCCGGCCGCCAGTCCGCGTCGAAGCAGGCCACGAGACGGTTCGGCCCGAACCCGGCGACCAGCGCCGAGATGAAGTCGAGCGTGCCGCGCACGGCGTTCACCGGCATGCCGTCGGGAGCCTTGATCGACTCCGGGATGCCGTAGAAGGCGCGGTAGTAGAGCGTCGGGGTATCCAGGAGCATCAGCCGGTCAGCCACCGGACAAGCCTGCCACATCGATCACCGAACGCGCCTCAGTCAGCCGAAGCCACGCTCGGCCCCGTCACAGGAACGTGTGGCCCTCGCCGCGGTAGGTCAGCACCGTGGAGACGACCGCCTCACCTTCGATCAGGTGCAACTCGGCGAAGCGCTCGCACAGCTCGCCGGCCTTCGCGTGCCGGAACCACACCCGGTCGCCCACCGCCAGCTTGTCCGCGGCCGAGCCCAGCAGCGGGGTCTGCACTTCGCCGGCCATCTCCTGCTTGTCGTACTTGAGCCCCTGTGGCAGGTAGACCTGCGGCAGCCGGTCCTTCCCGATCGGCCCGGACGCGATGTAGCCGCCGCCGAGCACAGTGACGACGCCGGGGCCCGGGCGCCGCACCACCGGCAGCGCGAACAGCGCCGCAGGCCGGCCGCCGACCGTGCGATATCCGTCGAACAGGCGCGGCAGGAACAGCCCTGAGCCGGCGCCGATCTCGGTCACCGCCTCCTCGGCCGCGGTGCGCTCCAGCGACCCGGTCCCGCCGCCGTTGACAAACTCGAGCTGCGCGATCTCCTTGACCGCGGCGACGATCGCGGCCCGCCGTTCGGCCAGTTCCGCCGCGCTCGCCCGCTGCATCGCCCGGACGGCCGCAGCCCGGCCCGGTCGTCCGGGCGGATCATCGCCGACCCCCGCGATCTGCGCTTCGTACGCCATCAGGCCGACCAGCCGGAAGCCCTCGCGGTCCGCAACCTCGCGCGCCACCGCAGCCACGGCGGCGGGGGAGTGCAGCGGCGAGCGCCGCGCCCCGATGCGCACCCGGCCTCCTGCCGGCCGCCACGACGTGTCGATGTCGACGCACACTCGCAGCGGCGCCGGATCGGCCACCTGGGCGACGGTCTTCTCGATCAGATCGAGCTGCTCCACCGAATCGACCATCACGGTGACCGCGCTGGCCGCGGCTGGATCGGCGGCCAGGCGGCGCAGCGCCCCGCGGTCGGCGGTCGGATACGCCACCACGATGTCGTCGAAGCCCGAGTCGGCCAGCCACAACGCCTCGGGCAGCGTGAACGCGAGAACGCCGGCGAAGCCGTCCAGCGCCAGCACTTCGCGCAGCAGGTCCCGGCTGCGCACCGACTTCGAGGCGACCCGGATCCGGGTTCCCCCCGCCCGCTCGGCCATCCGGACGGCGTTCGCACGGTAAGCGGCGATGTCCACCGCGGCGAACGGCGGATCGAGGTGCGCAGTCGCGTGGTTCAGGCGGTCCAGGTCGTTCACGCATCGACCCTTACACACCCCGGCGCACGCTGCCAGACCGATTCGGTCCCGGATAGGTCTCGACCTGGTGACCCGGCGTCATGGATTAGGTACGGCGCAGGTAAAGCAGCCTTCTGGTCGGGTCCGGCGCTCGCCGCCGGGGTCCGCTGCACGGTTTCCCGCGGTGGACTACTCTTCAACCGAGCCGCGCCTGACCAGCACGGCAAGGCGAGCGCTTCGAGACGTGGGGGAGCAGCGGCAGGTGGAGCCACCAGAGACCGCGGCGGCCGGCCCGGCCGAGACCGGGCGGCACCGGCACGGCGACCGGCCCGCGCCCTGGCCGGCGGCGCCGAGTCAATATGAGGCTGCTGACATGCCAGGGCCCCCGGCGCCCGCGCAGCCTGATCCGATGGACCGCGCCGCGTCGAGCGAGCCGTTGCCGCCGCCGACGCAGCAGATTCAGCAGATCCGCCTCGCCGACCCGCAGGCCGTCGTGCCCGAGCGCACCATGCCGCTCCAGAGCTGGCCGCAGCCTGCCGCTCCGCAGCCCGCCCCATCGCCAACCGTGCCACCGGCGCCCCCAGGCCAGGTCGCGCCGCCCGGATTCCCGCCACAGGGCTATCCGCCACAAGGCTTCCCACCGCACGGATTCCAGCCCGGTCCGTCCTATGCACCGCCCGCGATGCCTATGCCGCACGCGGCGCAATACGCAGGCTTCCAGCCGAATCAGCAACCGAACTACCCCTATCCGGCATATCCATTATACGGACCACCCCCGTATCCCCTGGTCCCGGCGCCGCCCCCGAAGCCGCCCAAGGGACCGAGATCCCGCCGCGCCGTGGTCATCGGGAGCGTCACGCTCACCTTGGCGGTCCTGGCGACGGCCGGCGGCCTCGACATCGCGCGCTCGGCCACTGCGGCGGAAGGCGGCAAGCCCAGCAAGGGCGCTGCGGCGACGGATGACGGGCGCCGCGCGCTCTGGCGCACCGTCCCTGCCAGCACCCTGCTGCCCACCAGCCTCAGCGACAACGGCGGGCTGAATTACAGCCGTGTCGGGCTCGACGCCGACGAAAGCTGCGCCGCGCTGCCTGCGGCCTTCATCACCGCGCTATCGCCGGCCAAGTGCACCCGCGATATCCAGGCCACCTATATCGACCAGACGCAGACAGTCACCGCGACCGTGGGCATCGTCGTCCTCACCGGCAGCAACGCCACGCGCCTCCAAGTCGCCAGCTCCTGGTCGGGCACACAGAATGCGGTCAACTACGCGATGATGCCGAGCACGTACGCCGCGCCGAACACGATCGCCTCCGGGTTCGGCGACCCGCAGCGGATCGCCTGGGGCTCGCAGACCACCACGGACGGCACCTACCTCGTCTACACGGTCACCGGTTTCACCGACGACCGGACCGGTCCCGACGCCTCCACGTTCGCCGCGCAGAGCGCTTCGGACCTGCAGCAGTCCTCGCCCCCGGTGCAGACCGCCGGCCAGCTGCCCATCTCGGTCGAGGACCTGATCATGACCGAAGAGCAGAAGCGGGGCGAGGACTAGTGACCCGCAGCCCCCGCCCGCGCGCCCGGCTCCGGTCCCGGCGCCGCGGCGCCGTCCGGGTGACCGCCGCCGTGCTCGCTTCGACCGCCGCCGCCGCGACATTCACCCTGACGATCGCAGCCCCGGCACAGGCCGACACCCAACGCGATGCCGAATGGCCCGTCTCCTTCCTGGATCTGACGGACGCACAGAACATCTCAACAGGCTCAGGCATCACCGTCGGCCTGCTCGACACCGGCGTCATGCAATCGCGCGCGGACCTGAGCGGCCAGGTCACCACCGGCCCCGACTACGCCGGCGGCGTCGAGCAGCCAGGCGAAACGGGCTGGGGCGAGCATGGGACCTGCATGGCCTCGATCATCGCCGGGCACGGCCGCGGCGCGGACGACGCCGACGGCACGCTCGGCGTCGCCCCCGGCGCGCACATCCTGTCCGTCCGGGTGATCCGGGACGACGACGCGCCCGACATCAACGACCCGCTCACCGACCAGAACTCGCTGGCGGACGGGATAAATTACGCCGTCGGCCACGGCGCGCAGGTGATCTCCATGTCGCTGGGCGGCACCGGAGGCCCGGACTCCGACTCCTCCGAGGTCTCCGACGCGATCCACAACGCGCTCGCGCACAACATCGTGGTCGTCGTCGCGGCGGGCAACGACGGCCAGAACGGCAACCCCATCTCCTATCCCGGCGGCGAGCGCGGCGTGATCACCGTCAGCGCGGTCGACTCCGCCGGCGACCACGCCGGCTTCTCCAGCTCGGGCTGGGACGTCGACGTGGCCGCGCCGGGCGTGAACGTGCCCTGCGACGCGGCCGACTCGGACGACGAGTACCTCGTCGGCGACGGGACGAGCCAGGCGACCGCCTACACCGCCGGCCTGGTCGCGCTGATCCGGTCGGAGAACCCGTCCCTGAGCCCGGCCCAGGTGCGCGACCTGATCGAGCAGACGGCGACCGACAAGCCGGCCGGCGGCCACGACGACCAGATCGGCTACGGCGTCATCGACCCGGTCGCCGCGCTGCACGCCGCGGCGGGCATGAAGGGCGCCGACGAGGCCCCGGCGGCCGGGCCCGGCCCGGCGAGCGGCTACTTCGGCTACGGGCCGACCGAGGTGGTGTCCGAGCAGTCCGCCTCGCTGAGCCCCCTCATGCGCGCGATCTCCGGCGGCGTGCTGCTGCTCGCGATCGGCCTATTCGTGTTCATGCGCTCGATGCGCCGCGGCCCGGTCCCCGCATCGGCGGCAGCCACCGAGGCGCTGCCCACAGACCCCACGGCGGCTATCCAGTTCATGCAGCCCATGCAGCCCATGCAGCCTGAACATCCCGATCAACCGATGATGCCGCCTCAATACGGCCCCTTCGCCCAACCGCCACCCGCCCCGCCCATGGCACCGGCGCCGCAGCCTGCACCCTACGAACCCACCACACCGCCAGCACCGGAAAACCCCACGCCCCCGGACGGTTTTCCGCCCCTGGACGGCTAGGCTCGCCCGATGACCGACCCTCACAAGCGCATCCTGGAGTCGAACGGCTTCGAGCACGACGACGGGGCCGCCGACGCCGGCCTCGAGACGGCCATGCGCGCGTTCCGCCGCGGCGAGCTGGACAAATACGCCCTCTACCCGAGCCTGGCCGGGATCCGGGTGCTCGCCCCGGTCGTCGCCTTGCTCGGCGAGAGTGAGCAGGCCGGCAGCAACGAGGCGGGGGTCGCCCTGCGCCGGGACAAGGACAGCGAGATGGCGCTGGTCACCCTGGTCGCCGGGGACGGGGCCAAGGCGGTGCCGGTGTTCACCTCGACCGCCAGGCTCACCGCCTGGGCCTCCGGCGCCGGGTTCCCGGCCGCCCGGCCGGTCCCGGTCCGGCTGGAGAAGGCGGCCGCCGCGGCGCTCCAGGAGGAGGCCGACGTGCTGCTGCTCGATCTCGGCAGCCCCGGGCAGTTCGAGATCGGCGGCGCGGCGCTGCGGGCCTTCGCCGACGGCCGGGTGCCCGCCCCGCCGAACGAGGACCCCGAGGTCACCGCGGCGCTGACCGCCGCGCTGCGCTCGGTGCCGCAGGTCGCCGAGGCGATCGAGTCGGCCCGGGTCGGCGCCTTCGCCGACGGGGCGGTGCTCGAGCTCGGGTTCGCCCCCGGCGTCGATCCCTCCGGGCTGGCCGGGCCGCTGCGCGAGGTGGCCGAGGCGGTGGCGGCCGACCCGCTGCTGCGTGACCGGCTCGGCGATGGCCTGTCCATCGTCGCTGCTCCGCCGCCGCCGCCGCAGCCGGCCGAGTGACGCGCCCCCGGACCTCGCTCGCTGACGCTGCCGAATAAGCTGCCGAATGGGAACAGCGCATTGCGCAGATGACAGATCGCGAAACGACACTTCGTCTGAGCGACTACCCGGGGGTCATCCGGGGTCGGCCGGATCGTGTGTGCGGATTCTGAGCCGGAGACGTCCGACTATGTCTGTGTGCGGCTAAGGCAGCACGGGTCCGGTGAGCTTCTCTCCCGGAGCTTCGCCGGGCGGATCAGGTACCGCAGACGCCTGACGGAACGCGAGCTGCAGGGTGCGCAGTCCCTCATGCAGCGGCGCAGCGTGCTGCGAGCCGATCTCCGGCGCCACGGCGGTCACCAGGCCCGCCAGGGCCGTGATCAGCAGGCGCGCTTCGTCCAGGTCGGCCGGCTGGACCTCGCCGTCCGCACCGGGATCGCCGAGGCCGAGCTGCACGGCGGCGGCGGTCATGAGGTGCACCGCGAGTGTCACGATGACCTCGATGGCGGACACGTCGGCGAGGTCCTGCTCCGAGGGGGCCGCGAAGCCGGGCCCCGGGTCGTCGATCATCCGACCATACTCGCACGCGTCGACCTTCGCAGGGCGTGCAGCGGCGGCATCCGGACCGGGAGGCGGCGCCGTGGTAAGGTTTCCCTCAGCGACCAGTCGCCGGTACGCGTAGTGGTGTGCTGACGGCTCGCAAGTGGAGGGCCCACCTCCCACCCGATCGACCACAGGGCCGACGGGTACGGTCCCGGGCGCGACTGACAACAGTCGGCGCGGCGAAGTCTAGGCCGCCCGCTGCAAGGAAGCGCGACGCTCCTGTTCGCAGGCGGCGTCCCGGTTGGTGGAGCTCTGCATGGAATACATGCGGAGCTTTTTTGCTTGCCGAGACGGGGTTCGTCCCGCCGTTCCCGCGGAGGTTCCGGCGGTGCGGGCTCCCCGACACCGTCACGCGACGAGCGCGTGGGGACCGTGCGGCGGAAGCCGTCGACTCCCGGCGTCCGGCCCGACCGCCCGCCGCGCCAGCATCAACACAGGAGGACCCATCAGCGCCGAACCCCGCATCAACGACCGGATCCGCGTGCCCGAAGTACGCCTTGTCGGCCCCGACGGCCAGCAGGTGGGGATCGTGGCGATCCAGGACGCGCTGCGCCTTGCCCAGGAGGCCGACCTCGACCTGGTCGAGATCGTGCCCACCGGCCGGCCGCCCGTGGCCAAGCTCATGGACTACGGCAAGTTCAAGTACGAGTCCGCGATGAAGGCCCGCGAGGCGCGCAAGAACCAGGCGCACACGATCATCAAAGAGATGAAGCTGCGGCCGAAGATCGACCCGCACGACTACGAGACCAAGAAGGGCCACGTCGTCCGGTTCCTCAATGCCGGGGACAAGGTCAAGATCACGATCATGTTCCGCGGCCGCGAGCAGTCCCGGCCCGAGCTCGGCCGGCGCCTGCTGGACCGGCTGGCCGCCGACGTGGACGAGCTCGGCTTCGTCGAGTTCGCGCCCAAGCAGGACGGGCGCAACATGATCATGGTGCTCGGTCCGCGCAAGAAGAAGGTCGAGGCGATGGCTGAGGCGCGCGCCGCCAAGGCGGCGAAGGCGGAGGCCGACGGCACCGGCCGCCAGCGCGATCGTGATGCCGAGGCTCCGGTGGAAGACGACAAGGCGGCCGCCGAGTTGGCTGCGCCCGATGGAGCCCAGTAGCACCAGCGCACAGCCGAGCCGGTAGGCGCTGACAAGGGCCGCGGAAAGCCCGATAACCGCGAGTCATGCGCACCGCGCGGCGGGAGCCGCCGGTGCGCACCGATGAGAGACGAACCGAGGAGAACGGCTGCCATGCCGAAGAACAAGACGCACAGCGGCGCTGGCAAGCGCTTCCGCCTCACCGGAACCGGCAAGGTCATGCGCGGCCAGACCGGCAAGCGCCACAAGCTCGAGAACAAGCCGTCCACCTACACCCGTCGGGTGACCGGCGAGGTCGTGGTCTCGCAGGCCGACGTGAAGAAGGTCAAGCGGATGCTCGGCGAGTGAGCCGCGCCCGTGCACGACGACCGACCGGACCAATCGACTGACGACCAGCGGACTGCGGCGGCACTGCGACGCCGCGCGGCACCGCGCAAGGAGCTGAGAACGACATGGCACGCGTGAAGCGGGCGGTCAACGCCCAGAAGAAGCGCCGCGCGATCCTCGAGCAGGCCAGCGGCTACCGCGGCCAGCGCTCGCGGCTGTACCGCAAGGCCAAGGAGCAGGTCACACACTCCCTGGTGTACGCGTACCGGGACCGCAAGCGCCGCAAGGGCGACTTCCGCCGGCTGTGGATCCAGCGGATCAACGCCGCAGCCCGCGCCAACGGCATCACCTACAACCGCTTCGTCCAGGGCCTGAAGGCCGCCGGCGTCGAGGTGGACCGCAAGATCCTGGCCGACCTGGCGGTCAACGACGCCGGCGCGTTCACCGCGCTGGTCGAGGTGGCGCAGAAGGCGCTGCCGGCCGACCTGAACGCCCCGAAGGCCGCGGCCTGAGCCGCATCCAGGGCCGCCCCGCGGCCCGCTCGACGGCGCGTCCCGACGTGGCGAGCCCTGTGATCACCTCCGTCCGCGCGGAGCGGGTGGTGGCGGCACGGAGGCTCGCCACGCGGTCGTTCCGGGCCAAGCGCGGGCTGTTCCTGGCCGAGGGGCCGCAGGCGGTGCGCGAAGCGCTCGCCCGCGCGGACGGCGTCGCCGAGCTCTACGTCACCGAGGCGGTCGCGGAACGCCACCCGGAGATCGTCGAGACCGCCCGGCGCGGCGGCGTCACGGTTCTGCCCACCACCGACGAGGTGGTCGCTTCGCTTGGCGACACCGTGCACCCCCAGGGCATGGTCGCCGTCTGCCGCTTCCTCGACGTGCCGATCGGGCGCGCGGTGGCGCCCGGCACGCGCCTGGTCGCACTCCTTGCTCACGTCCGCGACCCCGGTAACGCCGGCACGGTCATCAGGTGCGCCGATGCAGCCGGGGCCGACGCGGTCGTGCTCACCGGTGAATCCGTGGACGTGTACAACCCGAAGACCGTGCGCGCCACCGCCGGGTCGCTGTTCCACCTGCCTCTCGCCACCGGCGCGGCCATCGAGGACGCCGTGGCCGCGTGCCGCGCGGCGGGCCTGCGGATTCTCGCCGCGGACGGCTCCGGGCCGGCCGACCTCGACGACGAGGCCGACGCCGGCTCCCTGGCCGGGCCGACCTGTTGGATCTTCGGCAACGAGGCGTGGGGCCTTCCGCGCGCCGTTCGTGAGCTGGCAGATGCCACTGTGCGCATCCCCATCCACGGCCGTGCCGAAAGCCTGAATCTCTCCACAGCCGCCGCGGTGTGCCTATACGCTTCGGCCCGCGCGCACCGCCGCACAACGGCGGCATCCTAACCAGCTGAAACGCCCAGTCCGAGTCCGTCCGACTTTCGCGGCCGCCGGGTGTTCGTAGGGCGATACAGCATCGCAGCACAGTGCGGGGCGGCACAGCGCCCGTACCTGCGCGCATCCGGAGGCATACGGCGGCGTATCGATGCTGGTGCGGCTCCGACTCTGGCGCAATTGCAGTCTCTGTGGGAAAGATGACCCCTGAAGGACGCAAGACGTCCTTCCCCGCGTACCCCATCCCGGAACCGGCGCGGGCGCCAGACCCGATACGAGGAAGGGGCGCGGGGCTTGGACAAGAGCGGCACGATCGACCAGGCGGACGAAGAAGTCGCCGGTCCCTCCGACGGCGCGCCCGGCTATCGCGCGCAGGAGCGACAGGCGGCCGGCGCCCGCGGCGCCGCCGCGCCGGCGGTCGTGCCCGCCCGGACCGAGTCGGCGTCTGCCGCGACGACGCCCCTGGAGATGCCTCCCATGGAGTCGCTGCCAAGCTTCGACGATCTGCCGGACGGCGTGGTGGCGGCCGACGCGTGCGGCACGGTGGTCGTGTTCAACCAGGCCGCGGCCCGGATCACCGGCATCGACCCGGCCGGCGCGCTGGGCACGCCGCTGGAGGAGGCGCTGCCGCTGGAGGAGCTGGAGGGGCGGCGCTGGTGGTTGCACACGGATCCGTACGGCGGCCTGTCCATCCGCCGCGGCCAGCCCGAGACCCACCTGCTGCTGCCCGGCGGGCGCGACGTCCTGGCCACCGCGAGTTTCGTGCGCGAGGGCGACGCGGTCGTCCGGGTGGTGGTCGGCCTGCGCGACACCTCGGCCAGGACCCGCGCCGAGCGCCGCCACTCGGACCTGATCGCGACCGTCGCGCACGAGCTGCGCTCGCCGCTGACCAGCGTCAAGGGCTTCACCGCGACGCTGCTGGCCAAGTGGGAGCGGTTCACCGACGATCAGCGCAAGCTGATGCTCGAGACCGTCGACGCGGACGCCGACCGGGTCACCCGGCTGATCACGGAACTGCTCGACATCGCCCGGATCGACTCCGGCCGGCTCCAGCTTGCGCGCATCCCGGTGGACGTGTGCGAGCTGGTGCGGGTCGAGCTCGCCGGGATGGTCGCGGCCGGGCACCCGGAGGAGCGCTTCACGATCAGCGGCGCAGCGGTCCCGCCGGCGTGGGTGGACCCGGACAAGCTGCGCCAGGTGCTGTCCAACCTGTTGGAGAACGCGGTGCGGCACGGTGAGGGCAGTATCATCGTCACGGTCAGCCAGGAGGAGCCGCCCCACGCAGCAGCAGAGGCGGCCCGGTTCGGCGACCGTGAGACAGGGGAGAGAACGACGGGCATGGTGGCGGTGACCGTGGACGACGAGGGGCCCGGCATCCCCGAGGAGATGCTGGGGCGGGTCTTCACGCGGTTCTGGCGCGGCAACCGCCGCGGCGGCACGGGACTCGGCCTGTACATCGTCAAGGGAGTCATCGAGGCGCACGGCGGCACCGTCTCGGTGGGACGCTCCCCGGCCGGCGGCGCCCGGTTCCGATTTACCGTGCCCGCCGCCTGAGCGGGCGTCAGAACTCGACACGGCCCGACACACGAAGACGGTCGGCAGTGCGCGTCACGCCTCAGGCCGCGGGCGTCCCCCGCTGCGCACCGCCTAAGCTTTCCGGTGCGCGCATGGTCCCGTCCCGCCCCGCCCGCGAGGCCGACCCCGAACCGAGCGCGTCGCCCCCGACGCGGAAGAGCGGAAGTAGACCGGATGTCAGCACCCAACAAGACGTTCGACCCGGTGCAGGTCGACGTGCTCAAGCCCGAGGCGGTCGAGGGCGCCCGGGACGCCGCGCTGGCCGCGGTCGCGGCCGCCGCCGACCTGCCGGCGCTGCACGAGGCGAAGATCGCGCACGCCGGCGACAAGTCCCCGCTGGCCCTGGCCAACCGGGAGATCGGCGCGCTTCCCCCGGCCGCCAAGGCGGAGGCCGGCAAGCGGGTCGGCCAGGCCCGTGCGGCGGTCAACGCCGCCGTGGCGGCGCGGCAGACCGAGCTCGAGGCCGACCGTGACGCGCGCGTCCTGATCGAGGAGGACGTCGATGTGACCCTCCCGTGGGATCGCGCGCCACGCGGCGCCAGGCACCCGATCACCACGCTGCAGGAGCGCGTCGCAGACGTGTTCACGGCGATCGGCTGGGAGGTCGCCGAGGGGCCCGAGGTCGAGTCCGAATGGATGAACTTCGACGCGCTGAACATCCACCGCGACCACCCGGCCCGATCCCTGCAGGACACGTTCTTCATCGAGACCCCCGGGGAGCGCGAGGGGGCCAACGCCACCGACTCGCTGCTGCTGCGCACGCACACCTCGCCGGTCCAGATCCGCTCGCTGCTCGGCCGCGAGCTGCCGGTCTACGTCATCTGCCCCGGCCGCGTCTACCGCACCGACGCGCTCGACGCGACGCACACCCCGGTCTTCCACCAGATCGAGGGCCTCGCCGTCGACTCGGGCATCACCATGGCGCACCTCAAGGGCACCCTCGACCACTTCGCCACCTCCATGTTCGGCAAGGGCATCACCACCCGGCTGCGGCCGAACTACTTCCCGTTCACCGAGCCGAGCGCGGAGATGGACCTGCTCTGCTTCGTGTGCCGGGGCGAGTCGGTCGGCAACCCGGACCGGCCCTGCCGCACCTGCAACTCCGAGGGCTGGATCGAGTGGGGCGGCTGCGGCATCGTCAACCCGCGCGTGCTGCGCGCGGTGGGGATCGACCCGGACCGCTACAGCGGCTTCGCCTTCGGCATGGGCCTGGACCGGACCCTGATGTTCCGGCACCGCGTGGCCGACATGCACGACATCGTCGAGGGTGACCAGCGCTTCACCCTCCCGTTCGGGGTGGAGGTCTGATGCGCGTCCCGCTCAGCTGGCTGCGCGAGTACGTCGACCTGCCGCAGGACGCCGCCGGCTGGTCCGTGGCCGAGCGGCTGATCCGGGCCGGCTTCGAGGTCGAGACCGTGCACCGCTCCGGGGTCGGCCTGAGCGGTCCGGTGGTGGTCGGGTACGTGCTCGAGATCGAGGAGCTGACCGGCTTCAAGAAGCCGATCCGGTTCTGCCAGGTCCAGGTCGGCCCGCGCCCCGAGGAGACCCGCGGCATCATCTGCGGCGCGCGCAACTTCGGCACCGGCGACAAGGTGGTCGCCGCGCTGCCCGGCGCGGTGCTGCCGGGCGAGTTCAAGATCTCCGCCCGCTCGACCTACGGCCACATCTCCGACGGCATGATCTGCTCGGCCCGCGAGCTCGGCCTCGGCGACGACCACGAGGGCATCATCGTGCTGCCGGACGAGTGCCAGCCGGGCACCGACGCGGTCGAGCTGCTCGGGGTGCGCGACGAGGTGCTGGACATCGCGGTGACCGCGGACCGCGGCTACTGCCTGTCCATGCGCGGCATCGCCCGCGAGGCGGCCATCGCCTACGGCGTCTCGCTGCGCGACCCCGCGCTGCTCGACACCCCGGCGCCGACCAGCACCGGCTACCCGGTCCGGCTGGCCGATCCGCTCGGCTGCGACCTGTTCGTGGCCCGGGTCGTGCACGGCATCGACCCGCTGGCCCCCTCGCCGCTGTGGATGCAGCGCCGGGTCCAGCTCGCCGGGATGCGCCCGATCTCGCTGATCGTCGACATCACCAACTACGTGATGCTGGAGATCGGCCAGCCGCTGCACGCCTACGCCGCGGACCGCCTCACCGGCCCGATCACCGTGCGCCGGGCGCTGGCCGGCGAGCTGCTCGAGACGCTGGACGGCAGCCGCCGCAAGCTCGACCCCGAGGACCTCGTGGTGACCGACGGCACCGGCCCGATCGGCCTCGGCGGCGTGATGGGCGGCGCGTCCACCGAGGTGCAGGCGACCACGACGGACGTGCTGATCGAGGCCGCGCACTGGGACCCGGTGGCGATCTCGCGCACCGCGCGCCGGCACAAGCTGCCCTCCGAGGCCGCCCGCCGGTTCGAGCGCGGCGTCGACCCGAACGCGGCCGCCGCCGCGGTCCAGCGCACGGTCGACCTGCTCGTGCTGCTCGGGCAGGGCGAGGCGGAACAGGCCGTGACCGTCGAGTCCGCCCGCCCGGCCCGCCGCGAGCCCGTCGTGATCGGCGCCGACCTGCCCGGCCGCGTCGCCGGGCTGGAATATCCGCGCGAGACGGTCGTCGGCCGGCTCCAGGAGATCGGCTGCACCGTCGAGGGCCGCGACGAGCTGCGGGTCACCCCGCCGTCCTGGCGCCCCGACCTGGGCGACCCGAACGACCTGGCCGAGGAGGTCATCCGGCTGGAGGGCTACGACCGGGTGCCCTCGGTCCTGCCGTCGGTCCCGGCGGGGCGCGGCCTGACCGTCAAGCAGCGGGCGCGGCGCCGGGTCGGCCGCGGGCTGGCCGACGCCGGGTATGCCGAGGTGTTCTGCTACCCCTTCGTCGGGTCAAAGGACTTCGACCAGCTCGGCCTGGCCGACGACGACGCGCGCCGCATCGCGCTGCGCCTGGTCAACCCGATCTCGGACGAGCAGCCGCTGCTTCGCACGACGCTGCTGCCCGGCCTGCTCGCCGCGCTGCGCCGCAACGTCGGCCGCGGCATGCCGGACGTCGCGCTGTTCGAGACCGGCCTGGTCTTCCTGCCCAGACCCGGCGCCCCCGCCCCGCCGCGGCTGCCGGTCACCGGCCGCCCGACCGGCGCCCAGCTCGTCGGCATCGCCGCCGCGCTGCCCGCCCAGCCCGAGCACGCCGCGGTCGTCCTGGCCGGGCTGCGCGAGCCGGCCGGCTGGTGGGGGCCGGGCCGCCCGGCCGAGTGGGCGGACGCGATCGAGGCGGCCCGCGCGGTGGCGCGCACCTGCGGCGTCGAACTCCAGCTCGCGAAGGCGCAGCAGACGCCGTGGCACCCGGGCCGCTGCGCGCAGTTGCTTCTCGCGCGGGGCGAGGGGAAGGACCCGCTGGTGGTCGGCTACGCCGGCGAGCTGCACCCAAAGGTCCTGACCAGCCTCGGCCTGCCGGCGCGGGTCTGCGCGATGGAGCTCGACCTGTCCGCCCTGCTGACGGAGACGGCCGGCCCGATCCAGGGACCGTCGGTCTCCACCTTCCCGGCCGCGACCCAGGACGTCGCGCTCGTGGTCGACGAGGCGGTGCCGGCCGGATCCGTCCAGGCCGCGCTCGCCGAGGGCGCCGGCCCGCTGCTCGAGGCGATCCGCCTGTTCGACCTCTACCGCGGCGACCGGATCGCCGAGGGAAGCAAGTCGCTGGCCTATGCGCTGCGCTTCCGCGCGCCCGACCGCACGCTGACCGTCGAGGAGGCGACCGAGGCCCGCGACGCGGCGGTCGCCTTGGCCTCCGAGCGCACCGGAGCGGCCCTGCGCGGCGCCTGACGCGCCGACAGATCGCAAGCGGGGCGGCGGACCGGAGGGATTCCGGGCGCCGCCCCGCAGCCGTCCCGTGCGCTCTCTGCCGGTGGGCCCGTCCTGGAATATTCCTGAAATACGGCGCCCCGGGGCCGGCCGCAACGGCGTCGTGGGCGGCTCTGGGGGGACCGTGAACGCGCTTGAGCGGAGGTTCGGAGCTCCTCTGCCGACCGCCGCCGAACAGGCGCTCACAAGCCCGCCCACGGCTTTGGCATATCGGCGCTGACCTGGTGTTTTCCTTGATTTAGCCTAGGATCGAGGCAGCCTGCTGACGCCATCGGAGGGGACACTGTGAGCCAGGAGCCCGCGAAGTACGACGCCCGCGACATCCAGGTGCTGGAGGGGTGGGAGGCGATCAGGAAGCGGCCCGGAATGTACATCGGTTCGACCAAGGAGCGCGGTCTGCATCAGCTGGTGTTCGAGGTCGCGGGCCTGGTGGTGAACGAGGTTCTGGCCGGCCGCGCGACCCGCGCCGATTTCACGCTCCTGCCCGGCGGCGGGGTGCGCGTCGCCGACGACGGGCCCGGCCTCCCGTTCGAGGGCGCAGGGTGCGCCGGGAGTCCCGGCCTCGAAGCCCGGCTGACGCAGATGAACGTCCATAAGGGACCTGGCGGCTCGCGGTATCCAGTGCTCGACCTCTGCGGCGTGGGACCCTTCGTCGCCAACGCCCTCTCGAGCTGGATGGTGGCTGAAGTTCAGCGCGAGGGGATTCGCCGGGTACAGCAGTACGCGCGCGGCGTCGCAGTCGCGGCACCCGCCGACGCCGGGCCGGCGGCCGGAAGCGGGACCGCCATCAGCTTCTGGCCGGACTCTGACATCTTCGAGACCACCGAGTGCTCGTTCGACGTGCTGGCGCAGCGCTTCCGGGAGTTGGCGTTCCTCAACAGGAACCTGGACATCTCGCTCACGGACGAGCGCCGCCCGTCCGAACCCCGCTCCGTTCGGTTCCGGTCTCCGGGCGGTGTGCGCGAGATGGTCGCCTACCTCGACGAGCAGGCCGCGGCGCTCGTTCACCCAGACCCGGACATCATGTGCTTCGAGCGGGACGATGCGCGGATCGCGGGGTCGATGGAGGTGGCCCTGCGGTGGCGTGATTCCGGCCGGGACCTGGTCCGGAGCTATGCCAACAGCCGACCCACTCCGGACGGCGGTCCGCACGTGGCGGGCTTCCATGACGCAGTGGAGGCTGCCGTCAGCGCGTACGCGCGGGAGCAGGGGCTGCTCGCAGCGCAAAGCCCGGACCTTGCCACCGATCGCCTCAGCGAGGGCTTGACCGCGGTCGTGTCGGTGAAGCTGGAGCATCCCGACTTCCAGGGGCCCATCCGCGGCCGACTGGGCAACGCCGAAGTGCGCGCGTGCGTTCGAGAGGCCGTCCAGGAACACCTCGGCAGGTGGCTGGAGGAGCATCCGAAGCAGGCCGCAGCGATCATCGGCCGGATCTGTGCCGAGGCGGCGTAGTCGTCACCAGTGAGGTCACCGGCACTGCGGCGTGAGTGTTCAGCGGTCTTCCGTCTGCTCGTGTGCCGGCTGCGTCGGCGGAGCGTGGTTCGATACGAGTCTCGTGAAGAGAGGACAGGACTTTGACTCGCACCACCCCGCTTCGCCTCGACATAGCCGGTGACATCCCCGCACTGGCTTCGTGGGCGAGAAACGTCACGCGCCTGCATCCCCGAGCGGGTGCGCCCACGATGCATGACAGCTCGGTCGGTGGGCCGCTGCTGTGGCCGGCGGACGAGCCGTGGCCGACGTGCCCTCAGCCGTACTTTGCTTCTCCGCCGCTGACCACGCTTGCCGACATTCGAACGCAGCGTGCTCTGCTCACCGACGCGTGGTCACGCTCTGCGGCAGGCCAGGATTTTATGACCCCGCATGAGAGGGAGATGGTGGACCGGCTTCGGGCCGGCACGCTCAACGTGCTTCCCTCAGGGCCGTCGGCGCTGATTCCGCTGGCACAGCTCTATGCGCGCGATGCGCCTGCACTTTCGTTCCCGGAGGGGACGGACCTGCTGCAGGTGCTTTGGGCTGCAAGCCGGGGACTTGAAGGGTGTTCCTCCGAAATCCAGCTCCGATGGCGCGCATCCGGGGATGTGGAGGACGTCCTGATGAGCCCGCCCGAGCCTGCCTTCGTCGAGGCGAGTGAGCATGTGCCGGAACCGTGCGTACTGCGCCCCGAGCAGGTGTTCGAGTACCCGCCGGGCCATCTGCTTGATGGAGAACTGGAGCAGCAGGCGAACGAGTGGTCCAAGACGAACGGGTTCGGCTACTGGGATTTCTACGCGGTGGCACCAGGCTGGAAGGCGGGAGGCTGGCCGGCGGGCTTCACCTTCCGGGACCCGCCGGATCCCGAGGAACAGGAGTGCGGCGAATGCGGTGGCCCGGTGGATGCGCTGTTGACGGTCGCCAGCGGAGAGTGGGACGGAGCAACCGGCCATTGGTGCCCGATCGAAGACGGCGAGGACGCGGAGAAGCCGGTCGGGTACCCCTATCGGTCGGCACTCGATCCGACGATGGTCACCATCGGCCGCGGATACACCCTGCAGCTCTACTACTGCCTGAATTCTCCGGAACACCTGCCGCGCACGATCGTTCAGTAGCCCGGCCCCTGCAGGCGGTTCGTCGAGATTGAAAGATTGCATACTCATTCAAGATCCCGTAACATCATGCGAGTGGAGATTCGGATCGCAGTCGCCGGGGCGACAGGCTATGCGGGCGGGGAGGTGCTCAGGCTCCTGCTCGGCCATCCCGCCGTGCTCGACGGGCGGGCCGAGATCGGCGCGCTGACCGCCGGGTCGAACGCCGGCTCGGCACTCGGCGAGCACCAGCCGCATCTCGGCCCGCTCGCGGACCGCGTGCTCGGCGCGACCGACGCCGGGACTCTCGCCGGGCATGACGTGGTCTTCCTCGCTCTGCCGCATGGCCAGTCCGCCGCAGTCGCCGAGGCGCTCGGGCCCGACGTGCTCGTCGTGGACTGCGGAGCGGATTTCCGGCTCGCCGACCCGGCCGCATGGGAGCGCTTCTATGGCTCGCCGCATGCTGGGACCTGGCCTTACGGCCTTCCTGAGCTGCCCGCCGCGCCAGGCCGCGCGAGCATCCGCGATGTGCTGCGCTCCACCAAGCGGGTGGCCGTTCCCGGCTGCTTCCCGACCGTCTCCACGCTGAGTCTCTTCCCGGCGCTGGCTGCGGGCCTCGCCGTCCCGGAGGTCGTCATCACCGCGGTGACCGGAACCTCGGGAGCCGGCAGGTCGCTCAAGCCGAACCTGCTCGGCTCCGAGGTCATGAGCAACGCCTCCGCCTACCAGGTCGGCGGCGTCCACCGGCACACCCCGGAGATCGTGCAGAACCTCTCCGCCGCCGTCGCCCTCGCCGACGGGAGTGCCGGCGCTGGTGACGCGGTGTCGGTGTCCTTCACTCCCGTCCTGGCACCGATGGCGCGCGGCATCCTGGCCAGCTGCTCGGCACCCGCCAGGCCCGGGGTCACCCTTGACGACCTGCGCGCCGCCTACCAGAAGGCCTACGCCGACGAGCCCTTCGTCGAACTGCTGCCGTCCGGGCGCTGGCCGCAGACCGCCGCCGTGCTCGGGTCGAACGCGGTCCACCTTCAGGTCGCGCTGGACGAGTCGGCCGGGCGGATCGTCGTCGTGGGCGCCGTGGACAATCTCGCCAAGGGCACCGCGGGCGGCGCGGTGCAGTGCATGAACCTGGCCCTCGGCTGGCCCGAGACCGCCGGGCTGACCACGGTCGGAGTGGCCCCGTGAGCGGTATGGCGGACCAAGTGAGGACGGCGGCGCGGTGAAGACGACCTTCGGCGGGATCCGCTCACACGAAGCGCTGGCCAAGGCGCAGGTGCTGACCCAGGCGTTGCCCTGGCTCTCCCGCTTCCACGGCTCGACCGTCGTGGTGAAGTTCGGCGGCAGCGCGATGGTGGACGAAGCGCTCATGCGCGCGTTCGCCGAGGACGTGGTCTTCCTGCGCTACGCCGGGCTGCGGCCGGTCGTCGTGCACGGCGGCGGCCCGCAGATCACCGAGCAGCTGACCCGCTCCGGCCTCGAGTCGACCTTCGCCGGCGGGCTTCGGGTCACCACGCCCGAGGCGATGGACGTGGTCCGGATGGTGCTGACCGGCCAGGTGCAGCGGGAGATCGTCGGCTTGATCAACACCCACGGCGCCTTCGCAGTCGGCCTGTCCGGCGAGGACGGGAACACCCTGCTCGCGGAGCAGCGCATGGCCGTGGTCGACGGGCAGAAGGTCGACATAGGACGGGTCGGCGACATCGTCAGGGTCGACCCCCGGCTGATCATCGCCCTGCTCGACGACAACCGGATCCCCGTGGTCTCCAGCATTGCGCGCGCAGACGACGGCGGCGTGTACAACGTCAACGCCGATCTCGTCGCCGCGGCCCTGGCCGCGGGGCTCGAAGCGGAGAAGCTCGTCGTGCTGACCGACGTCGAGGGCTTGTACTCCAGCTGGCCGCCCGAAGGCCGGGCCGACGAGGTCGGCGCCGCCGGCGAGGTGATCAGCCAGCTGACCGGCGACGAGCTCGAGGCGCTGCTGCCCGGGCTCTCCTCGGGCATGGCGCCGAAGATGGAGGCCTGCCTGCGCGCGGTGCGCGGCGGCGTGCGGGCCGCCCATGTGCTCGACGGCCGGGTCGAGCACTCGCTGCTGCTGGAAGTGTTCACAGACGAGGGGATCGGGACCATGGTGGTGGAATCGTGAACGCCCGCAGCGAGATCGTCGACGAGCCCGGTACCTCCGCCGCGGCGGCGTCCGGCGGATCGAGCCCGGCCGAGGCGCTGTCCACCGAGCAGGCGCCGACCCGGCCCGTGTCGGCGAGGTCGGGGTCGGGATCGGTCGAGTCGGCGAACGCGGAGGCGTTGCCCGCGCTGCGGGCGCATTCCGGCCTGTCGGCCGCGTGGACCGAGCGCTACAGCAACGTCCTGGTGAACGCGTTCGGCCCGCCGAAGCGGATCTTCGTGCGCGGCGAGGGCGCCGTTCTCTGGGACGCCGACGGACGGCGCTACCTGGACCTCTTCGCCGGCATCGCGGTCAACGCGCTCGGCCACGCCCATCCGCTGGTCGTCCAGGCGGTCACCGCCCAGCTGACCACCCTCGGCCACGTGAGCAACTTCTATGCCACCGCCCCGCAGATCGCGCTGGCCGAGCGGCTGGTCGACCTGGTCGGCGGCGACGCGAAGGTGTTCTTCTGCAACTCCGGCACCGAGGCGAACGAGGCCGCGTTCAAGCTCTCCCGGCTCACCGGCCGCACCAAAGTCGTCGCGACCGAGGGCGGCTTCCACGGGCGCACCATGGGTGCCCTCGCGCTGACCGGCAAGCCGGCGATCCAGGAGCCGTTCCGCCCGCTGCCCGGTGATGTCACGTTCGTCCCCTTCGGCGATACGGCGGCGCTGGAGGCCGCCCTCGGCGGCGACACCGCGGCCTTCATCGTCGAGCCGGTCCAGGGCGAGCGCGGCGTGCTGCCCGCGCCGCCCGGCTATCTCACCGCGGCCCGTGAACTGACCGAACGGCACGGAGCGCTGCTCATCCTCGACGAGGTGCAGACCGGCGTCGGCCGCACCGGTGGCTGGTTCGCCTACCAGCGCGAAGCCGCGGCGAACGGCGGCTGGCGGCCGGACGTGATCTCGCTGGCCAAGGGCCTCGGTGGCGGTCTGCCGCTCGGCGCGAGCATCGCCCTCGGCCGCGCCGCCGACCTGCTGACCCCCGGCGCGCACGGGACGACCTTCGGCGGGAATCCCGTCGCCTGCGCCGCGGGACTCGCGGTGCTGCACGCGATCGACCGCGACGACCTGCTCGACAACGCGGTCACCATCGGCGCCCAGCTGCGCGACGGCATCCCCGAGCACCCGGCCGTGGCCCAGGTCCGCGGCGGCGGGCTCCTGCTCGCCATCGAGCTGACCGCGCCGGTCGCCCAGCGCCTCGCCGACGCGGCCCTCGACGCAGGTTTCATCGTCAACGCGGTCACGCCGACCGCGATCCGGCTCGCCCCGCCGCTGACCCTGACGCCGGCCCAGGCCGCGGAGTTCCTCGCCGCGCTGCCGGCCCTGCTCGACTCCTGCCTCGACCGCGGCGCCGCACCGGACGAGGGGAAAAGCTGATGCCCTGCCACGCGATGCGCGACACCGGTCCGCCCTGCCTGCCCAGTCTGCTCGTGCTTCGGGCGCCCCGGGCCGGACTCCGGCGGTGCGCCGCACCGGTCGGCGCGCCGCGCGGCGAAGCCCGGCGGGACAGACGATGACCCCGGCCGACTTCCCGCACGCCCCGGACCGGCACGGCTCAGGCGCCGGCGGCATCGTGGCGACCAGCGGAGCCGCGCACCGGAGCGCGGCTCACGGAGCGTCGCACAGCGCCGTCTCGTCCTCGCGCCGGGCCCGCCACCAGCGCATCGCCGACCTGCTCTCCCGGCACAAGGTCCGCTCCCAGGCAGCCCTGGCCGAGCTGCTGGCCGGGGACGGCTTCGCGGTCACCCAGGCGACGCTGTCCCGCGACCTCGACGAGCTCGGCGCGGTCCGGATCCGCGACGGGGACGGCGCGCTCGTCTACGCTCTGCGCAGCGAGGGCGGCGACGGCGCGCCCGTGGTCGCCCAGGAGGCCAGCGTCCTGGAGACCCGGCTGCGCCGCCTGCTCGGCGAGCTGATGGTCACCGCGGAGGCCTCGGCGAACCTCGTCGTGCTGCGCACCCCGCCCGGTGCGGCGCAGTTCCTCGCCTCGGCGATCGACCACGCCGACCGCCAGGGCGTCACCGCCTCGATCATGGGCACCATCGCCGGGGACGACACCGTCCTGGTGATCTGCCGCGACCCGGCCGGCGGCCCCGAACTGGCCCGCCGCCTGGCCGAAGCGGCCCAGCGCGGCTGACCGCCGCGGGACTCACCCAGACCTTGCCATCACGGACCACTGAGGAGCACTGAACACATGACCGAGCGCGTCGTTCTAGCCTATTCGGGCGGCCTGGACACCTCCGTCTGCATCGGCTGGATCGCCGAGAAGACCGGCGCCGAGGTGATCGCCGTCGCGGTCGACGTCGGCCAGGGCGGCGAGGACCTCGAGACGATCCGGAAGCGGGCGCTGGCCTGCGGCGCGGTCGAGGCCGAGGTGGCCGACGCGCGCACCGAGTTCGCCGAGGAGTACTGCCTGCCCGCGCTCAAGGCCAACGCCCTCTACATGGAGCGCTACCCGCTGGTCTCGGCCCTGTCCCGGCCCACCATCGTCAAGCACCTGGTCGCCGCGGCGAAGAAGCACGGCGCCTCGACCGTCGCCCACGGCTGCACCGGCAAGGGCAACGACCAGGTCCGGTTCGAGGTCGGCATCCAGTCGCTGGCGCCCGAGATCAAGTGCATCGCCCCGGTCCGCGACTACGGCATGACCCGGGACAAGGCGATCGCCTTCGCCGAGGACAAGAACCTGCCGATCGAGACCACGAAGAAGAACCCGTACTCGATCGACCAGAACCTGTTCGGCAAGGCCGTGGAGACCGGCTTCCTCGAGGACATCTGGAACGGCCCGATCGAGGACCTGTACACTTACACCGCCGACCCGGCCGCGCCGCGCGAGCCCGACGAGTTGGTCATCACCTTCGACGCCGGCGCCCCGGTCGCGATCGACGGCCGCCGGGTCACCGTGCTCGAGGCGATCCAGGAGCTCAACAAGCGGGCCGGCGCGCAGGGCGTCGGCCGGATCGACATCGTCGAGGACCGGTTGGTCGGCATCAAGTCCCGCGAGGTGTACGAGGCCCCCGGCGCGATCGCGCTGATCACCGCGCACCAGGAGCTGGAGAACGTCACCGTCGAGCGGGACCTGGCCCGGTACAAGCGCGGCGTCGAGCAGCGCTGGTCCGAACTGGTCTACGACGGCCTGTGGTTCTCCCCGCTCAAGCGGGCGCTGGACGGCTTCGTCAACGAGGCCAACCGGTTCGTCTCCGGCGACATCCGGATGACGCTGCACGGCGGCCGCGCCGTGGTCACCGGCCGGCGCTCGGACCAGTCGCTCTACGACTTCAGCCTGGCCACCTACGACACCGGCGACCTGTTCGACCAGTCCCTGGCCAAGGGCTTCATCGACCTGTGGGGCCTGCCCTCCAAGATCGCCTCGCGGCGCTCGATCAGCGCCGGCGAGCTGAAGGGCTGACGTGGCCGACGACGCCGACGAGAAGAAGTCGAACCTGCTGTGGAGCTCCCGCTTCAGCAGCGGGCCGAGCGACGCGCTTGCGGCCCTTTCCGCCAGCGTGCACTTCGACTGGCGGCTCGCGCTCTACGACCTGGCCGGGTCCCGGGCGCACGCCCGGGCCCTGCACGGCGCCGGCCTGCTCGCGGACGACGAGCTCGCCGGGATGCTGGCCGGGCTGGACAAGCTCCAGGCCGACGTGGAGTCCGGCGCGTTCCAGCCGACCGTCGCCGACGAGGACTGCCACACCGCGCTGGAGCGCGGGCTGATCGAGCGGGTCGGCCCACAGCTCGGCGGGAGACTGCGCGCCGGCCGGTCCCGCAACGACCAGATCGCCACGCTCGGCCGCATGTACCTGCGCGACCAGGCGCGGGTCGTCGCCGCGCTGGTCGGCGACCTGCAGCAGGCGCTGGCGGACCAGGCTGAGGCCAACCTCGGCGTGGCGATGCCGGGCCGCACACACCTCCAGCACGCCCAGCCGGTCCTGCTCGCGCACCACCTGTTGGCGCACGTACACGCCCTCGGCCGGGACGTGGACCGGCTGCGGGACTGGGACCGGCGCACCGACTCCTCGCCCTACGGCGGCGGCGCGCTGGCCGGCTCCACGCTGGGACTCGACCCGGACTCGGTGGCCGCCGAGCTGGGCTTCTCGGCCGCCGCGCCGAACTCGATCGACGGGACCGCCGCGCGCGACTACGTGGCCGAGTTCGCCTTCGTGACCGCGATGATCGGCGTGGACGTCTCCCGGATCGCCGAAGAGGTGATCCTGTGGACCACCCGGGAGTTCCGCTTCGCCACCCTCGACGACGCGTTCGCCACCGGCTCCTCGATCATGCCGCAGAAGAAGAACCCGGACATCGCCGAGCTGGCCCGGGGCAAGGCCGGCCGGCTGATCGGCAACCTGTCCGGCCTGCTGGCCACGCTCAAGGCGCTGCCGCTGGCGTACAACCGGGACCTCCAAGAGGACAAGGAGCCGGTGTTCGACTCGGTCGACACGCTGACCGTCCTGCTGCCCGCGTTCACCGGGATGATCGCCACCATGACCTTCCACGGCGACCGGATGGCCGCGCTCGCCCCGGAGGGCTTCTCGCTGGCCACCGACATCGCCGAGTGGCTGGTCAAAGCGGGCCTGCCGTTCCGGCAGGCGCACGAGATCGCCGGCGCCGCGGTCCGGTACTGCGAGCAGCGCGGCATCGACCTGTCGGCGCTGTCCGACGACGACTTCGCGGCCATCGACCCCCGCCTGTCACCGCAGGTCAGGGAGGTGCTCACGGTGAGCGGCTCGCTGGCCTCGCGCGACGGCAGAGGAGGCACGGCTCCGGTGCGGGTGCGCGAACAGCTCGGCGAGGTGCGCGATCTGATCGCAGGTCAGCGTGAGTGGCTGGCGGCGCATCCGCCGTCAGCGCTGGCCGCGGTGGATGCGCCAGCCGTGGTGTCGGCACGATCGGAGCAGGCCGGGCCGCGTGGCTGACCGCACAGCCGACCGTGCAGCCAGCCGCGCAGCCGCGGCGGGCACCCGGCTCGCGCGCGACTTCTTCGACCGCCCGGTCCTCCAGGTCGCTCCCGACCTGCTGGGCCGGGTGCTCGTGCACGACGCTCCGACCGGCCGGGTCGCCGCGCGGCTCACCGAAGTCGAGGCCTACGACGGAGCGAACGACCCCGGCTCGCACGCCTTCCGCGGGCGCACCAAGCGCAACGCGACGATGTTCGGCCCACCAGGGCATCTCTATGTTTACTTCACCTATGGAATGCACTACTGCATGAACCTGGTCTGCGGGCCGCCCGGCACACCCACCGGAATCCTGCTGCGCGCGGCGGCCGTCACCGAGGGGATCCCGCTCGTCCGCGAGCGGCGGCCGACCGCCCGCAACGAGGCCGAGTTCGCCCGCGGGCCCGCGCGGTTCGTCCTCGCGCTCGGCGTCGGCCCCGGCGACGACGGCGCCGACGTGTGCGGCGACGGGCCGCTGACGATCCTCGCCGGAAACCGTCCGCCGCGCGCCCGGATCCGCAAGGGTCCTCGCGTGGGTCTGCGCGACGCCGCCGATTTCCCCTGGCGGTTCTGGATCCAGGGCGACCCGAGCGTCAGCGTCTATCGGCCGCATGTACCCAAAACCCGGGGCCGTGCCCGAAGCGCCCCTGGTTAGTCACAACAACCGGTTAGCGGTTACGGGCCGCTATCAGGCACCCTAGGAGCCGTCAGACGAAGGGCGGCCGGCGGGATGGACGCGCGCGGCCGGAAGAGTGGAGGCGGACCGGACCGTGACCGATATCGTCGACGAGCTCAAGTGGCGGGGCCTGATCGCCCTGTCCACCGACGAGGACGCTCTGCGCAAAGCGTTCGCGGACGGCCCGATCACCTTCTACTGCGGCTTCGACCCGACCGCGGCGAGCCTGCACATGGGCAATCTGGTGCAGCTGCTCACCATGCGCCGCATCCAGGACGCCGGGAACTTCCCGCTGGGCCTGGTCGGCGGGTCGACCGGGTTGATCGGCGACCCGAAGCCGACCTCCGAGCGCGCGCTCAACACCAAGGAGACGGTCGCCGAGTGGGTCGAGCGGATCCGCGGCCAGGTCGAGCGGTTCCTCGATTTCGACGGCCCGTTCGCCGCCCGGATCGTGAACAACCTGGACTGGACCGGCCCGATGTCCGCGATCGACTTCCTGCGCGACATCGGCAAGCACTTCCGGGTCGGCAAGATGCTGTCCAAAGACGCCGTCGCCGCGCGGCTCAACTCCGACGCCGGGATCAGCTACACCGAGTTCTCGTACCAGATCCTGCAGGGCCTTGACTTCCTGGAGCTGTACAAGCAGCACGGCTGCACCCTGCAGACCGGCGGCAGCGACCAGTGGGGCAACCTCACCGCGGGCGTCGACCTGATCCACCGGGCCGAGGGCGCCTCGGTCCACGTGCTCGGCACGCCGCTGGTGACGAAGGCGGACGGGACGAAGTTCGGCAAGACCGAGACCGGCACCGTGTGGCTCGACCCGGAGCTGATGTCGCCGTACGCGTTCTTCCAGTTCTGGCTCAACGCCGAGGACTCGAAGGTGGTCGAGTACCTCAAGATCTTCACCTTCCGCTCCCGGGAGCAGATCGAGGAGTTGGCCGAGGCGACCGGGCAGAAGCCGCACCTGCGGCTGGCGCAGCGCGCGCTGGCCGAGGACGTGACAACGCTCGTACACGGCGAGGAGCAGTTCCGCCGGGCCGAGGCGGCGAGCCGGGCGCTGTTCGGCCAGGGCGAGCTCGGCTCGCTGGACGAGCGCACCCTCGCGGCCGCGTTCGCCGAGCTGCCGACCGCCCGGGTCGCGACGCTCGGCCCGGTGTTCGAGCTGTTCGCCGAGGCCGGCATCGTGCCGAGCCGCAGCGCAGCGCGCCGGGCGATCCAGGAGGGCGGCGCCTACGTGAACAACGCCAAGGTGGAGGACGTCGACACGGTGCCGGGGCCGGAGGATCTGCTGCACGGCCGCTGGCTGCTGCTGCGTCGCGGCCGCCGCACGCTCGGCGCGGTCGAGTTCGTGGGCTGAGTCGAGTTCGTGGGCTGAGCGGTGACGGCCGGCCGCGGTGTCGGTCGGGGTTTCCGTCAGGACATGGACACCCCGATTTGACGCCGCGGCCGCTGCTTGCCTAATGTTCTCCCGGTCGCGAGGCCTCAAACCTCTGCCGACCCCCTCCATCGGAACCCGACGGAACACCGGTGAAAATCGGTGCCGATAAAGTCTGATAGAGTGGATAAGCCGGAAACGGCAGATTGTAGTAAAGCGCAGTTCAGTAATTCCGAGGTAACCACTCCGTGGGCGCTGTGAGAGGCGTTTGTGGGTGTGTCTGTTTCTTGAGAACTCAACAGTGTGTCATTGTCTATGATGCCATGTATTTTGATGTATGTGGTGGATGGTCCCGATCCTCGTCGGGATGTTTGCCGGGATT
>DASYAE010000030.1:0-2635 GCA_036501535.1 Actinocrinis sp. | reverse complement strand
CAGCCCGGCCAGGAACACCACCGGGATCGGGATGCCGGGATGCGTGCCGAACAGGTTCGCGGAGGCGTACGCGGACAGGCCGAGCACCGATCCGACCGACAGGTCCACGTTCCTGCTGATCACGACCATTGTCTCGCCGAGCGCGAGCAGCGCGAACACGGTGGTGTCGACCAGCACGAACTGGATGTTCGTCGCGCTGAGGAACCGGGGCTGCACGGCCGCGGTGATCGCGACGAAGACGACGAGGACGACGACGATGCCGGATTCCCTGATCCGGAAGACCCGCTCGGCGAGGGCCGCGCTGCCGGTCCGGCTGGCGGCCTCGTCGGGCCGCTGCTGGCGGCGGGAACTCAGGACGGCCCTCACTTCGCCACCGGCTGGCCCATGGCCGCGGACATGATGGCCTCCTCAGAGGCCTCGTCGTGGCTGAACTCAGCCACCAGTGCTCCCTCGCGCATCACGAGGATGCGGTGGCTGACGCCGAGGACCTCCGGCAGCTCGGAGGAGATCATCAGCACCCCCACGCCGCTCTTCGCCAGGCCGGCAAGCAGGTGGTGCACCTCGGCCTTGGTCGCCACGTCGATGCCGCGGGTGGGCTCGTCCACGATCAGCACCGCGGGCTTGCGGCCGAGCCACTTGGCCAGCACGACCTTCTGCTGGTTGCCGCCGGACAGCATGGACACCGGGTCGGTCAGCCGGCCGTACTTGATCTTCAGCCGCGCGGCCCAGTCCACGGCCATCGCGCGCTCGGCCGAGACCCTGATCAGCCCGGCCCTCGCCAGCCGGCCGAGTGAGGCGAGCGCGACGTTCTGCTCGACGGACATGTCCATGACCAGGCCCTGCTGCCGGCGGTCCTCGGGGACGAACCCGACCCCGGCGGCCATCGCGGTGACCGGCGACGCCCTGCGCAGCTGCTGCCCGCGCACCGTGACCGAGCCCGCGTCGTACCTGTCGATGCCGAAGATGGCGCGCGCCACCTCGCTGCGCCCCGAGCCGACCAGCCCGGCGAGCGCGACGATCTCCCCGGCCCGCACGGTGAACGAGATGTCGGTGAACACGCCCTCGCGGGTGAGCCGTCCGACGATGAGCACCGGGTCCCCAGGGGTGTCCGCGCCCGCCTCGGGCGGCCGTTCCGCCAGCTCCCTGCCGACCATCGCCCGGACCAGGTCGGCGGCGGTGAGACCGGCCAGCTCGCTGGTGAACACGTGACTGCCGTCCCGCATCACCGTGACCCGCTCGCAGATCGTGAATACCTCCTCGAGCCGGTGCGAGATGAACAGCACCGCGGCGCCATGGGCGCGCAGCGTGCGGATCACGTCGAAGAGCCGGCCGGTCTCCGCGGCGGACAGCGCGGCCGTCGGCTCGTCCATCACGATCACCCGCGCGTCCAGGGACAGCGCCTTGCCGATCTCCACGACCTGCTGGTCGGCGATGGACAGGCCGCGGGCGATCCGCGCCGGGTCGAGCGGGACGCCGAGCCGCTTGAAGATCGCGGCCGCCTCGTCGTGCATCGCCCGCCGGTTGATCCGGCGCCCGGACCGCAGCGGCTGGCGTCCGATGAACATGTTCTCCGCGACCGTCAGGTCGGGGAACAGCGTCGGCTCCTGGTAGATGACCGCGATGCCGGCCGCCCTGGCCGCGGCAGGGCCGTGCAGCGTGACCTCCCGGCCGGCCATTTCGAGCGTGCCGCTGTCCGGCTGGTACACCCCGGCGAGGATCTTCACGAGGGTCGACTTGCCCGCGCCGTTCTCGCCGAGCAGCGCGTGCACCTCGCTGGCGCGCAGTTCTACCGAGCCGTCCACCAGGGCGCGGACCGCGCCGAACGACTTGGTGGCGTGCCGCAGCGCGAGCACCGGCTGGCCGTCGCCGGCCTCCGTCTGCGGGCCGGGCCGGCGGTCCGCGGTGTCCAACGGAGGGCACCTCCATGGGCAGGGATTTGCAGCTGCGATGTGGAACGTTTCAAACTTCCCTGTAGTTTCGGCGTGGCCCCGATCAGTGTCAATACGCCCCCCGCCGCCCGAAACTGAATCGTTACATCCCCGCCGCCGACGGCGGATCGCCGCCGCCGGCCGGTGATTTTCGCCCGCGCCGGGAGTCTGTACCCGGTGAGGGAGGTGAGCGCGGCGTGGGCAACCGGCGGCGTCGGCTTGTGGCATGGGCGGCGCGGCGGCTGCCGCGGTTCGGCGTGCCGAGCCCGGCCGGCGCCGACCCCTGGGCGTGGCTGGAGCCGTACCCGGTGGCGCCCGGTGCGGGAGCCCAGCGGTCGCTGTCCATCGCCTTCGTGGCCGCGCTGCAGCGGCTGCCGCCGGACCAGCGGGCCGCCCTGGTGCTGAGCGATGTCCTCGAGTTCCCCCTCACCGAGGTGGCCGACATCCTGGACTGCGACGTCACCGAGGTCGGCCACCTGCTGTTGCGCGCCAGGGCGGCGATCGGCGTGCCGGCCCAGGCGTGCGCCGACGGCGGGCGGGAGGCCGAGGTCGTCGCCTGCTTCACCGGCGCCTTCGAGCGCGGCGACATCGCCGCCATCGCCGCGCTGCTGGCTCAGGACGCGTGGCTGCGGATGCGCCCGCTGCCGATCGCCTACCGGGGGCGCGCCGCCGCCAGGCACTTCCTGTCGGTGGTCGCGTTCCCCGGC
>DASYAE010000029.1:0-46777 GCA_036501535.1 Actinocrinis sp. | reverse complement strand
GCCGATGAGCTTCACCAGGTCGTCGCTGGCGGTGAACAACTCTCCGCGAGCCAGGCCGGCGTCGGCGTCGGCGACGGCCATCTCCGGGGGCAGTCCCGCAGCGGTCAAAGTGGCGGTGTAGTCGGTGACCGACATGTCCTGGTAGGCGATGCGGGTGCCGAGTACGTCGCTGCTCGTGCGGCGAGTTGGGTCAGGGTGAACGGCGTTCCGCCGAGTTCGTAGGTCGCTCCGAGGTGGCCGTCCTGCGTCAGTACCGCGGCGGCGGCCGACGCATAGTCGCGTCGGCCGGCCGCGCTGACCAGGCCGTCGCGCGCGCTGCCGAGCAGTGCCTGGTACTTGGTGATCATCGGGAGCTGGTCGGTGTAGTCCTCCAAGTACCATCCGTTGCGCAGGATGACGAACGCCGAACCGCTCTCACGCAGGTAGTCCTCGGTGCGGCGATGTGCGTCGGCGAGCGTCATCTGCGCGGTCGAGGCGTTGACGATGCTGGTGTACACGATCCGGGACACGCCCGCGCGCCGTGCCGCGTCGATGGCGTTGCGGGCGTTGTCGAACCGCTCGCCGACCGTCGTCGTGGAGACGAGAACCATCGCTTCGGCGCCTGCGAACGCCTCGGCGAGCGTGCCCGGGTCGGCGAAGTCCGCGCGGCGCACCGTGACCCCGCTGCGTGCGAGGTCGGCGAGTTTGCCGGTGTCTCGGCCGGTGGCCACGATCTGCTCCGGCGGTGTTCCGGCGTCGATGAGCTGTTCGACGATGAGCCGGCCGAGGTGGCCTGATGCTCCGGTGATGACAGTGGACATGGTGCTTCCCTTCGGGTGGAGCGCGGTGTGAGTGGATTGCGGTGCGGGTGAAGGTCGTTGGCAAACTAGTCAGATTTCGTTACTACTCTAGGCATACGGCAGCGCCGATGGCAACACCGGCGGGTGCGAGGTCGACGCGTACGGCTCGGCGGCGATCCGGCTCGGCAGCGTTGACGTAGGGTGTGTACCTCGTGGGACCAGATGGGCGATGGAGGCGAAAGCGGCATGGGCGACGAGCAGCAGGTTGACCTAGGTACGCTGTTGTTCATCCCCTACCGGCACACCGAGGACCGGATCTTCCAGGCCCTTCAGAATGCCGGGTTCGACGACTGGACCCTCGCCCAGTGCCGGGTGTTCCAACGCATCGCCCCGGCCGGCTCGCGCCTCACGGACCTCGCCGACCAGGCGCAGATGACCAAGCAGAGCGCCAGCGTGATGGTCGATCAACTGGAACGCCTGGGCTATGTCCGCCGGGTCCCCGACGTCACGGACGGCCGCGCCCGGCTGATCGTGATCGAGCAACGCGGGCGGCAGGCGGTCGAGGTGGCCAAGGCGACACTCGACGAGATCCTCTCGGAGTGGAAGACCTACCTGGGCACGCGCAACTTCGCGTTGCTGCACCAGATCCTCGATCAACTCCGCGAGATCACCGACCCCTACGCGCGGTGAACCCTGCCGCGCCGAGCCGTCCGCCCCCGATTCCCGTTCGCCCTGAGCCGCCGGGTCCGGCGGGTGCCAGCAGGCTGCGACCCTGCCTTGGCATAGTCAGTTTTACTGACTGACACGTCAATGAATCTGACGGGCTCGCCCTGACCCCTTGTCACCGGGACGCCCTATGGTTGCTGCCGTGATGAGTGAGGTCTCAACTCCCATAGACATGGACGCCGTGCGTCGGGTCGCCCGCACGATGCAGGCCGAGTCCGTGTACGAAAGCGAATGGCTCGAGCGGATCGCCGAGCCGGACTACGACAGCTATCAGGAGTTCGTCGCGCTCCTGCGACACGACTTCGACATTGAGATGATCCACTGCTTTCCCAAGCTGTGCGCCGTGTCCCTCGGTGGCGCCGGGACGACCCGTGTCCTGGCCGGCGGCGAGGTGGGCAAGCCGTTCTTCCATCACGGCGACCTGGTGGTGAAGGGGCATCTTTTCGTATCGGCCCCCTTCGTGGTCACCGGCTCGCTCACGGTCGAGGGCGTGCTGCGGGACTGCGGCCCCGATTCGGTGGTCGTCATCGGCGGCGAGGTGAGCGCCCGCGGGGTGAACACCGACGGAGAGATGTATGTCGGCGGTGGCATCGAGGCCGACGTCGTCTACGGCTACTACAACGACAACACCCTGCAGGCGCGATTCATCCGAGCCCGCCTGGTCATCGAGGACGAGCACTGCACGATGGCCGCCGTGGAATCGGATCACCACTACGACATCGACACCTACCAGCAGGGGTACGGCGAAGGCGTGCAGGAACAGTTGCGCGCGCTCCTGGTGGACGAGGTCTTCCGGGAGGCGGACGAGGCGGACGAGGCGGACGAGGCGGACGGGCGCAGGCTCGACGCGGGCCTGCTCTTCCGGCGGTTGTCCCAGGACGCACCCGTCTTCCGCGCGGACGCCGACAGTCACCGCTGACCGCTGACCGCTAACCGGGCAGGTCCACCGGCATGGCCGGGGCATCGTCCGGTTGCCGGTGGACCAGGAAGCGCGTGCCGCCTTGCGCCGGCACAGTGCTGATATCGTTGTCTGCGACGTCGGTGACGAACGAGACGCGAGAACCGTCCTGAGATCCCGGTATCCGTCACCCTGCACCATGCTCGGTCCCGGCCGCGCGAGAAGCGGAATCGATGATGACGCGACCGCGGCATGACACGGTGGACCGGCTGATCACAATGCTCATGCTCCCGGTCGGGGAGGACGGTGACGAGCGGCCTGCCGCTTTGGCGGACGAGGTTCGCCGGGTCACCGAGGAGTTCGGCTGGCTGGTGTTCGAGGACGCCGCCTGGTTCGACTACGACACGGACCGGATCGCGCAGGTGCTCGCCGGGTGGCTGGACGAGGAGACCGCGGCCTGGCTGGACTCCCTGGCGGGGTCCGCACAGCCGGCCGAGTTCCTCGCCGGTTTCGGACAGCTCGTCGACCAGTGGAAGACCGGGCAGGCCGGAGCCGCCGGGCCGGCGGGTGTAGGTGCGGCCGCGGGCGCGGCGGACCACCTCGGCATCGAGAACCCGAATTTCGCGCCGGACGAGGTTCCGGGAACCGAGTTCTACACGTATCGGAACAACGACTACTTCTACGCCGCGACCGCTGACGCACGGGACGATCAGTGGAAGACGTTGGAGCAGCGCTACGACGAGCATCGCAGCGCCGGGCACTCCACCGCGTCCGGCGACGGCGTTCTGCGCGGATATCCGTACGCGAACAGTGTGCTGCCGGGAACGGAGTACTACCGCCTGGAAGGCACCGAATACCTCTACGGCCCCCACGAGACCGGCGCCGCGGACGAGTGGAAGCCCTACGAGCACTGGCAGCAACTTGCGGACCAGGAACAGAACGAGAAGCTGCTGATCGAGAAGATCGACTCCTTCATCGCACTGGTCGAGGACCGTATCGGCGCGCTCGGATAGTCGTCGCGCGGCAGCCCTGGCGGCAGAGGGGGATCCCGGTGGGAACCGGAACCAGCAAAGCACAGCAGGCAGAGGAAGACGCGCTCGGCGCGTTGCTTGCGGACATCGGAAGGAGACTCACCGGCGACCTGACGTCCGGCAACGCTACGGAGATCGTGCGTTCACTGCAGGCTGATGTGCAGGACGGCCGGTACGAACTGAGTCGGTCGGGTCAGCAGCGCGTGCTCGAAAGGCTCGGACAGTTGCAGGGCAGCGTCGACAGGCTGCGTCAACGTGAGCGCGCGAGACTGGCCGCGCAGGCAGAAGCTTCGCACGCCACGGCATATTCAGGCACATCGGCTGCTTCTTCGTCGGCTGCTTCTTCGTCGGCTTCGGCACCGGCTGCGCCCGCGGGCCCGGCCCCGATGGCGGCCGCTGCGGCGCCCGCCGCGCATCCTGTGGCGCCGTTTTACGGCAGCGAAAAGGACGACCACAGCGGCGTCAGATTTTTCCGTGCGGCGCTGCTCGATGCGGGTAACGCTGAGGGGGGCCACACGGTGCCTGCGGCCGAAGGATCGGACGCTTGGAACGCCGCCGTGAACGAGGCGACAGCCGACATCGAAGGAAGCCTGCTCAGGACTGCGGGTGCGGCGGGCGGAGATTACGGTGCCGAGGTGCGCAGTTCCATCCGCGGGATCGTCGCGGATGCGTACAGGGCCCGTTACAACATCGGAGACGCGAAGGTTCGGGACACGCTCGGCAGCTTCATCACGTCCTGGAAGAGTGCGACTTCGACCACGACGATCGCAGCCCACCCCCTGGCGAACACGGCCGGCCTGAGCATGCCCGACTACGAGGAGGAGGAGAAAAAAGAGGAAACAGGCCCTAGGCGGTCGCACCGCGGTACTCCCGGTCAACGCCGGCGTACCGAAGGATCTTCGAAAGAAATCCGGGCGGCGTTGTCGGATCCGGGCAGGGGTGTTCGTGGTAGTGGTGAGAGGCCGCCCGCGAGGGGCGCCCCGTACCACAGGAGATGATCCGAGATGCAGTACCTGGTTTCCGTGATCACTGACAGCGCCGACCTCGCCTCCGGGGAGGAGGACGCCGCGATCGACGTGTTCAACGAGCGGCTCCGGACCGAGGGCCACTGGGTCTTCGCCGGAGGGCTCGGGGTGCCCAGCACGGCCACCGTGGTCGACAACCGGGGCCGGGAGGCGATGTTCACCGACGGGCCGTTCCTGGAGTCGAAGGAGTTCCTCATCGGCTTCTGGATCATCGAGGCCGCGGACCTCGACGTGGCGCTCAAGCTGGCCGCCGAGGGGTCGAGGGCCTGCAACCGCAAGGTCGAGGTGCGGCCGTTCCTGTGACTCCTGCGCGCGCGACCGACGTCGGGGAGGCGGTCACCCGGGCCCACCGCGAGGAGTGGGGGCGGGTGGTCGCCGCCCTGGCGAAGCGGTTCGGCGACCTCGACATCGCCGAGGAGGCGGCGGCCGAGGCGTTCGCGACCGCCGTCGAGCGCTGGCCGGCCGACGGCGTGCCGGCCAACCCCGGCGCCTGGCTGACCACCACCGCCGGCCGCAAGGCCATCGACCGGATCCGGCGCGAGGGCAAGCGCGACGACAAGCAGAAGGAGGCTCAGCTGTTGTACGACGACGACCCGCCCGGGCCTTTCGACGCCATCGGCGACGAGCGGCTCCGGCTGATCTTCACCTGCTGCCACCCTGCGCTGGCGATGGAGACCCGGGTGGCGCTGACGCTGCGCATGGTCGCCGGCCTGACCATGCCCGAGATCGCGCGTGCCTTCCTGGTGCAGGAGAGCGCCATGGGGCAGCGGATCACCCGCGCGAAGGCCAAGATCAAGGCGGCGCGCATCCCGTACCGGGTACCGTCCGCGGAGGACCTGCCGGCGCGCGTCTCCGGCGCGCTGGCCGTCCTCTACCTCGTGTTCAACGAGGGCTACCTGGCGACCGGCCCCGATACCGACCCCGTGCGGCACGACCTGACCGCGGAGGCGATCCGGCTCACCCGCCTGATCCGGGCCCTGTTGCCGCAGGACGGCGAGGCGGCCGGGCTGCTGGCGCTGATGCTGCTCATCGAGGCCCGCCGCACCGCCCGGGTCTCGCCCGGCGGCGAGCTGGTCGCGCTCGACGAGCAGGACCGCGGGGCCTGGGACGCGGCGCTGATCGCCGAGGGGCACCGGCTGGTGCGCGAGCGCCTGGCCGCCGGGGCGGCCCCGGGCCGCTACCAGATCCTCGCGGCGATCAACGCCGTGCACACTTCCGCCCGCGACATCCGCGACACCGACTGGTCGCAGGTCGTCGGTCTCTACGACCAGCTCGTCCGCCTCGACACCTCGCCGATCGTGGCCCTCAACCGGGCCATCGCGGTCGCAGAGCTCGATGGCCCGGAGGTGGCGCTGGCGACGGTCGACCGGCTCGAGCAGAGTCTGGCCGGCTATCACGCCTACCACGCAGCCCGCGCCGACCTGCTGCGCCGGCTGGGTCGCAGTCAGCAGGCGCGCGCGGCTTACGACAGAGCCATCGAGCTGGCGGGCAACACTGCCGAGACCGCGCGCCTGACACGCCGCCGCGACCAGCTGGGGTAGCGCCCGGCGGCTGCCGCGTCCCGGAGTGAATCTTTCACCCCGTCAAGCCGGCTGCACGGCCATGAGCTGCCCAAACGGGCGTCGTCCCGGTGCTGATTCGCGGTCGCCTCTGACAAGCGGGCCGCCTCCGCTTAGCGTGATGGCCGCGAAGGAGGCTATCCGTGACGGTGATCAGTCGGGCTGTCGGCATCGCGACCGCAGCAGTACTCATAGGCGTGGGATCGCTCGGGCTGACGGCGAGCGCGCAAGCGGCAACCACACAGCTGTGTCAGGAGCAGACGGCGCCGGCGGCCGGCGGCGTTTACAACGTACAGAACGACGAGTGGGGATCAGGTGCCGCCGAGTGCATCACGACCGACGGCAACGCCGACTTCACCGTCGCGAACTCGGCGATCGACAACGCGACCAACGGCGCCCCCGGTGCCTACCCGTCCGTGTATCAGGGCTGCCACTTCGGCGTCTGCACCTCGGGCGGCCTGACTGCCACCCCCGTCGAGGTCTCCAGCCTGACAGCCGGCAAGGTGACCACGAGCTGGTCGACCACTCAGCCCGGCGGCAGCAACGACTACGACGTCGCCTATGACGTCTGGTTCAACCACACGCCGACCACCACGAACGGGGGCCAGCCGAACTGCACCGAGCTGATGGTCTGGCTCAACCACAACGGCCCGGTCCAGCCGTTCGGCTCCCAGGTGGCGACCGGCGTCACCGTGGGCGGCCGCGGCTACAACGTCTGGGAGGGCCAGCAGTGGTTCGGCGACACGGTCTCCTACACGATGACGACGCCCGCCACCTCGGTAAGCGGCCTCGACCTCGCCCCGCTGGCGCAGGACGCGGTCAGCCGCGGTTACCTGTCCGCCTCCTGCTACCTCATTGACGTGGAGGCCGGCTTCGAGGTCTGGCAGGGCGGCGCGGGGCTGGCCACCAACTCGTTCTCGGTCGACGTCAACGGCGCCGCCCCGGTCCCGCCGACCTGCACGGTGGCCTACTCGCTGGGCAACAGCTCCAACGGCTCCATGCAGGCCAACGTGATCGTGACCGACACAGGCAACAGCCCGCTCAACGGCTGGCAGCTGACCTGGACCTTCCCCGGTGACACGAAGATCACCAGCATGTGGGCGGGCGTCTATACCCAGTCGGGCGCCTCGGTCACCGTGACCAACGCTTCCTACAACGGACTGATCGCCCCCGGGTCTTCGTCAGAGCTCGGCTTCGATGGCACATTTACGAGCAACGACGCTGTTCCGAGCAGCATCACCTGTAGTTGACCGATCAGCGGAGGCGTTCGAGCAGGGGGATCGCCTGCTCAGGTTCCGGCAGGGTGTTGATCTCGTCCTGGATTCGCGCGGCGGCCCGCCGATAGGCCGGCTCGGCGAGCACGGCGGACACCGCCGCGCGAATCTCGTCCGGCGTGGCGCAGGCCGCGTCCAGGACCCGCGCGGTACCGAGGTCGGCACACCGCCGCGCATTGTGCGGCTGGTCCGCGGCCATGGGCAACAACACCGACGGCAGGCCGTGGGCGAGCGCCCCCAGGACACTGCCGGAGCCGCCGTGCGAGACCACCAGGTCGCAGCCGGGCAGGATCGACTCCTGCGGCGTGAATCCCTCGATCCGGATCCGGTCCGGCATCGGCCCCAACTCTGCCGGATCGATGCGCTCGCCGACGGTCACCACCACGTTCGCCGCGATCTCCCGCAGCCCGCCCAGGATCCGGGAGAACAGGTCGATCGTGGCGTACCCGGTGCCCAGAGTGACGTACACCGTGGGCGGCTGTGACGCGGGGCTGGCCGGAATCGCGGCGGCAGGCCGATACGAGAACGCGGTGCCCGGCAAGGGGAAATCCGGGTCCCGGAAGCTCGGCGGGCAAGGCGAGAGCACCAGGCCGCGGCCGAGCACGGCGAGCTGCGGATCCGGCGGCAGGCCGTACTCCTCGCGCAGTTCGCACAGCGGCTCGGCCACGACCTCGGTGCGCAGGGCACCCCCGGCCAGAAGCACGATCACCGTGGCGCACGGAACGGCGAGCACTTCGGCCGCGATCGCGGTACCGAAATCGACCTCCTCACGCACGAGGACGTCGGGCCTCCACTCACGGGCCAGCGCGATGATCGCCGCGGCCTGCTCGCGCGCCGCCCGGCCGGCGAAACCCTGCCGCACCACCTGCTCGTCCCGTTCCGGGTCGACCGGAATCGCCGACATGCGCTCGGGCTGCTCCTGCGGTGCCGCACCGGGACTGCGCCGCCGCACCGTCGGGAACCCGGTGAATCCGGCCGCCTCGATCTTGGACGCCATGTCGGCCGAGCCGGCGAAGGCGACCGTGTGTCCCGCCGCGGTGGCGGCCCTGGCCACGGGAACCAGGGGCAGGAAGTGTCCGCTGCCGCTGACGAACGTGAACAGCATCCGCATCGATCAACGGTAGCGCGGGCGGTCGCTCGCCGCCCCTCCTGGATCCGCCGCGACTGCTAGCGTGACTTCGCAATTCCATGCGCGCAGCAACGGCGCCTGAGGGGGATTGGCATGTGGTCGTACGACGACGGCTGGAGCGACCGCCGCAAGTGGTACGAGTCCGAGGATCAGTACGTCCGCCGGCAGCGGGCGGAGGGTGAGCAGCGGGCCGTGCAGGCCGACGCCCGGCTGCGCACGTCGCTGCGCCAGGTCAGCCAGGAGAAGGACGCGCTGGCCCGGCAGCTCGCGGATCTCGGCGCGGCCTTCGACGCCTACGTCGAGCTGACCTCGGTGCGCGCGCACCTCGCCCGGTTCACTGCGGCGACCGCGGCCCGCGACCGGGCCAGGGCCCTGCTGGCCGACCTGCACTCGCCCGAGCCCGCCGGTCCCCCGGATCCGCGGACCGCGCCGGCCGGATCCGCAGGTCGCCCGGATCCCCTTGCGGTGCCCGGATACTGGCTGCCGTCGGCCGCGAGCGGACTGGAGGCGGCCGTGCGCGGCGACGGGCAGGCGGGCGACGAGGACCTCGAAGCGGCGGCCGGATGCGACGAGCAGCGCACTGCGGTGTTCCTCTCCCTGGCCCTGCCGCTGGCCGGTCGGGCCGGCCTGTCCGTGCCGTGGCTTGTCCGGGCTCTGGGTCCGGGACCTTCGTCCCCGATGAGCGAGGTCATCGCGGCGGTGCGGGAGATCTGGCGCCAGGCCGGCCGCGGCGGGTACGGCGAGACCGGCCGGGCCGCGGTGGTCCACTGGCTCGCCGGCGTGCAGTGCCCTGAGACCGTGGATCAGTTCTATGCGACGTTCGGCCTGCGCCGAGTCCCGTCCGGTGCGCTCGACACGCAGACCCGGCTCGCCCAGGTGCGCGCCGCCGCAGCCGCGCTGGCCGACCTGCGCCGACGGTTCTCGGCTGAACCGCCCGCGCCCTCCCCCGGCCGTACTGCGGCGGCCGCCGAACCGACCGATCTCGTCGAGGCCTCGGCCGCTCCGTCGCTCACCCTGCTCGAGGCCCTGATCGCCGAGGGGTCGCCGGAGGAGGCCGAGTTGATCCTGCACGCGCAGGAGCTCGCGGCGGAGGTCCGCAAGCGCCGGACCCACGAGGCCGTCGAGCCCGCCGCGCGGTGGGACGCCCCGGCCGGCACCGTCCTCGCGCTGCTCGAGGCCGATCTGCAGGAGAGTTCGGCGCAGCACGCCGGGCTGCGTGCCATCGCCCAGGCGGCGCTGTGTCAGACGGCTGCAAGCCTCGCCGAGCGGCTGCTGGCCGAGGCGGCGCCCGATCCCGCCGCGACCCGGATCTCGCTGCGGCTGGACGGCCAGAACCTGGAGCTCCTCGTCGACCAGCCGCTCGACCCGCAGCTGCGCGAGCTCGACGCCGCGGTCGAACGGCGCTACGCGCCCGAGCCCGGGCGCATGTCCCGCAGGCACGTGGCCGAGGCGGCGCTGCAGATCGCCGAGCGCAACGAGCGCAACCGCAGCAACGCCCAGGCGGCGATCGACCAGTTCATCGCCGCGCGCGCCGAACTCGGCGAACTCAGGCAGGCCGCGCAGCGGGAGTACACGGCGCTGCTCGACCGTCTTGGCGAGCTGGCGGAACACGAGTACACGCCCTGACGCCCGCTCGGGTCGTCGCAGCCGGCTGATCAGTTGATGTCGAACTCGTTGCCCTCGGGGTCCTTCATCGCGACCGCGTAGTGGTCGAGGCCTTCCGTCTCCAGGCTGCGGACCAGCTGGGCACCGAGGCCGACCAGCCGGGCCGCCTCATCGTCGACGCGCTTCCTGCGCGTCTCGATCGGAATCTCGCGCCCGCCGCCGACCCCGATGTCGAGGTGCAGCCGGTTCTTGATCGCCTTGCGCTCCGGCACGACCTGGAACCAGATCCGCGGCCCCTGCCGGTTCGGATCGACGATGCAGTCCGCGCCGACGCCCAGCTCGTCCTCGGGCACTCCGACGTGTCGCCAGTACGCGTCCCAGTCGGCGAAGCCCTCCGGCGGCGGTTGGAGCACGTATCCCAGGGCGGCGGCCCAGAAGTGCGCGAGCGGCTCGGGATCGGTGCAGTCGATCACCAGCTGGAATCTCACGGCCATGGGTCTCTCCTCAGCTTGGCACTGTGTCGTCGCCAGTGTGCACGGCGCTTCCGACACTCGCCGGGCCGAAGTCTCCGATCAGACGGATCAGACAGATAAGGCGGATCAGGCGTGATAGGCGCGAAGCGCGGCGGCCAGCAGTTCGGCCCGCTCGGCGTCGTCGAGCCCGTGCTCGGCTTCGGCGAGCAGGTTCAGCGTAGCGAGCTTGGCAACCGTGTAGGCCGCCTGGGCCCGGACGACGGCGGTCGCGGCCGGCTCGGGACCGGCCAGCGCCGCCACGATGGTCCGGTTGATCCATTCGGAGGTCGCCCGCGTCGGCGTCGCGTCCATCAGTGCTTTCGCCGACGGATCGTTGCCGATGAGCTCGAAGAGGGATCGCGCGGTGATCGTGGTGTCGATGACCGCGGCCAGTAGGTCGTCCGGGGCGGTCTTCCCTGCGGCGGCCGTTTCGGCCAACCGGGTATAGGCCTGCAGTGGTTCGGCGATCAGGGCGTCGAGGATCGCGGCCTTTGAGCGGAAGTGGTAGTAGAGGGCCGCCTTGGTGATGTGGAGCCGCTCGGCGATGTCCGTCAGCGCGGTTCCGGCGTAGCCGCGGTGCACGAACAGGTCGCCAGCCACGTCGAGGATCTGCTGCCGGGTGTCGGTCCTGCTGTTGCTCACGATCCGATTCTACTTGCCGGCCGGTAAGTTGCCGTGCCAGACTTACTTACCTGCCGACCGGTAAGGAGAAATCGCATGACCAGTGCCGAGCCCAGGCAGCTCGCCCACCGCATGCACGATGCCTTCAACGCGCGCGACGTCGACACCGCGGACGAGATCTTCGCACCCGACTTCTTCAGCCATCCGCTGCAGAACGGGCGCGCTGCGGTCAAAGCCGCCTGGACGGCCATGATCGCAGCACATCCGGAGGCTCGAACCGTCGTCGAGGACGTACTGGTCGACGGCGACCGGGTCGCCATGCGCTCGACGGTCTACGGCCTGTCCGGTGGCGGCGACTCGGATGCGGACCCGCCCCCGGCGACGCTGATGGAGATCTTCCGAGTGGCCGAGGGACGTATCGCCGAACTGTGGGGAGCGACCACGATGAGCGCGTTGCCACCGATGATCGTCGGCCGCTGATCAGGCTGGCCCCGCGGGCGCCCGCGCATGATCGCTCCGACGGTTAAACGGATGCGGAATTGCCCGAATGCGTCGATAGACTCGCGCGCCATGACGGACATCGAGGAACCATTCATCGACGAACAGGGGCGCCCGGAACCCCCGATCGCCAGCGGCGAGACCGAGACCCTGCTCGGCTACCTCGACTACCAGCGCGCGACGCTGGCGTGGAAGACCGCCGGGCTCGACTCGGCCGGCCTGGGGACGAAGGTCGCCGCGTCGTCGATGACCCTCGGCGGGATTCTCAAGCACATGGCCCTGGTCGAGGCCAGCTGGTTCTGCCGGGACCTGCACGGACGCGGTTACCCGCCGCCGTGGGACACGGTGGACTGGAAGTCCGACCCGGACTGGGAATGGCACTCGGCGGCCGACGACACGCCGGAGGAGTTGCGCGCGCTCTGGCAGGAGGCCGTGCAGCGCTCGCGCGAGCTGACCGCCGAAGCGCTGGTGAGCGGCGGTCTCGACCAGCCGAGCCGGCGGGCCTGGCCGGACGGCCGGGCGCCGAGCCTGCGCTGGATCCTCTGCCACATGATCGAGGAATACGCGCGGCACAACGGCCACGCCGACCTGATGCGGGAGTCGGTGGACGGCGAGACCGGAGAGTGAGCACCGGATTCCCCGAGCCGACCGAGCCCGCCGGGTCGCGGGCCGAGGTGTTCGTGCGCTACCTGGACTGGTTCCGGGCGGGTGTCATCGCCCGGGTCGAGAGCCTGCCCGCCGCGGAAGTGCGCAGCAGCCGGCTGCCGTCCGGCTGGACGCCGGCCGAGCTGATCAAGCACCTGACCTTCGTCGAGCTGCGCTGGATCGAGTGGGGCTTCGAGGGGCGCGAGGTCGCCGAGCCGTGGGGCGACCGGCGCGGCGACCGCTGGCACGTCGCGCCCGATGAGAGCCTTGATGCGCTGGTCAGCGCCCTGCGAACACAGGGGGAGCACACGCGCGCGGTCGTCGGGTCGACCGACCTGGCGGCGCTTGGGCAGCCCGGACCGCGCTGGAACGGCGCCGATCCGGCGTCGCTGGAACGCGTCCTGTTCCACCTTGTGCAGGAGTACGCGCGGCACTCGGGGCACCTGGACATCGTCGCCGAACTGGCCGGCGGCTCGGTCGGCGAGTAGCGACCGGCGCCCGGCGCCGGGAGTCGCAGCCTTCAGCTATCGGGCCGACAGCGCGGCGTATGCCTGGTCCGCGGCCGCGACGACGTCGCCGGGCTCGAACTGGGCCTTGAAGAAGCGCAGCGTCAGCGCCCGGTCCTGGCGGGCCTGCGGCGAGTCCGCGGCATCGGCGGTGAAGAGGTGTTCGCAGGCCAAGGCGACATCCTCGGTGATGCGCACGTAGCGGTAGTAAGCGATAGCCAGCGGATCGACCTCGGCCGGGCCGTAGCCGCGGTAGAACGCACTGGACTCCTCGGGTGTGTTCCAGGCCGTCCCGACGCCGCCGCCGATGTACATCAGGTCCCGCTCTTTCGGCGCGAGCACGGGATCGTCCCAGTCGACGATGTACACGGCTCCGTCGTCGGCAAGCATGATGTTGCCGCCATGGATATCGCTGTGGCAGAAGACGTGCGGTCGCGCCGCAGCCTGTGCGTGCATTAACGAGGCAAGCTGATCGGCACGCGCAAGGATTTCAGCGAGCTGCTGATGCCTATGCCGCATGATCTCCGCGAGTTCACGCGCGTAGTCGTCCGGAGGACGGTCATAGGCGCGCGGCGCGAGATAGGCACGCATCTCGTCTCGCCATCGAGGGCTGTATGCCTCGACGCGGATGTGGCTGAGCAGGTCAGGAGGCAGCTCTGCGTTGTGAATGACGCGAAGCGCCGTACCGAGCCGGACGCAATGCTCTTCGGACATTCGCGCTTCGAACCCGTTGCGGCCTGCGACGAAGGGATAGAGCATCGCAGTAAAGCTATTGATCGTCATGAAGGGCCGGCCGTCCCGCGCGGGGAGTGGAGCGAGCATGTACGTCCGCTCGTCGGCGGCCAGTTGTGCGACCAACGCGACCCGCGCCGCCGCAGCCTCGCCGACTTCCCGCCTGAGCTTGACGAACAAGGTCCGCTCGGCGCAGCTCGCGCGGTAAGAGAAGGAGTCCGCGTCGGCGCCGAGCGCCAGGAACTCGACTGCGCAGGCGCCGACGTCATAGCCGTCCCGCAGGTGCCGGAGCAGCGCCGCGTCCGAGATATCAGGCTTCTCATGCATCGTGCCCCCGGCGGGGAATCGAGTGGACAGCGATGATACGGCAGGCGAAGATGCGGCCATGCGGATCCCGACCTTCGACGACGTACTGGCCGCGCGAGACCTGCTGGCCGACCACCTTCCCGTGACACCGGCCTGGAGTTACCCGGTCCTCAACGAGACCGTCGGCGCGACGGTGTGGATCAAGCACGAGAACGCGCAGCCGGTTGGAGCGTTCAAGGTGCGCGGCGGGCTGAACCTGCTGGCCTCGTTCTCCGCGCAGCAGCGCGAGCGCGGTGTCATCGCGGCTTCGACGGGAAATCACGCGCAGTCGGTTGCCTATGCCGCTCGGCAGTTCGGCGCTCCCTGCACGATCGTGATGCCTGAGAACGCCAATCCGGTGAAGGCGGCATCAGTGCGCGCATTGGGCGCCGAGCTGGTGCTCCGCGGCGCCCTGTTCGACGACTGCCGCCGCATCGCGAGCGAGATGGCCGCCGAGTCCGGCGCGTATTACGTCGACTCGGGCGACGAGCCCATGCTGATCAGCGGCGTGGGGACGGCGGCGCTCGAGCTGTTTCAGACCGCGGGCGAGTTGGACGTGCTCTTCGTCCCGGTCGGCGCGGGCACCGGGGTGAGCGGCGCGTGCCTGGCCGCGAGCGGCGTGGCGCCGAACTGCCGCGTCGTCGGCGTCCAGTCGGCGCAGGCCCCGGCGGCGCACGACTCGTGGCGGGCCGGCGCCCTGGTGAACCGGCCGAACAAGACGGTGATCGAAGGCGTCTCCACCGGCAGCCCGTTCGCCCTGCCGCAGCAGATCATGCGCGAACTCCTGCACGACTTCCTGCTGGTCGACGACACCGCCGTCCGAAGCGCGCAGCGGCTCATGCTCACCGCGGCGCACACGATGGCCGAGGGCGCCGGGGCGGTCCCGCTGGCCGGGTTCCTGTCCGTGCGCGAGCAGTACGCGGGGCAGCGGGTCGGCCTGATCTGCAGCGGCGGCAACGCGAGCGAGAAGGAACTGGCCGAGGTGCTCAACGCCTGACAGGGTCGGCCGCGCACCGACAATCGTCAACCTTGGGTTGACGAACCCATGCCGTCAACCTAGAGTTGACGGCATGGCACCCACCCCCTCGCTCCAGGAACTCATCGACACCGTGCGCGCCGACACCGTCGGCGCCGATCCCCTCGACCTGTTGACGCAGGCCTCGACCACCGCCGCCGAGCTCGGCAAGCTGGGCGACTCGCTGCTGGACCACTTCGTGGACCGGTGCCGCAAGGACGGGCACTCGTGGTCGGAGATCAGTGCCGTGCTCGGCGTGAGCAAGCAGGCCGCGCACAAGCGCTACGCGACCGGTCCGGTCACCTTCGAGCGCTTCACCCTGCGGGCCCGGCAGGCGGTCAAGAACTCGGCCGTCGAGGCGATCCGCCGCGGCAGCGCGTTCACCGGCACCGAGCACATCCTGCTCGCGCTGTTCGATCCCGCCGAATCGGTGGCCGCGATCGTGCTGACCGAGGCCGGGCTGACCAAGGCGGTCTGCGAGCGGCAGCTCTTCGGCGACGAGGCCGCGGAGGGGCAGAGCACGCAGTCGGCCGAGGATGCGGCGGCCGAGGCCTCGGAAAGTCTCGACACGGCGCTGAGGGCCGGCGGCAGGGTCCCCTACAACGAGGCCGCGAAGAACGTCCTGCGCGAGGCCGTCATGCAGGCGCTCGGCCTCGGCCACAACTACATCGGCACCGAGCACCTCCTGCTCGGCCTCTACGGCAACCCGGAAGATCCGGCGGCGCGGGCCCTGCTGGCGCTCGGTGCCGACGACGCCGGCATCCGGGCCCAGGTGGTCGGGAAGCTGGCCGGTCTCTCAAAGGGCTGAGCCAGCCGCCCCCTTTCGCTCCTTCGTCCACGATCCGCCGCCCCGCTCAGGGGTCGGCGGATCGTCGTCGTCGCGGACCGTTCCCGGCTCCCCGAATCCGGCGGGCCGGGGGCTTGCGCTCGCACCACTCGCGATATAGCGTGTCCAGCGCAAGGTTATCCGGCGCGAAATATCCGTCAGCAAGTATATGCTGGGGGCATGACAGGGCAAGGCAAGGGAGGTGAGGCTCCGGTGTCCCGCCGCAAGATCGACAATCCGCTCGCGCTGGCGGTGCTGGCCACCCTGTTCGAGGGGCCGAACCATCCGTACGACATCGCCCGCGTGCTGCGCTCCCGCGGCAAAGAGCACAGCCTGAAGCTCAACTACGGCTCGCTCTACACCGTCATCCGGAACCTCGAGCGGCACGGATTCATCGAGGCGGAGACCACCGAGCGGGAGGGTCTGAGACCCGAGCGCACGGTCTACCGGCTCGCCGACGCAGGCAAGACCGAGCTGCAGGACTGGATGGCCCAGATGCTCGGCACCGTGCAGAAGGAGTACCCGCGGTTCGAGTCGGCGCTGGCCCTGGCCGGCGCGCTGCACCCGGACGAGGTGCTGGCCCTGCTGGAGAAGCGGCTCGGCCAGCTGGAGCGGGAGAACACGACCGTGCGGACGGAACTGGACCGGTTCCTCACCATGCTGCCCCGGCTGTTCCTGATCGAGGTCGAATACGCGCTCGCCATCGCGGAAGCCGAGGAGCGGTTCGTGCGCGAACTGGTCGGGGCGATGCGGGACGGCACGTTCGACGGCCTCGACGGCTGGCGGCAGGCGTACGAGACCGGCGAGGCCCCCGAGGCATGGGAGCGGCTCTCCGAGATGGCGATGCAGTCGGCCGACCGGGAACGGGCGGCCGCGCGCCGGAAGAAGGGGGCCGCGCCGAGCTCGGACGAGCCCTGAGACAGCCCCTGCGGATCGGCCCCCGCCCGGTGCGGCAACACCGGCGCGAGGGCCTTGGAACCGACGAGACACCGCACACCCGCCGCGGCGGGAGCAGGCGCTACGCGGTACGCGAAATCATCGTAGCCCAGCCCCTTCGGCGCGGATCGGGTGCGCGACACCCCATCAAGCACTGGAGGGAGTGGCCCATGTCCGCGATCGACGTCGACGGACTGCACAAGACCTACGCGGCCAAAGGACGGCCCGGCGGAGTCCGGGCGCTGGCCGGGCTCAGCTTCGCGGTCGAGCCCGGCACCGTGTTCGGGCTGCTCGGGCCGAACGGCGCGGGCAAGTCCACCACCATCAAGATCCTGACCACACTGACCCGGGCCGACTCGGGCACGGCCACCATCGTCGGGCTCGACGTGCTGCGCGACCAGCAGCGGGTGCGCCGGGCCATCGGCGTCGTGGCGCAGCGCTCGGGCGCCGACCCGACCGCCAGCGGCAAGCAGAACCTGATGCTGCAGGGTCGGCTCTACGGCATGCGCAGCGGTGCGCTGAGCCGGCGGGCCGACGAACTGCTGGAGCGCTTCAACCTCACCGATGCGGCCAAGCGGCCCGCGCGTACCTATTCCGGCGGCATGCTGCGAAGGCTGGACGTGGCGATCGGCCTGGTGAACCGGCCCGAGGTGCTGTTCCTCGACGAGCCGACCACTGGCCTCGACATCGAGGCGCGCGCGGTGATGTGGGAGGAGATCAACCGGCTGGCCGGCGACGAGGGCCTGACCATCCTGCTGACGACCCACCACCTGGAGGAGGCGGACCGGCTGGCGCGCCGGCTCGCCATCGTGGACCAGGGCCGGATCGTCGCGGAGGGCACGCCCGAGCAGCTCAAGGGCGAGCTGAAGGGCGACGCGGTGCACGTCGAGCTGCGGTCGGCCCACGACGCGGGCCGGATCCGCACGGCGCTGGCCGCGGTGCGCGCGGTCCGCGAGGTGACGGTGGATGGACTGCGGGTCAGCACCCGCGCGGACGACGGCGCCGCCGCGGTCCCCGCGGTCCTGGCCGCGTTCGACCAGGCGGGCGCCTCGGTTGCATCGGTCACCGTCGCGCGGCCTTCGCTGGACGACGTCTATCTGCGCTACGCCGGCCGCCGCTTCGCCGAGGCCGAGGCTCCCGGCGCCGAGCTGAAAGCGAGGTCGGACTCGCAGGGACGGCAACCGCGGCCAGGTGCCGGAAGCGACACGGAGCCGGAGTCGCCGGTGTCGTCGGCCACGATCGGCGGAGGTGCCCGATGACCACGGCGACTGTGCAGACCCCCGCGCACCGGACCGCGGCCCGGCCGCGCTCCCGGGCGCTGGACACGCTCACCCAGACCTGGTGGATGACGCACCGGCAGTTCGCCGCCTTCGTGCGCCAGCCGGCCTACTTCGTGATCACCCTGATCCAGCCGGTGGTCTGGCTGTTCCTGTTCGGGGCGCTGTTCCGCAAGGTGGTGGACCTGCCCGGCTTCGGCACCGGCTCGTACCTCGACTACCTGGTCCCCGGCGTCATCGTGATGAGCTCGATCTCCTCGAACATGTGGGCCGGCATGGGCACCCTGGAGGACATCGAGCGCGGCACGCTGAACCGGTTCCTGATCACGCCGGTCAGCCGCAGCGCCCTGATGAACGGCAACGTGGTCTCGCAGGCCGTGACCACCGCGGTGCAGTCGATCATCATCATCCTGCTCGGCGCGGCCGGCGGGGCGGACTACGCCGGCGGCGTGCTCGGCCTGGCGCTGCTGGTGGTCGCCTCCTCGGCGCTGGGCGTCGTGTTCGGCGCCTTCTCCAACACGATCGGCATGCTGGCCCGGCAGCGCGAGACGATCATCGGGATCAACACGATGCTGCTGCTCCCGCTGACCTTCCTGTCCTCGGCGTTCATGCCGCCGAGCCTGATGCCGCACTGGATCGTGGTGATCTCCCGGTTCAACCCGGTGAACTGGGCGCTGGAGACCGGGCGGGCGGTGACCTCGGCGCACACGGACTGGTGGTCGGTGCTCAGCCACGGCGGCTGGCTCGTCCTGCTGGCGGCGGTGGCGGTCTGGCTGTCGATCAGGACCTTCCGTACCTACCAGAAGGCGGTCTGAGGACGGCGCGGACGATAGGCGAACCGGGCGGAGGCGGCGAACGCGCTGCTTCCGCCCGGTTCGCCTATTGCGCAAGCCGCATTAGGACACGTGAGTCAGCCTGAAGACCATCAGGTGACGGCCGCCGGAGCGCTCGGTGTAGCTCTCGAAGTGCGGCCACAAGGCGACCAGCTTCGGCCAGGCCGCTTCCCGCTCCTCGCCTTCGAGTACGTCGGCCCGCACCTTGTCGCGGTGGCCGCCGAGTTCCACGTCCGCTTGGCCGGCCGCGCGAAGATTGAGCGCCCACTGCGGATGATTCGGCTGGCCCCAGTTCGAACCGACGACGATCAGGTCGTCTCCGTCGCGCGCATAGAGCAGCGGAGTCCGATACTCAGCACCGGAACGTCGGCCGACCGTGACGAGCACGAGCAGCGGTGTGCCCACGGCGCCGGCGACCGAGGCCCGACCGCGGGTAAGCCGGTGCACGGCCAGGTCGGCGCGCGGGATGAAGTGTCTCCCGATGGAAGCGAAGGTCGGTCCGCCAACCCAGCGCATACTGCGCAGCTTCGTGCCTATGCTCATGCAGCCATCATAGGTTTGGCGCGGGCCTGAGACACCGGGTTGACCGGCGCTGAATTCACGAGGTTGTGCGGCCGTCGCTGTGCGCAGTTTCCGTCTGCTGCGCGCGTTGTTCGACAAGGCTCGGAAGAGTCGGCTGCGTGGCGGGCGGCGCCCCGCCACGGGAACCCGGCGGAGGCGTCCTGAGCCGCTTCCGCCGGGTTAAGCCTTCCAGCGAGATCGTCTCATACGGGATAATCCCGAGACTGGCGTATCCGGGTAGAATGGCCGGATGGCCACCCCGACAGCCGCGCCGACCGCGCCCGCGCGCACGGTCCCGGACCTCAGTTTCCTGCTGGACCACACCTCGCACGTGCTGGCGACCCGGATGGCCGCCGCCTTTGCCGAGATCGGCTCGACGCCGCGCGCCTACTGCGTGCTGATGCATGCGCTGAGCGGCGAGTTCACCCAGATCGAGCTGGCCGCGATGTCCGACCTGGACAAGACCACGATGGTGGTCACGCTGGACGAGCTCGAGGCGGCCGGCCACGCCGAGCGGCACCCCTCGCCGACCGACCGGCGGGCCCGGATCGTGCGGGTGACCGCAGCCGGGCGCAAGGCGGTCGAGGTCGGCACCGCGATCGCCGACCGGGTGCACCGCGAGGTGCTGGAGGAGCTGCCGCCGAAGCAGCGCGAAGGGCTCGTGGAGGCCTTGCAGGCGCTCGCCCGCGGGCCGCTGGCGGAACCGGTGGAGGGCGGCGCGCAGCAGGTCCGGCGGGCCCGCCGGGCGCGGCAGGCCGCGGGGTGAGCGGGCGGGCCGGCGCCATGTAGTACCGAAGTAGATTGTCTATTACAAGACTATCCACTAAGGTCCCTCTTGTCGCCTCTTCGACAGGAGGGCCCCATGGCCGTGCGATCCAAGCTGCCGACGCAGCAATCATCGGCACAGCAGTCATCGATGCAGCTGTCGTCAGCACGGTGGCCGGCGCTGGTGCTGCTCTGCGCCGCCACCCTGATGATCATCCTGGACGGCACCATCGTGACCGTCGCGCTGCCCTCGATCCAGCGCTCGCTGCACTTCTCGGCCACCACGCTGACCTGGGTGGTCGACGCCTACATGATCTCGTTCGGCAGCCTTCTGCTGCTGGCCGGCCGGGTCGGCGACCTGGCCGGACGCAAGGGGACGCTGCTGGCCGGGCTGACGCTGTTCACTGCCGCGTCGTTGCTCTGCGGGCTGGCTACAAGCCCTGCGATGCTTATCGCAGCCCGGTTCGCCCAAGGCGCCGGCGGCGCGATGGTCTCAGCAGTGGCCTTAGGCATGATCGCGGCGCTGTATCCGGAGCCTGAGGAGCGGACCAGGGCCCTGGCCGTGTTCAGCTTCACCGGCGCCGCGGGCGCCGCGCTCGGCCTCATCGCCGGCGGCGTGCTGACCCAGCTGCTGGACTGGCACTGGATCTTCTTCGTGAACCTGCCGATCGGCGTGCTGACCGGCGCGGCCGCCTGGCGGGTGCTGGAGTCCGACCGCGGGATCGGGCTGCGCGCGGGCGCCGACCTGCCCGGCGCGCTGCTGGTCACCTCGGGCCTGGTGCTCGCGATCTACGCGATCGTGGCGGACCCCTGGTTCGCGATCGGTGCCGCGGTGCTGCTCGCGGGCTTCTTCGCGCGGCAGGCGCGGGCCGCGGTCCCGCTGCTGGATCTGCGGATCCTGGCCTCGCGCAACGTCTCGGGTGTCTATGTCATCCAGCTGCTCGTCATCGCGGCGGCGTGGAGTTTCCAGATCCTGACCACGCTTTACATGCAGGACGTGCTCGGTTACGGCCCGGCGGCCAGCGGCCTCGCGTTCACGCCGACCGCGGTGGTGATCGCCGTCGTCTCGCTCGGGCTCGCGGCCCGGCTGATCGCCCGGTTCGGGGCCCGCAGCGTGCTGCTGGCCGGGCTGGCGCTGATCGCGGCCGCGCTGATCATGCTGGTCGGGCTGCCGGTCCGGGACGGCTTCTGGGACCTCCAGCTTCCGGCGCTGCTGATCTTCGGCGTCGGCGGAGGCCTGACGCTGCCCGCGCTGGCCACGCTCGGGATGGCGGACGCGACGCCGGCCGACGCGGGCCTCGTCTCCGGGCTCTTCAACACCGGGCAGCAGCTCGGCGGAGCGCTCGGCGTCGCCGCGCTCTCGGCACTGGCCGCCGTGCACACGCGCGAGCTGACGGCCGCCGGTCGTTCCGCCGGAGCTGCACTGACCGGCGGCTATCACCTGGCGTTTGGAGTCGGCGCGGCGCTCAGTATCGTCGGGATCGTCCTGTCGGCGGCGATCCTGCGCGGGCCGCGCCGGCCGGTCCCCAGCGACGAGCGGCGCGAACCCGAGGGCGAGTGCGAGCGCGAAGATGAGCGCGAACACGAACGCGAGTGCGCGACGATGGCAGCCGGTTGAGCACTGCTCAGCCGATAGTCGGCACGCGGTGCACTCGCTGCGTGCCGACTGTGTCGGCCAGCGCGCGGATGCCGACGGCGATCTGACGTGGGGTCAGGTTGGCGTAACCGAGCACGATGCGCGCCGGGGTGGTGCCTGACGCCTCCAGCGGCCCTGGGCCGATCTGGTAGCTACCGACCGGATACAGCTCTACGCCTGCTGAGCGCGCGCGTTCGACGAGATCGGGCGCCGCGCCGTATCGCGCCGGGAATTCCGCGATGACGTGGAGGCCGGCAGCGATACCGAGGATGCGCACGTCCGGCAGTTCGTGCTCGAGGACAGTGCGCAGGGTGTCGCGGCGATCGCGATAGGCCCGCTGGCAGCGGCGCAACTGCCGGTCGTAGCGACCGGTCCGGATGAAGTCCGCGAGGGCGGCCTGGTCCGGCACCGGGCAGCCGAGGTCGGTCATCCGCTTGGCCTCGACCAGCTCGTCGAGCAGGCCGGCCGGCGGGACCAGCCAGCCGAGCCGCAGCCCCGGCGCCAGCGACTTGCTGACCGAGCCGGTGTAGGCGACCAGGTCGGGCGCGAGGCCCTGCAGCGCGCCGACCGGCGAGCGGTCGTACCGGAACTCGCCGTCGTAGTCGTCCTCGAGGATCAGCCCACTGCGAGCCCTGGCCCAGGCGAGCAGGGCTGCGCGCCGCTCGGGCGTATACGCGATGCCCGTGGGGAACTGATGCGCGGGTGTCGCGACGAACAGGCCGGCGTCCGACTCCGCCAGCGCCCGCAGGTCGACCCCCGCCGCGTCCAAAGGGACGGCGCGGACGGCGAGTCCTGCGTTCTCCAGCAGGGACGTCTCGCCAGGGCTACCGGGGTCCTCGACGGCGGCGCTGCGGTGCCCGTGCGCTGCGGCGACCTGCGCCAGCAGCGTGATCGCCTGCGCAACACCGGAGCATACGAGCACTCCTTCGGCCCGGACGGCGACGCCGCGGCGCCGGGCGAGCAGTTCGGCGAGGACCACGCGAAGCTCCGGCAGTCCGCGCGGATCGGGGTAGCCGAGGCCCTCGGCGGGCAGTTCGGCGACAGCGCGCTGGTAGGAGGCGGTCCAGGCGACGCGCGGGAAGAGGGAGAGCGCCGGGACGCCGGGGCGGAAGTCGGTCACCTGGTCCGGAGCGGCGCGCTGGAACCGCGGATCGGCCGGGCTGGGGTGCGAATCCGGGTTCGGGTCCGGGTTCGGGTCCGGATGCGCGGCGGGGGCCGGCCCGGCCGGGCGGGCGGACAGCTCGGCGACCCAGGTCCCGGCGCCGGGTCGGCTCACCAGGTAGCTCTCTGCGATGAGCTGGGCATAGACCTCGGTGACCAGGCCGCGGGAGACTCGCAGGTCGGCGGCCAGATCGCGGCTGGACGGCAGCCGGGTTCCGGGGGCGAGCCAGCCAGCCCGGATCGCCTCGCGGAGGGTGCCGACCAAGCTCCGGCCGCGGCTGCGCGGCGGCACGGCCACGGCGGGCAGCAGGAACTCCCAGGCCGGGCCGGACCAAGTGGTCCACGAACTGTCCATCGAGGTGGACCTTATCGCGGACCACCCGGCCATCCAGGATGGGCGCGTGGAAGGTTCTTCGATCGCCGTCGACCAGCGGGAGGCCCCCGCCGACCAGGCCCCGAGCCGAGCCCGGACGCGGGGCACGGCGGCTGGCATGGCGTGCTGCGCCACCGCATGCGTGCTCGTGGGCACGTCGTTCAGCGCGGCACACATACTGTCGCAGTACCCGTATCCGATGGGTCAAGCGCTGCGCTACGGCCTGGCGGCGATCGTCCTCGGGTGCATGGTGTTCGCCGGCAAAGGCGCCGACCGCGAGCGCAAAGCCCTGCGGGAGCTGGGAATGCGTGCGTGGCTGCGGCTCATCGCGCTTGCCGCGACCGGCGCGGTGGGCTTCAACCTGGCCATCCTGGCGGCCGAGCGCACTGCCGCGCCTGCGGTGCCGGGCGTCGTCGTGGGCTGTTCGCCGCTGGTCGTGGCCATCCTCGCGCCGCTGCTGGCCCGGCGGCGGCCGCGCCCGCGGATCGTCGCGGCGGCGGTGCTGGTGGCCTCGGGCGCCGCGGTGGTCCAGGGATTCGGCCACAGCGGCGGCGGCGCCCTGGCCTACTCGGTGCTCGCACTCGGCGGCGAGGTCTCGTTCAGCCTGCTGGCCGTCCCGCTGCTCGGCGTGATCAGCCCGATGCTTCTCTCGGCCTGCATCTGCGCGGCCGCGACGCTCGAGGCGGCGGCCGTCGGGTTGGCCGCGCAGGGCACCGCAGCGTGGCGCACGCCGGACGCGGCGCAGGCGGCCGCGATCCTGTGGCAGGCGCTGGCGGTCACGGTGCTCGCCTTCTGGTGGTGGTACACGGGTCTGCGCCGGCTCGGGCCGGAGCGGGCGCAGCTGTTCGTCGGCCTCATGCCGGTCGCGGCAGCCGTCTCGGCTCCGGTGCTCGGCGCCGGCGGCCTCGGCCCGGCGCAGATCGGCGGGAGCCTGCTGGTCGCCGCGGGAGTGGTCGCCGGGTCGGTGCACACGGCGCGGCGCACGGCACGGAATCAAGCGTTCAGCGCCACTGGTCGGGCTGGTAGTCGCCGACCGGGCTCTGCGCGATGACGTTCAGGCGGTTGTAGAAGTTCATCAGGCCGATGAGCGAGACCAGCGCGGTGAGCTGCTCCTCGTCATAGTGCTTCGAGGCGTTCGCCCACACCGCGTCGGGGACACCGCCGGCGCCGTCGGCGATGCGGGTGCCCTGCTCGGCCAGTTCCAGCGCCGCCCGCTCGGCGTCGGTGAAGACCGTGGCCTCCCGCCAGGCCGCGATCAGGTTCAGGCGAACCGAGGTCTCCCCGGCGGCCGCGGCGTCCTTGGTGTGCATGTCGAGGCAGACCCCGCAGCCGTTGATCTGGCTGGTGCGGATCTTCAGCAGCTCCTGCGTCGCGGCCGGCACCGCCGAGTCCGAGACGAGCTCGCCCACCGCGTTGAGGTGCTTCTGGAGTGCGGCGGTGAAGGCGGTGCGGTAGTTGAGCCGGGCTTCCATGGTGCTCCCCCTGCCGTGTTCGACTGTCCTGCCCAGATGACCGGACAGCCCGGCGGGATGTGACGTCCACCCAGATGCGGCCGCACCGCCGCCGCGTCAGTTCTGCCGCCGCCGGATCCACCAGAAACAGAAGCCCGACAACAGTCCGCCGAGCGCGGCGAAGATCCCGGTCTCGTACCACTGGAGCTCCCAGTAGTGGCTCTCGGGCTGGTAGGTGATGCTCTCGTGCAGGTCGTACCGGGCGAGGCAGTCGATGACCGCGGCGAGGACGGCCAAGGTTGCGACGGCTTGGGCGCGGAACTGGCGCCAGGCGACCCAGATCATCGAGCGTCCTCTGTTGTTTGAATGGGGGGCGTCTGTATGGGAGCGGGGGCTGTGGCGTGGCGGCCTGCGGCAGCGGCGCGCTCCATGTAGGTCAGCACGAGGTCTTCCATATCGAGGTGCTCCGCGGACCAGTCGCCGGGCGGCAGCTCGCCCTCCCCGCACACGACGAAGGTGCTCTGCCGGTCGGTGTGCTTGGCCCAGACGACTTCGAGCCCTGCGGGCAGGTCGGTCTCCGCCCGGCGGGTGCACACGATCCGGTGGTGCCGGGCGAGCAGTTCCTCGGTCGGGCCGGAGATCTGCACGTGTGAGGAGACCAGCACGATCAGGTAGTCGCAGACGCGTTCGAGGTCGGAGACGAGGTGGGACGAGAGGATGACGCTGGTGTCGTGTTCCGCGACCGACTCCATCAGGCGGCGCAGGAAGTCTCGGCGGGCGAGCGGGTCGAGGCTGGCCACCGGCTCGTCGAGGATGAGCAGCTCGGGCCGTTTGGCCACCGCGACGGTCAGGGCGAGTTGGGCGCGCTGGCCGCCGGAGAGCTTGCCGGCCTTCTGCTTCGGGTCGAGTTCGAGCTGGGCGACGCGGGAGCGGGCGAGCTCGGCGTCCCAGCGGGGGTTCATCTTGGCGCCGAGCTTGAGGTGGTCGGCCACGGACAGGCTCGCGTAGGTCGGGGTGTCCTGGGCGACGTAGCCGACGCGGGCCAGTTGCGCCGGGCCGGCCGCCGGCTGCCCGCCGAGCACTTCGATGCGGCCCGTCGTCTGCGCGAGCATCCCGCAGGCGATCTTCAGCAGCGTGGTCTTGCCCGCGCCGTTCGGCCCGACCAGTCCGACGACGTGCCCCGGCGGGACTTCCAGGGTGCAGTCGGCCAGCGCCTGGCGGCGGCCGTATCTCTTGCCCAGCGCCTGGGCTTGCAGTATGGCGCTCATCTCTCCTCTTCGGGGGGTTCGCGCAGGGTGGTGGCTATCAGGGCTTCGATGCCCGGCTCGGTCAGGCCGGCGGCGCGCGCCTTGGCCAGCCAGCCGCGCAGCTCGTCCTGGAGCGGGCCGTGATCGGCCAGCGAGGCGTGGCCCAGGGATCGGGTGATGAAGGTGCCCACGCCCGGCTTGGCCGCGGCCAGGCCCTGGTGCTCGAGTTCGCGGTACGCCTTGCTCACGGTGTTGGGGTTGATCGCCACGGCGGCGACCACCTCCTTGATCGTGGGCAGCTTGTCGCCCTCCGCGAGCAGCCCGAGCAGCAGCGCCTGGCGCACCTGGCCGACGATCTGCTGGTAGGGGGCGATCCCGGAGTGCGCGTCGAGGTGGAACTCGATCACCCATAATCCTATTCCACTAGGTTACTAGGTGAATGAGAATACACCGGCCGGTCCCCTGTCAAGCCCCCAGAGTCAAACCCCCGGACCCTCGCCCTCGCGTACCGCCTCAGGCGAGCTGAAGGACGAGCTTGCCGCCCGCCCTAACCGACAGGCTCAGCTCCGCGGCCGCACGCCAGTCCTCCAGCGGGAAGGTGCGCGCGACCGGTACCGCAAACGTGCCTTCGGCCGCCAGCTGCGCGTACTCGCCCAGCACGTAGTTGTGCTCGCGGCGCGCGTCCTCTCCGAACTGGAAGCGCACACCCAGCTCGCGCGCCGCAGCGAAGTCGCTGAGCGTCAACGCGTCCTGCGGCTTGTCGACCGTGCGGACGACTTCCGGCAGGGAGTTGCTGACCGGCGCCACGTCGAGGGCGAGATCGACCGGTCCGCCCGCCAAGTCGAGTACGCGCTCGGCCATGCCCTCGCCATAGCCGGTCACGTCGGCGCCCAGCGCGCGCAACGCGTCGGCGTAGGTCTTGCCGGCGGTGGCGATGACCCGTGCTCCGTGTCGAAGCGCAATCTGAACCGCGGCGTACCCGACGGTGGTTCCGGCGCCGTTCACGAGCACGGTGAGACCGACGCCGCCCACCGTCTCGCGCACACCGAGCCAGTACAGTCCGCGATGGGCTGTCTCGACCGCCATCGGCAGCGCGGCGGCCGCGACCGGGCCGAGGCCCTGCGGGCGCGGGAACCAGGTGTCCAGCAAGGCGTAGTCGGACGCGCCGGCCGACGGCCCCCGGAACGGCACGGGGCCGAGAACCGGATCACCGATCGAGACGCCGGTGACTCCGGTGACACCGGCACCGGTCGCGTCGACGATTCCGGACGCCTCCAGCCCGATGCCACGGGGCAGGGTGCCGGGGAACAGGCCGTTGCACAGGGCCCAGTCCGCCGGGTTCAACCCGCAGGCCTGCACGGCGACCCGGATCTGGCCCGGACCGGGGACGGGAAGCTCGGCGTCCTCGAGGTTCACGACGTCCAGGGCGGGTCCGTACTGGCGAAAGCGAAGCGTGCGCATGCGCATGGTGTCCCAGTCTTGGTAGTCAGAATGACAGCAGATGCTGTCATCACTAAGCTAGCATGATGACAGCATCTGCTGTCGATATGCTTCTGCCATGGCACGATGGGAAGGCAACGCGCGCGGCCGCCTGGAACGAGCGGCGCTGGACCTGTTCACCGAGCAGGGATACGACCGCACGACGGTCGCGCAGATCGCCGGGCGCGCGAACCTCACCGAGCGCTCCTTCTACCGCTGGTTCCCGGACAAGCGCGAGGTGCTGTTCGGCGGCGCCGGGGAACTCCAGGAGCGCTTCGTCGCCGCGATCGAGGCCGCTCCCGAGGGCACTGATCCGCTGACCATGCTGATGGCGGCGTTCAGCACGGCACCGGAGGTGATCCGCCCGCGCGACTTCCTGCGGGAGCGATCGGCCGTGGTCGCCGCCAACCCCCCGCTGCAGGAGCGCGAACTGATCAAGCTCGCATCCCTGTCGCAGGCCCTGACCGCGGCGCTGCAGAACCGCGGCCACAGCCGTCAGACGGCCCGGCTGGCCACCGATGCCGGAATGGCCATCCTCCGCCTGGCCAGCGAACGGTGGATGGCCGACGAGACCGTCGACCACTCCCGCCTGCTCTCGGACGGCGTCGCGGCCCTGCTCGCCGTTCTCAAGCCGGCCGGCGGCGACACCGCCCCGGCGGCGAGGTCCGCGACACGAGGGTGATATGCGGGCTCACATGAGCAGCTGCCGGTGCGGGTGCTCGACATCCTGGGTGCAGACGAAGATCTGCGAACTGAGCGGGTGCTTGGGCGGAGTATCGATCGTTTATCGGACGCCACGCGACGACGCGGAAGCAGACCGCTCGGCAGCACCACCATCGTGGCCACCGCCGAGTTGATTACGTCACTTGTCGCTTCACAACGAAGCGGGTCCGGCTGCCTTTGGATCAGGACGGCTGGAGGTTCGCGCGGGCCCGGCCTTCGGCGGCTTCTTCCATCGGCGAGCCGAAACGGATGATGTTGCCGTCGGGATCGACGAGCGTGCCTTCGTGCTGGCCCCACTCGGTGTCCTGCGGCATGAACACCTCGACGCCTGCAGCCTGCCATGCCGCTGCCAACTGGTCCGCATCGTCGACGAACACGTACGCCGAACCGGGGTGGTGCTCCCGGCTGGGCACACCCAGATGGATCTCGATGCCGTCGCGGCTGGCAAAACCGTAGCCGACCCCCGACCTGTAGGTGCGGACAGAGAAGCCCAGCCGCTGGTAGAAGTCCAGCGCCGCATCAAGGTCACGGACAGAGAAGATCGGCGCTACACGGCGCGCAGTGGCCATGGCTTCAGACTCGCACAACAACGATGCGCGCGGCGATGGCAGACAGCAGCCTGGCGGCGATGATCGCGGTCGTTTCCCGAGCCGATCCCGGCGGGAGCAAAACCTCGTTGCGCGACGATCAGCGACACGCCAGGCTGCCTCGAATGACCTCCGCGACGCGCCTTCGCGCGCAGCGCCCCTTCGTCCTCCTCTTCACCGGGGGCACGATCTCGTCCGCGGGCAATGCGATCGCGCCGATCGCCATCGCCTTCGCCGTGCTGGAGACGACCGGCTCCACGGCCGATCTCGGCTTCGTCGTGGCCGGGCGCACACTCGCACTCGCGGTGTGCGTGCTGTTCGGCGGAGCGGTCGCGGACCGGCTGCCGCGGCGGTCCGTCATGCTGGCCGGCGCACTGGCGGCCGGCGCGAGCGAGGCGGCGACCGCGGCACTGCTGCTGTCGCACAGCGCGAACATCGGCTTGATCGTCGCGCTCCAGGCGTTCAACGGGGCAGTGACCGGCTTCGTCATGCCGGCGAGCCGCAGCGCCATCCCGCAGACCGTGCCCCCGGAACTGCTGCACCAGGCGAACGTCGTCAACCGCATGGGCGCGAATGCGACGTCGATCCTGGGCGCTGCGGTCGGCGGAATCCTGATCGCGGCCGTCGGACCGGGCTGGGGAGTCGCCGTGGACTCGGGGACGTTCTTCGCGGCCGCCGCATGCTTCCTGATGCTCCGCCTGCCATCGACGACGCCTGAGAACGAGCGCGATTCCGAGGGCATCGGACGGCAGCTCGCCGCGGGCTGGCGCGACTTCAGGTCGCGCACATGGCTGTGGACGATCGTGCTGCAGTTCGCCCTCGTCAACGCCGGGGTCGACGGGGTCTTCGACGTGCTGGGACCCACGACCGCGCAGCGCGAGCTCGGCGGCGCCCGCGCCTGGGGTCTGATCATGGCGTTCTGGAGCATCGGCTTCGTCGCCGGCGGCGTCCTCGCCACGCGGCTGAAATACGTCCGCCGGCCGCTGCTCGTGGGAGCGCTCGGCGTCGTGCCGACAGGCGCCTTCCTGGGCCTGATCGCGGTGCCGCTCGCGGTGCCCGCACTGTGCGCCGTGGCGCTCGTGACCGGCGCCGGCATCGAGGTTTTCGGGGTCGAATGGGATGTGACGATGCAACGTCACATCCCGGCGGACCGCCTCTCGCGGGTCTACTCCTACGACATGCTCGGCTCTTTCGTCTTCATCCCGCTCGGCCAGGTGTTCGCCGGTCTCATCCAACCCGCGCTCGGCCTCACCACGTCCGTCGCCTTGTGCGCACTGATCGCATTCGTGCCGAGCGTGCTCGTTCTCGCAGTACGCGACGTGCGCACGCTGCCGGGCGAGCCGCGGCCCGCCAAGATCGAGTCATGCGTCTGAGCCGCGCAGTACACGCGGCACACGCGGCGCTTGGGCGTAACCTCGGAGCCGTGGAGGACGAGATAGAAGTCATCTTCATCGACGCCGAGGGCGGGCGAGCGTTCGAACACACGCGGCTCGGGCTCGACGCCCTTCCCGAGCAACTCGCGTCACCGACGACGTACTTCATCCACGGCGAGCTGTGGGATGTCCAGGCCGCGGACCCGAGCACGCGAGCGGAGCTGGTGGAGCACGGCAGCGCACGCCTTACCCTGCGCAGACAGGAGCCCATCGCCGCCGCGACCTCGGCCAAGGACCTGCGGTTGAGCATGTCGAGTCTGTGCAATGTGCTGCCACAGACGACCGGTCAGCCGACGCTCATGCGTGCACCATGCCTCAAGCTGCACGAGGACGCGTGGCGGGACGTCGAATTCGTCGCCGACAGCGCGCAGGCCGCGATCACCCGCAATTTCAACGAGATCGCCGCAGTCCTCGCCGAGGCCGCCAAAAAACGCACGGCCGGCTTCGGCCGATGTGTCGTGCGCACCGAACCCGCCGTTCCCCTCGACGGCGTGTCGATCTGTGTGGACGAACTCGCCACCGTCCTCGGCCAGAACGCCGACGCAGCGTACTGCGTCGTGATCGATGGACCGCCGCCCGGCCGTGAGATCCCCAACGGCCTCGTGCTCGGCGGCTTCGCGTTCGCTCTGGGCGGTGGGACCTATGTGTATGGGCGCAGCGTCCAGAGTCAGATCGTCGAGCTCGGTGTCTACCGCGCCGACGGCATCGTTCCCGAGGCTCGTCGGGTGGCCTCGGCCCTCAGCGCTCTAATGCGGACGCACGCCCTCACCCTGGTCGACTGGCGGGCCCGTGCCCAACTTCGCACCGCCGAGCAGATCGTCATGTGGCTCGGCCCCCGACGGTCGCCGGCCCGAAGGGGAAGTGCAGGCTAGCGCGGGAACAGCTGGCCGCCCGGCCACCTCACCCCGAGTGCTTCGAGCCGCGCCAGCATGCGCTTGACATGTTCACCGCTGCGAACAGCCTGGGCGGCGCGGCCAGCTCGGGGCATGGGATTGGGTCGGTGACGGCGGGGAGATGTTCGACGCGAGTCGGCTCAACACGCCGTTTCCCGATCCGGTGGATGCCGCAGTACTCCAGGAGTTGCGCGAATCCCAGCCGAATGAGGAGGAGTTCGAAGACGAGGACGAGTTCTACCGGCTCCAGGTCGTCAACCACGTCCAGGTCCTGGAGAATCTCGCCGATCTGGAGACGGACGGCGCTTACCTCGGAGCCTTCTCCCTTCCACGGGCGTCGCGGGAAGGCCGGCTGTATCTGGATGCTGTGGCGGACGCGCAACAGGCGACGCCGATCCGGCCCTCGATCGTGCACGGACAGATCGCGGCGGCGATGACCGGTGTCTCCGGCGACGTGCACTTCACAGAGCGGACGCGAGACAGCAGGCTGTTCGTGAACCCGCTCATGGCCATGTACTTCGCGGTGACGGTGGAGGGTCTCGCCGGGCGGCACCGGTACCTGGACCGCCTGGAGCAGACAACCACGATTCGCCAGGTGTCGCGTGTGATCGATGAGTTCCGCCGCGGCGTCGACCGGCGGATTCCGCGAACGTTCCCGCACTGAGTGCGATGGAGCCGACCGCGTGAGCAGCCGGGCTCGCCCGGGAAGTGATCATTCACAAGGTGGGATCGAGTCGCCTCGTCCTGGCTGTCGTTTTTCCCAGACGGACCCGACCTCCCCGAAACACGAAGAAGCCCGACCGAAGTGATGATCCTCACTTGGTCGGGCCCATTCCGTCACTCAGCACACCGACTTGCGTCGGTGCTCCGGGTGCGCGAGGGGGGAGTTGAACCCCCACGCCCTTGCGGGCACTGGAACCTGAATCCAGCGCGTCTGCCATTCCGCCACTCGCGCGCAACGGGGAAGACCATAGCATGGCGGCCAGCCGTTTCCCCAAATCCATTTCCCCCGGCGAGCGCCTGTGCGCGCCGCCCGCCGCGCTCCCGCGGCACCCTTCCGATCCACCGGCCGGTCCGGGCCGCCTGCCGCCCCCGTCCGACCGTCGGTCTCACTCCTCCGGGCGCGTTCGGCACCTCGCGACTCGCTTGGAATCGGCGGGCCGGGGGAGTATTGAGACGGGACAGGTGACGTTCGGCTGCCTAACAAAGATACGATCAGTGGCGGCTCGCCGGCCGGGTCCCGGCCGCGCCGTGCCCGCCGCTCACTCATCCGGGCAAGCGCGGTGCGGTGAACGGCTCGACAGTGAGAGAGTAAGAGGTGCACACGAACCGCCGAACCGGCGGCCCGGACGACCGTCGCGAGTCCCCTCGCAGCGTCCGCCGAGTCGGCTGTCATATCGCCTGAAGGGGGTGCCCGTGGGAGTACTGCAGCGCTTCGAGCGCCGCCTCGAGGGGCTGGTCAACGGCGCCTTCGCGAAAGCGTTCAAGTCCGAGGTCCAGCCGGTCGAGATCGCCAGCTCGCTCCAGCGCGAGTGCGACGACCGTGCGGCCACGGTGGGCCGCGGCCGCACCATGGTGCCCAACGACTTCATCGTCGAGCTCGGCGAACACGACTACGAGCGGCTGGCCACGTCGTATGCCGCGCCGCTGTCCGCCGAGCTGGCCGGCCTGGTCGAGGAGCACGGCCGCGAGCAGCGGTACATGTTCGTCGGTCCGGTGGAGGTGAAGTTCGAGCGGGCGATGGATCTGGCCACGGGAATGTTCCGGATCCGCTCCCAGGCGCTGGCCGGCGTGGTGCAGATGCCGGGCGGCCCGGACGGCGTCCCCGGCCCGCCGCAGGGGCAGGGCGGCATGCCGCCGATGGACGGGATGGGCGGCGCGCCCTACCCGCCGTACGCGGCGGCAGCGGGCCAGGGCGGCGGCGGCTTCGGCTCCCCGCCGATGGCCCCGATGCCGCCGTCGCCGATGCAGCGGCAGCCCGAACCGATGCAGGGCGCTTACCCGCCACAGGGGATGGGCGGGCCCGCTATGGGCGCCCCGTCCTACTGGGTCGAGATCAACGGCGTAAGGCATCCGCTTACCCGTCCGGTCACCTCTATGGGTCGCGGCACGGACGTGGACATGCGGGTCGACGACCCGTCGGTTTCCCGGCGGCACGCGGAGATCCGGCTCGGCAACCCCACCGTGATCACCGATCTGGGCTCCACGAACGGCATCGTCGTGGATGATCAACACGTCCGGCAGGCACAGCTTCGGGACGGTTCTGTCATCCACCTGGGCAATACGACTATCGTCTTCCGGCAGGCATAGCCGCTCCCACCGGAACGGCGCACGCATGCAAGGAGACAATCCAAGACGATGACCGGTGTCACGGTTATGGCGATGAAGTTGGGGCTGCTCGTCGTGCTCTGGCTGTTCGTCCTGTTCTCCCTGGCGGTCATCCGCTCGGACCTGTTCGGCGCGGCGAGCTCGCGCTTCAGCCGGCAGCGGACTGCCGCGCGGGCGCCGCGGCCGGCCGTCGCCGCCGGGAGCCCGGCGCCCAGTGCTTCGGCGGGAGGGAACCAGATGGCGGTGCGTCCCAGGCGGGGCGCACCCACACGGCTGTACGTGACCGCGGGCTCGCTGGCCGGCACCAGCGTGCCCCTCGGCGCGCAGCAGATCACTCTCGGCCGGGCGCACGATTCCACTATCGTGCTCGATGACGACTTCGCTTCGAGCCGCCACGCCCGGCTGTACCCGGATTCCTCGGGTGCGTGGGTGGTCGAAGACCTGGGGTCCACCAACGGCACCTACCTGGACCGGACCAAGATCAGCAGCCCCACGCCGGTCCCCGCGGGCGTACCGATCCGAATCGGCAAGACCGTCCTCGAGCTGCGGAAGTAGCGGAAGAAGCGTTAATGAGCCTGTCCCTGCGATACGCCGCCCGGTCCCACGTCGGGTTGATCCGCGACGGAAACGAGGACTCGGGCTATGCCGGACCCCGGCTGCTCGTGGTGGCCGACGGCATGGGCGGCCAGGCCGCCGGCGAGGTGGCCTCGTCCGTGGTCGTGCAGACCATGGCTCAGCTCGACGCGCCGCTCGTGGCGCAGCAGGCGGATCCGGTGCACGCCCTCGCCGACAAGATCAACGAGGCGCACGGCCGGCTGCACGCCATCATCTCGGAGAATCCGCAGCTCGAGGGGATGGGCACCACCCTCACCGCGTTCCTCTTCGTCAACGGGCACGTCGCGTTCGCGCACATCGGCGACTCGCGCGCCTACCGGCTGCGCGGCGGCCGGCTCGAACAGCTGACGGCCGATCACACCTGGGTGCAGCGCCTGGTGGACGAGGGCCGGATCAGCGAGCAGGAGGCCGGGCACCACCCGCAGCGCTCGCTGCTCATGCGCGCGCTCGACGGCCGCGGCCAGGCGGCCGAACCGGACTTCTCGGTGACCGACGTGCAGGCCGGCGACCGGTTCATGCTGTGCAGCGACGGGCTCTCCAGCTTCGTGTCCTTCGACACGCTGGAATCCGCGCTGGCCGGGTACGCCGATCCGCACCAGTCCGCGGAGACCCTCATACAACTGGCGCTGCGCGCCGGCGGGCCGGACAACGTGACCTGCATCGTGGCCGACGCGGTGGAGGATCCGGGCGGCGACATGTCCGACGCCAGCACGCAGTTCATCGAGATGCCGGTGACCGTCGGCGCGGCGGCCGAGCACCGGGGGACCGGCCTGCCCACCTTCAGCACCACGGCGCAGACCCAGCCGATTCCGCTGCCCGAATCAGGCTCCGGACAGCTCGGGCCGGGCGAGCCCGACCAGCAGGCCCGGCCGGACGACTTCCCGGCGGACACCCCGGCCGGCCGGGCGGCGCGGCTGCGCCGGTCCGACCGGCGCGGCGACGGCGTGCCGCCGGACGGCCAGGGCCTGGACGCGGCCGGGCTCGAGCAGGACCCGGCCCGCCGGCGCCGGTGGATCAAGCCGACCGTGATCACGGCGGTGATCGTCGTGGTGGTCGGCGCTCTGTTCGGCGGCGGATACGTATGGAGCCAGCGGCAGTACTACGTCGCAGACGACGACGGCCTGGTGGCCATCTATCAGGGCATGAACTACTCGGTGCTCGGCGTCAAGCTCTCGCACGTCTACTCGACCTCGCCGAAGCTCGAGATCAGCACCCTGCCGACGAGCAGCCGGCAGAAGATCGAGGCGACCATATCGGCCGACGGGCTGGCCGACGCCCGGACCATAGTCGCGACCTACGCCACGCTCAGCGACAAGTGCAGGGCCGTGCAGACGCAGCCCACCAGCCGCCCCTCGTCGAGCAGCTCGCCCGCCCCGAGCACCGACGCGACGTCTATTCCGCCGGGAAACGGCAACCCGGTCAGGCCCGTCGGCTCGCAACTCTCCGCGTCGCCGTCGGCGTCTCCCAGTCCGAGTGCGACGAGCACGCACGGCGCCGGCCAGCTCGCTTCCGAGTGCTCCGGTGCCGCCCAGGAGCAGTCCACGGGCTCGAGCTGACCCGGCCCGGAACAGCGGGCAGGACGGATCGACTACGGATGGCAGGTTCGCGATGGCGATGGCGGTGACGAGCGAACCGTCGGCTGCGGCGGCGACCGAGCCGCGCGTGCCGAAGCGGCGCAACGTCGAGGCGGTGCTCTGCGCGGCCGCGCTGTGCATCGGCTTGTTCGCGTACGCAGACGTCGGCAAGGCCGTCAACGGGCACATCCCGTCGAACCTGACCACGGTCGGCTTCGAGTTCGGGATCGCGTTGCTGGTCGCCCATCTGGCGGTGCGTTGGCTGGCGCCCTACGCCGACCCGGTGATCCTCCCGGTCTGCGCGATGATCAACGGCATCGGCATCGTGCTCATCTGGCGGCTCGACCTGGCCGACCGGGCCACCGCGGTCGCGAACGGGACCAAGCCCGGATCCGGCTACGCGGGCACCCAGGCGACGTACTCGATCCTGGGCCTGGCTGTGATGATCGGCATCCTGGCCCTGGTGCGCGACCACCGGCACCTGCAGCGGTACACCTACATCTCCGCGCTGGTCGGCCTGATCCTGCTGGCCCTGCCCGCGGTGCTGCCGGCCTCCATCTCCGAGGTCAACGGCGCGCGCAGCTGGATCCGGCTCGGCGGCTTCTCGGTGCAGCCGGCCGAGTTCGGCAAGCTGCTGCTGGTCAGCTTCTTCGCCTCATACCTGCACGCGAAACGGGACGCGCTGGCCCTGGCCAGCCGAAAGGTGCTCGGCATCTACCTGCCGCGCGGCCGCGACCTGGGCCCGATCCTGGTCTGCTGGGCCTTCGCGATGCTGGTGCTGATCCGGGAGACCGACCTCGGCGTCTCGCTGATGTTCTTCGGCGCCTTCGTGGTCATGCTGTACCTGGCCACCGAGCGGACCAGCTGGCTGCTGTTCGGCCTGCTGCTGTTCGTCGGCGGCGCCTGGGTGGTGGCGCAGATCTCCTCGCACGTCATGGTCCGGGTGACCGACTGGCTGCACCCCTTCGGCGACGTGAACGGCAACTCCCGGCAGACCGCCCAGTCGCTCTACGCCTTCGCCAACGGCGGGATCACCGGCACGGGCCTGGGCCAGGGCTACTCGTACCTGATCGGCTTCGCCAAGAACGCCGACTTCATCATGGCCACGGTCGGCGAGGAGCTCGGCCTGGCCGGGCTGACCGCGCTGCTGGTCGCGTACGCGCTGGTCGTGATGCGCGGCTTCAAGACCGCGATGCTGGTGCGCGACCCGTACGGCAAGCTGCTGGCGGCCGGCCTGGCGGTGACGTTCATGCTCCAGGTCTTCATCACCGCCGGCGGCGTCATGCGGCTGATCCCGCTGACCGGCCTGCCGATGCCGTTCCTGGCCTACGGCGGCTCCGCGCTGCTGGCCAACTGGATCCTGGTGGGACTGCTGCTGCGGCTCTCGGACGCGGCCCGCCGTCCGCTGCCGCCCGCGATCCCGCTCAGCGCCGAGGAGTTGATGCAGGTGATGCCGAAGTGAACCGGCCGATCAAGAAGGTGGCGATCTTCTGCCTCGCGCTGTTCGCGGCCCTGTTCATCAACGCGAACTACATCCAGGTGATCAACGCCTCGTCCTACTCCGGGCACTCGGACAACGGCCGCAACCAGATCTATGCGTACGAGTACCAGCGCGGCAACATCGTCGTGAGCGGGCAGAACGTCGCCTACTCGACCCCGACCACCGGCTCGCTGAAGTACCAGCGGGTGTACGCGAACGGGCCGCTCTACGCGCAGGCCACCGGCTATGACTCGGTCAACTACGGGTCCACCGGGATCGAGAGCTACGAGAACGGCATTCTGTCCGGCACCGACCCGCGGCTGGCCGCGCAACAGCTGATCAACCAGTTCGAGGGCAAGGGCAAGCCGGGCGGCTCGGTGGTGCTGACGCTGAACCCGGCCGCGCAGCAGGCCGCGTACAACGCGCTGGAGCAGGCCGGCGGCGGCGGGCCGGACGTGGAGGGCGCGGTGGTGGCGCTCGACCCGAGCACCGGCGCGATCCTGGCCCTGGTCTCCACCCCGACCTTCGACCCGAACGCGCTGGCCTCGCACGACCCGACGGCCGCCGCCAACGCGGCGAACTCGCTGGTCGACAACCCGTTCCAGCCGAACCTCGACCGCGCGCTGTCGGAGACCTATCCGCCCGGGTCGACCTTCAAGATCATCACCTCGGCCACCGCGATGACCTACGGCATCGGCAACGGCCAGCAGGTGACGCCGAACACGGTGATCCCCTCGCCGTCGCAGACGCTCAGTCTGCCCGGCACCACCTCCACGATCTCCAACGACAGCGGCGAGATCTGCGGCGACACGACCCTGATCAACGCCTTCACCCAGTCCTGCAACACGGTCTACGGCAAGATCGGGCTGGATGTCGGGGCGGCCAACCTGCAGGCCGAAGCGGAGAAGTGGGGTCTCAACCAGACCGGGCCCTCGGTCCCGATACCGGCTGCCACCTCGGTGTTCCCCACCGGGATCAACCAGGCGCAGACCGCACAGTCGGCGATCGGCCAGTACAACGTGCGGATCACGCCGCTGCAGGGTGCGATGATGGCGGCCTGCGTCGCGGACGGCGGCACGATCATGGCGCCGTACCTGGTGCAGTCGCTGGAGGATACGCGCGGGAAAGTGATCGCGACGACCTCGCCGCAGCAGCTTTACCAGCCGATCAGCTCCGATCAGGCGTCCGAGTTGAACCAGATGATGGTCTCAGTGGTGAATAACGGGACGGGAACCGCGGCGCAGATCGACGGCGTCCAAGTCGCCGGGAAGACCGGTACGGCCCAGCGCGGCGCCGGGCAGAACGCACTGGCCTGGTTCGACGCGTTCGCTCCGGCGAGCAGCCCGAAGGTGGCCGTCGCGGTGATGGTGCAGGACAACAATCCGAACGCGGGGGACACCTATGGCGGAACGCTCGCCGCGCCCATCGCCAAGGCGGTGATCCAGGCCGTGCTCGGCTCGCAGTAATCGCCCTGCGCTTATGCGCGCTCGGTTCCGCGTGAAACAATCGCGCCTGGCCGAGTCGAGTACGAGTTGAGTACAACCGCGCGGTCCGGCAACATGCCCGACAACGGACACGATCCGAATACCAGCAGTAGCAGGCAGAACCCAGGAGATCGCCGCACCGGCCGGGCCGCCCCGGACGACCGGTCGGCGGCAGGGGAAGGGCAACGAGATGGAAGAGCCGCGGCGCCTGGGCAACAGGTATGAGCTCGGCGCGGTGTTGGGACGCGGCGGTATGGCCGAGGTGTTCATGGCCCGCGACATCCGGCTGGGCCGCGCCGTGGCCGTCAAGACGCTGCGCGCCGACATGGCCCGGGACGCGACGTTCCAGGCGAGGTTCCGGCGCGAGGCGCAGTCCGCCGCCTCGCTCAACCATCCCGCGATCGTGGCCGTCTACGACACCGGCGAGGACTACATCGGCGGCCTCTCGCTGCCTTACATCGTGATGGAGTACGTCGACGGCTCGACGCTGCGCGACCTGCTGCACTCGGGCCGGCGGCTGCTGCCCGAGCGGGCGATGGAGATCACGTCGGGCGTGTTGCAGGCGCTGGACTACAGCCACCGCAACGGCATCATCCACCGGGACATCAAACCGGCCAACGTCATGCTGACCCGGGCCGGCGCGGTCAAGGTGATGGACTTCGGCATCGCGCGCGCCATGGGCGACCACGGCATGACGATGACCCAGACGTCCGCGGTCATCGGCACCGCGCAGTACCTATCGCCCGAGCAGGCAAAGGGCGAGACCGTGGACGCGCGCTCGGATCTGTACTCCACCGGCTGCCTTATCTACGAACTGCTCACCGGGCGGCCGCCGTTCGTCGGCGACTCGCCGGTCGCGGTGGCTTATCAGCACGTGCGCGAGGCGCCGCTGCCGCCGTCGCACTACGACCCGGAGGTCCCCCCGGTCGCCGACGCGATCGTACTCAAGGCTCTGGCGAAGCACCCGGACGACCGCTACCAGAACGCCGAGGAGATGCGCGCGGACATCGAGCGCGCCCTCGACGGCCGGCCGATCGCCGCGGCGCCGACCATGGCCGCCGGCTACAGCGCCGTGGCTCCGACCCAGCGGGTCGGCGACCCGGTGCGCGGCGGCTATGGCGGGGCGGGGGGATACGCGCCGACCCAGTACCAGCCCACGCAGTACCAGCCGGCCGAGGACTCGGACTATCCCGAGGACGAGGTCGAGCCGATCCGACGGCGCGGCGACGACTCGGGCGGCGGCAGCCGGGGCAAGGGCAAGAAGGGCGGGGACAAGGCCGGCTGGATCATCCTGGTGGTGGTCGGCGTGGTGGCGATCGCGCTGGTGGCCGTGGTGCTCAGCAAGGTGCTCGGGCACGGCGGCGGCAGCCAGACCACGGTGCCGAGCATCGTCGGCGAGACCACCCAGCAGGCGACGGCCACGCTACAGGCGGACGGCCTGAAGCTCGGCGGCTCGTCCTGCGGCAGCGGCCAGTCCAGCACCCAGTACCAGTCCGGCCAGATCGTCAAGCAGAATCCGGCCGCGAACGCGTCGACGACGACCGGCCAGTCGGTCAGCTACTGCCTGTCCACCGGTCCGGAGCAGAAGCTGCTGCCGAGCACCGACCAGCTGAACGCCACCCCGGAGGCCCAGGTGGCCACCAGCCTGACCGAGAACGGCTTCAACGTCACGGTCACCACGAAGTCCAGCAGCAGCGTGGCGAACGGCAACGTGATCGAGCTGGACAACAGCCAGGGCCAGAACATCGACGGGCAGACCGTCCCGGTCAGCACGCCGATCACCATCGTGGAGTCCAGCGGCCAGGCCACCACGAACGTGCCCAACGTGGTGGGCCTGGCCAAGAATGCGGCCGAGACCGAGATCACCAACGACGGGTTCCAGATCGGCAACGAGACGACCCAGGCCAGCAGCACCGTGGCCTCCGGTGACGTGATCTCCCAGTCGCCCGGCGCGAACACACCGGAGCCGCCCAACACCCAGATCAGCCTGGTCATCTCCAGCGGACCGGCCCACGGCACGCCGACGCAGTCGCCGACCTGCTCGACCTTCCCGCTGTGTCCGACGGGCACGGCCACGGCCACAGCGTCGCCCGGCAACGGCGGCGGCAACTAGGGGATCGGGAGCAGCAGCAGGGCCGACGGCGAGCAGGAACTCCGGCTGGGGCCGGGTAACGCGCGATTCAGCGCCTTACCCGGCCCCAGCCGTTCGCGCGGCGTGAAAGGCGTCATTGCCCTTCGCCGCGCAGTCCTCTCGGGGCGCTAGCGGCCGAACGAACCGTTGCCGGCGAACGGCAGGTGTGGTTCGAGCCACGGGAAGACGTACTGGAACAGCAGGAAGACGGCCAGGCCGAAGCCGGTCAGCGCCCACAGCGCCTTCACCCAGCGGGCTCCGGGCAGCCGGTGCCAGATCCATGCGTACATCGCGCTCGCGTGTCCCGTCTCCCCGAACGGTTGGTGATGGTGAGTAGTCATAAGGCCACGGAGGGGAATGATAGCGGCTTCCCGGGTGCCGGCCGGTAGCCACGCCGGTGAGCAACGGGACTACGAGAGGTCAGACGCTGTCCCAAATCGTCCCGTCCGGCTACGCTAGGTCTGCTGTACAGCCGTCGATGAGCCAGTGATCAGGAGAGTTCCGTGCCGAAGTCGAAGACTCGGGACAAGGTGGCATACACCCCGCCCGAGCAGAAGGTCCAGAAGATCAAGGTCGAGTCCTCGGCGTGGGTGGCGAGGTTCATGGTGACCTTCTTCGTCATCGGCCTGGCCTGGATCGTCGCGTACTACTTCGGGCTGAAGTGGACCGTGTCGCTCGGCGCGTGGAACGTCGTGATCGGCTTCGCCTTCATCGCCCTCGGCTTCGTCACCTCGACCAAGTGGCGCTAGCCGCCTGAAGCTCGAACCCGGCCGGGACAGCCCGGCGGCGGTTCCGTCCCCCGGGGCGGAACCGCTTTTTCTTTTCTGAGCAGGCGTCCGAGTGCGGCCCGCGCTGATGCCGACACGTTATCCACAGGCCGGGTCACGGGTTGTGCACAGGTTATCCACACTGTGGAAAACTATGCCGCGCTGTGGATAAGCGCGGCCCGCTAACGTTTGACCAGCCGCCACTGCTCGGTGAGCGCGCTGGCCCCGGCCTGGGCGCGCAGCTCTCCGGTGTGCAGCAGCACGATCACGGCGGCGATCCCCAGCACGAGGACCACGGCCGCCGCCGACAGGACGTTCTGGGTGTTGCGGAACCAGGCCACCGCAGTGCTCGGCCTCGGCGCGTAGGCGAACGCGCCGCCGAGAACCAGACCCGCGGCGAAGCCGCCGAGGTGGTCCTGCCAGCTGATGCCGGGCTCGACGAAGTCGAAGACGACGTTGAGCACGACGATCGCCATGATCGGCCGCAGATCGAGCTTCTCCTTGAAGGCCAGCACGGTCAGCACGCCGAGCAGCCCGAAGATCGCCCCCGATGCGCCCAACGCGGAGCCGTACTGCCCCAGCCCCGCATAGGCGACCGCAGAGCCGGCCAGGCCGCACACCACGAAGGCGGCCAGGAAGCGCGAGCGGCCGAGCCGGCTCTCCACCGGCAGGCCGATCCACCAGAGCGAGATCATGTTCAGACCCAGGTGCACGATGCTCTCGTGCACGAAGATGGACGTGAACAGGCGGTACCACTCGCCGTACGCGACTCCTATAGGACCGCTGTTGGGCAGCGCGGCCATATGAGGCGTCATCGCCTGCAGATCCATCCGATCGGTGAAGGCCTGGCCGATCAGCGACTGCATCGCGTACATGGCGACGCAGACCACGATGATCGCGACGGTGACGACGCCCTGCCGGCTCCGCGTACGGCCGCCGGCCGCGGTGCGCACCTCGCGCACCGTCCGGTTGCCCTCCTTCAGGCACTCGGGGCAGTGGAAACCCACCGGTGCGGCAACCATGCACTCGGTGCAGATCGACCGCTCGCAGCGGGCGCAGCGCAGATAAGTCTCACGACCGGGATGGCGGAAGCAGACCGGCGGCGCAACCTGCTTCTCCCCGAGGCCTACGCCCGGTGGTTTGTCATGCGGAACGCTCACGGTCCCATCCCCGATCGAGGGTACAGACAAGCGGATGCGCCTAGGCCGATCGGCGCTCGACGATCACAGACTCGATGACGACCGGCTTGACCGGCCGGTCGTTGGGTCCGGTGGGCGTGGTGGCGATCGAGTCGACCACCTGCCGGCTGGCCTCGTCCTCCACCTCGCCGAAGATGGTGTGGTTCCCGTTCAGCCAGGTGGGGGCTCCGACCGTGATGAAGAACTGCGACCCGTTGGTGCCGTGCCCGCCCTGCTTGCCCGCGTTGGCCATCGCCAGCAGGTAGGGGCGGTTGAAGGAGAGGTCGGGGTGGATCTCGTCGTCGAACTTGTAGCCCGGCCCGCCGGTGCCCTGGCCCAGCGGGTCCCCGCCCTGGATCATGAAGCCGGAGATGACACGGTGGAAGACCGTGCCGTCGTAGAGGCGGGCGGTGGTGCGCTGGCCGGTGCGCGGGTCGGTCCACTCGCGGGCGCCCTCGGCGAGCTCGACGAAGTTGCGGACCGTCTTCGGCGCGTAGTTCGGGAAGAGGTGGACGGTGATGTCCCCCTGGCTCGTCTTCAGGACGGCGTAGGTCTCCTCGGCCATGACGGCTCTCGCTTTCTGACGGTAATCCTCTGGTCGGACGGCGGCGCTGCGCGGCTTCGACCGCCTATCGGCGCCGGGACGTCCTGTATCGGGTGCCGGACCATGTTCCCACGCCCCGTGTCACGGCCGTGCCACAGTGTCAGCCCACCGCCCGCCCGGGGCCGCACGAGTGAAAACGATGGTCCGATTAGCGCAGCATCAGCATAGGCGCCGGGCCGCAGGGAAGGCGTACGCCAGTCCGATCGACGAAGGGCCGAGCCTTGACCAGAGCCGTGACCACAATTCGCACCGACAAGGCGGCGAACCGGGCCGCCGCGGGTATCTCCGCCGCCCAGCCGTGGCTGCGGGAGCACTATGCGACGCTGCACGACAACGTCGCACCGCGCTGGGAGAGCACCCGGGAGGCGGTCGCTCCGACCGTGGCGGCCGCGAACCAGCGCCTGCGCAACGACGTGATGCCAGCGGCGGCGCGGATGTCGGGACGCCTCGCAGACGAGGCGATGCACCGCACAGCACCGCTGCGTGATGAGATCGCGCACCGAACAGTCGCGACGGTAGCCGCAGCGCGAGGCGTCGACCTGGCCGCACAGGCCGCGGCCGAGCGACGCCGGGCCCGCCGCTGGAAGCTGTGGCTGATCGGCGGCGGCGCAATGATCGGCGCCGCGGGCGCGGCCGGACTGACAATGTGGCAGCGCACCCGCCACCGCCAGTGGGCCGAAGCAGAGGAGACCGAGGCCGAAAGCGAGCACGAAGCCGGCACGCGCCTCTTCGAGCCCGAAGGCGCAGTGATAGGCGACCGCGGTACCGACACTGCCTCCGCCTCCGCAGACCTCAACGGTGCAACCAACCCGGACGACCCCGCCAACGCGGACGCCGGCAACCCGGCCGAAGCGCACTTCGGCACCGGGCGTTAGCCGTAGGCGCACCGGGGCGATTACAGCAAGCAGTCGCAGCATGCAATCTGACGGCCAGGGATGTCTGTAGGTGTCTATCTGCGACCCCTGGCCGTCAGGCATGCGTTGCGTGAAAGCTGCGAACTGCCTGTGCCTGCCGCCCGCGGCTTATGTGCTCCCGCGTGCCTATTGCTGCATTGCCGTCCCCGTCCCTGCGTCGGTCCGCACCAAGCGCACGAAAGCCCGTATCCCGCTGAGCAGTTCCTGTTGGTCCGTCAGCCCATCGATCGCTGCATCGAAGTGCCGCGCGACCTCCGCCACGCGCCGCTCCGCCGCTTCGACCCGCGCCCGCACAGTTTCCCGGTCGCCTTCGGCCGCCTCGCGGGCCAACCGCACGTCCTCCCGCAGCCGCGCCGACGAGCCCCGCAGATCCTGCCGCACGTCGTCCAGCTCCCGGAACGCCCGCTCCTGCGCCAGGCCCGCCGCGTCGCGCAGCGCCTCGACCTCGGCGGTGAGCGTCGAGAGCTGATTCGTGAGCCCGACCACGTCCTCGCGCGGATACTTCGTCTCCTTGAGCAGACTCGCGATCCGCGCCCCCAGATACCCCAAGTACGCCGCGACTGGCCGAATAGCACAGCTGAGCAGGTAGAACGCAGCGAAGTAGTACCCGAGCTCGTGCCCTGACACGTAGGTCACCAGAGCCACCACGAGCGCCGACACCACATGCCCGCCCACGGCGAGCCGCAGCAGCAGCCGGTCCAGCCGCCGCACCTCGGCCTCATGCCCGGCAGCCACGGTGATCCCGCGCGAACGCGACTCATCGATCTCGTGCCGCACCTCCCGCGCCCGGAAGTACACGTTCCACGGCACCGTGGTGATGATCAGCAGCCAGTACAGGCTCGCCACGCCGAGCCCGACATCCAGCAGCGTCCGGCCGGAAACCTTCCCGAAGACCGCGACGGCCTCCGCGGCCACCGCCACGAGCGCCACCGACCAGAACAGCGTCCAGTACTTCTTCATGTCATCAGCATGCGCCGACACACCGCCGACCGGCAGCGCTCGAGTACTCAGTTACCGCTGAGTAGGGACAGCGCTCTGGCCGCTGCCCGCTGACCGAGCGGCTGGAAGTGACCATGGCGAGGCGCAAGCTACGCACCCTGCTGCCGCTGCTGGCCGACTACCGCAACGTCGCGCCGATTCGCGACCTGCTTGGCTGGCTGTCTGGCTAATACCTCCGGTCGGTGACCAGTTCAGGTTCGGTGCACGGTCGTCTGGTCCGGCGTCAGCTCGACTCGCGTCGTGGTCCTGGCGGTCGGTGTGCGGGGTTGGCGCGGGGCGGCGTCTCGGCGGCGGGGCGCTCGCGCGCGAACGGCGCGGAGCGCCGCATGCGGCCGCGGCTCTTGACGAGGTATCGACACTCTCCGACACTCGTTATTCGTCGGCGCAGGGCGGGGTCTGGTTTATGCGGGAGGGTCGATGGAGGAAGCTGAGTTCTGGGGACGGCTGGAATACCGTATCTGTGCGGAGTTCAGCGGCTTTGATGATCATCTGCGCTGGTACTGGTGCGATGGCCTGGATCCTGAGCGTTATGAGAGGCACGGCGAGCACTGGCATATCAGTGGTCGCACTTGGGTTGGGACACGGAATACGCCTCGACTGGGGCAGCGCCAGGGTCGGCAGCAAGCACCGTGGAGGTTCACTCTCATCGTGAGGCACGCTGGGGAGCGGGACGGTATCAACTGGGATGACCTGGTGCCTAGCGACGGGCTGACTGGCTGGCTCGGCTCCGACCCGGACAACAGGTCGCTGAGAATCGACCCGGGCGCTGGTCACTTCGACTGATCGACTCTTCTCGCAGCGACCCACGCCAGCAGCACTTCAAACGGCGATAGACCGACTGTCTTCAACGCGCTATACCCTGTTCGCCCCGGCGCTGCTGTGCTCGGTTCTAGTCTGCTGCCGCCTGCGTCCGGTGCGGGCTTTGGGCGGAACGTCGTACGGGTGTTCTAGGTTCCCGGTTCGCCGTGTTCGATGCCGTTTGGCGTGTTCCTGCCATTTCCCCTGTTCACATGGCAATTCGGCGGCTGTGGGCTGGTCATCGTCGTACACTGGGTTGATCCTGTCCGTTGTTCACGGGGCGGGATGTCGTTCGGCTTATTCGAACGTTTCAGCGAATCGCTGTCGTGTCCGGGGTGGTGCTCCGGGCCGCTGAGTTGAAGGGGTTGCCTGATGGCTACTGCGTTTGCGGGCGCTGGTCAGACGTGGCTGCTTCCTTCGTTGATCGTGTTCGCAGACCGGGCCTGAGTCCCAGAAAGGACGTGACGTGTCCGCAAGCTTGATCGCTTCGCGCTACGTCCCGTTCGTTCTGGTCTGTGAAGGCGGCCCCTCATGTCCCTGGTCTCTGTGGAAGCCTGCTCGGCTCCGGTAACTCAGCTCTCTGCTTCTCCTGTTCCCGTTCTTGCGGATTCAGAGCGGTGCGATTCCGCGATCCCCTTCGCGTTGCGTTGGTTGTTCTCGCTTGATGACCGGCGGCGTGGTTATGCGCGGGTGCGTCGTCAGGTTCTCGATGTCGGCGGGTGCGCCCGGCCGATCCGGTTGCGTGGCACGGCGTTGACGGTTGCGCTGGCCTCCGGTCTGGTGGTTCGGGAGTTCGCCTTGGACGGCACGCCACTCGGCGCGAT
>DASYAE010000028.1:0-27197 GCA_036501535.1 Actinocrinis sp. | reverse complement strand
CGCCGAGCCGCCGGCTGCCGATGGCGACCGCGAGGGCGGCGGCGATCCCGAGGCTGAGCAAGCCGATGAGCGTCAGGTACAAGACCGCGCCGGCTGCGGCCCGGACGTCGGCGCTCGCGGTGAGGGACGCGTATCCGTGCGCGGGAGTGAAGCCGCGGCCGGGCAGGATCAGCAGTCCGGCGAGGGCGGAACCGGCCACCGCGAGCGTCGACGCGACGAGCATCGGGGCGGTGAGCACCGCGGTTTTGGCGAGGAGCCACGTCAGCCGCCGCGGAATCGCGGTGAGCGAGAGCTTTACCATCCCGCAGCTGTATTCGTTGCCGACAGCGAGCACGCCGGCGACCGCGACCACCGCCTGGCCCGGGAAGAGTCCGGTGAAGCCGATCTGCGCCGGGTCGAGCCCGCACGTGGCGGATGGGCACTGAGTCATGTCGGCCGCAGCCGCGCCGACGGCGACGGTGACCGCGATGACGCCGACGAACAGCCACGCCGGACCGGCCACGGTGCGCAGCTTGGTCCATTCCGCGTGCAGTGCTTGGGCCGCGAGGCTCATGCGTCCCTCCTGCGGAGGAGATAATAGGCCAGCGCCAGCGCGGCGGCGGCCCAGGCGCACTCGACCGCGAACCCGGTCCACGGCGCGAGCGGGTAGTAGCCGCCGCGTGGTGTGAATGTGGCGATCACCTGCGAGAACTGAGGTATCGCCTGCTGGACGGAGAACCCGGCGGCCGGGGTGACCCGCAGTAGTTCCTCTCGCCCGCCTCCTGTGCCTCCCCCATCGCCGCCATCAGGCCCCTGCAGGTGGACGGCGAGCAGGTACGGGATGAAGATCAGCACGATGACAGCGGTGATCGCCGATGCACTGCGCCGCAGGATGGTGCCGATGGCGAGCGCGAGCACCCCGGCCACGGCGAGCATCGCCGCGGTGCCCACGACTATCCGTGCCTCGGTGAGCGCCGAGACCGGCCATACCGGGACGCCGGTCTCGCCGAGCCGCCGGCTGCCGATGGCGACCGCGAGGGCGGCGGCGATCAGCCCACTGACGAAACCGACCGCGCCGATCACCACGGCCTTGGCCGCCAGCAGCCGGCCGCGCCGCGGTGCAGCGGCCAGCGAGAGGCGAATCAGGCCGCGCCGGTACTCGCCGGTGACGAACATCGCGCCCACCACGATCAGCGGGAGAAGCCCGGTGAACGTGCCGACCAGCGCCGTCTGGATGGAGAGGACCCCGTCCCCGGCCAGGGGGCCGATGGCGCCGGACCCGGTCACGGTGATCGTGCCCGCGTTCTGGGCGAGCGCACCGGGCAGCGACACGCCGTTGCCGCCGAGGCCGCCTATGTCAGTGCCCGTCCATCCGGTGGCGGGCCAGGAGAGCCCGACGTGGCCGAAGACGCCCGTGGCCGTGGTGCCGTTGCCATTGCTCGGCGCGGCGGCGAAGAGCCCGGCCTGCACGGTGGAGGTCAGCCCCGGCAGGGTCGCGGTCCCCACCTGCGTCCAGTGCGTGCCGTCGGCGGAGTCGTAGCCGGTGACCGTGCCGCCGTCGCGCACGAGCCGCAGCCACCGTGGTGAGGACTCTGACACGCTGCCGGTCATGCCGGGCGCGTCGCCGACGTAGTCCCACTGCATCCGCACGCCGTGGGACGCGGTGACCATCATCGCCACGTAGGCAGAGCCCTGCGACGTGTTCTCCTTGACGATGATCCCGGCCGTGAACCACGGCTGCAGAGCGGGCGTCATCTCGATCGGGCCGGTGGAGACCATGCCGGTCAGCGAGGTCATCTGCACGCTGATCGTGCCGTTCCCGGTGACCGGCTGGTGCGCGAAGTAGAACGCGTCCTGGACCGGCTCGCCGCCGGGGCCGGTCGGCTGCGCCGGACAGGCGGAGGGGGTGCCGCCGCCTGGACCGGAACCGGACCCGGACCCGCCGCCCGAACTGACGCACGACCTGCCGACGGCGGTGCCGATGAACACGAAGGCGGTGACCGCGGCGATCGCGACGACCATCGCGATCACCCAGCCGCGCACCGTGCGGAACTTGGTCCACTCGGCGTGCACGAGATGCCGGAAGCTCTCGGGCTGCGCAGTCACCTGCGACCGGTACGTCGTCGTCGTGGTCTCATTGGTCACGACGCCACCTCGGCCCGGTACTCGACGCTCTCCCGAGTCAGTTCCATGTAAGCCTCCTCGAGGGTGGCCCGATGCGCGGTGACCTCGCTGAAGGGGACCGCATGGCCGGTGAGGACGGAGATCGTCTTCTCCGCGGTGAGGCCGGCGACCGAGAGCACGTCGGGACCTGTCGCCGTGACCTCGGCCCCGGCGTTTCCGAGCACTGACATCGCGTCCGCCGGCGCCGTGGTACGAAGCCTGATGCGGCTGCCGGATGCGGCGGCGATGAAGTCGGCGACGGACGTGTCGGCGATCACCCTGCCGCGTCCGACGACGACCAGGTGGCCGGCGGTGTCCTCCAGCTCGCTCATCAGGTGGCTGGATACCAGGACCGTACGACCCTGCGCCGCGAGGGCGCGCAGGAGGTCCTTCATCCAGACGATGCCCTCAGGGTCCATGCCGTTGAACGGCTCGTCGAAGATCAGCACCGGCGGGTCGCCGAGCAGCGCCGCGGCGATGCCGAGCCGCTGCCGCATGCCCAGCGAGTAGCCGCCGGCCCTGCGGCGGGCCGCGGATTTCAGGCCGGCCAGCGCGATCACCTCGTCGACCCGGCCGGCGTCGAGCCCCTGGGAGTGGGCGAGCCAGAGCAGGTGGTTGCGCGCTTTGCGGCTCGGCTGCAGCGCGCCCGCGTCCAGCAGCGATCCGACGTGGGTGAGCGGGTTCGTCAGCGAGCGGTACGGGCGGCCGCCGATGGTGGCGGTGCCCGCGTCGGGGGCGTCCAGGCCGACGACGACACGCATGGCGGTCGACTTGCCCGCGCCGTTCGGTCCGACGAAGCCGGTCACCGGGCCGGGGCGGACCGTGAACGTCATCCCGTCCAGCGCCTGCGTCGAGCCGAACCGCTTGCGCAGCCCGTCGATCTCGATCTCGATCTCGGTTGTCGCGTTCATGGTGAGGAAAAATGCCGTAGAGCGGGGGCGCGCCGCGTCTGGCCGCAGCCCCATCTGTGCGCTGCCGCGGTCTGTCGGCAGGCGTATGCCCGCAGGCAGACGACCCTGCGCCGCAGGAGAGCTACGATCACAGCCGAGGGCATTGCCCGGCAGGCTGGAGGCACCGATGATCATGTGGGGAGCCGTGGCGGTCGGCTGCGCCCTGCCGGGTTCCGCCCTCCTGCTGCGCCGCAGGCCGCTCACCGCGCTGACGGCACTGATCGGCGGATCAGCAGCCTTCGTCGCATTGGCACCGGCCCGACCGAACACCGTGCTGTTCGTGCTCGCCGGCGCAGTATGCATCGAGGTCTGCTACATCGCGGCGACGCGTGCCCGCAGGGTCTCGGTCGCCGCCTTCGCCATGGTCGGCGGCAGCCTGCTGATCCCGGGTCTGGACGACGTCTATCTGAATCCTGCTCCGTTCCAGGTCAGCGTGGCCGTCGTGACGATCATCGGCTGGCTCATCGGAAACTCGATCCGACAGGCCGAGCTGCTGCGGAACCAGGCGGCCGCGCAGGCCGCGATGGCGGAGCGGCTGCGGATCGCCCGCGAGCTGCACGACATCGTCGCGCACAGCATCGGCATCATCGCGATCCAGGCCGGCGCGGGCAGCAGGGTGTTCGACGCCAGTCCCGTCGAGGCGCGCAACGCCCTCGCCGCCATCGAGGCCACCAGCCGGGAGTCGCTGTCCGGGCTGCGGCGCATGGTGACCGGGTTGCGGCGGGTCGAGTCCGAGTCTGAGAGAGCACAGGCCGGGAAAGTACAGGCCGGGCTGGCCGGAATCGAGCGGCTGGCCGCCATGACCCTGGACGCGGGCGTGAAGGTCGAGGTGGACTGGCACGGCAGCCGGGAGCCGCTGCCGCCCGACATCGACCTGTCGGCGTTCCGGATCATCCAGGAGGCGGTCACCAACGTGGTCCGCCATGCCGGGACCGGTCGCTGCAGGGTCCTGATCGACCGTCAGGACGCGCAGTTGGCGATCGAGGTCACCGACAGTGGACGCGGCGACGGCACGGCCGGTACCGGTAGTGGTTCTAGTGCTGGTTCTGGTGCCGGCTACGGGATCACCGGGATGCGCGAGCGCGCCGCGCTGCTCGGCGGGGAGTTCTGCGCCGGCCCGCGACCCGGCGGCGGCTTCCGCGTCGCCGCCCGGCTGCCCGTGCCCGTCCCCGCGTCGGCCCGATGACGATCCAGGTCCTTCTGGCCGACGACCAGCCGCTGGTCCGCGCAGGGCTGCGCATGCTGATCGCGCAGACGCCCGGCATCGAGGTGGCCGGCGAGGCCGGGACCGGGACCGAGGCGGTCCGGCTCGCCAGAGACTGCGGGCCCGACGTAGTCGTCATGGACATCCGAATGCCAGGCATGGATGGCATTGAGGCGACACAGTTGATCACCGCTGGTGAGATGCACGCACGCGTGCTCGTACTCACCACGTTCGACGACGATGACTACGTCTACGGCGCGCTACGGGCCGGGGCGAGCGGGTTCCTGGTCAAGGACATGGCGCTGGACGACATCCTGGCCGCGATCCGCGTGGTCGCGGCCGGCGACGCGATCATCGCCCCGAGCGTCACCCGCCGACTGATCGCCGAGTTCGCCGGCCAGACCCGATCCGGCCGCGGCTCCAAGGGGGCAAAGGAGATTGCCGGAGTCACCGGGATCTCCGGAGTCACCGGAATCACCGGAATCACAGAGCGCGAACGCGAAGTACTCCGGCTGGTGGGCCTCGGGATGTCCAACGCTGAGATCGCCGCCGCTCTGTGCATCACGATAGGCACGGCCAAGACGCACGTGGCCCGACTGCTGGCCAAGCTGAATGCCAGGGACCGGGTACAGCTCGTCATCACCGCGTACGAGTCCGGCCTGGTGCCGTCGCCGCACTGAGAGGGCGGCTCGCAGGGCACGAAATGGCTACCCTGACTTCATGGTCGAGCAGTCGGGCAACCGCGCCGTGAACACCGCCGGGACCGTGCACGGCTCGCTGGTCCAGGCCGACTTGATCCTCGGCGACATCAATTTTCACGACACTCCCGCACTGCCGCTCGAGCAACGGGCGTTTCTGGCCGATCTCACGCTGCCGAACAGGTTTCCGCCCAGCGCGCTGCTGCGCAGCGAGTACAAGATCGTGCCCTTCCACGGCCGGGAGAGCGAGCTCGCCGATCTCGTCTCGTGGTGCGGCACGGACGAGCCCGTCGGGATCCGGCTGTGCACCGGCCCGGGCGGCCAGGGCAAGACGCGCCTGGCGCTGGAGGCGGTCGCGGCGCTGGCGCAGCAGGGGTGGACGGCCGGCCGGCTGAGCACCGACTGCGACGAGCGCACATTGCGCGAGCTGTGCGCACTGCCGGCCGATGTACTGCTGGTGGTGGACTACGCCGAGAGCCGGCCGACGCAGTTGGGGAGACTGCTGGAGGTGGCAGGCGCACGACCGACCGCCGGGACGGGTCGGCTGCGACTGCTCCTGCTGGCCAGGAGCGCGGTGCAGTGGTGGCCGCAGCGGAGGGCCGCAATGACCGACGACGGCATCGCAGCGCTCATGGACGGCGCGGAATACGCGCTGGTGCCGTTGTTCGACGATCCGGCGGACCGGCCTCGCCTGTTCGCGCAGGCCCTGCAGGAGTTCGCGGACCGCGGCGGTTGGCAGTCGGCCGGGCTGGCCCCGCCCGACGACCTCACGCATCAGCGCTTTGCGTCCGCGCTGGGGCTGCACATGGCGGCACTGGCCGCGCTGCTGGACCACCAGGACGCCGCCGACGCCGCGGATCCGTCAGTGGCGTACCGGGATCCGGCTGCCCGCGTGCTGCACCACGAGCAGCGGTATTGGGAGTCGACGGCCGAAGCCGCCGCGTTGCCGCACCTACAGCCCGAGACGCTGCGCACTGTGGTCACGATCTCCGGCTGCTGCGGCGCGACCGGCCGGGACGAGGCCGTGGAGCTGATGGATCGCGTCCCCGATCTCACCGGCGAGCACGCCCGGGTGCGCGGCCAGTACGCCGACTGGGCGCACGAGTTGCATCCCGGCGAGCACTGGCTGAACTCCGTGGCGCCGGACCTGCTGTGCGAGCGTCTGGTCGCCGACGTGCTGGCCGAGCGGCCGGAGTTCTCGGCCCCGCTCGGCAAGGCCGCCGTCACGCCGCAACAGCAGCTCACGCTGTGCACCGTGCTCGCCCGGGCCGCCGAGCACCATGCCGCGGTGCGCAAGGCGATGGCCGCGATCATCTCCAACGGTGCGGACACGCTGTGGCTCACGGCGTCCGCGCTCTCCTCCTATGTCGATCGCCCGGACCTCATGCAGACGGTGCTGATCAAGGCCGTGGACGGCGTGAGCGACCCGGACATCCTCTGGTCTGTGGCGGAGCAGATGCCGCATACGCACCGCACCTGCGAGCTGAAGATCGCCGTCGCCGAGCGGGCGTTGCGGCAGTTCCGCGAGACCCCGGAGGCGAATGTCCCCGCCGAGGCGGGCCTGCATTCCGCGCTCGCGGAGGGCCTGGAGTCGGCGAATCGGTTCGATGAGGCACTGGAGCATTTCCGCGAGGCGGTCCGTCTGTTCAAGAAGATCGTGCGGGAGAAGCCGGATCGGTACTCGTACGGCTATCTCCGTGCACTGTGTAACTACGCGTCCCAGCTGGACAATTCCGGCCAGCACGACGAGGCGCTGAAGACGTGCAACGAGGCGCTGGCCGAAGCGGAGCGCTACGGGACCGACGACGGTTATCTTCGGGCGAACATCTGGTGGTGCCGTTCCGAGGCGCGCAAGCACCGGAGAAAGCCGGCGAAGGCCGCGACGGCGATGGAGCAGGCTGTCGCGGAGTGCCGTGCGGCGGCCGAGACGGACGAGCGGGCCAGGGGTCATCTTCCCCTGATGCTTATGAATCTGGCCAACCGCTACAGCGATCTCGGCCGCCATGACGACGCACTGGAGACGATCGAAGAGTCAGTGGCCTTGTACCGGAGGCGCGAGCACATGGCGCCGGATCCGCTGAATCCGAGCTTCGGCCAGATCCTGCACAACTATTCGGCGTGTTTGTACGACTGCGACCGGCCGCAGGAGGGCCGCGCCGCAATAGCGGAGGCGGCGCGGCGGCTGGTGCAGGTGACCGAGCACCACACGCCGCGGCTGCCGATGCTGTGGGGTGCCCTCGAGGTGTGGGGCATGCGGTTGCATACCAGCGACTTCGCCGACGAGGCGGTGCGCGCCGAGTACGAGGAGCTGGCGACGCTGCACACCCGGACCGACTGGCCGCGTGACGGGCGGCGCGGGCAGGTCGCCGTGCTCTTCATGCTCGACTACTGGATTAGGCTCGGCGAATACGGTGATCAGGAGAAGGCCAAGGAGTGGCGCAGGAACCTGTTCGCGCTCTTCCCCCGGGAGGCGAACCTGTTGTGGAGATCCGCGAATGCCAGTGCCCGGCGTTCGTGGACGGACAGGCGGACCTGAGGCGGACCCGAGTCCGACCCGAGCCGGGTCAGACCCCTGTTTGTCTTGGCCGCGAAGCGGTCCGGCAGAGCAGGAATACGGCGGCGAGCACGCACAGAGCGGCGCAGATCCAGAACACGTCCCGGTATCCGGTCTGCGCGGCCACCACGCCGGTGATGCCTCCCGCCAGCAGCTGGGCGAGCGGGAAGACGGACGAGTAGAGCGCTGACACGGTGCCGGCCCCGCCGGGTATCTCCTGCTGCACCACCACCATCGGGAGGTTCATGATCACCGCGGTCCACATGGCGTTCGGCAGCTGCAGGGCGATCAGGACCGCGGTCGAGCCGGCCACCGGCAGCAGGCAGAAGAACACGACGGCGAGGACCACTGCGGCCGCCACGACGCGCAGCTTCCCGATCCGGTCGGCGAAGCGGCCCACCGTGATCATCAGCGGGATCTCGAGCGCCGCGCAGATCCCTGCCATCAGGCCGACCAAGGCTGCCGACAGGTGCAGGTCCTTGGTGACGTACAGCGCGATGACGATCAGATACATCTGGTCGGCGACGTTGACCGCCGTGACCGCGCCGAGCAGGAACCAGGTGCGGCGCGACACGGAGGCGATGACCCGGCGCAGCCCGGGCATGCGGCTGTCCGCGGTGTCAGTGTCAGTGTCCTCGGCCGCCGGTCCGGGCGGCGCGGGCAGGGCCGGCAGGAACCAGCGGCCGAGCAGCGCGGCCACCAGATAGAGGATCGCAGTGCTCAAATACATGGCGCCGAAGCCGACGTGCGCCAGCAGGAAGAAGCCGATCGGCGGCCCGACGATCCAGCCGGCGGAGACGACCGACCGCACAGCGGAGCTGAACGGGGTCACCTCCCGGCCGGCGGACTCGGCGAACTCCTTGACGTACGCGAACAGCTGCGGAAGATATGCGCCGCTCAGGCTGAGCAGCACGGCCCCCGTGACGAACACCGCCGCGTAGTTCCGGACGACGGCGAAGGCCACCGCCCCGACGACCCCGGCCAGCGCGGTCGCCGCAAGGGCGACCCGCCGGTCGGAGAGCCGGTCCGAAAGCCGTCCCGCGGCCAGGCTCACGCCGATGCCGGCCACGGCGCACCCGGCGAAGTACAGGCCGATGAGCATCGGCCCCACCCGGACGGCATCGGCGAGGAACAAGCTGGTCGTCGTGATGAACACCGACAACGCCAGGCCATAGCAGCCCGTGGCGACGCCCAGCCACACCGCCGTGCGGCCGAGCGGGCCGGACCCGGGCGAACGGTCGGCGACCTCAGGCTCAGGACGGGGTTCGTATGCGAGCTCCACTTTGCTCCCTCACTGATCCTGCACTGCCATCGGACCGGCGGACCGTGCCCTGCCGTCTATCTGCGAGCCCTGAGCACGGGGACGAGGTCCGCCCACGGCACGTAGTCCGAGTAACCGCTGCCGCAGCGCTGCATCGCGAGATCCTCGGCCGTGACGTCGATGCGGCCGCCGTTGGCCTCGAGGTGCTTGAGCATCCGGCGCGACTCGTCGACGGTGTCCGGGTAGGTCAGGTGCCAGTCGCCGGACGAATACAGCTGCTCCCGGCGGATGAGCCGCGGAAGCACCGAGTCGGTCCACTTGAAGTGGTGCACCTGCGGGAAGGCCTCCTCTGCGGGCAGCGGCCGGCCCGTTCGCGCTCCGTGCTGGCCGAGCTCCAGCTGCACGTCGCCGCGGGCGAGTGTCACCTTCGACGTCCCCGCTCGCGGCACACGCAGCGTCACCAGCCCGGCGAGCGGGTACTGCGCCCAGATCGACTCGGCCGGCTTCAGCGCCGGAAGACTGCCGTCGGCGGCGACCCGGTCCAGCAGTGCACCGACGACGTAGTCGTACCCGCCGGCCTCGCAGGCGGCGATGACGTCGGCCAGCCGACGGTCGTAGACGTGGAACTCGTCGAGGTCCGCGACGGCCCACCAGTCGTCGGGATGCCGCCGCATCTGTGACCTGATCATGTACCCGTTGAGATCCTCGTCCCACGGGCCCTGATGCACTGCGGCGAACTCGAGCCCGTGCCGGGCGAGCACGTCCCGGTCCCGCCGGAACTCCGGGTCGTCCAGCGACTCGACGTGCCGGATCAGGTGGAAGGACTCGACGCCGAGGTCGCGGTAGTGCCTGATGGCGGCATCCAGCAGGCCGGTGTCGGCGCCGACCACCGACGCGAAGCGGATCGTCACGTCAGATCTCTCCCATCGTTGTCCTGCATGGTCACTTCGTGCTCCCGAGGGCCAGCTCCAGTGTCTGGTGGATCGCCCGGGCGACGGCCGAGTTGTCGGCGTTGGGGAGATGCGCGTACCGCCGGCGCAGGCGGGGATGCGCGTCGCCGACGGCGAAGGAGTCGTCGGCCAGCTCCAGCATCGACAGATCGTTGAGCTGGTCGCCGAAGGCGATCAGCCGCTGTCCGGTCCGGCCGGTGCCGGCCATCCAGGCCTGCACGGCGTTGCCTTTGGTGGCCGTCCGACTCGAGATCTGCACGAGGCCGCCCGATCCCGGTTGCTCCACGATGCTGCACGCGATGCAGTCATCTGCCGCAGCCGTCAGGGCGGCCGCCGCGGCCGGAAGTACCGCAGCGCCCTGAGTAGCCGGGCGGAAGAAGATCCGGGCGACCGGTCCTTTCCGGCACAGTTCCTGCACCGGACCGGTCCGGGCGGGCGCGCCCGAGTCCGTGGCGGGCCATCCTGTGTAGTTTTCCTCGTGGCCCAGGCTAGTACCGAACTCGACCGCGTACGCACCAGCGATGTCCGCGTCCCGGAGCGCGTTCATGACACGTTGAATGTCGCTCAGTGACAGTGGCATCCGGATTCCGGCCGGTTCCGGGGCGGCCTGTTCCGCCCCGTCGCACGTGAAGATGCTGTCGAATAGCGCAACCTGTCGCGCTGGCAGGTCGAGGCAGCGAGACGGCCGGCTGGTGGCGAGAACGCAGGCGGCACCGCGGTCCTTCGCCCATCGCAGAGCCTTGGCGTTCTCCGCCGAGATGACACCGCTCCGGTCGGTCAGGGTACCGTCGAGGTCACACGCGATGATCACGCGTCACCGCCCTGATGAAGGCGTGAGCCCGCGTGCCTCCTGGCCGCCTCCCGATAGCCCCGCAGGAGGGCCAGGAGGCGCACGACGGGATAGACGGCCAGCACGGGATTCCGCGTTCCCACGGCGATGCGGGTGACAGAGCGCGCGGTCTTGGCGATCTCGTGCCGCAGGGAGATCTTCGGGAGGATGCCGAGGAGTTCCCCGCGGTGCTGACCGGCGCCGTAATTGAGCACACTGGCCAGGTCGGCCCGGATGCTCAGCGGCTTGTGAACGACGGTGCCCTCAGGTACGAACGCGACGGGCAGCCCCGCCGCGCGCCGGCGCAACTCGAAGTCGCGGTCCTCGCGCCAGCCCAGGCGCGGATCGAAGTGGTAGCCGCCCATGCGCTGGATAACATCCTTGCGATAGAGCAGCGGAGGGCTATAAGCGTTCGGACGACGCGTACGCAGGGCGTCTTCCGTGTACTCGCGGGTGCGGGCCGTCATGCGGGTGGCCCAGCTGTGGCTGCTGAAGACGGTGCGTCCGCGGGAGAAGTCGCCGCTGCCCAGACCCTCGGCCATGGCCCGGATGCTGCCCGGGGTGAAGACGCAGTCCGAGTCCATGAGCAGGATGAAGTCGCCGGTGGCCTTCTCCGCGCCGGCGTTGAAGGCCGCGCCGATGCCCGGCTTCTCCAGCGAGACGATCTCCAGCGGATGCTTCTCGAACGAGGCCAGCGACTTCACGAACTGCGGCGTGCTGCCGTTGGTCACCACGATGACCTCGACGGGTTCGTCGATCGACTCGAGGCAGCGGAAGATCAGCGGGTCGTCCTTGACCGGGATCACCACCGACGTGCGGCCGATCAGGTCTTCTCCGAAGGCTGTCATTACTCGGCTCCCTCGAAGGCGTGGGCCATCTCCTGCAGTACCCGGTCGGTGTCGACCTCGAGGACCACCGTCACGCGGCCGTGTTCGGAGCGTCGCAGCGTCGTGGTACCGAGCGAGGCGGTGAGCGACGTGTCGACGCTGACCTCGCCTCGCGCGCTGCGCGTGACGATCTCCGGGTTCGTCATCACCATGGCGACGACCAGGTCCCAGAGCGGCTCGCGGAAGTCCGGGCGGACCGCGAAGGTCGCCGCCTTGGTTCGCGCGAGGTCCCGGCTGAACGGGCCGGATCCGGACGCGATCCGCCGGTACTGGGCCAGGCCGTAGGTGAGTTCGGTGGTCACGTCGAGCGGGACCACCGTGACGCGGGCGACGGGCGCCGCGAATACGTAGGCTGCGGCAAGCGGATCCGCCAGGACGTTGAACTCGGCGGGGCGCCCGACGTTCCCCGGTGCGCCGAAAGCGCCGCCGGAGAATACAAGGTGCCGGATACGCGCGGCGGGAAGCGCCTTCGACTCCAGGGCGTCGCGGAGGTTGCCGAGCGGGCCGAGCGCCAGGTAGTCGACAAGATGGTTGTCGTAGTCGATGGTCTGGCCGGTGATCCGGCCGATGATCCGGCCACCGGCTGTGGACGCGGATTGCGTGCGGGGGCTGCCCAACTCGCCGAGATACACCGAGCCGCCCAGCTCCTTGCGCAGGATCCGGTGATACTCGTGGATCGCCGCGGTCCATCCTCGGGGAGTGTCCGGGCCGGCCTGCGTCTTCGTCTTCGCCTCGAGGCCGTAGGCGGCGAGAAGCGCGCGGGCGTCGTCGAGGCTGTCGGAGGCGAGGGTGTTGCCCGAGCAGGTGGTGATCATCGCCGGGATGCAGTGCTTCGCGAGCAGGTAGTGGAGGGCGAACGCGTCGTCGTTGACGCCGTTGATGTCCGTGTCGACGATCAAAGCAGAGTTCATAGGTGCCGGGCTCATGGCAGCTCCGCCTCCCCGTAGCCGGGCGCCGCCGCCTGGTCGACGGAGCCGCGCCGGTGGAAGTGGCGGGCGCGCTCGATCAGCTCGGGATACCAGGACTTCACCCGGGACAGGGCGTTCCCCGCGTCGGCGGCGGGAAGCATCTGCACGGAGGTGACCTGCTCGGCCCCCGGGGGATTGGTCGGCGGCCCGTCCTGGACGGCGTCGCAGACGCCCCACAGCCAGGCCTTCTTGGGGTGCGGCAGGTAAGGGCGGTAGGGAGTGGTCTTGTATCCGTCGGCCAGGTGGACGCCGAACCAGCGGATGCCGCCCCGGACGGTGAGGCCGGCCTCCTCTCGCAGTTCCCTGACGGCGCAGTCCAGGATCGACTCGCCGGGCTCGCGGGTGCCGCCGGGCAGGAACGTGTTCCCCCGGTCGTCTTCGCACACGCAGATGTTCCCGGCCGCGTCCATGGCGACGACGTGCACGCTCTGCACGAGCTCCGCGGGGGGAAGTTGTTCGGTGTAGCTGGCCCAGACCTGGACCTCCGGCCAGTGCTGCCGGTCGTAGAGAGTCGGATTGCGCATCACAGGGCTTCTCCGCGCTTGGGAAGGGAGGGTGGACGGCGGGACGCGGGAGACCTCGAGCGGCCGGCTGCGCGCGTTGAGGCACTGCCCGGTCTCCAGGTCGAACGTGAAGTTGTGGCGCAGGCACGTGATCCGGCGGCCTTCGACGATGGCGCCGACGGACATGTCCTCACCGGCGTGGGGGCAGTGCCTGCCGATCTCGTAGGCGTCGCCGAAGGCGTCCTCGACGGTGATGCGCTCGTCAGAGTTCTGCGCCGTGTCGTACTTCTCGACCGCCTTGAGGGCTTCCGCATCGGCGTGTTTGAGCAGTCCGACGAGGTAGTCGTTGTACACGTCGGGATCGCGGTAGAAGCGCACCCGCAGGGAGAGCAGCAGCCCCTCCCAGCTCATCCTTCCGGTGAGCACGGGCATCAGCCATCTGCCGTCCACGGTCAGGTGATAGCTGGGCTTCTCGGTCAGCACCTCCCCGACCTGCACCCCGCCGCGGGTCAGCGCGACGTCCCACTGGCCGCCGTGCGGGCCGCCGACGGTGAACCGCACGGTCATGTCGATCTGGTCGTTGAAGTACTCGCTGAGCCGGCCCAGCTGCTCGAAGTGCTCGGTGAACAGGGCGCGCAGCTCCGGTCCGGGCTCCGGACAGGCCGCCCTGGCCGCGGCGATGGCGCCGGCGCGGTCGGCCGCGTATTCAGCGAGGTAGGCATCTCTGTCCTCGAACCGGAACGTCGACGACATCTGATCGCGTGTGACCTCCCGGCTGCCGAGGTCTATCCGGTCTCCGGGCCGGAACGACTCCCACTGCTGCTGCGGGAGGCGTTCCGACAGCCAGGCGCGTGCTTCCTCGGGATCGGTGTAGGCACCGTCGGCTCCGCGGTCGAGCACCCAGTTGTTGCCGCGCAGGTCGTCGTCGAGGAAGCACGGCGGCCCCGCGAAGGGCACGGCCAGGTCGGGCGCGGTGGCCCGGACGAGACGCGCCGCCGCGCGCAGTTTGGCGAGCTTCTTCTCCCAGGCGATCCGCCGGACCTCCTCCGGCGGGTAGTTGTCGTAGGCCATGGGGTGCCAGGCGGCCGGCGAGGCCTGAAGCGCCATCAGCGACAGCGCTCCGCCCGCCATGTGCTTGGCGCGGCGCGTCTGCGCGGGGGTGAGCTTGGCGTCGTTGCAGTTCAGGACGGAGTGCCCGTCCGCGACGATCAGGAAGGCCGCGTCGTGCCACATCGGCGACACGTCGGGGATCGCGACGATCCAGGAGCCGCGGTTGTCCAGCGGGAACGGCTGCCAGGGCTCGAGTTCGACGACGGTGCCGGCGCAGGCCTCCTCGACCCTGCGCCGGAAGCCGGCGGCCGGGTACTTGGGTATCAGCACCCGTGCGGTGGACGGGAGCCGGGCCAGGAACCAGGGGTCGAAGTGGTCGAGGTGCTCGTGCGTCACCGCGATCCAGTCCGCCTGCTGCAGCGGCTCCAGGTCCAGGTGGTCGTTGCGCGGATACTGGTGCCAGGATCCCAGGTTGGCGCCGGCGCTGTCGAACCAGGGGTCGCACACAAGCCGGAACGCGGCGGCGTCCACCGACAGCCCGGCGTGTCCGAGGAAGGTGACCGCCGGGGCCTGTTTCAGGTCGCGCATGTTACCCCCACTCGCCTCGGGCCACGATCTCCCGGACCCGCTCGCCGAAGGTCGGATCGGCGCCCGGGTACCGGTTGGCGATGACAGTGCCCTCATCGAGGAAGTGGGCCACCCCGCGGCCGATCTTGCGGCCCGCCTCGGTGTGGATGTCGATCGCGTAGTCCGGGATGACCGGCCCGCGCAGGTCGTTGTTCATCGTGTGCCGCGACCACATGCAGATCTCGTCGGTGGTCATGTCCTTGGGCAGCGAGACCAGGTAGCGCACCGCCTGGACCAGGAAGAGCCAGCGCTCGCCGGTGCCCCGCTGCATGCGCATGCCGACGCGGTGCAGGGACTCGACGATCATCGTCTGCTGAAACGTCCCGTCGTTGCAGTCGGACGCCGAGATCACCATCAGCCGGTCCCACAGGTGCCCTTCCAGCTGCGGGCTGGTCTCGTACATCTCTCGGGCGACGAGCAGCGCCTCCTCCAGGTTGGCCCGGCGGATGTACTTCTGCAGGGCGGACACCAGTTCGTCGCACCGGAAGCCGCGCACGCTGGTGACGTCCACCCAGGGATCCCTCGTTGACGGCGGGAGAGACATTGTTCCTCCTAGTTTTTCGGCGCGAGTGATTGACCCGCGGATCGAGCCCCCTGCTTTCGTGGAATGCGTGACTGCATCACGTCGAGGCTTTTCATCGGGGTGCGACGAGTTCCGGTGACCCATGCCACCGGCCAGTCAGGGAGTACCGCCACTTCGGCGGTCGCGAATTTCCGTGAACCGTTCTCATGACGGCTCAGCTGTGGTTTATTCCTCCATGTCGACCTGCTGGATCGCCTGGTTCAGAAACGGCGTGGCGTTGCGACTGGTGACTCCCGGAAACGTGGCCGGGAATCGACCGGCAAACCGAGCGGCATCGCCCCGAAGCGATTTGCGCTCGTATGCTGAGAATGCCATGCGCGCGACCCTGCAGCGAGCGGCAACAACCCCTAGTATGATGTTTATACCCCTGCTTATAACCCCTATGACAGCAGGTTCATACCCCCGGGCACGGCGAAGCAGACCGCTATTCGAGGCGGCTGAAAACCTTGAGTCTGAATAAAGTCGCGGCGCTCCATGGCCGGAGCGGTCGCAGGGGTCACACTTGGTCGAGCTGGATGAGCCGGTCGATGCCGCGGGCGTCGAGGTAGGCCTTGTCGCTGCTGCGGCTGGCCTTGACCACGGCGGGCCGCACGCCCTGGTCGATCAGCTTCATGTAGGGCTCGAAGAACGGCGTCCACGGCACGAGGCCGTCGGGCAGCACGAGCGCGGTGTCGCGGTGCAGCGGCTGCGGCGGGTGCTGGTCGTACTCGCGCGCCAGGCTCGCGATCGTGGCGCCGATCGGTTTCAGCTTGCGGTCGTTGGTGTAGACGCCCAGGTCGTACTCGAGCGGGTTGAACCCGGTGAACGCCGGGTTCACCTCGTGCGAGCACCACCAGGTCACGCCCCAGAAGTCCTCGCAGCTGGCCATGTTCCGGATCGACTGCTCGGTCCACGACGGGATGAGCGAGGGGTCCATCCACACCTTCGACACGCCGGTCTCCTCGATCCACACCTGGCGGCTCAGGTCGGTGTGGAACGCCTTGATCAGCTCGATGAAGTACTCCGAGTAGTGCAGCGACGGCGTGGACATCGCGCCGTAGGTGCTGAAGACGTCCGCCCAGCCGGCCCAGGTGTGATTCGCGCTGAGCGTCCCGGTGGTGCCCAGCGCGTCCCGGCTGAAGTAGTCGTCGTTGAGCCAGGGATAGTGGTCGATGCCTGCGACGTTCAGCCGGCCGGGCGCCGCCTGCCCGGCCGCGTCGAACATCGTGCGCAGCCACACGTCGCCGACCGCGGGGGCGACGTCGATGCCGAACGGCTGGGCGAACCAGTAGATCTCGTTGGACAGGTCGAAGCCGAGCAGGCTCGGATGCTTGCCCAGCCCGGCGCCGAGCGCGGCGAACAGGCGCTGCTGGGCGGCGATCGCGTCCGGGTCGGTGAAGAGGTTCGTCACCTGGCCGTTGCCGTTGTTGATCAGCCACGGCGGGACGAACAGGAACCCGCTGACCGCGCCGTCCAGGACGGTCACCTCGACCTCGAGCCCGTGCGCGCCGGCGAGGTCGAGCAGCTGCCGGGTCCGGTCGACCATCTCCCCGTCGACGTGGGTCGCGTTCGGCTGCAGCTGGGGCCAGATCCCCATAATGCGGATGTGGTCCATGCCCAGCGCCTGGATGTCGGCCAGGTCCGCTTCGATCGAGGGCGTGTCCCAATCAGACCAGGAATACCACCAGCTGCGGCTTGGCGTGTAGTTCAAGCCCAGGCGCACGCGCCGGTCGCCGTGGCCGGCCGACGAGGGCGACGGCGTTGCGGCGGTGGAGGTGCCGGTAGTGGCGGCGGTGGTGCTCGCGCTCGCCGGGCCGGTTCCGGCGGCGGTGACGACCGCGGCGGCCGCGGTACCGCTCAGGAGCGTGCGGCGGTCGATGCCGAGCCGTTGCGTCATGGTTCTCGCCTCCTGTGGCCCGGGGGCCGACGGGTGCTGACAACGTTGTCAGCGCACCGTTTACTCGTACCCGGCGATGCCGCGGAGGTCAAGGGGGTCCAGGTCCGTCCACCCGGCGACGCGGGTCGGGTGGGCGTCAGGGTCCTTCTCGCCGGCTCGAGTCGGCCGGCGGCGCGGTCCTCAGCCCGCTGCTCTCTTCACCAGCGCGCCGATCTGCGCCTCGGTCTCGGCGGTCAGCTCGGCCAGTGCGTAGTAGACCGGCCACATCGAGCCGTCGTCGAGCCTCGCCTTGTCGCCGAAGCCGAGCGTCGCATACCTCGACTTGAACTTCGCCGCGCTCTGGAAGAAGCACACGACGTCGCCGTTCCTGGCGTACGCGGGCATCCCGTACCAGAGCCGCGGCACTAGAGCGGGCGCGCTGGCACCGACGATGGCGTGGACCCGCTCGGCCATCACCCGGTCCGGCTCCGCCATCTCGGCGATCTTCGCGAGCACGTCGCGGTCGCCGTCCTGCTCGCTCGCCTTCGAGCCGCGGCGCGCGGTCCTCTTCAGCTCCTGGGCGTGGTCCTTCATCGCGGCGCGTTCCTCGTCGCTGAATCCGGCATAGGACTCACCTGTGGTGCGCTTGGCGGCCTTCCGCGTCTCCGTCACGACGGATTCTCCTTCCAGCGGGTCTCGGTGGCAACGACTTCCATGCTAGGAGGCCGCCGCGGCGACGGCTTCTCGAAAACTGACCGTTCGGGCACCGGACCCGCTGTTTAGCAGCCTGATATCATCGATTTGGCCTTTGTAGTGGCGTTACGGCCGGTTCGGGCGGCGGCCCTAGGGAAGGACCGATCCTGTGGACAGGACCATCGACTGGGCCGACGGCGCGATCACGGCCATCGACCAGAGCGCGTTGCCCGCGAAATACCGCCTGGTGGTGCTCGATGACGTGGACGGCCTGATCGAGGCGATCCGCACCCTGGTGATCCGCGGCGCACCGGCTCTCGGCGCGGCCGGCGCGCTCGGCGTCGCGCTCGCGGCCCGGCGCCCCGGGGCCGATGCGGCGTCCGTCCGGGCCGATGCCGCGCGGCTCGCCGCTGCGCGCCCGACCGCGGTCAATCTCGCGTGGGGCGTCGACTTGGCCCTCTCCCGGCTGGACGACGGCCCCGAGAAGGTGCTCGCCTGCGCGCTGCGGGTGCTCGACGAGGACGAGCAGAGCAGCCGGGCGGCGAGCCGGCGGGCCGCCGACCACATCCTCGAGCTCTGCGACCACCGGCCGCTGCGGCTGCACACCCACTGCAACGCGGGCCATCTGGCCGCGGTGGCCTGGGGCACCGGGCTCGGCGCGGTGCACGAGCTGGCCGCGCGCGGCGTGGTCGGCGAGGTCCTGGTCGACGAGACCAGACCGCTGCTGCAGGGCGCCCGGCTGACCGCCTGGGAGCTGGGCGAGGCCGGCATCCCCTACCGGATCTGCGTGGACGCCGCGGGCCCGGCGGCGATCGCGGCGGGAATGACGGACTGCGTCGTGGTCGGGGCGGACCGGATCGCCGCCAACGGGGACGTGGCGAACAAGATCGGGACCTTCGCGCTGGCCCTGGCCGCCCGCCACGCCGGGATTCCGTTCGTGGTCGTCGCGCCGGAGTCGACCCTCGACCCGGAGACGGCCGACGGCGGGCAGATCCGGATCGAGGAGCGCGCCGCCGAAGAGGTCACGCACATCCGCGGGCAGCAGATCGCCCCGGACGGAGCGGCCGTGTACAACCCGGCGTTCGACGTCACGCCGGCGGACCTGGTTTCCGCGGTCGTCACCGAGAAGCGGGTCATGGTCGCCGGACGCACCGTGGACGACCGGGCCTTGTGATCGAACAGGAGCCGCCATGGAAGACCTCTGGGACGAGACGGCGGCGTCAGCCCTCGCCGAAGCCCATCCGTCCGGACTCGGCGAGTGCATCTACGCCTCGCGGCTGCTCGGGGCGCAGAGCGGCCTGGTGCTCTGCGGCGGCGGCAACTCCTCGGTGAAGTCCCCGGGCACCGACCTGTCCGGCGCGCCGATCGAGGTGCTGCACGTGAAGGGCAGCGGGTGGGACCTCGCCGGGATCGAGGCCGACGGCTTCGCACCGCTGCGCCGCGATCGGCTGCTCGCGCTGCTGGAGCTGGACGAACTGTCCGACGCGCAGATGATGCACGAGCTGCGCTGCGCCTGCCTGGTGCCCGGGGCGCCGGACCCTTCGGTCGAGACGCTGCTGCACGCCCTGCTTCCGTACCGCGTCGTGCTGCACACCCACGCCGATGCGGTGCTCGCGCTGACCGACACGCCGGACGGCGAGCGACTTGTCGCAGAGCTCTACGGTAAGCGTGCTGCGAGCGTGCCCTACCTGATGCCGGGCTTCGACCTGGCCCGGTACTGCGCGACCCGGCTGCCGTCGCAGCTCGGCGCGCACTCGGAAGGCGTGATCCTGATCCGGCACGGGATCTTCACCTTCGGCGAGACCGGGCGCGAGGCGTACCGGCGGATGATCGCGCTGGTGAGCGACGCAGAGGACTACCTCGCTGCGCACGGCGGCGGCAGCGGGCCGGATCAGGTTGCAGCAGATGCGGACTCGGCGTCGGTGCCCGCGACGGTGCCGGAGCCGGAGCCGGTGCCGCTGCACGACCTGATCGCGCTACGGCAGGAGATCTCGAATGCCGCGGGGCGCCCGATGATCCTCACCTCGCGCCGCGGGCCGCTCGCCGGGGCGCTCCTTCGCGGCGACCTGGATCCCGCGGCGCTCCAGCGCGGTCCGGCCACGCCGGACCACGTCATCCGCACCAAGCGGGTCCCGATGATCGGCCGCGACGTCGAGGCCTACGCCGAGGCGTACCGGCGCTACTTCGACCAGCACAGCTCGGATGAGCACAGCAACAAGCCGTTGCGGCCGCTCGACCCGGCTCCGCGGGTCGTGGTCGATCCCGAACTCGGCCTTCTCGGCGCCGGCCCCACGGCAAAGGACGCTGATTCGGCCGTCGAGATCTACGAGCACACGCTGCGCATCATCGCGCAGGCCGAAGCGCTCGGCGGCTACCGGCCCGCCCTGGAGGCGGACATCTTCGCGGTCGAATACTGGGAGCTGGAGCAGGCAAAGCTGGCCCGGGCCGGCCGTCCGGCGGAGTTCCGCGGCGAGGTGGCGCTGGTCACCGGCACGGCGTCCGGGATCGGCCGCGCCTGTGTGCGGGCCCTGCGCAGCCGAGGCGCGGCTGTGGTCGGGGTGGACAAGGCAGAAGGCTCAGACGCGGCGGACGGCCAGGACTTCCTCGGCATCCGCGCCGACCTCACCGACGCTGACGCGGCGCAGGACGCGGTGCGCCGGGCCGTGGACCGGTTCGGCGGGCTGGACATGCTGGTGGCCGCGGCCGGGATCTTCGGCCCGAGCGCGCCGGTGGCCGCTGGGGACCCTGCGGACTGGCGTACGGTGATGGCCGTCAACCTGGACTCGCTGCCGCGCCTGTTCGCCGCCGCGCATCCGGCGCTGGCGCGGGCGCCGCGCGGCGCCCGGGTCGTGCTGATCGGCTCGAAGAACGTGCCGGCCCCCGGGCCGGGCGCCGCGGCGTATTCGGCCTCGAAGGCGGCGGCCACCCAGCTGGCCCGGGTCGCGGCGCTGGAGTGGGCCGCGGACGGGATCCGGGTCAACACGGTGCACCCCGACGCGGTGTTCGACACCGGGCTGTGGAGCGCCGAGCTGATCGAGGAGCGCGCCCGGCGCTACGGCCTGACCGCAGAGCAGTACCGGCGTCGCAACCTGCTGTCGCGCGACATCGACAGCGACACCGTCGCGCGGGCCGTGGCAGCGCTCTGCTCCGCCGACTTCGACGCCACCACCGGCGCCCAGGTGCCGGTCGACGGGGGCAACGAGCGGGTGGTCTGACCATCGAGGTCAGAGCGTGTCGATCCACCGGTTCAGGCGATCGGCCGCCGTGGTGAGGATGCCGGGATCGCGCAGGGTGTTGGCGAGCAGGGCGTGGCCCTCGTAGGCCGCCATCAGCTCCAGCGCCAACTCGTGCGCGTCGTCGCGGCCGAGCGCCCGGAACTGCTCTTCGGCCCACGCGACGGGCACGCGCATCAGCTCGGCGGCCGGGCCCGGCTCGCCGTCCCGCTTGTCGAGTTCCGAGCAGAGGCTGCCGAGCGGGCAGCCGAACCGGGCTATCGTCACGCTCTCCGAGACGAACCGGTTGATCAGGGCCTTGAGCCGATTCCGCGGGGCCGGATCGTCGGCCTCGAGCTGCGCGAGGGTCTTCGTGATCTGCTGTACGTGGGCCCCGATGACGGCCGAGACGACGTCGTCCTTGGTCTTGAAGTAGTAGTAGACGCCGCCGACCGGGACGTCGGCGGCCTTGGCGATGTCCGCCAAAGTGGTGCGCTCGACGCCCTGCTGGTGCAGCAGTTCTGTCGCCGCGTGCACCAGCCGCTCGCGCTTCCCCGACCGCTGGTCGACGGCGGTCGCGGGTCGCGGCGAATCTGCGTCAGTCATCTCGTGTGTCCAGGTGCAGGCGTTGCTGCGTCGAAGTCCGGGGTAGGGCCCGCGCCTCCGGAAGAGAGGCGCAGGCCCTACCCTAAGCGATCGAGTCGACCTGGTCCGCGTTGACCATGACGAGCGGGGCGGCTTCCCGCGTGTTGCCGATGCGCAGGGCGATAACAGCCGCCGCGGCCATCAGAACGGCGCCGACGAGCAGCGCCCGGTGATATCCGGCGTCCGCCGCCGCCACCGCCGACGCGTGGGCCGCCAGCAGGCCGTTCGTGCGAGCGATCGCGACCGCGGAGAGGATCGCGAGGCCCAGGGCGCTGCCGACCTGCTGGGACGAGTTCAACAGACCCGCGGCCAGGCCCGCCCTGTCGGCGGGCACGCCCGCGTTGGCCGCGGCCGTGACCGAGACGAACACCGTGCCCGCGCCGAGCGCCATGACCAGCAGTCCGGGGAGCAGATCGGTCGCGTACGCGCCGTGCAGCGGAACCCTGGACACCAGGAGGATCCCACCTGCGGCGACCAGGCAGCCGGCGGCCACGAGCGGCCGGGTGCCGACCCGCCTGATCAGTTGCGCGCAGACCCCTGCGGCGACGGCGAACCCGGCGGTGATCGGCAGATATCCGGACCCTGCCTTCAGCGGTGAGTAGTGCAGGACCTCCTGCATGTACAGCGTGGCGTAGAACAGCAGCGAGAAGAAGCCGGCGAAGGCGATCAACTGGGTCAGGTCGGCGGCGAGGAGCCCTTTCACGCGCAGCACCGAGAAGGGGATCAGCGGGTTGCGGCTTCGCGTCTCGTCGACCGCGAACGCGGCGAGCAGGACCGCGGATCCGCTCAGGGTGATGATGGTCTGGCCCGAGCCCCAGCCGGCGACCGGCGCGCGGACGAGGCTGTACACCAGCGCCAGCATGCCGCCGGTCGCGAGCAACGCGCCCGAGGCGTCGAAGGCCGCCGCCCGGCCGCGGCCCGCAGGGTCCGCATGGTCCCGCCCGAGCAGGAGCAGCGCACCGGCGATCACGGCGATGCAGATCGGCGGGTTGACGAAGAAGACCCAGCGCCATCCGGGCCCCTGCGAGATCACCCCGCCGAGGAAGACGCCGGCCGCGGCCGCCATCCCGCTGATCGCGCCCCACGCCCCGAGCGCCGCGTTGCGGTCCCGGCCCTCCCGAAAGGTCGTCGTGAGCTGCGAAAGTGCGGCCGGGGCCATGAGCGCCGCCCCGGTGCCCTGCACGAGCCGGGCCGCGACCAGCAGGCCGGCGGTGTCGGCCGCGCCGGCGGCCAGGGACGCGGCGCCGAACACCGTCAGGCCCGCGAGCAGCATGCGCCGGCGGCCGAGCAGGTCGCTCAGGCGCCCTCCGAGCAGGAGGAAACCGCCGTAGGTGAGGATGTATCCGCTGGCGACCCACTGCAGGTTCTGCTGCGAGAAGCCCAGGCTGCGCTGGATGGACGGCAGGGCGACGTTGACGATCGCCGAGTCGACGATGTCGAGGAACTGCACCGCGCAGAGCAGCACCAGCGTGGTCACGCCGAGCCTCGAGCGCAGCGCGAGACCCGGATCGGGGCCGTGGGCCGGCGGTGCTTGGTCAGAGTCCGTTCTCGTGCGGTCCGATCTCGCGCCGTCCGTTTTCGTGCCGTCCGTCTTCAAGCGGTCCGTTGTCATGTCCGTCCGCATTCTTTCGACTGAGTTAGCTGACTCACTCAGTATTCGGCGGGACGCGACCACCGTCAAGTGAGTCGGCTGACTCAGTCAATGGACGTGCAGGCCGCGCCGGTCCACGGCAGCGCGGCACCGGTTATCGTGCCTGTGGGTGGGCGCTCGACGACCAGTGGCTCGAGCCGGGCCTGATCGCCGTCGGCATGCCGGTCTGCGGTCCCGACGGCACGGAGCGGTGCACGGTGAACGTGATCAGCTTCACCAGCCGACACGCCACCGCCGCCGACCTCGCCGGCAGCGTGCTGCCAGGGCTCGAAGAATCGGTGCGGCGCATGGAGGACGCGCTGCGGACTGCGGACGGCGCACCGGCGGGCAGCGGCGGCGGGGATTCCGGCAGCGGCCGGGGTCTCGAGACAGGGCCCGGCGTCATGGAGTCGCTGACCCGCGGCCTGGCCGTGCTCGCCGCATTCGGGGCGCGGCAGCCGACTCTGAGCATCGCTGACGCGGCGCGCGCCACGGACCTGCCGCGCGCCACGGTACGACGGGCCCTGATCACCCTGGAACACCTCGGCTACGCGAGCCACACGCACGGCCGCTACCGGCCGACGCCGACCGTGCTGCGCCTTGGGTACCCGGTCCTGTCCCGGCTGACGCTGGCTCAGATCGCCACCCCGCACCTCGCGGCGCTCTCGGCCCGCGTCGGCCACTCGGCCTCCCTGGCCGTGCTCGAAGCCGAGACCGAGATCATGTACGTCGCCCGCGCGGCGACCGGGGCGCGCCTGACCGCGGTCGACATCCACATCGGTACACGCCTGCCGGCCTACGCCACCGCCATGGGCCGCGTACTGCTGGCCGGCCTGCCGGTCGACGAGCGTGCACGCGCCCTGCGAGCGGCCCATCCGGCGCGGCTGACCGCCCGCACCGTGACCGACACCGGCGCGCTGCTCGCCCTGCTGAAGCAGGTCGGCGACGACGGGCACTGCCACGTCGAGGAAGAACTCGAGGCGGGCCTGCGCTCGATTGCGGTGCCGGTGCGCGGCCATGACGGCAGGACCCTGGCGGCGATCAACGTCGCCATGCACGCCGGCCGCCGGGCCGACCAGAACGCCGTCGCCGAGGTCCTCCCCCCGCTGCGGGCCGCGGCGGACGGCATCCGTCAGGATCTTGTCGCGGTCGGCCCGTTCAACCGGCTGACCGTGCTCTGAGTGACGTGAGTCGACTCCCGTGCGCCCGTGAGGCATTCCACACACTGCCCGATAAGGCAGTTTTAAAACAAAGAGTGAGTAACCTGGTGGTAAGACTCGGGTCGATCATTATGATTGTCCGCCGGGAGGGATCGCTCGATTCCGTCGGGCGGTGAGAAATAAGGGGACGTCTTGAGATCGATCTCGCGACGCGTGCCGGCGGTCACCGCCCGCGCGTCCATCCGGATGAACAGGTGCCCTGCACCGCCCGCGCGGTGTGTACCGGCCCCGCCCAAGGTCCGAAGAACCCGGTCCCCTCGGGAGGGTGTTTGAGGGAGGCTCGGGATGGCCGGGATCGGAGCGGAGTTCCGCATGCTCGGACCGATCCAGGTGCGCAACGACGATCGGTTGATCTCGCTCACCGCGCGGGGGCAGGGTGTCCTGGCGGCCCTGCTGCTCAACGCGAACCTCGGGGTGTCGACGGATCAGCTGATCGAGCGGGTCTGGGGCGAGCGGCCGCTGCCCGAGCGGCCGCGCAGCGCCGTGCAGACCTACATCTCGCTGCTGCGGCAGGCTCTGGCGGATCTGCCCGAGGTCGCCGTGGTACGCCAGGCGGCCGGCTACATGATCACCGTGGACGACGGCCTGGTGGACGTGCACCGGTTCCGTTCTCTGGTCCGGCTCGCCCGCCTGACCACCGACGACGGTGAGGCCATGCAGATGCTGGAACAGGCACTGGGCCACTGGCGCGGGGAGGCGCTCGGCTTCCAGGACTCACCCTATTTCAACAGCATGCGCAACGCCCTGAGCCTCGAGCGCAAGGCGGCCGAGCGCGACCTGACGGACCTTCAGCTGCGGCACGGGCTGCACGACGCGCTCCTGGCCCGGCTCTCCTACTGGTGCGAGGAACAGCCGCTGGACGAACGCCTGGCCGCGCAGCTGATGCTCGCGCTCTTCCGCAGCGGCCGGCAGGCGGACGCCCTGAGGCACTACCACGACGTGCGGATACGGCTGGCCCAGGAACTCGGCACCGATCCGGGCGAGTCGCTGCAGCAGCTCTACGGCAGGATCCTGCGCAGCGATCCGGACCTGGCGGCGGTCGCCCGCGCCGAGGTCGCGCCGCCGCGGGCGAATCCGCCCTCGTACCCGCTGGTCCAACCGCGCCAGCTGCCCGCCGCGCCGCGCGCCTTCACCGGGCGCGCGTCCGTGCTGGCCGCGATCAGTGCGGCGGTGGGCGGCGAGGGCGAGGAGCGCCGCGCGGCGAGCGTCGTGATCAGCGGCAGCCGCGGCATCGGCAAGAGCGCCGTCGCGCTGTACTGGTCGCACCGCAGCCTGGACCGGTATCCGGACGGTCAGCTGTTCGCCTGCCTGCACCGCAGGAACCGACGCTGGTCGGTGCCCGCGAGCGAGGTGCTCGGCCGGTTCCTCGCCGCGCTCGGCGTGGAGCCCGAGCAGATACCGGACGAGCCGGAGGAGCGGTCGGCCCTGTATCGCAGTGTGCTGTCCGGGCGGCGCGTGTTGGTCGTGCTGGACGACGTGCACGACTCGGAGCAGGTCAGGCCGCTGCTTCCGGGCAGCGACAGCTGCCAGGTGATCGCGACCAGTCGCAGTACGCTGACCGGGCTGGTGGCCGCGGAGGGCGCGTTCCCGGTGCGGGTCGGCGCGCTCACCCCCGGCGAGTCCCGCGAGCTGGTGACACGCCAGGTCGGCGCGGGGCGGGTGGCGGCGGAGCCTGCGATAGTGGAGGAGCTGATCGCCTTGTGCGACGGCCGGCCGCATCTGCTCAGCGCGGCCGCCGCGCATGTGGCCGTGGATCCGGGACTGCGGTTCACGAAGATCGTGCACGACCTGCGGGTGCGTATGCGGGGGCTGCCACGCGGCGAGTCCGGCGATTCCGGCCGGGCCCGCCCGCCGCAGCACCCGCAGGGGCGGCACGGCCCGCGGCGGTCCGGCGAGTGCGGACCGCCCGGCAGGTCGAACGGGCCGGGCTGAGGCTGAGGCTGGTACCCGGGCCGAGGCCGAGATCTGAGAGCCTGGCTCAGACGATCATCGAGGGCCACGGCCAGCGGCGCACCCGGTACGGCAGCCACCAGGCGATGTCGCCGGCGTGGCCGGCCAGGCCCTCGGCCACGAAGTCCGCGAGCGCGCCGGAGTCGATCTCTGACACCGGCGCGCTGTCGATCAGACGGTCCACCGCCGCGAGGTAGACCGGGTCGTCGATGACGAACCGGGAGAGCTCGCCGGCGCGGCGGTCGCGGACCTCGACGAAGTCCGGGCCGCGCCGGTAGACGCACTTGCACAGGTAGAAGGTCTCGCGCCAGGAGGCCAGCGACTCCTCGGCGTCGGCCTGGCCGATCAGTTCGGCCGGCGGGTGCAGGTGGTTGAGCCGGCGCCAGACCTCGGCGTGCTCGCCCGGCCGCAGCCGCCAGTCCACCACGACGCCCCAGCCGGTCAGCTCGCGCAGCAGGATCATGGCCCAGACGAGCGGCGCCACGTCCGTCGCGCCGGCGAGGTCGATCGGCCGGTCGAGGCCACGCGCCGGACGCCGGCGTCGTACAGCTCCTTCGCCAGCGCGGTCGGATCGCCCTGCGCAGCGCGCTGCCCCGCCGCGACGCCGGGCAGGTCGAGCACGTTCTCGTCGCAGTCGCGCCACAAGGTGAGACCGGGCGGCGCGGCCTCCACGGAGATCGTCATCTTCGTCAGACTCCCATCGGGTCCGGCTCCGGGACCGGCTCAGACTGTGCCTTCGACTCAGGCTCCGACTCGGGCTCCGGGTTGGCCGTGTCGATGCGCATG
>DASYAE010000027.1:0-1823 GCA_036501535.1 Actinocrinis sp. | reverse complement strand
GCCGGTTCTGGGTCGACCTGCTCGGCTTCGTGGTCAGCGCGGACACCGGCGATGCGCTGTACCTGCGCGGGTACGACGAGCTCATCCACCACAACCTGATCCTGCGCCAGGGCGGCGCGGCCGCGGCGGCGCGGCTGGCCTTCCGGGTACGCGCGGCGGCCGACCTGGACCGGGCCGAGACGTTCTACGCCGCCCTCGGCTCGCGCACCGCCCGGGTCCCGGCCGGCGCCACCCCCGGCGTGGGCGAGGCGGTCCGGGCCGAGGACCCGCTGGGCTTCACCGTCGAGTTCTTCGCCGCCGCGGACGGGGCCGAGCGCCTGCAGCAGCGCTATGACCTGCGGCGCGGCGCCGAACCCGCTCGGATCGACCACTTCAACCTAGTGGTCCCCGACGTCCGCGCCGCCTATGAGTACTACACGTCCCTGGGGTTCGGCCTGTCCGAGACGATCGAGGACGAGCAGACCCTCTACGCGGCCTGGATGTTCCGCAAGCAGACCGTGCACGACGTGGCGTTCACCGGGGGAGACGGGCCCCGCCTGCACCATGTGGCGTTCTTCGTGCATGAGTCGCACCAGGTGCTGCGGATCTGCGACATCCTCGGCTCGCTGCACGAGGAGTTCCTGATCGAGCGCGGACCCGGCCGGCACGGCGTGTCCAACGCCTTCTACGTCTACCTGCGTGATCCCGACGGGCACCGGGTCGAGCTCTACACCAGCGACTACTACACCGGCGACCCCGGCCACCCGGTGCTGCGCTGGTCGGTCCGCGACCCCCGCCGCCGGGACTTCTGGGGTCACCCGGTGGTCGAATCCTGGTACGCCGAAGCCAGCTCCGTGCTCGACCTGGACGGCCGCCCGCGCCCGCTGGTCCGCCAGGAACAGGCCGCTGAGGTGACGGTGGGCGCGGACGGCTTTACCCGGTTACCCGGTCACTCGCCGACGTGCTCGACCGTCAGCTCGCCGTCGGCGTCGCGGGTGCGGAGCACCTTCTTGTCGAACTTGCCGACGGCGGTCTTCGGGATCTCGGAGACGAACGCCCAGTTCTCCGGCACCTGCCAGCGCGCCACCTTCTCGCCCAGGAACTTCGCCAGCTCGGCGGCGTCGGCCGTGGCCCCGGCCCGCAGCACCACGCAGGCCAGCGGGCGCTCGCCCCAGCGCTTGTCCGGGACGCCGATCACCGCCGCCTCCTGCACGGCGGGGTGCGCCATCAGCTCGTTCTCCAGGTCCACCGAGGAGATCCACTCCCCGCCGGACTTGATCACGTCCTTGATCCGGTCGGTGATGGTGAAGAAGCCCCGCTCGTCGAGGGTGCCCACGTCGCCGGTGCGCAGCCAGCCGTCGCGGAACTTATCCGGCGCCGGGTCGTTGTGGTACGAGCCGGTCACCCAGGGGCCGCGGACCTCGATCTCGCCCTCGCTCTCGCCGTCCCGCGGCAGTTCCTCGCCTTCCTTGCCGGTGATCCGCATCTCGACCCCGTGCAGGATCCGGCCCGCCCGCATCCGCCAGTCCACGTCCTGCGGCGTGTTCGGCTCGACGCCGGCGGGCGGCAGGGCCAGCCCGCCGACCGGGCTCATCTCGGTCATGCCCCAGCCCTGGATGATCCGCAGGCCGTACCGCTCGCCGAACCGCTCGAGCAGGATCCGGGGCGCGGCCGAGCCGCCCGAGTTGCCGAGCCGCAGCGAGGACAGGTCGATCTCGTGCTCCTCGCCGTAGTTGTAGATGGCGCTCCAGATCGTCGGCACCCCGGAGGTGACCGTCGTCCGCTCGGTGGCGATGAACTTCGTCAGGTGCTCCGGCTGCAGGAACGGTCCCGGCATCTGCAAG
>DASYAE010000026.1:0-3285 GCA_036501535.1 Actinocrinis sp. | reverse complement strand
TCCCGGCCAGATACGCATTCGCCCCCTTTGGCGGCCAGTCGGGTCGCGTTCGGCCAGCGGCCGACTCTACCGGGTCAGCGTATGCCCGGAGGGACGTACGATACCGGATCGTGACCAGCGGGTCGGGGTTCCTCGGTTTTCTCGAGGGCTATCCGGAGTTCTACCCAGATTTACGCGTCCGATTTATGCCGTCCGGCTTAAGCTGCCCGATTTATGCCGCGCTGCGCCTCATTGATCGAGCTTGGGCGAATCGGTCGAGCATGACGTCGGCCACCTCGGCGCAGGCGCCGAGCGCGGGGGAGACGGCGGCCGCTCCCGCCGCCAGGGCGGTGTGGCGGATCCGGTCGGCGAAAAAGCCCGGGGCGAGCAGGTAGGTGGCGACCACGACGCGGGGTGCCCCGTCCCGCAGCAGGCCGGCCACGGCTGCCGCCGGGGAGGGTTCGGCGGCCGAGGCGTAGGCCGGCCGGACGGCGAGCCACCCCGTCCTGGCCTGCCATCGCGCCGCCATCCGGGCGATCGTGGCGTTCGCCTCGGGATCGCTGGAACCGGCCGCCGCGAGCACCACAGCGGTGCGCGCCGGGTCCCGGTGCGCGCCGGGATCCGCCTCGGCCAGGCGGCGGTCGAGCGCGTCAAGCAGGAGCGGGTGTGGCCCGAGGGTGGCGCCGTAGCTCACCCGCGGGAGTGGTGTCCTGGCCAGCACGCGGGGGATGTCGGCCTTGCTGTGGTACGCCGCGGTCAGCAGCAGCGGCAGCACGGTCACCTCGCGGTCCGCCTCGATCGTGCCCAGGACCTGCGGCAGCGACGGCGGGGCGTGGCCCAGGAAGGCGGTGCGCAGGTCGAGACCTGGCTCGTGTTGCCTGACCACCGCCGCCAGCTCCGCGATGGTGGCCGAGGCCCGCGGATCCGCGCTGCCGTGCGCAACCGCGACTAGGACCCCCCCGGGGCTAGCACCGTCATGCATGGAGGCCGCACTCCGTCTTGCCGGTGCCCGCCCACCGGCCGCTGCGCGGGTCGGCGCCGGCCTCGACGCGGATCGTGCAGGTGGCGCAGCCGATCGACGGGTACCCGTCGTAGACCAGCGGATTCACCAGCACGCCCTGCTCGGTGATGAAGTCGTCCACTTGCTTCTGCGACCAGCTGACGATCGGGTTGACCTTGACCATCTCCCGCCGGTCGTCCCACTCCACGACCTTGGTCTGGCGGCGGTTGCTGGTCTCGTCCCGGCGCACCCCGGTGATCCAGGCGTCGTAGTTGGTCAGCGCCCGCTCCAGCGGCTCGACCTTGCGCAGATAGCAGCACAGGTCGGGATTGCGTCCGTAGAGCCTGGGGCCCAGCGCGGCGTCCTGCTCCTTCACGGTGCGCGACGGGGTGATGTTGATCAGCTTGACCGGGTAGACGGCCTCCACCGCGTCCCTGGTCCCGATGGTCTCGGCGAAGTGATAACCGGTGTCGAGGAAGACGACGTCGATACCTGGCTGGACGGCGGCGGCGAGATGGATGATCACCGCGTCGGTCATGGACGAGGTGACGCAGATCCGTTCGCCGAACGTGTCCACCGCCCAGCGAATTACCTCTTCGGCCGGCGCGTCGGCGAGTTCCTCGGCGGCCTGTTCGGCGAGGGTTCGCATCTGCTCAGGGTCCTCCAAGATGTTCCGCTGCGCTAGGCCGCGCGTGACGACGGGGCTCACAGTGTGACTCCTATTCCGGCAAAGCGTAGCTGGAAAGACCGTGTGCAACTGCGGCAATGCCATTCGCCGTCGGCGGCGCCCTGCGGTTCAAGGTCCTCCTCGCCGCAGTAAGGGCAGTAGAAGGGAACGGCCCGGGTACTCATGAGAGCTCCTCGTCGCTGGCCCGGACGGTCCAGGCGGCGAAGCTCTCACCAGGCTCGCGAGCGGCGTCGAAGCGCCTCAGCACCCGTTCGACGTAGTCCGGCAGTTCCTCGGCCGTGGTCTTGAGCCCGCGCACCTTGCGGCCGAATCCCGAGCCCGAGCCGTCACCGCCGCTCAGGCTGCCGCCCAGATGCACCTGGAATCCCTCGACCTGCTGGCCGTCCGGCCCGGTGACCAGCGAGCCCTTCAGGCCGATGTCGGCGGTCTGGATCCTGGCGCAGGAGTTCGGGCAGCCGTTCACGTTGATCGTGACCGGGGCGTCGAAGCCGGGCAGCCGGCGCTCCAGTTCGCTGATCAGGTCGGCGGCCCGGGCCTTGGTCTCGACGATCGCGAGCTTGCAGAACTCGATGCCGGTGCAGGCCATCGTGTGCCTGCGGAACGCACTGGGGCGGGCAGGCAGGCCGGCGGCATCAAGTTCGGCCACCAGATCCTCGGCGCGCTCGGGCGGCACGTCGAGGATGACCATCTTCTGCTCGGTGGTGGTGTGGACCCGGCCGCTTCCGTACCTGGCCGCCAGGTCAGCGATCACGTCGAGTGTGTCGGCCGACAGGCGGCCCACGACCGGCGCGAAGCCGACGTAGCAGTTCCCGTCACGCTGCGGGTGCACGCCCACGTGATCGCGGATCCCGTCGCGCGGCGCGTCCGGAGCCGGGCCGTCCGGCAGGGCGTAGCCGAGGTACTCCTTCTCGAGTATCTCGCGGAACTTCTCCGGGCCCCAGTCCGCGACCAGGAACTTGATCCTGGCCCGGTGCCGCAGGCGCCGGTAGCCGTAGTCCCTGAACAGGCCGGTCACGCCCGCCCAGACCTCGGCGACCTGGCCCGGCCGGACGAAGGCGCCGAGCCGCTTGCCGATCATCGGATTGGTGGACAGGCCACCGCCGACCCACAGGTCGTAGCCGGTTTCCCCGTTCGGTTTGACCACGCCGACGAAGGCGATGTCGTTGATCTCGTGGATGGCGCACTGCGCCGGGCAGCCGCTGATCGCGGACTTGAACTTGCGCGGCAGGTTGGAGAACGCGGCGTCGCCGATGTACTGCTCGCCGATGGCGGCGATCTCCGGCGTGCCGTCGACGATCTCGTCCGCGTCGATGCCGGCCAGCGGGCAGCCGAGGATCACCCGTGGGGTATCGCCGCAGGCCTCGGTGGTAGACAGGCCCACCGAGTCGAGCGCCTCCCAGATGTCGGGGACGTTCTCGATCTCGATCCAGTGCAGCTGGATGTTCTGCCGGTCGGTTACGTCCGCCGTGCCGCGTGCGTAACGGCGCGAGATGTAGGCGATGACCCGCAGCTGGTCGTTGGACAGCCGGCCGCCGTCGATGCGGACGCGCAGCATGAAGTAGCGGTCGTCGAGCTCCTCCGGCTCCAGCACCGCGGTCTTGCCGCCGTCGATGCCGGG
>DASYAE010000025.1:0-7386 GCA_036501535.1 Actinocrinis sp. | reverse complement strand
CAGCGGCGTGCGGACGTGATGTGCGCCATGATCCTGGACCCACACCTGCCGGCCCCGAATCAGAACCCGGCGACACCGGCAGCGCTGGTCCAGGTCACGGTCTCGCTGGAAACACTGCTGGCGCTCAACGCGAACCCGGGGAGCTGGAACGCTACGGCGCGATCTCCGCAGACACCGCACGAGCACTGGCCATGGCACCGGGCTCACTGTGGCGCTGGCTCGCCTACGACCCCGACACCGGCACCCTCATCAAGACCTCACCCCGCGTGTACCAGCCAACCGCGGAGGTACGCCGATTCGTCCAGGCGAGGGACCGGGTTTGTGCGTTTCCGGGGTGCACGCGCCCGGCATGCCGGTGCGACCTGGACCACGTCGAGCCGTTCAACCACGACTGCCCGGCGTGCGGCGGACAGACCAACGAGAAGAACCTGATCCCGCTATGCCGCCACCACCACCGCATCAAGACCGTGGGCAGCTTCACCGTGAAAGTGATCGTGCCGGGGCGCACCGTGGAATGGACCTCCCAGCGCACCGGCCGCACCTACCGTGTCGATCACGCACACGACTACCGGCCCGATCAGGAGCCTGACAACTTGGCTGACTGGCAATACTGACACAAGCAGGCTGGCCCGGGTGCGAGCCCGCCCTGAAGGACGGAGCCCGGGCCGCGGCGATCGAGTTCGACGATCCTTCGCCTTGTCTTCGACGCGTGTACGGGACCGCGGGGCGAAGGGAGCCGATGATGCACACGGGGACGAGGACGGCTGCGCGGCTCGCCGCGGCGCGGCCGGTATGGCGCCCGCGCCGAACGCCGCCCACGCCGACGTCAGCGCCTGCACGGTGACTCCGGCGGCGGGCGTCGTCGGGGACAACATCGCCACGGCGAACTGCCCGGCGGGCGCGGGGGCCTTCGCCTAGCGCGTCGTGGCCACCTGCGTCGACTTCTATCCGAACCCGAACGGCGTCTACCGGGAGACCGACGGGCCGTGGGTCCAGGCGAGCGCTGGCCGAGGCCGGGCGGATCCGCCGGCCGAGCCTGCGCGGCCTCGCCTACGACCTGGCCGCCAGCCGGATGCCGTCGTTCGCGGCGCTGATCGGCGAGTCGGCCGCGCGGTCGAGCACCAACGGCTCGGTGAGCGTGGGGCCGGAGCAGGTGGAAGAGGCGCAGCTGATGCTGTCGGTGTTCTGCGATGCGGACACCGCGTTCGGCGGAGGCGGCGCCCGCCGCGCGGTCTGCACATACCTGGCGCACAACATCACGGCGTGGCTGTGCGCGAAGGCGCGGCCTCGGGTGCGCCTCCAGGTGCTGTCGGTGGCCTCGAAGCTCAGCTATCTGGCCGGCTACACGTGTTTCGACGAGCAGATGAGCGGGGCCGCCCAGTCGTACTTCCGGATCGCGGCCGAGCTGTCGGCCGAAGCGGCCGATCCGGCCGGCTTCGCCACCGCGCTGCGCGGCATGAGCCTGCAGGCGCACGCGCTCGGCCACCACCCCCAGGCGCTCGACCTGGCCGAGACGGCGGCCGGGACCAGCGGGTCCGTGCCCGCCGCACACGCCGCGTTCCTGGCCGGCCAGGTGGCGATGGCGGCGGCTGCCGCCGGGGGCCGGCGCACCGCGCTCACGCAGCTGGGCGCCGCCGAGCGGTTCCTGTGCCGGGCGGACGGGCCGGGCGAGCAGATCGGCTCGTACCACGAGTCCGCCCTCGCTTATCAGCGCGGTGAGGCGCTCGTGTCGCTCGGCGACCTCGACGGCGCGGTGCGGGCCTTCGGGGCGGCCCTGCGGCTGCGGCCCGAGGGCGAGCGGCGCGCCCGCACGCTGATCGAGGCGCGGCTGGCCGAGCTGCACCTGCGCCAGGGGCGCCTCGATCAGGCGTGCGCCATGTGGAGCCGGTTCTGCGACGACTACCCGCACCTGCGCAGCGCGCGGGCCGACAGCGCTCTGCGGTCGCTGCGTGCCCAGGTACGCCCGTATGGACGCAACGGCGCAGCGCACGCGCTGCTGGAACGCGCCGCCGAGCTGACGCGGCTGGGCCGGGCGCACCGCTGACTGTGCGCCGGCCGGGCCGGGCGCGTCACCAGGGTGTTGTCTCCAACACGGTTTCTGCGACGCCGCTGGGCGTGGAGACCGACTGCGTCACGACGCGCCGCTCGACCACCGAGACGGGTCCGAGCCCGCGCAGCGCCGTGATCAGCCGGCCGGGCAGGACGGGGTCGGCGCACATGGTCGCGGTGACCCCGACCGTCACGCTGCGCGCGATCCACGCCGGCTCCAGCCGCGCCAGCCGGGCCACGCAGTGGGCGGCGGCGCCGGACGTCAAGCAGACGGCGCTGATCCGGGCGGACTCCGGGTCGTCCTCGGCGCCGGCGATCAGCACGGTGTCGCACGATTCGGCCAGGCTGCGGATCTGGGCGCGCCGGTCGTCCGCCGCGTCGCAGAGCGTGGACGGGTGCTGCGGCGCGACGCGGCCGAAGCGGGCCCCCAGCGCCCTGAGCACGGGGCCGGTCGTCTTGCCCGACAGGCCCGGCTGCAGCACGACGGCGATCCGCTGCGGGTCCGTGACGTGCAGCGCCGAGACGTCCTGCACGTCGCCGACCACCCGGACCGCCTCGGGCGCCTGGCTGGCCAGGCCGGGCAGGGCCGCGTCGCCCTCGCGCCCGACCAGGACGACCGTGTCGCCGCGCCCGGTGAGCCGGCGCACCTCGGCGCGGGTGGAGGCGGCCAGCGGGCAGGTCGCGTCGACCACGGTGAGCTCGCGCGCCGCCGCCTCGGCCTCGACCGCCAGCGGCACGCCGTGCTGCGCGAACAGCACGGTCGCTCCGTCCGGCACGGCGTCCAGGTCCTCGACGCCGATCAGGCCCTGCGCCAGCAGCTGCTGCGCGACGGTCGGGTTCTCGGTCAAGCGTCCGACCACGTACACCGGACCGGGCTGCAGCGCGGCACGCCGCTGGGCGATGCCGAGCGCGCGGCTGGTCCCGCCGCACCAGGGCACGATCGCCGCCATGATGACCCGCCGGCTGCGCATCGCGTCGGACCACGCGCTCAGCTCCTCGTCCACGGCCCGCCGCGCCGCCGCGTCCTGCGCGGAGGCGACCACGCCGATGCCGACCGCCACGCCGTCCCAGCCGATGTACGAGACCAGATCCAGCTCCTGCGGGCCGGGTTCCGCCCCTGATACGCCCGCGGTGACCTCCGCCCGCTGCACCCGCAGGCCGCGCCCTTCGAGCCGGTCGGCCATCAGGGTCGCGGCCGGGCTGCGGACGTACCCGCGCTCGGGGTGCTGCACGCCGCCGGCCACCACCGCCTCCCCCGGCCGGACGGCCGCGTTCGTCGCGAAGCGCTCGCGTAGGTGGGTCTTGTGCACGGCGGCCACGTCCCTCCGGCGGGCTGTGCGGGGCGTCCCCTCACACAGTGCCAATAAATAACAGAGCCAATTAAACAGTGCCAATAAATATATTGTTATATAGTGAGTATCAACTACGAGTCTGCCTCGCCCGCGGTGGCGGCGCATCCCGGGGCGGTCCTGCGTCGTCGGCGCACCGCCGGGGCGCGGGCCCCGATCGCGGCCGGTCCGCGGCGTGCAACACCCCGCACCGGTGCAACACCTTCGCCGCGCGCACGGCTTCTCGGCCTCGTCCCGGCCGTGCGGTACTGGCAGTCGGCGTCCTGCGCCGCGGCGCCGCGGCGCCGGGTGGCCGGTCGCCGGCCGCGTGATCCGAGGAGTCGATCAGATGGCTGATGTGGTCGCTGCACACGTGCCGGACGGCCCGGCGGCCGGGACGGTCGGGCGGACCGCCGCCGGGCGCGGCGCCCCGGTCCATGTCAGGAAGCAGATCGCACACAGCAGACACCTCGGGTGGGCGCCCCGGCGGGCGGCGGGGCGCGGTGTTCTCCACGGACGGTGTTCTCCACGGGCCCGCCGGGTGCCGCCCGGCCTGGCAGCGGCGTTCGACGCGTCCGGGCCCACCACCATCCTCGGCAGGGATCGATGACGACTCAAGCGCTGTCCCCGGACCAATCGCAGGGAATCGCGCCGGAGCCGCCCGATATCGTGCCCTGGCTCGGTCCGCGCCGGTGCGGCCGGCCGATCGCGACCGACCCGGAGCCGTTCGCCGGCGCCGCGGCGATCCGGATCGTCTCCGCGGCGGAGGCGGCCGCCGCGCTCGTCGCCGGGGCGCTGCGGCCGGCGGGGCGCGAGAGCGAGGCCTGACATGCCGCAGGACGTCGAGGTCTTCATGCCCATCCCGCCGCAGGGCGGCCCGGAGACGGCCGGGGCCCGCGCCCGCGCCGTCGGCTGGGCCCGCGCGCACCGCCTGATCACCGGCCCGGCCGACGAGGAGCGGCTCCGGCTATGGGACATCGCGGGCCTGATGGCGCGCTGGGTGCCGGAGGCGACCGGTGCCGGCCTCGACCGGGTCGTGAACGCGGTCAATCTGATCACCATGTTGGACGACCAGTTCGACAGCCCGGCCAACCGGGACCCGGAGCGGGCCGCGCAGATCGGCTGCGGCTTCGTGCAGCTGGCCCGTCCGGGCAGCGCCGCGGTCCCGGCCGGGCCCCTCGCGCAGGCGTACGTGGAGGTGCGCGACTGGCTGTACGGCGGGGCGTCACCCGTCTGGACGCGCCGAGCGTTCACGCACCACCGGTGGTATCTCGACGCCTGCACCCGGGAGGCACGCAACCGCTTCGACCGCAGGACGCCCGATCGGGCCGAGTACTTCCAGATGCGCCGCAGGAGCGGCTACGTCTATCCGATGCTCGACCTGAGCCAGAAGGCGTACGGCTTCGAACTGCCGAACGCCGTGTACGAGGACCCGGTCGTCGCCCGGATGACGCAGATCGCGGCCGACTCCATCAACCTCCTCAACGACGTGCACTCGCTGGAGAAGGAGGAGACCCGCGGCCAGCAGCGGGACAACCTGGTCCATGTACTGATGCACGAGAACGGCTGCAGGCGGGAGGACGGCATCGCCGAAGTCGTCCGGATGGTGGGTTCCTGGGGCCGCGAGTTCATCCGTCTGGAGCAGCGGGTGGGCGACGACGCGCTGACCCGGCGGTTCGTCGGCTGCCTGCGCTCGGCGATGCGCGGCCACTTCGACTGGAGCCGCGCCACGGCACGCTACTCGCAGATCGTCCCCGCGGACGAGCCGGCGTACAGCGACGTGCTGCACGCCGGCGACTCCGAGCCCTGATCCGGGATCAGAGGGCAGTTGCGCGAGCGGAGTCGTGACAGGCACGATCAACATCGTGTGGGTACTTGTTTCGATCGCTGATACCGCGGAGGGCGAGGCCTTCGCGCGTATGCGCGAAGGCGAGATCGGCATCGGTCATGAGTGCGCGCTCACGGTGGCCCTGTCGCGGTCTGCGATTGTCGCGGACCTGCAGGATGTCGTCGGCCTGCTCCAGCAGTACCACGGCCCCCATGGGCCGGTGTGGCTGTCGCGCGGGCCGACCACCAGTGACGAGGATGTCATCGCCCACTATCACCGTCCCGGGTCGACCAGCGGTGCGGCGCACGGATTGACCTGGGTGGTCCTCGATGGTCCGGCCGAGAGGATCGCGGCCTACTCGTGGCTCGATCAGGATGAACGCAGCATCTGCCTCGCCGATGCGATCGTGACCGGGGCACTTCCCGACGCGTCCGCGCAGGAGCATGACCTTGCCGGGTTGTGGCGGGCGTACGCCGCGGGAACGGTGTCAAGGCGTCCGACGCTAGGTCTGCGCGAGGATGCCGTGCACACCGCTCAACGTGCCTACCTCGACGAGCTTCGCGCGGAGTTCTCCGTCCTCGGTGCGGACCGGGACTGCTGGCACCGTCTGGGGGAGATCCGGCCACTGCCGGATGGCTCGGCGCTTGTCGTCGAGCGGGATGAGAGCGACGGTGGTTGGTATGTCGGTAGCTACGTCGTGTCCCGTTATCCATCGGCAGATCGCCGGTTCGACGCTTGTCTGATCGAGCGAACGTACTTGGAGGCCCCAGGTCCCGACTAGCTCCGCTCACGCGGCGAGTTCTTCGGAGAGCCGCCACAGCCGCTCGGCGCGGTCGGGGTCGAGCAGGTACGGCAGGTAGTAGCCGTTGGGCGGGACGCCGTCGACGGTCCAGGGCTGCCCGATCGTACAGTTGTCCAGGTAGAGGCCGCCGCGACTGCCGAGTTCGGGGGCGACGGCGGCCCATATGGAGGTGGCCGCGCCCTGCGCGACCGTCTTCCATCCGGGCATGTCGGTGCGCGGCCGGCCGTGCTCGTCGGCCCAGCCCCTGGCCTCGAGTTCGGCCGGGGACATGTGCCGCATCAGGCCCGTGATGATGGCGCCGGGCATGACGGCGTTGGCAGTGATCCCCTCGCCGCCGTAACGCGCGGTCAGGCCGACGGCGAACAGGCCGTTGGCGGTCTTGGACTGCCCGTAGGCCTCCCAAGCGTCGTAGCGCCGGCGCTCGTAGCTGGGATCGTCGAAGTCGACGTCACTGCGGCGGTGCGCCCGCGAGGACAGCGACACCACGCGGGCGGTCCCGGCAGCGCGCAGCGCGGGCAGCAAGCCGACCGTCAGGGCGAAGTGGCCGAGGTGGTTGACGCCGAACTGCGCGAGCACAGCCCGGAATTCGCCGGCCTGTGGGAGCTGCACGACATCGCCACCCGCAGCAGCGACCGGCGCCTGTTCCGCCACCCGCTCGTCGGCGATCTCGCCCTGGAGGCGCAGATGCTGTATCTCGGCGACAGCGGTCTGCGGATGACCGTCTATCAGGCCGCCCCGGGAACCGCCGACCACCGTGCCCTGCTCGAGCTGGCCCGGTCGACCTGACAGAGGCCTCAGACAACACTCAGCCGTCATGAATGTGCGCTGATATTCACTCCGGCGCCGCGCGGGCTTCGAGCTCCCGGGCCTTCAGCTTCTGCCGCCTGCGGCGCTTGCGCTCGTCGGCGAACCGGTGCCGGCGTCTGAGCAGCGTCACCGGCAGCGCCAACGCGAATGCGGCGCCCGGGATCGCCCCCGGCGTGCTCAACGCGCTCAGCCCCGACTGGTGGAAGGTGCTGGGCACCGGCAGCGTGCCCCACTGGCTCGGCGGCCAGATGATCACGAACGCCTGACCCACCACGTTCTTGATCGGCACGAAGCCGCCGTCGAGCGACTGATGGGCGCGCGAGTCCACGGAGATACTGCGGTGATCGCCCATCACCCAGAGGTGGCCGGGCGGCACCGTGACGCTGAACTGGCCGTCCTCACCCGAGCCCGGCGAGTCACCGGGATACAGATACGGCTCGTTCAGCGCGACGCCGTTGACCGTCACGTCGCCCTGCGCGTTGCAGCAGGCCACGTGGTCGCCGGGCATGCCGATGACCCGCTTGATCAGGTCGCCGTCGTTGGCCGGCAGGATGCCGATCCAGGTCAGCGCG
>DASYAE010000024.1:0-49009 GCA_036501535.1 Actinocrinis sp. | reverse complement strand
GATCATGTGCCACCAACCCATGCTGACCACCGCCGGAAACCCCGGCTCGCAGAGTGATGCGGAACTGCTCGACAGCCTCGCCCGGTGGGACCGGCAAGTACGCCGACACCAGGCCTGGATCGCGCACGGCATGGCGGTGCTATTCGAGCGGGCGAAGCGGGAGGATGCGCTGTTCGGGGCGGACTGCGCGATCTCCGAGATCGCACAGGCGCTGACGCTGCACCCGGACACCGCGCACGGCCAGGTCGACCAGGCGGTCACGCTGGTACGGCGGCACCTTCCAGCATGGGAGGCGTGGGAGGACGGGCAGATCACCGAACGCCAAGTCGCCCTGCTCGTGAAAGCCACCGACCGGCTCGGGGGCGACGAGGACAAGGCCCGCAGGGTGGAAGAACGGGTGTTGGCCAAGATGCCCGGACAGGTATGGCAGGCCACCAAACGAGCGCTGGACCGCGCCGTGCACAGGATCGACCCGGACGGCGCGCGGCGCCGTAAGCAGCTCGCTGCCACACAGCGCGGCGTCGCCCTGGCCACCGAGCAGGACGAGATGGCCACCCTCTTCCTGAACACCACCGCGGAACAAGCCACCGCCGTCTACGAACGGGTGGATCAGGCAGCCCGCGCTGAAGGCTCGGAGGACGGGCGTACGTTGGCGCAGCGGCGTGCGGACGTGATGTGCGCCATGATCCTGGACCCGCACCTGCCTGCCTCGAATCAGAACCCGGCGACACCGGCGGCGCTGGTGCAGGTGACGGTCTCGCTGGAGACACTGCTGGCGCTCAACGCGAACCCGGGGGAGTTGGAACGCTACGGGGCGATCTCGGCGGACACCGCACGAGCACTGGCCATGGCACCGGGCTCACTGTGGCGGTGGCTGGCCTACGACCCCGACAGCGGAGCGCTCATTAAGACCTCGCCGCGGGTCTACCAACCGACGGCCGAGGTACGCCGGTTCGTGATGGCGCGCGACCGGACCTGTGCGTTTCCGGGGTGCACGCGCCCGGCATGCCGGTGCGACCTGGACCACGTCGAACCGTTCAACCACGACTGCCCGGCGTGCGGCGGACAGACCAACGAGAAGAACCTGATCCCGCTATGCCGCCACCACCACCGCATCAAGACCGTGGGCAGCTTCACCGTGAAAGTGATCGTGCCGGGGCGCAGCGTGAAATGGACCTCCCGGCGCACCGGCCGCACCTACCGTGTGGAGCACGCGCACGATTATCGACCGGATCAGGAGCCTGACATCCTCGCCGGATGGGAATGCTGACAAAGGCAAGTTGGCCAGGGGCGGCCCCGCCCTTGAAGGGCGGGGCCTGCACCCGGGACGGCTGAGAGCCTGTCAGTCGGCCAGGACGGGCTGGCGGTCTGTGCGGCTGGACGTCTCGGCGGTGTCGGCGGTGCGGTCGACCGCGACTACGCCGGAGCGGATCATCAGCTTGAGGAAGGAGATCTGGGCCGGGGTCAGCTGTGCGCTGAGCTCACCGAAGGTTCGGCTGCCGTCGGCCAGGGCATCCCACACGCCGATTCCGCCGTCCTTGGCGGCGAAGCTTCGCAGCTCTGTGCCGTCGGGGGCGGAGAAGCGGTGGCACGGGGTCGACTTGTCGAGGGGGTGGGCCAGTACGTCGGTGTTCGCGATCGGGTCCTGCCAGTAGGCGGCGACCGCGTCGCGGAGCTGCTTCGGGATCTGGATGCCCAGGGGCGGGACCATGGCCTTGTAGCCGGGCAGGCTGACCGTCATGCTCTCGCGGACCTCGGCGCCCTCGGCGCGCTGCAGCACGTCGTCCTCTGCCGGCGGGTCGATCTCGGTCTCGGCCTGGCTCAGTGCCTGCATGTACGGGCCCGACTGGTCCAGGTCGGACTGGTCGAGGCTGTTGTGGGTCAGCAGGCGCAGGATGCTCGGCGTCATCGCGGTGCTCAGCAGGATCTGGAAGCTCTGCTCGCGCAGGCCCATGTCGGCCGTGGTGCCGCGGCTGCGCCAGTAGATGCTGTCCGGGTAGATCGTGCCGATCGCGTGGTACCACTGGTCGATCGAGAGCGAGAAGACCTCGGCGATCGCGTGCCAGCCGACGTTGTAGTCGTTCCACACGTCTCGCTTCGCCTGCTCCGAGAGCTCCGGGTCCAGCGTTGTCCTGATCAGCAGCGCGGCCGACAGCGCGTGCTGCATCGCGAACGCGACGCCCGAGGAGAACAGCGGGTCGACGAAGTAGGCCGCGTCGCCGATCAGGATCCAGTTCTCGTCGAAGTTGTTGAAGTCCTCGTTGATCATCGAGTAGTTGGTCGCGGTCGAGACGGTGTCCGAGACCGGCTCCGCGTTGTCGATCAGGTCCTTGACCAGCGGGATCCGCTTGATGGCCTCGCGGAAGATGGCCGGGTCGGTGAAGTCCTTGCCGGGCTCCCTGAGCACCTCGGGCAGCGTGACGATGCCGATCGAGTGGGTCTTCACCCGCTTGCCGTCGACCAGCTTGTTCACCGGGATGAACCAGGCCCAGCCGTCCTCGAACGCCGCGCACACGATCGGCGAGCGCCTGCCCTCGTGGAAGACGTTCCAGTCCTCCTCGATCTCGAAGCCGCTGCGGCAGCCGGTGAAGTGCTGCCACAGCGCCAGGTTCTTGTACTTGGACAGGTGCGCGCGCTTCTGCGGCGAGGTGATGCTGTTGCGCCGGCCGGAGGCGTCGACGAAGAAGCGGCTGTGCACCTTCCTTCCGTCCGACAGCGTGATCTCGCAGCCCTTCCCCACCGGCTTGAACGCGCTGACCGAGGTCTCCTCGAACACGTTCACGCCGAGCTCCTCGGCGTGCCGCAGCAGCAGCTCGTCGAACTCCTCGCGGTTGACGTGGAAGGCGAACCGGTGCGCGCCGTCCTCCACCACGGACTCGTGGTCGAAGAAGCCGGCGGCCGGCGCGTTGCCGTCCCAGTGGAAGATGCCGCCGAACTTCTGCACCGTGAACTCGGCGTCCTTCACCTTCTGCAGCGCGCCGATCTCGGCCAGCGTGACGGTCGACGGGTGGGCGAGCGACTCGCCGATGTGCGCCCGGGGGAACTTGACCTTCTCGAAGATCGCCACGCTCAGGTCGGTGGTCCGGGCCAGCTGCGCGCCGAGGGTGGAACCGCTGGGTCCGCCACCCATAATGACAACGTCGTAGTGCTCTGCAATCTGTGCGCTCACTGTCATCCAATCTGCTGATCCGGTGTCGCCCGACTACTACTTTCCAGCAGTCCAGTCGCCCGGGACCGAGAACTTCACCGAAGGCTTTTTGGCCGCACCTGAACCGCTCAATGTTTTGCTACTCAGCTTGCCAGAGAGCCCCGTTGCAGAGGACCGAGAAGAATACCGAAGGGTTTTGGGCGCGGGCTGGCGAATGGCGCGTCACGCTTCATGCAGAGCAGTGCGGTAGGCCGCCGTTGTAGGCGACCATTTCGCCGAACGCTGCAACGACATCGATCGGCGCGGCCTCGGCCAAGCCCGCGTCCTCGGCGTAGGCGCGGATCAGGTTGGGCACCAGCCGCTCGCTGTCGAGCAGGTCTGCGAAGCGGCCGAGCGAGACCTCCCGGGCCAGCTCGGACGGCGTGACCCCGTCGGCGGACCCGCGCCGGGCCAGGTCGCGGATCCAGCGCAGGTAGTCGGCGTTGGCGTCGAGCAGCTCCGGGCCGCCGACCGGGCCGTGCCCGGGCACCACCGTGAGCGGTTCGAGCGCGCGCAGCCGGTCGAGCAGCCGCAGCGTGCCGGTGACCGTGCCCATCAGCACGAACGGGGTCGCGCCGGAGAACACCAGGTCGCCGGCGTACAGCACGCGCTGCTCGGGCAGCCACACCACGGCGTCGCCGGGGGTGTGCCCCGGGCCGAAGTGCAGCAGCTCGACCGGGAAGCCCGCGTCGGGCAGCGCGAGCCGGTCGCGGAAGGTCACCGTCGGCGGGCTGATCTCGATCCGGCCCCAGTCGACCTGCGGCCACAGCTGCTGCAGCGCCGGCCCGAACTCGGCGATCTCGGCGGCCGCGCGCTCGTGCGCCACGACCGTCGCCTCGCCGGCGAACAGCGCGTTGCCGAAGCTGTGGTCCCCATGGCTGTGCGTGTTGACCAGCACGCCGACCGGGCGCGGGCTCAGCGTCCGCACGGTCTCCAGCAGCGCCTGCGCGCGGCGCTCGGTGGCCGCCGTGTCGACGAGCACGGTGCCCGAGCGCCCGATCAGGAGGCCGGCGTTGCTCAGGCACCAGCCGCCGTCCGGCTGCACGCAGGCGAAGACGCCCTCCTCGAGCTCGACAACCGTGTGCGTGGCCTGCGACGCGGGCACCGCCTTCGCGGTCTCGACCGGACTCATTTCGCTCCCTCATTCGCTCGTGGGCCGCATGCCGTGCCGTTCGGGCACGGGGGATTCCCGGCAGCGCCGCCGCGATCGAGAATCCTGGGTCCTCCTGCTCGAAATCCGCTCGACAATTGCTGGAAAAGCCTATTCACGCTGCGTGACCATTCGGTGTGCATTCAATGGTCCACCCCGCCTCAAACGAAATTCGAGCCGGCGCTCGCAGCCTCGCTGCAGCACCCGCGCACCACATTCCGCGGCCGGCGGTCCCGGCCAGCAACCGTTCGGCAGCATTCGGATTCAGGGAGAGCAGGATGACACCGGTCGAGGACGCCGCCGCGGCGGTGGCCCAGTACGTCGAGGTCCAGATGTTCTATGCACACCAGATGCACTCGGGCGACAACGCCGACTTCCCGACCTGGATCGAGACCTTCACCGAGGACGCGGTGGTCTACGCGAACGCCTGGCCGGACCCGGCCGTCGGCCGCGACGCCATCCAGGCGGCCGGCAAGTTCAGCTCGGACGAGCGGGAGAACCGCGGCGCGGTGGGCAAGCACATCGTGTCGATGATCAAGCTCACGCCGGACAGCCTGGACGGCTACGAAGACGCGGTCACCGCGAACTACTACGTGGAGGTCGTCGAGGCCTTCAAGGGTCAGCCGCTGCCTGTGGCGTACCGCAGCAACCGCTTCGAGGACCGGCTCGTGCGGTCGGGCGGCCGCTGGTTCGTGCGCTCCCGCAAGATCATGCGCGACGACCTGCCGGCGCACGCCGGCTCCGTCGGCCTCGCCACCGCCGCCGCCTGAGCCCAGCGCGGCGTCGACGCATGTCCGGGACCGCCGTCCGGCCGAGCCGGACGGCGGCGTCTCGGTATGTCCCCCGTCCCGGTCCTGTCCAGCGCGCGCCCGCTGGCCCGGTCAGCACCGCCAGCACCACAGCTCCGCAGTGCACCGCCCACCGTCAGCGCTTCTTCGATTCGGCCGGGTGCATCGGCATCCGCGAAAGGCATCTGTAGCCATGTCAGCGACGAGAACGGCCGACCGCCCAGGCGACGGCCCACGCCGGGTGGTCATCACCGGCCTGGGTGTCGTGGCGCCCGGCGGCACCGGCACCAGGGCCTTCTGGCAGACCATCAGCTCGGGGCGCACCGCCACCGGGCGCCTCAGCTTCTTCGACCCCACGCCGTACCGCTCCCAGGTCTCGGCCCAGTGCGACTTCGACCCCGCCCAGTACGGCCTGACCCCGCGGGAGATCCGGCGGATGGACCGCACCACGCAGTTCGCCGTGGTCGGCGCGCGCGAGGCGGTTCTCGACAGCGGCCTGGTGCCCGCCGAGCTCGCCCCGGAGCGGATCGGGGTGGCCATCGGCAGCGCGGTCGGCGCGACCACCGGGCTCGAGAACGAGTACGCGGTGCTCAGCGACAGCGGCCGCAAGTGGCTCGTGGACGCCGAGTACGGCGTCCCGCAGCTGTACGACTACTTCGTCCCGAGCAGCATCGCCGCCGAGGTGGCGTGGGCGGTCGGCGCGGAGGGTCCCTCCTCGCTGGTCTCCGCCGGCTGCACCTCGGGCCTCGACTCGGTCGGCTACGCCCGGGAGCTGATCGCCGAGGGCTCCGCGGACATCGTGGTGACCGGCGGCTCCGACGCACCGATCTCGCCGATCGCCGTGGCCTGCTTCGACGCCATCAAGGCGACCACGCCGCGCAACGACGACGCCGAGCACGCCTCGCGCCCGTTCGACAACAGCCGCAACGGCTTCGTGCTCGGCGAGGGCGCCGCGATCATCGTGCTCGAAGAGTACGAGCACGCCCGCCGGCGCGGCGCGCACATCTACGCCGAGGTGGCCGGCTTCGCCTCGCGCTGCAACGCCTTCCACATGACCGGCCTGCGCCCGGACGGCCGCGAGATGTCCGACGCGATCGACGCGGCGATGAACGAGGCGCGGATCAACCCGGACGACATCGCCTACATCAACGCGCACGGCTCCGGCACCCGGCAGAACGACCGGCACGAGACCGCCGCGTTCAAGCGCAGCCTCGGCGACTACGCGTACCGGATCCCGGTCAGCTCGATCAAGTCCATGATCGGCCACTCGCTCGGCGCGATCGGCTCGATCGAGATCGCCGCCTGCGCGCTGGCGATCGAGCACGACGTGGTGCCGCCCACCGCGAACCTGCACGAGACGGACCCCGAGTGCGACCTCGACTACGTCCCGCTGACCGCCCGCGAGCTGCCGGTGCCCACCGCCCTGACCGTGGGCAGCGGCTTCGGCGGTTTCCAGAGCGCCATGGTGCTCACCCGAACCGGCGAGAGGACCTCGAAATGAGCACTGCGCCGTCCAAGAGCACTGCGGACCCGGTGGTGACCGGGATCGGCGTGGCGGCGCCGAACGGCCTGGGCGCCGAGGAGTACTGGAACGCCACCGTCAAGGGCGTCAGCGGCCTGGGCGTGATCGCCCGCTACGACGCGAGCCAGTACCCTTCACCGGTGGCCGGCGAGGTGCTGGACTTCGTGGCCGCCGACCACCTCTCCAGCCGGCTGCTGCCGCAGACCGACCGCAGCACCCAGATGGCGCTGGCCGCGTCGGACTGGGCGCTGGCCGACGCCGGGCTCGACCTGGCGCAGGTCGGCGAGTTCGAGATGGGCGTGGTGACCGCCAGCGGCTCCGGCGGCTTCGAGTTCGCCCAGAAGGAGCTGCAGGCGCTGTGGAGCCAGGGCCCTGAGTACGTCAGCGCGTACCAGTCGTTCGCCTGGTTCTACGCGGTCAACACCGGCCAGATCTCGATCCGGCACGGCATGCGCGGCCCGAGCGGGGTGCTCGTGGTCGAGCAGGCCGGCGGGCTCGACGCGCTCGGCCACGCCCGCCGGCACGTGCGCAAGGGCGTCAAGGTGGTCTTCACCGGCGGCGTGGACGGCTCGCTCTCGCCGTGGGGCCTGGTCTGCCAGAACACCACCGGCGAGCTGAGCCGCAGCCGGGACCCGGAGAGCGCGTACGTGCCCTTCGACGCCGCGTCGGCCGGCTACGTGCCGGGCGAGGGCGGCGCGATCCTCGTGCTCGAAGACGCGGACGCCGCGGCGGCGCGCGGGGCGCAGGTCTACGGCTCCCTCGCCGGCTACGCGGCGACCTTCGACCCGGCGCCCGGCTCCGGGCGGCCCCCGTCGCTGCGCCGCGCGATCGAGCTGGCACTGGCCGACGCCCGGGTGGAGCCCGGCGAGGTCGACGTGGTCTTCGCCGACGCCAGCGGGCTGCCGCAGCGCGACCGGCAGGAGGCCGAGGCGCTGGCCGCCGTGTTCGGCCCCGGCCGGGTGCCGGTGACCGCGCCGAAGACGATGACCGGCCGGATGTACTCCGGCGCCGGCTCGCTCGACGTGGCCGCCGCGCTGCTGTCGATGCGGGACGGCGTGATCCCGCCCACGATCGGCGTGCGCGAGCCGCTCCCGGAATACGGGCTCGACCTCGTGCGCGACGTCTCCCGCGAGGCCGACCTGCGCACCGCGCTGGTGCTGGCCCGCGGCCGCGGCGGGTTCAACGCCGCCCTGGTGCTGCGCTCCGGCCGGTCCGGCGCGGCGTGAACCACCCGAGCGCAACCCCGACAGCAAACCCGACCACGTCCGCTCCGACGCAGCAGACGACCGAATCGAGGAGACCCCCGATGGCAGCACCCGAGTTCACTCTGGACGATCTCGTCAATGTCCTGCGCGACTGCGCCGGCCAGTCCGAGAACGTCAGCCTCGGCGAGGACATCCTCGATGTCCCCTTCGCCGACCTCGGCTACGACTCCCTCGCCCTGATGGAGGCGGTCAGCCGGATCCAGCGCCAGTACCAGGTGAGGCTGGGCGACGAGGCGGCCGGCGACGAGACCCCGCGGCTGCTGCTCGCGCGGGTCCGGGAAACGCTCGCGGTCGCCGTCTGAGCCGGCGCCCGACCACCATCCACGACAAGCAGGAGGAAACGATGACCGACGGCGGCGCCGGCACGGCGATCGTCACCGGCGGCACCAGCGGGATCGGCCTGGCCGTGACCGAGCTGCTGGCCGGATCCGGCACGAAGGTGTTCATCTGCGCGCGCCAGGAGGACAAGCTGGCCGCCACGGTGAAGGAGCTGGCCGGCCGCGGCCTCGAGGTGGACGGCGCGCCCTGCGACGTGCGCTCCCCCGAGGAGGTCAAGCGGTTCGTGCAGACCGCGGTGGACCGGTACGGACCGGTCGACGCACTGGTCAACAACGCCGGCCGCAGCGGCGGCGGAGTGACCGCCAACCTGGCCGACGAGACCTGGTACGACGTGATCGACACCAACCTCAACAGCGTGTTCCTGATGACCCGCGCGGCGCTGACGTTCGGCGGCATGCGCGACCTGAAGCGCGGCCGGATCGTCAACATCGCCTCGACCGGCGGCAAGCAGGGCGTCGTGCTCGGCGCGCCGTACTCGGCGTCCAAGCACGGGGTCATCGGCTTCACCAAGGCGCTCGGCCTGGAGCTCGCGCCGACCGGGATCACGGTCAACGCGGTGTGCCCCGGCTACGTCGAGACCCCGATGGCGCAGGAGGTGCGCGGCAACTACGCGCGGATCTGGAACACCGACGAGTCGGCCGTGCTGACCAAGTTCAACGCCAAGATCCCGCTGGGCCGCTACTCGAGCCCGCAGGAGGTGGCCGGCCTGGTCGGCTACCTGATGTCGGACGTCGCGGCATCCATCACCGCGCAGGCCCTGAACGTCTGCGGCGGCCTGGGCAACTACTGAGCCCACCCGTGTGACACACGATATATCTGACAAGGATGTGCAACCGTGAGCGATGTTAGCCACCGCACGATCGTGGCCGCGGACGCCGAGACAGTCCGCGCCCTGATCGCCGACGCCGGCCGCTGGCCGGTGGTCTTCCGCCCGACCGTCCACGTGGAGCAGGTGGAGCAGGACGGGAGCGTCGAGCGGATCCGGATCACGGCGACGGCCGGGGACGAGGTGAAGAGCTGGACCTCGCGCCGGGAGCACAGCGAGGACGGCCGGCGGATCACCTTCGAGCAGGAGGTCTCGCAGGCCCCGATCGCCGCGATGTCCGGCGCGTGGGTGCTGCGCGAGCTCCCCGACGGCCGCACCGAGGTCGTGCTCGAGCACAGCTACCGGGCCGTGGACGACGACCCGGAGGCGCTGCGCTGGATCGCCGAGGCGACCGACCGCAACAGCCGCACCGAGCTGGCGAATCTCAAGGAGCTGGCGGAGACCGCGGACGAGCGGGACGGGCTGGAGCTGACGTTCGAGGATACCGTCCTGGTGCAGGGCGACGCGCAGCAGGTCTACGAGTACCTGGCCCGGGTGCAGGACTGGCCGGCCCGGCTGCCGCACGTCTCCCGGATGGAGCTGGTCGAGCCGGAGCCCGACGTCCAGATCATGGAGATGGACACGGTCGCCCCGGACGGCTCGGCGCACACCACCAAGTCGGTGCGGGTCTGCTTCCCGAGCGACCGGATCGTCTACAAGCAGGTGGTCGTGCCGGTGCTGATGAGGGCGCACACCGGCGTCTGGCGGGTGCGCGAGGTCGCTGACGGCGTCGCAGTGTCCTCGCAGCACACCGTCGTGGTCCAGCCCAACGCCATCGAGAGCGTGCTCGGCGCCGGCAAGACGGTCGCCGACGCGATGGCCTTCGTCCGCAACGCGCTGAGCACCAACAGCCTGATCACGCTGGGCCTGGCGAAGAAGTTCGCCGAGGACCAGCAGCAGCCGGCTCTGGCCGGTGCCTGACGGCGGGGCCGCGGGATATCGCGGCCGCGCGGCGGCGGACCGGCGGCGCACGGCACACAATGCCGGCGCCGCCGGATTCGCGCCGACCACTATCGGCGCCGCCGACCGCCGCGGGGAGCCGACCGGCGCCCCGACCCATTCCTACCAGCGGGAGACCGACACGCCATGTCCATAGCCGAGCCAATCGCCGATCCGAGCGGACTGCTCCTGCGCGAGAAACCGCTCCTCGTTCCGATCGTTCTGCCCGGCCAGCGCGGGGTGCCCGAGGCGCCCTGGCGGCCGGAGCCGGAGCAGAAGCCGAAGCCGGAGCGGGCACCGGCGGCCGAGCGTGAGCTCGAGCCGGAGCCGAGCCCGGCCGCGGCGCCGGCGCCGCGCACCGTCAGTACGCTGACGAAGGAGTTGGCGCAGATCAAGGCCGCCGCGCTGGCCGGCCCCGACCCGAAGGCCACCGAGCGGCAGCACGCCAAGGGCAAGCTGACCGCGCGCGAGCGGATCGACCTGCTGCTGGACGACGACTCCTTCACCGAGGTCGAGCCGCTGCGCCGGCACCGCGCCGCCGGGTTCGGCCTGGAGAAGTCGAGGCCTTACACGGACGGCGTGATCACCGGCTGGGGCCGGGTGTTCGGCCGCACGGTGTTCGTCTACGCGCACGACTTCCGGATCTTCGGCGGGGCGCTCGGCGAGGCGCACGCGGCCAAGATCCACCGGATCATGGACATGGCCGAGAAGGCCGGCGCCCCGCTGGTCTCGCTCAACGACGGGGCCGGGGCGCGGATCCAGGAGGGCGTGGTCGCCCTGGCCGGGTACGGCGGCATCTTCGCCCGCAACACCCGGGCCTCCGGGGTCATCCCGCAGATCAGTGTGATGATGGGCCCGTGCGCCGGCGGGGCGGCCTACTCCCCCGCGCTGACCGACTTCGTGTTCATGGTGCGCAAGACCTCGCAGATGTTCATCACCGGCCCCGACGTGGTCCAGACGGTGACCGGCGCGCTGGTCACCATGGACGGGCTCGGCGGCGCGGACGTGCACGCCTCGAAGTCCGGGGTGGCCCACTTCGCCTACGACGACGAGCAGACCTGTCTCGCCGACGTGCGCTACCTGCTCTCGCTGCTGCCCTCGAACAACAGGGAGCAGCCGCCGGCCGAGCCGACCGAGGACTCGCCGACGCGCCGCAACGAGCGGCTGGCCGAGCTGGTGCCGGCCGACCCGACCGCGGTGTACGACGTGCGCGACGTCATCGCGGAGGTGGTGGACGACGGCGAGTACCTGGAGGTCCAGGCGGCCTGGGCGCCGAACGTGGTGTGCGCGCTGGCCCGGCTGGACGGCAAGGTGGCCGGGATCGTGGCGAACCAGCCGGCCCACCTGGCCGGGGTGCTCGACATCCACGCCAGCGAGAAGGCGGCCCGGTTCGTCCAGTTCTGCGACTCGTTCAACATCCCGCTGATCACCCTGGTCGACGTGCCCGGCTTCCTGCCCGGGGTGGACCAGGAGCACGGCGGCATGATCCGGCACGGCGCGAAGCTGCTGTACGCGTACTGCAACGCCACCGTGCCGCGGATCTCGATCGTGATGCGCAAGGCCTACGGCGGCGCGTACATCGTGATGGACTCGCGGACGGTCGGCTCGGACATCTGCCTGACCTGGCCCACCAACGAGATCGCGGTGATGGGCGCGGAGGCGGCGGCGAACGTCATCTTCCGCAGGGAGATCGGCGCCGCGGCCGACCCGGACGCGACGCGGGCACGCAAGATCGACGAGTACAAGTCGCAGCTGCTGCACCCGTACTACGCCGCCGAGCGCGGCCTGGTCGACGACGTGATCGACCCGCGCGACACCCGCGCGGCGCTGATCCGGGCGCTGGACATGCTTCGCGCCAAGCACGCCGACCTGCCCGAGCGCAAGCACGGCAACCCGCCGATGTAGCAAGGGGACGGCACGGACACAGCGAGACGGCACAACGAGTCAGGGCCCGCACACCAAATGCTGTGCGGGCCCTGACTCGTTGGCTCGTCGGGGCGCCTAGTGCAGGATCCGGCCGACGGCCGCGTTCTGCCCGCCGGTGTTGTAGATCACCTGGCCGGTGATGAAGTCCGCGTCGTCGGAGGCCAGGAACGCGACGAGGTTCGCGGTGTCGGTGGGCTGGCCGACCCGGCCGAGCGGGAACATGGTCACCAGGTCCGTGCGCCACTTCTCCGGCATGTGCTGCCAGGCCTCGGTCTCCGAGCTGCCGGGTCCGATCGCGTTGACGGTGATCTTGCGCGGGCCCAGCTCGATCGCGGCGCAGCGGGTGAGCTGCTCGACGAAGCCCTTCGTGCCGCCGTAGAGGCCGGTGTTCGGCAGCGGCATGCTGATGGCGCCGGACGAGATGTTGATGATCCGCCCGCCCTCGGCCAGCTTGTCCGCCGCGGCCTGGACCAGGAGGAACGGGGCGCGGGCGTTGACCGCGAGCAGCGCGTCGACGTCCTCGAGCTTGGCCGCCCGGATCGGGCGCCAGTGCAGCAACGCGGCGTTGTTGACCAGGATGTCGACCTTGCCGAACTCGGCGATCGCGGAGTCGAGCAGCTCTGCCGGGGCGTGCGCCTCGGCCAGGTCGGCCTGGACCACCAGGGCCTTGCGACCGAGGTCGCGCACCTGCTCGGCGACCAGGTCGGCGCCCTCCTTGCTGGTGTTGTAGTTGAATGCGACATCGGCGCCCTCCGCCGCAAGACGCCGGACGATCTCGGCGCCGAGGCCTCGGCTGCCGCCGGTGACGAGGGCGACCTTGCCGGCCAGCCGCGCATCAGTGCGAGAAGTCATGCTCACATCCATTCCTCGTGATTCCCAAGCCGGTCCGCGGTTCGCCGCGGAGTCGCCGGCACTGCATCGCCGATGGCGGTTCTCCATCGGCCGGTCTCGGCGGAGCCGGGCGCGTCGCCGCGCCCCGATCCACCCCGGCGTCCTCCGGGCGGGCCGTGCTCAGGTCCGCCAGGAGTTCGCCGCCGCGTAGCCGGGCGGCCTCCACCGCGCCGGTTCCAGCCCGCGCGCCCCGTCGCGCGGATCCCCGCCGTCCCCCGTCGCGCGCCGCGCCATCAGCACGGCTATCAGGGCCGCGAGCTCGGCCTCGGCCGGTTCCCCGCGCAGCACCACGATCTGCGAGAGCTGCGACACAGCCGTCCCGGCCTGATCAGACACCGCATGGTCAGACACCGCCTGCTCAGACACTGCGGCTCCCCTCGATGAAGTCCTTCGCCCGGCGCAGCGTCATCAGGCTGTCGGTGCCGAGCGCGTGGCGGACCTTCGCGCGCAGCTGGACGGTCGTCAGCTCCGGGCCGAGCTCGGCGCGCAGGCCCTCGACGTCGAGCGTGACCGTGTGCCAGGACCGTGCGATGACGGTGCCGTCGCTCTCGGCGAACTCCCACCGGCCGGTGTGCGCCGCGATCGGCGCCGAGGTGCGCAGCTGCTTGTAGTAGATGGAGCCGCGCTCGGGGAAGCACAGGCGGACCGCGGTGGTGGCGTGCACCGAGCCGTCCGGGGCGAACACGCTGGCCTCGATGTGCTGGACGCCGGCGGTGCGCTCGGTCAGCTTCAGCCGGCCGACGTGCGGGAGCTTCTCGGTCCACGCGTCCACGTTCGACACGAAGTCGAACACGCTCGTCGCGGAGCCGTGGATGACTTCTGCGTCGCAGAACGAGAGATAGGTGCCGGCGGTCGCCGCGTTCGCCTCCGCGTGCCGCTTGATCGAGGCCAGATCCGCGGTGGCGCACCGGCTCAGCGCGCCGTCGATCCAGCTCGCCCCGTCGGCGTCGTCGCCGACCACCTCGTAGAGATGGGTCAGCGCCAGCCGGCTCGTGCGCGGGCCGGCGCTCTGCACGGTCCAGCGCGCGGACATCGCGGCCACCGGCGGCCGGGTGACGACCTGCTCGTAGGAGATGCTGCGCGCGCCGGGATCGAGCCGGCGGCGCACCATGCAGTCGCGCACGTCCCCGCGGGCGATGTGCCAGACCCGCAGCAGCTGCTCGGTCCCGTCGTCGTGCAGCACGTCGACGTGCACGATCCGGCGGAACATGTGCGGCCAGCGGGTGGCGTCCGCCACGAGGGCGTATATGCCCTCTGCTTCAGCTGTCACCAGGGTCTCTTGCCTGGTGTGGTGGGTGACCACAGCGGTTTCCCTTCGTCCGCATGCCGATTGCGCCCATGCGTCGGCAGTGCGTATCCAGGATCGACCACCGAGGCTGTCGCGCCAGTGTCCGCGGCAGTGCTCGAACGCCGCTGGACATCGCGCTGAGGCCGGCCGGGCGCCTCGACCGTTGCCGGGCCCGCACCCAGCAACGGATCGGCGCGCCGCCTACGTCCGCGCGAGGAAGTCCGTGCGGCGGTCCTCGGCGCGGTCCAGCGAGGGGTCGGCGCACAGGATCGCGTGCTGGACCCGCTGCACCCGCGCGCTCGGCTCGATGCCCAGCTCGTCGGCGAGCGTGCGGCGCAGCGCCTGGAACGACTCGAGCGCCCGCCCCACGTGCCCGGACCGGTACAGCGCCAGCATCAGCTGAACGCACAGGTTCTCGTGCATCGGGTGCTGGGCGGCCAGGACGCGCAGCTCGCCGAGCAGCTCGCTGTGCCGGCCGAGCCGCAGGTCCGCCTCGATCCGCCGCTCCAGCGCGCTCATCCGGGCCTCTTCCAGCGCGAGCACCTCGAGCTCGAGCACCCGGCCGGTCCACACGTCCACCAGCGCGGCGCCGCGCCACAGGTTCAGCCCGCGGGTGAGCAGGTCGGAGGCGCCCTCGTCGTCGCCCGCCTCGGCGGCGGTGCGGCCGGCCGCGGCCAGCCGGGTGAACTCCTCGGCGTCGCTGCGTCCGGGGCGCACCTGGAGCATGTAGCCCCCGTATTTGGTGACCAGGACGTCCTTCGCCTCGCGCTCGGGGTCCACGCACAGCGCCGCGGCGATCATCCGGCGCAGCTGCAGGATGTAGGTCTGCAGCGTCGTGGCCGCGCTGCGCGGGATCGCGTCGCCCCAGATCTCCTCCATCAGCGTCGGTACCGTGACGATCCGGTCCGCGTTCAGCGCGAGCAGCGCCAGCACCTGCCGCGGCTTGCGTGCGGTGGGCACAATCGACATACTCTGCTCCTCGACCACCAGGGGGCCGAGCAGGTTTACTTCCATGGCTGACTCCTTCCTGCCTCTCGGTGCAATCACCGTCCGGCCCCGACCCTCTGACATGGGCCGCAAGCCTGCCTCAAGGCTGGCCCAGCCGGGGCCCATGCGCCCAGTGAGGCCGTCACGAGCCGGGGCATGAAGAAATCACGGTCCGGAGGTGATAGGGGCACTGCCCGGATCCACCCGCGCGGCACCAGAATTCGAGCCAGACGCCAGCGCAGTCGCCTGGCGGCGGAATCCGGCAGAATCCCTGGAGGGTCGGCATGATAAACACCATCGACGCCACCGTGGTGGAGCAGGACTGGCGCTTCGCCGAACTGGTCGCGCGGACCTGGGCCGAACCAGCCCTCGTCGACCGTTACGCGGCCGACCCGTGCTCGGTATTGGCGGAGTTCGGCATCAAGCTGACGAACCGCCGGGAGGCGCCGGCCCTGGCCCGCCCGTTCGGCTCGCAGATCGTGGTGGAGCGGCTGGACTCGCCGGCCATCACCATGAACGGCACGACCGGGTTCTGCGTCAACGACGCGGACACCGACGACTCCAAGCGCGTTCCGGTACCTGCTCTCCCGACCGACCGCGCGGCGTGACACCGACGGCCGCCTCCCCGGGCGAACGCTACCTGGGGCTCAAGAGCCACCTGCGACTGGCCGTCGTTCCGGGCGAGGCAGCGTACCTGCTGTCCCCGCTCGGGGTGACGGCCCTGGAGGGCGGTCACGTCGAAGTGATCGCCCCGCTGCTGGACGGAAGCAGGACGCTGGCCGGCATCGTGCGGGACGCGGCTCCCGCGGCGTCGGCCGCGGACGTCGGGCACCTGGTCGGCCGGCTGACCGAGGCCGGTCTGATCGCGTTCCGGGAGAAGAGGGCGGCGGCCGAGGCGGAGCAGGACCGGGCCGCCGAGGCCTTCTGGGACCTGGCCGGCCTCAACGGCTCGCTGGCCGCGGATTCGCTGGCCCGCACGCCGATCGCGCTGACCGCGGTCGGCGGGGTCGACCTGGCCGCCGCGCGCGAGGCCTGTCTCGCCTCCGGCCTGCGCATCGTCGAGGCCGACGACACGGACGCCGAGACCTTCTCCCTCGTGCTCTGCGACGACTATCTGAACCCCGAGCTGGCCGCCGTGGACGCGGACCGGCGGCGCGCCGGACGCCCCTGGCTGCTGGTCAAGCCGGGCGGTCCGGAGCCGTGGACCGGCCCGGTCTTCCAGCCGGGCGCCGGGCCGTGCTGGCACTGCCTGGCGGTCCGGCTGGCCGGGCACCGCCGGCACGAGCTGCCGGCGCAGCGCGGCGGCGGCTCGGACCGGCCGCTTCCGCCGGAGGCCTCGATCGCCGCGGCCCGCACGGTCGCCCTCCAGGTCGCCGTGCTGGAGACGGCGAAGTGGCTGGTGGGCGTCCGGCAGCCGGAGCAGGGCGCGGTCTACACGCTCGACACCCTCACCCTGCGCGGCCGGCACCACCAGGTCGCGCGCCGTCCTCAGTGCCCTGAGTGCGGGGACCCGGGGATCGTCGCCGCGCGCACGTGCAAGCCGGTCACGCCGTGCTCCCGGCCCAAGGCCGCGGGCGGCGGCTCGAACCACCGGGCGCTGTCGGCCGAGCAGATGCTCGAGCAGCACAAGGGCCTGATCGACCCGGTCACCGGGATCGTCAAGCAGATCGTGGAGGATCCCGCGGCGCCGGACTTCATCCGCTGCGCGGCCTCCGGGCCGAACGCCGCGCTGCAGGCTGACACGCTGGTCCGGCTCCGCGCGGGCCTGCGCAGCCAGAGCGGCGGCAAGGGCCTCACCGCGGTCGAAGCGCGCGTCGGAGCGCTCTGCGAAGCCGTCGAGCGGTACAGCGCGGTGCGCCAAGGCGACGAATGCACGGTCCTCGACAGCTACCGCGGCCTCGGCGAGCATGCGGCCGTACACCCGGACGCCTGCCAGCTCTTCGACGCGCGGCAGTTCGCCGACCGCGCCACCTGGAACGCGCTGAACTCGCCCTTCCAACGGGTCTGCGAGCCCTTCGACGACTGCGCGCCGATCGAGTGGACCCCGGCGTGGTCGCTGACCGGGCAGCGGTTCAGGCTGCTGCCGACCGCGCTGCTCTACTTCGACGCGCACCGCACCCCCGGCCCGCGGCAGGTGCTGGCCGACTCCAACGGCAGCGCCGCCGGCAGCAGCCTGGAGGACGCGCTCGTGCAGGGCTTCCTGGAGCTGGTCGAGCGCGACGCGGTGGCGCTGTGGTGGTACAACCGCACCCGCCAGCCGGCGGTCGACCTCGACGCCTTCGACGAGCCCTGGCTGGCAGCGCTGCGAGACGGCTACCGGCGGCTCGGCCGCGAGGTGTGGGCGCTGGACCTGACCTCAGACCTCGGCATCCCGGCGATGGCCGTCCTCTCCCGGCGCGCGGACCTGCCCGGCGGCCGGGTGATCTTCGGCTTCGCCGCGCACCACGACCCGCGCCTGGCCCTGCGCCGGGCGATGACCGAGATGGGCCAGCTCTTCGCCGCGCACGTCGGCGGCGAGGCGGCCGCGGACCGGCCCGCCGACCCGGACCTCGAGTCCTGGTGGGACGCGGGGCGGCGGCTCGATCTCGGCTACCTGGAACCCGATCCGGGGCAGGCGCCGCGCACCCCGGCCTCCTACGACTACACTCCGAACACCGATCTGCTCGACGACGTCACCGCCATCACGGCCCTGACCCGCCGGCACGGCCTCGACCTGCTGGTGCTCGACCAGACCCGCCCCGACCTCGGCATCCCGGTGGTGAAGGCGGTGGTCCCGGGCCTGCGCCACTTCTGGGCCCGGTTCGCGCCCGGCCGGCTGTTCGACGCGCCGGCCCGGCTCGGCCGGGTGCCTCGGCCGACCCGCTACGAAGACCTCAATCCGATACCGATGTTCGTCTGACCGCCGTGGTCACCCGGCTGATGGGGAGTCAACCCGCCATGCACCCGCCAACGTCGCAGATCGGGCCGCGCGACGACGCCGTCGAGCTGTGGTCGCTGCGCGAGGACACCATCGTCGAGTTCGATTTCGCCCGCGACCGGCTGACCATCTGCGGGCGCTGGGGCGACGTGCTCGTCCACCGGCCCGCCGAGGCCCTGGCCGAGCTGCTGCGCCGCATGCAGTTCGGCCCGGTCTCGCTGGCCAACGCGCTGGAGCGCTCGCCCGGCGGCGACCCGGACGCGGTCGCCGAGCGGGCCGCGGTCTGGATGCTGCTGAACCGGATCCAGCACCTCGTGGTGCGCTCGCTCGGCGCGAGCTCGGGCGCGCCGGCGCTGACCCCGCTGATCTCGCTGGTGCCGATGTCGCCGCGGGCCGAGGTCTGCATCGTCCCGCTCAAGCCGGACGTGCCCGTGCGGCTCTCGGCCTTCGCCCTGCTCAAGACCGACGGAGCGATGCTCGCGATCGAGTCGCCGCTCTCGCTGTACCGGGTCGTGCTGCACCAGCCGGAGGCGGGCGCGATCGCCGCGACGCTGGCCCGGCCGATCACCCCGGCGCAGGTGGCGAAGCAGTCCTCGCTCTCGCCCCGGCTGGTCGCCGAGGCGCTGGCGTACCTGGCGGCGGCCGGCGCCGTGGTGGTCGCCGAGCCCGACGAGGACGGCGCGGAGAGCGAGCACGGCAGCGCGCCGCGCTTCGCAGAAGACCACGACGAAGCGCTGGCCGGCTGGTCGCCGACCGAGCTCGCCTTCCACGTGCACAGCACCCTGGGCCGGCACGACCACGACTTCGGCGCGACCTATCCGTTCGGCGCACAGCCCTGTCCGGACCCACTGGTCAAGCAGCACCCGCCGGGCCCACGCATCAGCCTGCCGCGGCCGGACCTGAGCCGCCTGATGGCCGACGACGTCCCGTTCGCCGCGGTGCTCGAGAACCGCAGCTCGATCCGGTCCTACAGCGCCGAGCCGCCGTCCGCGCGGCAGCTCGGCGAGCTGCTCTATCGCAGCCTTCGCACTCGCGCGCTGGTCGGGCCGCCCGGTTCCGGCGTCGAGGAGTCGACGTCCGCGGACCGCCCTTATCCGGCCGGCGGCGCGATCCACGAACTCGAGTTCTACGTCGTGGTCGAGGCCTGCACCGGGATCGACCCCGGTGTCTACTCGTACGACACCGTGGAACACGCTCTAGTCCCGGTGGAGGCGAAGGAGACGATGCGCTCGAGCCTGCTTGCGCAGGCGCGCATCGCCGGGAACCTGGACCGGCTGCCGCCGGTGCTCATCATGATCACCGCGCGGTTCCGCCGGATCCAGTGGAAATACACAGGTCTGGGCTATGCGCTGGTGCTCAAGCACATCGGCGTCGTGCAGCAGACCCTTTACCTGGTGGCCGGCGCGATGGGCCTGGCCGCCTGCGCGATCTCGAACAGCGAGGTGGACCAGGCGGCCCGGGCGCTGGACCTGGACTGGCGCACCGAGTCGCCGCTGGGCTCGTTCGCGATCGGCCTGCCGCGCACCGGGCACGCCGCGGCGCGGCACAGCTCAGCGCGGCACCCGGTCAACGAGCCGCACCCGCGCGACCAGGAACCGGCTGGTCACGTGGCCGACGACGACCGCGGCGGCTCCGGGCCCGGGCAGGACGCCCCGAGCGCCGAAACGGACGGCGATCCTCAAATGTCGGTCGAGCCGCCCTCGAACAACGCGTCAGAACTCCCGCAGCCGCGCGCCGTTGTTTGTCGCAGAACAACCGGGCGCTTCATTCATGGGGTTCATGGGCGCCCTGCCGCTGTTTGCCATGCTGCGGTAAAGTCATCACACTGGCCTCGCACCTACCACCGTACGCGCCATCGGGCCACTGTATGACCGGGGCCTGATGCTCGAGACGGCCGAAAGGCCCGGAATCCGATCGCGGCGGCGGATACGTTCGAACCGGCCGGGGATGCTCGAATTCGGGTATCCGAAACCTGAGAACGTGTTCCTCCGCCACGCCCCTGGAATACGACAAACCGGCGCCCCAATTCGACAACACGACGGCTGACAGGGGGTCACATGGCGTTCGACCAGGCCGATAACACGAGTCGGGGCCCGGTCGGGCCGGTCCGCGTGGCGGAGCGCGCGGCAACGCGGCCGCAGGCCCCGGCCGGCGAGCGGGAGGACATCCCGGCGCCGCAGCTGGCCCGGCGCATCCTGATCGTCGTGGTGTGCTCGTACGTCTTCACCGGGGTCCTGAACATCCAGGCGGACAATCCGGGCACGGCGAGCCACATCGGCTCCTACGTCTGCATGGCGCTGGTGTTCGGCCTGCAGATCGGGCACCTGACGCGCGCGGCGCCACGCTGGCCGGTGTGGCTGAAGGTGACCACGCTCGGCGCGCAGACCGTCCTGACCTACCTCCCCTTCATCGCGTTCCACCAACTCTGGGGCGGCATGGCCGGGCTGCTGGCCGGGTCCTTCCTGCTGCTGGTGCGCCGGCCGCTGGCCTGGGTGTTCTTCTGGATCGTGTCGCTGAGCATGGCGATCATCGCGATAAGCACCCATGAGCCGGCTGCGTGGGTCGTCTACTTCGTGGTCTCCACGTACCTGCTGGGGTTCATCATCTACGGCCTGAGCCGGCTGGCGCAGCTGGTCGGCGAGCTGCACGCGGCGCGCAGCGACCTGGCCCGGATGGCGGTCTCCCGGGAGCGGCTGCGGTTCGCCCGGGACCTGCACGACCTGCTCGGCTACAGCCTGTCCTCGATCACGCTGAAGAGCGAGCTGACGTACCGTCTGGTGAACACCCAGCCGGCGCGGGCCAAGCGGGAGCTCGCCTCGATCCTGGACGTGGCCCGGCAGGCGCTGGCCGACGTGCGGGTGGTCGCCAGCAGCTACCGGAACCTGCGGCTGGCCGAGGAGGCCGAGTCGGTGCAGTCGGTGCTTCAGGCCGCGGGCGTGGAGGCACGGGTCGAGATGTCGTGCGGGGACCTGCCGCTGCCGCTGGACACGGTGCTGGCCACCACGCTGCGCGAGGGAGTGACCAACATCCTGCGGCACAGCAAGGCGCAGCACTGCACCATCACCTGCACCACGGACCGGCCGCGCGGCGGGACCGGCGGCAGGGCCGGCGGTTCGGACGGCAGGACGGTCCGGCTCGAGATGGTCAACGACGGGGTCACCGAGGAGGCGCTGCCGGGCCGGGAGGCCGGCGAGGTCACCGGAAGCGGGCTGGACAACCTGGTCCAGCGGCTGCGCGCGGTCGGCGGGACGCTGAGCGCGGGGGTCGGCGAGGACGAGCTGTTCCGGCTGGTCGCGCAGGCGCCGCTGGCGTATCAGCGCACGCAGCCGGGCGCCGACGCCTGGGAGGACGGGCTCGACGGGGAGTCAGATGCCGCATAGCACCCCGGCGGGCGTAGTAGTAATAGGGGCGGCGAACACAGCGGGCGTTCCGCGGGGAAGGATTTCCGGTCCACGATGATCGATCTCAAGATCCTGCTGGCGGAGGACGTGCACATGGTCCGCGGCGCGCTGGTGGCCCTGCTGGACCTGGAGCCCGACCTGACCGTCGTGGCCGACGTGGACAACGGCGACGACATCGTCCCGACGGCGCTGCGCTGCCGGCCCGACGTCGCCGTGATCGACATCGACCTGCCCGGCATCGACGGGCTGACCGCCGCATCCCGCCTGCACGACGAGCTGCCGGACTGCAAGACCCTGATCCTGACCAGCCTCGGCCGTCCCGGGACCCTGCGCATGGCGCTGGCCGCCCACGTCTCCGGCTTCATCCTCAAGGACGCCCCCTCGGCCCAGCTGGCCAAGGCGGTGCGCACGGTCGCGTCCGGCCGCCGGGTGATAGACCCTCAGCTGGCCGTGGCCGCCTGGGACAGCTCCGACAACCCGCTCTCCCAGCGCGAGCGCGACGTCCTGCGGCTGGCCGCCCAGGGCCTCGACCCGGCGGAGATCGCGGCGCGGCTCTACCTCTCGATCGGGACGGTGCGCAACTACCTGACGGCGGTGGTGACCAAGCTCAACGCGCGCAACCGGGTCGACGCAATCCGGCTGGCGCAGGAGTCGGGCTGGATACCGTAGCGGCGCCGGGCCACCACCGCCGTGACTGTCTCAGCGCGCGGCTACCACGGGATGCGTGAGAAGAAGTCAGGCACGTTTGAGGTCGCGGGAATGGCCGCCGTCGCTGATGTCTGCGCCGACGTCGTGCCCAGCACCGGCGGGATCGGGACGCTCTGCAGTTCGACCAGGCTGAAGCCGTGCGTGTCGCTGTTCCCGTTGCCGCGGCCGGGTGTGCCCGAGGCCGGCGCGGTCGTGCGGACCACCTCGAACAGGCGCGTGCCGTCGCCGGAGAAGGCGACGCCGCGCGCGGCCGGGGTCTCGCCGGCGGGCAGCACGTAGGCCGACGTGGATGCGGTGCCGCCGACCTGGAAGACGGTCAGCGGCGCATAGGGCTCGGCCTGAGTAGCGGCGAGCATTGTGCCGTCCGGGGAGAGTGCGATCGCGGTCGGCGCCGGGCCGGTGGTGTAGCCGCCGGTGTCGGAAAGGTCGGACGGGGTGAAGGCGTCGACCCGGTCCGCGGAGCCGGCCGCGGCGAAGACGGCCGAGCCGTCCGGGGCGAGCGCCAGGTCCGCCAGGTTGCTGCCGGCGCGCGGGTGGGAGTGCATCAGGCTCAGGGTCGCCCCGGTAGCCTTGTAGGTGGCGATCGTGGCCGGGCTCAGCCCTGGCTCCCCCACCGCCAACGGTCCGGTCGCCGCGTTCGCCGCGGAGACCAGCGGCGCGTTGAGGTAGCGCACGTCCTTGCCGGTGGTGTCCTGGCGCTGCAGCACGATCTGCGGCGAGGCGGCCGAGGTGTCCAGCACGCCCACCCCCGCGGTCCAGTCCTGTCCGCAGCCGTACCCGATCCACACCGAGGAGCCGGTGCGGGCCAGGGTCGTCGGGCAGGTGTGCGGCACCGGGGTCGCGTAGCTGGCCTTCTGCTTCAGCGTCGAGGTGTCGATCGCGGAGACCGCGTCGCCGGAGGCCAGCGCGACGTACAGGGTGCTGCCGTCGGCGCTGAGCACCAGGCCCGAGGCGCCGTACTGCTTGTCGATGGTCTGCTTCACCTGGCCGTCGAAGCCGACCACCAGGACGCTGTTCCCGCCCGCGCCGCCGGTCACGTAGACGACCTGGTGCTTGTCGTCCACCGCGACGCTTCCGAAGCCGGGCAGGCCGAGCGGAGTCGTCACACGCCACTGCCACTGGACCGCGGCGGCGCCCGAGGAGGCCGGCGCGGGCCCGGCGGACGGACGCGCGTCCGCTGCGGCGCTCGCGGCGGACCCGGCCACGCTCGCCAGGACGGCGGAGGCCAGGGTCGCGGCTGCAGCCGCTGTCAGAGTTCTGGTTCTGGTCATGGAGAGAATCCGTTCACACCGTTGCGCGGGCACGTCGCCTCTGGCGGCGCCCTCTAAATGTTCATATACTGATGTTCCATGCCAGATTATCCAGCCGGGCGAATCCGGACTCGGCGACACGCCGAGCGGCCTCGGTCCGCCCCCTTATTCGGTCGGTTCCAATGCGCTCTTCAATTCATCGTCGGAAGCGATGCCCATGAGCCATGCGACGATCTCGTGAACCTGCCTCGTCGTCAACCCATAGACATTATTCAAATCCACCGCGACGTTGAATTCCTTTCCGGTCTCGAACAGCCGGTCGTCCCTGATCATCCGGACTGCCGAAAACGGGCTCAGCCCTTCCGCTCTGGCCGTGTTCAGGGCGGCGATCCGCTCAGCATCCATCCTTCACTTCCCAGGCCGGAACAAACTCGAAACAAATGAGTAGCCATTGGCGCCTTCATCGGTCTCCGTCACCTTGACGCGCGTGAAACCGTACTCGGCCGCGCGCTGAGCCGTCCAGGTCGTGCGGGCTGCGTTCCCGAAGCTCTCACCGTTGGCAACGGCGTCGTTGAACGCCTTGAGATTGTCACCGTAGCGCCAGTTACCCGTGATCGACTTCACCCGGTCACCGAAGTAGTCCATCACATCTGCGAACATCTGCTTTCCACGGAGCGGTGAGCCGAGCGCCGGGTTGTTTCCAATCGCAAACGTAAGGTCGCCCTCCGGACTGAGATTGCCGATGATGCCGCTACCCGACTCGGCGTGCGAGATTGTAATACTGTTCTCAGATGTATTGACCTCGACTCCGCAGCTGCTGTTGTGCACGAGGACGGGTGTGTCGCCGGCCACGACGAAGTACGTGTGCTCGGCATCTACGGTGAGGTTGTAGGTGGTGATCGCGGCGGTGTGGCGGTGCAGCGCCAGGACGGTGGCCGTCGCCGCGCCGACGCCCTGGACCGGGTCGCCTGCCTTGAGCTGCGCGGCCGGAGTCCATTGACCGTCGCTGAGGTCGTAGAAAAGGTGGCCCGCGGTGCTGGTGAGGGTTCCGCCGACGCGCGGGCCCGCGGTGACGTGCGCGGCGCCCGGGGCTCCGTGCGGCGCGGAGAAGGTCAGGTCGACGAAGTCGCGGTCGGTGTGCGTGATGTGCAGCGCGGTGACGGTGTGCGCCTGCGGCGTGTCCGTGCCCGGCGCGGCGTCCTCGATCACGTCGCCGACCCGCACGTCCCGGATGGGCCTGGTCGTGCCGTTGGCCATGAGGACCGCTGTTGCGGCGGCGAAGCTGTTCGCGCAGGTCGTGCCCTCGGGCGACCCGCCTTCGGCCGACCCGCCGGGTTCGGGCGGCGCCTCGTCGGAGGACGCGGCGGGCCGGCTGGTGTGCGGGGCCTCGTCGCCGCCTCCCTTTGGCGCGCTGTTGGCGGTCTCCGAGGTCGTTTCCGACGTGGTCTCCTCGGCGACCTCCCCGCCGCCTCGGGAGGTGACCGCGTCGATGACCCTGGGGGCGATCTTGCCCAGGAGCTGCCCGCCGACCTCGCCGGCCGCCCCGCCCAGCGCCCCGACCACCGCGCCCTTCACCCCGGCGACGGCGAAGGACTTGACCGAGCAGGCGCTGCCGCCCTTGTCGGCGCACTGGAAGCCCTGGTCGACCAGCCCTCCGGCGGCCCCGGAAGCGGCCGCGCAGCCGACCGTGCCGATGCCCGCGGTCAGCCCTTCGCAGCCCACGAACACCGCGGTGGAGACGATCGTCGAGGTGATGGTCTCGGCGTGTTTGGCCACGAAGTTGCCCACGCTGGAGACCAGGTCGCCGAACCAGCCGTGCCCGTCGAACTCGATGTCGCTGATCGGGTTCCCGCCGCCGAAGGCGTATTCGCTGCTCGCCCACGGGTCGGTGGTCAGGCCCAGGTCGGCCAGGGCGCTCTGGTAGGAGTCGCGGGAGGCGAAGGAGTTGATGCCCGGGTCGTAGTCCCGGAAGCCCATGTCGTACTGGCCGGAGGACGGGTCGACCTGCATCGCGTTGAAGCGGTAGCTGTTGTACGGCGACTGCGCGCCGCCGGAACCGCCCGAACCGCCCGAACCGGCGGCGGCGCCGGACGCTGCGGACCCGCCGGAATTGCTGCCCGGCTTGTCGATGCCGGTGAATGCGGCGGCCTGGTCGCTGCCGTAGGAGGTGTATCCGTAGGTGGAGCGGGTGTTTCCGTGCTCGTCGGTGAGTAGCTCGACATCGGAGTGCGCGTCGTAGCCGTAGTAGGAGGTCTGCGCCGAGCCGCTGGACGGCGTGCGCAGCTGGGCCAGCCGGGCGCCGGAGGCGGAGTAGAAGTAGCTGGTGGCCGGGCCGCCGGCGGTGTTCGCCGCGACCACGGCGCCGCCGAGGCTGAGGTACTGCTCGGTGGTGGTCTTCGCCGCCGAGCCGGGGCTGCTGTCGGTGGTGCTGACCTGCCGGTCGAGCGAGTCGTAGGTGAAGGTGGCGGTCGAGGCGGCGGCGCCGGTTCCGGTGCGGGTGCTGGTCTGCCGGTCGAAGCCGTCGTATTCGTGCTGCGCGGTGACCTTCTTCGTGCCCGCGTCGGTGACGGTGGAGAGCCGGCCGAATGTGTCGTACTCGTACTCGCTGTGCGTGCCCTGCGACACCGAGCCGACCAGGCGGTTGCGGTCGTAGGTGAACGAGGTCGGCACGCCGTCGACGCTCTGGTCGATCACGTTGCCGTTGCCGTCGTGCCGGTAGGTCTCGTCGTTGTCGCCCGGCTCGCCGGTCTTGTGCACGGCGGTCAGCCGGTCGCGCGGGTCGTACTGGAAGGTCGCGTTGTCGGTGAGGTAGGCGGAGTGGTCGTCCGCGTTCATCACCCGCGAGTCGTCGCTGATCTTGTTGCTGTCCGCGTCGTAGTCCAGGTCGTGCCGGCTGACCAGGGTGCCGTCCGAGCGCTTCTCCAGCTGCTGGCGCAGCGAGCCGTCCAGGAAGTACGTGGCGTCGAGCGTGTTGCCGTTGCCCTCGAGCTCGTGCTGAAGGTTGCCGGCCGGGTCGTACTGGTAGTCGGTGGTAAGCGGCGGCGCGCCGGCACCGGTGGTGCTGACCGCGTGCTGGAGCTGTTCGCGGGTGTTGTAGGTGTAGGTATCAGAACGCTTGCCATAGGCCTGGCTCAGGACATTGCCGTCGCCGTCGTAGGCGAAGGTCACCGAGGGCTGGCCGCCAGAGGACGGCGTGACCGAGTTGGGCCGGTCGAGCTGGTCGTAGCCGACCGTGTAGTTGCCGACCGGGGCATCGGTGCTGTCGTCGGTGATCCCGGTGGCGTTGCCGTCCGGGTCGTAGTTGTACGCGAACCACTTCGCCTTCTTGTCCACCGGCGTGTTGTCGTCGCGCACCAGCCGGACCGCGTCGGCGATCACCGCTCCGTCCGCCTGCTCGGGCAGCGTGACGGTGGCGGTCTCGTTCTGGGAGAGCTGGAAGTCGCCGAGGTCCGCCCAGCCGTCCGCGGGGGCGGCGGGCTGCTTGGTCGAGGTGGCCGCCTTCGTGGCGATCGTGTACTTCGGATCAGGGCTCAGACCGGCCACGCCGGTGCCGCTCGGGACGCGCACCGCGATGTGATACGTGCCGGACTGCGGGATCAGAGCGCTCCAGGTGAAGTTGTCCCCGCCGGTCCCCGCCGCGTGCAAGTGGTAGCCGGAGCCCTCGTAGTTGCTCCCGCCACTCGACTCGGTCCACGCGCCGGCCGGGGACGCGGCGGTGGTGTTCGGGTCGGAGTCGTCGAGCAGCACGACGTCCTTGCCGACCGGCGAGCCGGTGTCGGAGCGGGACTCCAGCGAGCCGTCCGGGTAGTACTGCCAGCTGAGCGTGCGCGAGGCGGCCGATCCGTCGTCGTTGACGGTGCTGGTGAGCTGCCGGCCGTCGTCGTCGTAGGTGTAGCCGGTCGAGATGGACCATGGGTCGGTGGTCGACTTGAGCCACCCGTTGGCCGTGTACGTGTTCGTGGTCACCGTGCGCCGGGTCTGGCCGGCCGAGGGCGGGTTGCTGACCGTGAGCGTGTCGCCGACCGCGTCGTAGGTGTAGAAGGTCTTGTCGGGGGTGTTGTAGACGCGGTCCGACGGGTCGTACGGCTGGTCCTGCTCGGTCAGGCGGTTGTCGGCGTCGTAGACGCTGCGCTGGACGAACGCGTCGGGCCGGTTCGCCGCGACGCCGCGCGGGGTGGTCGTGGCGATCGTGTTGCCGTCGGCGTCGTAGGCGAAGGCGGTGGTGTGGTAGGTCAGGTTCCCCGCGTCGTCGCGGAAGGGCACCTGGTTGCGCAGCGGGCGGCCATCGGCGTCGTATTGAGTGACCGTCAGATAATCGCGCAGCGCACTGTCGGGGACGGTCGGCCCGACCAGCTGCCCGGTGCTCGCGGTCACCAGGCCGTCGAGGTCGTATTCGGTGACCGTGTGCGCCCCGGTCGGGTCGGTCTGCCGAACCTGCCGCCCGTCCGGATCGAAGGCGAAGGTCGTGGTCCACTGCGCCGCGTTCGCTCCGGACACGTTCCCGTTCGGGGGCACCTCGGCGATCAGCTTGCCGACCGGGTCGTAGCGGAAGGTCGTGATCCCGCCGAGCGGGTCGACCTGCTGCACGCGCCGGCCCAGCGCGTCGTAGACGGAGTGCGTGGTGTGCGTGCCGTAGCTGCCGGACGTGTTGCCGTCCGGCCTGGTCGCGGTCAGTTCGTTGCCGACCGCGTCGTAGGTGAAGGTCTGCGTGGGCGCGGGCGCGCCGGGCACGCTCGAGTTCGCCGGAGTGGTGCCGCTGAGCACCTGCCCCATCGGGTCGTAGACGACGGTGGTGACCGCGCCGTCCGCGTCGGCGGAGCGCAGCACGTTGTCATCGGCGTCGTAGATCGGGGCCGGGACGGTCACCGTCTGCGTCGGGCTCACCGTGGTGGTGCCGGTCAGCTGGCGGCCCAGTTCGTCGTAGGTGGCGGTGACCACCCGCGGGGTTTGGCCCGGGTCGGGCGGCCCGATGCTCGAGACGACGTTGCCGAGGTCGTCGTACGTGGTGTGGGTGACCTGGCCGAGCGGGTCGGTCGAGGTCTGCGGCATCCCGGCGTCGGTGAAGTCGGCGAAGCGGGAGACGTGGCCGTTCGGGTCGGTGGACTCGACCAGTTCGCCGTACCGGTCGTAGCGCATGCTGCTGTGCTCGCCGGCGCCCGGCCCAGGCTCGTTGCCGACCGGGTCGGTGGCGGAGATCACCTGGCCGTAGGCGTCCACGTCGAAGGTCCAGCGCCGCCCCTCCGGGCTGACCTTCGCGGCCAGGTCCGCGACATGGCCGTTCAGGCTCGTGCGATAGGTCAGCGCAGTACCCGATGTCCCGCCGTGGGCGTTGCCCTCCGGGTCGACCAGGGTCAGCGGATCGCCGGTCAGCGGGTCGTAAATCCACGTGGAGACCGCGCCGTCCGGAGTGCGCAGCCGCACCACATTGTTGTCGCCGTCCCAGGCCAGGTCGGTCACCCCGCCGAGCGGGTCGATGCTGCGCAGGGTGCGCCCGCGCGCGTCGAGCAGGAAGTGGGTGGCCGCGTGCTCGGCGTCGGTCACCGTGGAGAGCAACGCGCCGGCCGATCCGGCTGGCACCGGCGCGTAGTCGAAGGTCGTGGTGCCGCCGTCCCGGTCGATCACCGTGGAGACCTTGCCGCGGTGCAGCGCGTCGGTCTGCGGGCCGAAGTACTGCAGCGTGGTCGCATGGCCCAGCGGATCGGTGATCCCCGAGATGGTCGAACCGCCGCCGGGCACCGTCGTGGCCGCATAGGTGAACCCGAAGGCGCGGGCCACCGGGCTGCCGGCCGCCTGGGTGACCGACACCAGCCGGCCGCGCGAGTCGTAGGCGAAGTCGACGTGCCGACCGGACAGGTCGGTGATCGAAGCAAGTTTGGCGTCAGGGCTCTGCGAGAGCGTGCCTGGCGTCAGGTAGGTGAAGGCGAGCGTGCGCCGCCCGGCCGGGTCGATCAGCGCGGCCAGCTGCCGCCCCGACGTGCCCAGCGGTGCGGAGTACTGGAAACTCGAGGTGTTGCCGACCCGGTCGGCCACCGCGGTGGGCAGCCCGTCGGTGTCGAAGAAGAACCGGGTGCGATCCGGCCGGGTGAACACCCACGCACGCGCCGGATCCTGGCTACCGGTGCGCTGCAGATACAGGTGCACCCCGCGCGGTGCGTGATACTCCCAGTCGCGCGGATCCGTGCTGCCGTGCCGATCCAGGGTGAACAGCTGCCCGGCGCCGGTGCCGTCCACCAGCATGACCCGGCTCGGCATCCCCGCGCCGATCGGCACCCCGGCATCGTGCCGCTCCGGCAGCCCCGGTCCGGGCACGGCGCGCAGATACTGGCCCAGCGGCATGATCGTGGACGCATCCAGCGTCCAGCCGGGACCGACCGGGGAGTCGGTGGGGTCCTGGCTGTTGTACGTCATCCGGACGAAGGAGGTCAGCCCGCGCCCGGGCACCGAGAGCAGGTCCAGCGCAACCGCGGCATTGCCGTTGTCCTGGTTGACCTGGACCATGGCACCGGCCGGACCCGCGGGAGTCGCGCTGTACTGGTAGAACTGCTCCAGACCCAGGCCATCCGAGGTCGGAATCTCCGCGGCGGGCGCGGGAACGGCAGCGGGAACGGGAGCCGGGTCGCTCGCAGCGCGGATGGCCGCGGCCTGCCGCGCCGAAAGGCCCGGCTCGCGCCCCGGCAGCGCGGAATCGCCCGGCATCACCCGCCCCTGACGCGACGTCAGATCCGCGGTCCACACCCGGCCCGGCGAGACGGCCGCACCGCCCGACCCGTCAACCCCGGAGCGGGCCGCCGCCTGTGCCCCCGCGCCCACGCCACCCGGCGCCGAGGCCGCGCCGACCGTCAGCGCGAGCACAGCCAGGACCGAGCCCAGCTTCCTGCGAAACCCAGACACCCGATGCCGTCCCGTCCTGCGTGGCCGAGTGGACGCCGGACCCGGCGTCACGTCCATATCGTTGGGGCGGGGCCGCGAGATCCATGTTCATATGTTGTCGATGTCCACCCGAAAGCCGCGACATTTCACCCGGACGGCAGATCGGTTGTCTGACGACGCGTCGGGAGCAAGGGCTGGGCAGGTCAAATCAGCGCCGTTCCCGCCCGCAGGCGCAGCCGCGGCCTATATGCTGCTGCCGCCATGATGGAGATCTCGCCGCCGGAGCTCGGCGATCGTGCCCTGACGATGATCCCCGAGGCCGTGCACCGACAGGACGGGGAGCCTCCCGCGCCGGACGCCACGACGGCGCTGGACGGCCGGCTGCGGCTCGGCGGACCGGTCTCGGCCCTCGTGTCGAAGGCATATGTCGCGAACGATGTCGAACTGCGGACGTTCGTCGAGCGAGAGGCCGCGCGGTACCGGTACCACCTCGTGCATCTGGCGATCACGGCGACACTCGAGCCGGGGCAGACGCGGATCGAGCGGGTCCTGGTCCAGCTGCGCCTCTCGGCTCCCGCAGCGGACGCGCCGATCGCGTGGTCGATGACGCCGATCCGGGTCGACAACGCCGCGCAGCTCTCGACGACGTGGCGGATCGGCCCGCAGCTCAAGCTCTTCGACGCCTCCGTGGAACGCACCGAGAGCAGGCCGGCGACGGGCCGCTATCTGGAGGCCCAAAACGAGCTGCGCTCCGATCCGGCCTGGGAGGTACACCGGACCCGGGGCCGGGAGATTACCGGAGTGCACCGGCTGGCGCTGGTCGTCCGCGCCCCGGTCGGCGCGGCGGCCCGGGTCGACGGGGCCGTGCACGCAACGATCGCGCACGGCCGGCTCCCCTGGCGGGAGAGCGCTGACCTGCCGGGTCTGCTCGAGCTCTCGGCGGAGATCTGAGGTAAAGTCAGAAATGATTGCGCGCGACCGGTTCTCCCCGGACAGCCCCTGACCGGTCGAGCGCATGAGGGGCGGGATTGTGCATGGCGGGATCCTTCGGCGACGAGGAAATGGTGGCGCTCGCCACCGCGTTCCCGCCTGGGCCGGCGGCGAGGGAGATCCTGGCGCGGGCGGGGTACCCGGCGGCGGCCCTGCCGTCGATGGTGGGGGTGGCAGGCCTTCAGTTCTGGTCGCAGATCAACGACGACGTCACTAACGGGATCATCGACGGCGGGCGCGCGCGGATCCTCAACGCGGCGCTGCGCGCGTATCCGCACAATCCGATATTCCGCCGCGCCGCGAACCTGCTGCGGGTGCTCGTCGTCGGGGCGGGGCTCGCCACAGCGGCCGCGGGCGCCGCCATCCGCGCGGACCGCGAGTCGCGGCTCATCCTCCAGGCCAAGGAGCTGGGGCATCTCGAGGTCGAGCTCCGGCCGGCCGCGACCGTCGACGACCTGACGTTCAATCCGGCGCGGCCGCCCGACGTCCTGCACCTGATCTGCCACGGCGACGGCAGGACCCTGCTGTTCGCGGACGAGCTCGGCGACCCGCGCCGGGTGCCTGCCGCCGACGTAGCCGACCTGATCGCCGCCTATCGCGTCCGCCTGCGCGGGATCGTGCTCAACGCGTGCCGCAGCGAGGAGTGCGCCGACGCGTTCAGTCCGCTCGCGGACACGGTGATCGCGCACCGCGGCGCGGTGGACGACGGGTGCGCGCAGCTGTTCGCGGCCTGGTTCTACCGCACCCTGCGCGACCATCCCGACCTCGCCGACGCGGCCAGGATCGCAGCCAAGCACCTCGCCGTCGGCGAGGCTCGGTGCCCGGAGGTCAATGCCGGGCTCGTGGTGCTGACCGGCGGCACCCCGGCGAACGACCCCCTTACGAACGACACAGGCCGCTGACATGGCACCCGGCGCGGACACCGACTCCGCCCTACGCGCCTGGGCCGCGGTGCACGCGCGCTCGGTGGGCCGGTCGGGGGCCGGGCCTGCTTCACGGACCGCCGGTCACTATCGGCTGACGCACACGGTGTACGCAGGAGGCGAGACCGAGGTCACCTGGTCGTCCCATCGCGGTCAACCGCGCCTTGTGGCCCGTGGCGGAAGAACCCTCATCTCGGACCAGACCGGCTCCTTCTCCCGCGTCGCGACGTCGGAGGGAGTCTGGCGCCTCGATATTCCGCACATCCGCAACATACAAATCCTGAGAAGCTGGCACGAGCGCAATCTCGTGACCATGGAAAGCGCATATCACCTGCCCGCGTGGCAGATCGTGGATCCCGCAACCGGCGGTCTCGTCGAGATGGGCGACACGATCGTGTCGATGGCGTGGTGGCGCGACTCCGCCTCCGGCCTGCTCGCGTATGGCACCGCCGACGGCAAGATCCACGTCGATGGCGTCGATTTCCTGCACACGTACCTCGGTTACGAGCCCGGCGAAGATCCCGCCCGCTGGCTCGGATGGCTGCCCGCCGCCGAAGCACCCCGGCTGGTCCGCGCCGGCCGGAAGGGCGCCATCGATGTACGCGATGTCAGATTCTCGAGATGGCGGCGCGTAGGGTACGAGCCCGACCTCAGCGCGTTCGCCTGCTCGCCGGACCCGCGCCGCGCGCGACTGGCCGTCGGCTGCTCGAACGGCGAGATCCGCATTTACGACATCGATGAATCCCGCGCCGCGCCGCAGACGCTGTACGTCCCGGAATGCGTCGTCAGGTCCCTTGCATGGTCGTCCGACCCCGAGCGACCGCTCCTGGCGGCGGGGATGTCCGACGGCACGGCGCGCCTTTGGGACCCGGACACCGGCCGCTGCGTGGCTGAGGTAGAGCACCCCGCGGCCGTGACCAGCGTGGCCCTGACCGTCGACGGTTCAGGACGGTCTCTGTTGGCCACCGGCTGCGCGGACGGACAGGCGCGGATCTGGATCGCTGACGACCCGGCAAAGAAGAACGCAGGCCGAGCCGCCGCGTCAATCGAGGCAGACGCACAGTTCACGGTCACAAACAGCACGCCGCAGTACCTGTCCGGAGAATCGGCGGCATGGATGAGCGTCCCCGAAGGTCGTCTGCTCACCGCCGAGCGCATCGCGCCGGGCTATCGCTTCCGTGCGTGGGACAGCGACACCGATCAACCCGATGATTTCCTGACGATCAGCGACCGCGTTTACTCGTTGGCGATGGCGTGTTCCCCGACCGCCGATCCGACCTTCGCGGCCTCCACCTCTCTGCCCGGCAGTATGACCGTGGGTGTGTGGAGTCTGAACCGGCGCACGGTCCAGCACGAGGCCCAATTCGTGCTGCCCATTCCCGCCGACGGCACAGCGCGTGAGGTGCAGCTGGTGATGTCGGGTCAGCCTTCTCAAGCTCTTGCCGTCGTGTGGATCCCGGGCCGCACGGCCGAGTCCGGGGCAGGTGCGGAGAGCTACATCGATGTCTTCGACCTGCGGCGGAAACAGGCCGTGTTCCACCAGCGCCTCACCTGGGCGGTCGGCGCGGCCGCCTGGTCGTCGAGGATCTCTGAGAAACCGCTGCTCGCCGTCGGTGACGAAAGCGGCCGGGTGCTCATCCTGAACCCGCTGGACGACACGGCTCCGCACCGCGAGTTCCACGTCCAAGGTCCCGTCACGTCCATCTGCTGGTGCGCCGCCGACGATGTCGACGAGCCGATGCTGGCGGTAGCCACCGGGGCGCCGAAGGGTCCCGTGCACATCTGCGAGCCGACCACCGGCGCCGTTATCAGGACACTGCAGCATTCCGGCCGCGTCGTCTCGATGGTGAGCTGGGACGGCGGCGGCCGCCCGGGGAGCAAGGCCCTGGTCACCCTGAGCACCGCCGGTATCCTCCGGGTCTGGGAGCCGAGCACCGGCGAACTCGTGAACATCCACGACTCCCGCATGCCTGCGGTATGCAGGCCGTCCTTTCAGCCCGCGTGGCTGCACTTGAGGGACCGCCTGCGATTGGCCGTGCGCACCGTCGGCGGCTTGCGCGTCTATGACATCAAGTCTTCGCCGCCTGCGACGACGCCGCGGGAGGCGGTGCCAGAACCGCGTCTTATCCCACCGCTCTCGGTATCGCAGGGCTTCCTCGCGCTCGGGGCCGGGGGGCTGTGGGCGCCGCTCGGTCTGGTGGCGGATGCGCTGACGGTGGTCGGGGGCACCCGCGAGCGGCTGTACGACGCGCAACTCGAGGCGCTGAGCGGGCACCCCGGCGTCGCCAGGCTCCGGTCGCTGAAGTGGCCGGCGCGGGCGCGGGTCGGGCTGGCCGCGCTCCTGGTCGCCGGGCAGGCCGGCGTCGAGCAGAGCACCGCCGAGCACGCCGCGCCTCCGCAGACGACCCCCGCAGAGCAGCTGAGGGCCCTGCTTCGCGCGCTGGAGACCGAGCCGGCCGAGCCGACCGCCGCCCCCTCGGCGCTTCGGTCGCTGACCGAGGCGGCCGACGCCGTCACCGACAAGACCCCGACTCTGCTGCGGATCCTCGGCTCCGAGGCGGTCGCCGCTGATCCGCTGCTGGCGGTGCGCCTCGCCGGACGCGTCGCGGAACTGCCGGAGCTGCCGCCGCGTCAGACCGCCCTACTGGAAGGCGGCCGCGCGCTGCGCAGTCTCGACGACGCGGACCGCGCGTCCGGCCCCCGGTTCACGCCCGGCACCGTGGGGATCTCGCGGCACGGTCCGCTGCACACCGCGCTGCCCACGCAGCTGGCCTTGCCGGATCAGCTGCGCATGATCCGCTACGCCCGCGGGGAACTGCTGCACCGCACGCACCCCGCGCACCGGCCGCCGCCGACCAGGCCGGTGACGGTGATCCTCGACACGACCCCGGCGACGTACGGACGCTGCGAAATCGTGCTCCGGCTGGCCGCGCACCTGATCACGGTCGCGCTCTGGCGGGCCGGCCGCAGTCCGAGCCTGGTCACGCTCACCGACCCCGACCTGGTGCGCGAGCTGTCCCGTCCGGAGGACCTGCTGACCGTCTGGACCAGCCGCACCCTGACTCCGCCCGACTTCCCCCGCGCGCTGAACGCCGCCGCGCAGACCGCGAACGACGTCGTCATCATCCTGACGAACAGCCACGCGGTCCGCGACCAGCTCGCCACCGGCCGCATCGTGCTCGGACCGCGGCATCACCTGCTGACGGCGCACACCCCGACCTCGGCTCCCCCTGCGCCGCCTGCGCATCCGAACCACCGTCAGGTCTCGACGACCGTCGGCTTCGACCGGCTGACCGCGCACCTCTTCGCCATGCTGGCGCAGGACGCTGAGACCTATGGGGCGGTACGGTGAGCGCCCCCGCACCCGCACCCACATGGAGCCCCGCGCTGCTCGGCACCGCGCACGGCGTGGCACGGGTGCGCTGCGAGCTCTGCCCGCACGCCTGCGACCTGCGGGACGGCCAGGTGGGATCGTGCCGGGTGCGGCGCAACCGCGGCGGCGTGCTGGAGACGGCCACGTTCGCCGCCGCCGTGGCGCACGTCGACGCGATCGAGCGCAAGCCGCTCTACCATGTGCGGCCGGGCTCCCGCGTGCTGACGACCGCCGCGCCGGGGTGCACGTTCCGCTGCGACTACTGCGTCAATCACCGGCTCTCGCAGTACGGCCGGGCGGACGGCGCCGGATGGGTCGGGGACCCTGCCGACCCGGCCGCGCTGGTGTCCCGTGCGAGGGCCGAGGGTGCAGCGCTCGGCCTGTCCTACACAGAGCCCGGATTAGCCCCCGAACTGACGCTCGCTCTGGCCGAGCACGCCGCACCGGCCGGGGTGCCGATCGTGTGGAAGAGCAACGGCTTTCTGACCGCGCAGGCCATCGACCTGGTGGCCCCGGTGCTCGACGCAGTCAACATCGACGTCAAGGCGGCTTCCGACGCGCCGCACCGGCGTTTGACCGGCGCGGCGCTGCGTCCGATCCTGGACGCAGTGGTGCGTTTCCGGGCGGCCGGCGTGTGGGTGGAGGTCAGCACGCCGCTGATTCCCCGCGTGTCCGACCAGCCGGAGCAGTTGCGCACGATCGCCCGGACGCTCGCGTCCATCGACCCGGCCATGCCGTGGCACCTGCTGCGCTTCACCCCCGACTTCCGCATGGCCGACGAGTCGCCGACCGCACCCGGCCTGCTCTCGGCCGCGGTCGGGATCGGCCACGATGCCGGGCTGCCGTTCGTCTACGTCGAACGCGCGCTGGGGCCGACGGGCCGTCAGACGCGCTGTCCGGGCTGCGCGACCGTGCTCGTGCAGCGCGGGATCTGGGAAACCCGAGAACAACGGCTGGTCGGCGGGGCGTGCCCGAGGTGCGCGCGGCCGGTCCCCGGCAGGTGGGAGTGATCGCGGATGAGCATGGAAGAGACCGAGCACGCCTTCGTGGCCTCGCTGCCGGACCTGATCGAGCCGGACGAATACGGCGACCATCCGCGCGGCGGCCTGGTCCGGCTCAAGGTCGTGGTGACGCCGGACGGGGTGGAGATCCTCGCGGACGCGATGCGGCCGCGCAGCGTCGAGGACCTGCTGGCCGCGCTCGGCGGCGGGCCGGTGGAGCAGATGCTATGCGGCTGATCGCAGACGGCGACCCGGCCGGCGAGCTGGCGCGCTTCGAGGCCGGCCTGGCCGACGGGCTCGACCCGCAGCCCGCCGCGGCGTCGGGCGCCGACCGGGCTGCGGTGACCGGCATCTCGTCCTGGTGGACCGGCCTGGCCTGCCAGACCTGCGGACACACGTTCCGGCGCGGCGATCGGGTACAGCTCGCGGCGGGCGGCGCGACGCCGGTCCACCTCGACCCGGCGCTGCGCTGCGGGACGGCCGGCGACGTGTCGGATCAGCCTCCTGTGGATCAGGGCACTGTCAATCAGGACCCGGCCCCGGTGGAGTTCGCTGCGGGGCTGGTCGAGGCCTGGCCGCCGGCGGACGGCGTGGAGGCGACGCGGCTGGCACCCGATGACTGGCACGTGGCGCGCGCCGGACGCCGGGGGCGCCCGATCGTCTGCCTCTACTGCGCGCACACGTTCCGCGCCGGTGAATACGTGGTCTTATGCCCGTGCAAGTACTCGGGCGGGGCCGATCCGGCCGAGGAGGGCTGCGGAGCGGCCGTGCACCGCGATCCGACCGCGGGCCTGCCGTGCTGGGAGAACTGGTGCCCGAGCGGAACGGTCTCCGTCTGCCCGGTCCGGCTGAACCTGCTCGGCGATGCGGCGCCGTGAGCGCGATGACGGGAGATCCGCAGCGGACGACGGCGCCGCTCGAGGGACGGTTCGCCCGGGCACGGCTGGTCGAGGACTGGGACCAGCTGCGCCTGGGCGCTGCCACGGCCGTCGTCGCGGGGGTCGGCGCGCTGGGCAACGAGGCGGCGAAGAACCTCGCGCTGGCGGGGGTGGGCCGGCTGATCCTGTGCGACCCGGACACGGTCGACGTGACCAACCTCAGCCGCACCGTGCTGTTCACCGAGGCCGACGTGGGCCGCCCGAAGGTCGACGCCGCGGCGGACGCGCTCGCCCGCCTCTCCCCCGGCACAGACGTCGTGGCACGGCAAGCCGACCTTGCGTCGGGCGTGGGGCTGGGCGAACTCGCCGACGCCGACCTCGTCCTCGGCTGCCTGGACACGCTGCAGGCCCGCATGCGGCTGCTGGGCCGGTGCGCCCTCGTCGGCGCCGCGCTGGTCGACGGCGGCACCCGGCCGTGGGGCGGCGAGGTGCGGGTGCGGCTCGCCGAAGACGACGCGTGCTATGCGTGCGCGCTCAGTGCGCGCGAGCGCGGCTCCTCCGACCTGCCGTGGAGCTGCGCGGAGCCGTTCGACGAGGGCCCGGTTCCGGCCACGATCGCGGGCACCGCCGCAGTGGCGTCGTGGATGACGTTCGCCGCGCTGCGCGTCCTGTTCGGCGCGCCCCCGGGGTACCGGGTGCTCGACATCAACGCCCTGACCGGATATACGGCCCCGGTCTCCGTGGCGAGGGACCCGGACTGCCCGCACCACGCGCCGCTGGCCGGGCCGGTGGTCCCGCTGCCAATCCGCACGCGGGACACGGTCAGAGCACTGCTGGACGCGCTGCCGGCCGGCGCCGATCCGCTGGCGTGGAGCGAATTCCCGCTTCCGGCCCGCTGCGCCCGATGCGGCGACTACGATCCCTGCCAAGCGGGGGTCGGCGCCGACGGCACCTGCCCGGCGTGCGGGGGGCTGGTCCGGCCCCGGTCGAGCCTGCGGCTGCGGGAGGCCGCGGCGGACCGGCGCCTGGACGCGCTGGGCGTGGCCCCCGAGGAGATTCTGCCGGTCCGGTCAACGGAGGGGGATTACCTGTGGCACCGCCTGAGTCGATGATGCCGCCGCAGGAACCGGGCGACGAGCCGGCGCAGTGGTCGCCCTCGGTGTGGGACGGCCCGGAGATCGAGCTCGCCCTGGTCGAGCGGGACCAGTTCCGGGAGACCATCGCAGGAATCTACGACGAGACCGCGACGGACCAGCTGCTGGACCGCATCGGATTCCCGCGCGGCCGGCGCCCCGCCCTGGCCACCGCCGCCGCCACCTGGGGCGGGATCTTCCGGGAGTTCGACAACGGCATCATGGACCGCCCGTGGCGCCGCCTGCTGATCGCGGCCTTCCGGGATTACCAGACGAACCGCGTCTTCCGCGGCCTGTTCCAGCACCACATCCTCGGCACTGCCCCGGCGCCCGGCGGCAAGCCCGCGCGCGAAGCCGAGAAGCCCGAAGCCGAGCAGCCCAAAGCCGGACAGCCACACCCGGACCCGCGCCCGGCGATCGTCGACGACCTCTGCCACGTGATCGTCTACATCGACACCGGCGACGACGCCGAACAGGTCAGAGGCCTGCTGGACCGGCTGGGCCTGCAGCCGGAGCCGGTCTGGGTCACCGAGCACGGCATAGCGTTCCGGGTGAACACCGCCGACCCGATCGACCTGCGCCGCGCGCTGCAGGACGCCGACTTCGGCTACATCGTCGTCGAGCCCGGCCGGCCCGACTACCTCTACCGGACGATCTGGGTGAACGGCCCGGACGGGCGGCGGTTCCGGGTCACCGACGCACCCGCCCAGCAGACCGTCGAGAACTTCGCCGGCGGGGTGCTGGACCAGTACCCGCCGTTTCGCGACACCGCCCGCCCGACGGTCGTCGACCGGGTCGGCGAGGCGGGGCAGGGCGACCGGCTCGACCCGGACGACACGCTGCACGACGCCGGCGTCGAGGACGGCGACGAGCTGCGGGTGGGGTTCCAGGCCACGGCCGGCGCGGTGCACCCGCAGCACCGTGAGGAAGCCCTCTACCGCGTGCGCAACCAGATCGTCGCCTACGCCACGTCGCACGAGGGCTTCGGGGTCGAGGTGGACTGGCCGCAGCTGCCGAGCGAGTACACGATCGAGTTCCCCGGGCGCAGCTTCGCCCCGGGCCCGGACGGCGGCCCGGAGCCCGTGGAGACCGACCGGCCGCACCGGGTGCTGATCCAGTTCGGCGCGGACTTCCCGATGACCCCGCCGCACGTGTTCTGGCTGACCCCGATCTTCCACCCGAACGTCTATCCGCTGTACGAAAGCGAGGCGGCACGCAGCCGGCCGCACATGCGGGGCCTGGTCTGCCTGGGCGAGCTGGCCGTGTCGTACCAGCCCGCGCTCGACTTCGGCGAGCTGTGCCAGACGCTCGTGGACATCGCCGGGTTCCGCAACTACCGGCTGTTCGAGGCCACCGGCGAGATCGACGCTCAGGGCCGGGCGGTGATCGCCGGCGACTACTTCGACGCGGCGGCGGCCCGCTGGGCCCTGACCCACCAGGACCGGATCCGGGCCATCGGCGGGCGGCTCGTGGGCCGCGGCGACCGCGGCGCGGGGGGCTTCCGCAACCGCATCGAGGCGGTCGACCCGTGAGCGTCGAGGTGGACCTGTATCGCACCGACGACTATGTGCCGGCCGGTCAGATACCGTTCGGGCCGCTGCTGAACGCGGCGCTGGAACCGGTCGTGGGGGACGACCTGGAGCACTGCCGGATCCGGCTCTCGTTCCTGCCGCTGGCCGACGAGCAGGAGCTCGGCGGCTGGCCGGCGGTGGTGAACCTGCGGGCCGAGTGCGGCTATGTGCTGGTCCAGGTCAGCCGCGGCGACGCGGTCGTCTACCGGCATCCGCACACCGTGCGCGAGATCGTCGGGCGGCCCCTGCAGCGCGTGCTGGCCGAGCGCTTCCCGGACGAGCCGCACTGGGGCTTCGGCCTGCGCGGCCCCGGGCTGGAGAAGTTCGCGATGGTGCGGCCCGCGCCGCGGGTGCGCAACGAGGTCTCGCTGGGCGGCCCGGCGCCGCGCCGGGCCCGGTTCCGGGTCGAGGAGGTGCCCGAGGACGATCCCCCGGCCAGGACCCTGGACGAGCTCGGCATCCGCGGCGGCGCGCCCCGACCGGACGAGCCGGTCGGTGTCGTGGTCCGGGACGACGTGTTCGAGTCCCTGACCCGCAGCGCGCCGTTCTCGGACAAGGTCGAGGAGGGCGGATTCCTGCTCGGCAGCGTCTACACGGACGGCGAGCACCCCGGGCGGCGCCTCGTCGAGATCACCACGGCGGCGCAGGCGGAGCGCACCGGGGCGTCGCTGCTGCACTTCACCTTCACCGGGGAGAGCTTCCTGCGCATCAGCGAGCAGATAATCCGCCGCGGCCTCGGCGAGCAGCTCGTCGGCTGGTACCACACGCACCTGTTCCCGGCGACCGACGCGTTCGGGCTCTCGTCCATCGACGTCTCCCTGCACCACAGCACGTTCCGGCGGCCGTGGCAGATCGCGGCCCTGGTCAACCTCTCCGACGAGGGCAGGGTGCTGCGTTTCTTCCGCCCCTCCGCCGACGACATGGCGCTGACGGCCTACTGGGTGGCGGGGAATGACGGCGGGTGACCGGATCGGCGGCATGGACGCCGAGGAGACCGCCCGCCGGGCGCTGGCGTGGGCGGCCGCGGACGCGGCCGGGCCGCCGCCGTCCGGACCGCTGCGCGACCCGGGTTCGCTCGCCCGCCCCACGCTGGAGGCCTTGTCAGCCCTCGGCGACCTCGTGCGCGACACCGGCGCGCGCCTGGGCGCCGGCCGACCACCCCTCGGCGACCGGGGCGCCGCAGGGCCGGGCGCGCTCTTCCTGGCCGCCGCGGCCGGCGGCTGGAATGACCGGCCCGCGACGGCGAAGCGGCTCGCCGAGCTCATCGACCCGCCCGGCCTCGCCGACGCCGCACCGGCCGAGGGCGCCTGGCTCGACGCGCTCGCCCGGCACGCCGTGGTCGAACCCTGGCTCCGCGTGCCCGGCGCACCCGCCGCCGAGACGCTGTTGAGCGCGTCGCCCCTCACCGCGGTGCTGCACCGCCCGGCGGCCGGCGGCGAGAGGACTGCGGGAACCGCACGGCAGACCGCTGTCGCGGTGGCGATGCTCGCCCGGCCGCGCGGTGCCGAGGTGTTGCGCTCCGCCCTTGCCCGCTGGCACGCCGATCCGGCCGTCCTCGCGTGGCGCACCGATGTGCTCGCGCGCATCGCCCAGGCAGATCGCGCCGAGCAGCCGTTCGTCGCAGACGTCTACGTCACCGCGCTGCTGCGGCACCGGGCGGACTGGGACCAGAGGCGGCGCGAGGCGGCCAGGGCGCTCGCCGGCCGGGGACAGCCCGGCGAGCTCGCGATCAGGACGGTGGCGTACTGGGCGCCGCTGGCGGATCTCAAGCGGCGCGAGCCGGAACTCGTGCGGGCACGCCGCGTTCTCACCGAGGCCGAGGACTGGCTCACCCTGGTCCGGCGTTACCGGCTCGACGTACGGGGAGGCGGCCGATGAGTCAGGACAAGCGCACACTCGCGTTCATCCCGTTCGAGCCGGAGCGGTTCCACGACCGCTGGGTCATGGCGGAGCTCGACGAGCCGGAGCTGACGGTGGGTCAGCTGCTGGCCGACCTGCCCGCGTTCTCGCTGACCCCGCTGACGCCGGACCACCTCGCGCTGAAGGTCTGCCGGGTGACGCACGAGATCGCGGCGGCCGGTCCCGACACACCCGTGTATGTACCGCCCGGCGTGACCATCGGACTCCCGTCGGTCCCGGTCCTCCAACCGGTTCCGCCGCCGGGCCCCGGTCCGAACAGGCCGATCCTCAGCGCCGGGCCGGGCCATCCCGAGACGCTGAGCGAGCGGGAGGCGGTGCTGATCGCGCACGACCCGGAGATCAACCGCGCCGCCGCCTACCTCGAGCGCGGCCTGTCCGTACTCGTGCGCTGCGACAAGCTCCTGGTCGAGCACCTGGCCGGCGAGATCGCGGGCCGCTCGGGCCGGCCGACGCAGCAGATCAGGACCGCCGGCACCGACGCGCCCGCGCTGCCCGGCCTCAGCCCGAGCCGGCGCAACGAGATGCTCAACGCACTCCAGGCCGCGGTCGCCCAGGCCAACGCGGGGGACGTGCTGGTCGTGCCCTACCTCGACCTGCTCGCGGGCGGTACCGACAGCGCGCTGTCCGGCGAGGCGCGCGAGCTGACCGAGGCGCTCTATGAGCGGGCCGAGTGCATTCTGCTCGGCTTCGTCGACCCCTCGCTCAACGTCCCCGAAGTGCTCGCGAACCGGTTCGCGGTCAGGCTCGCGGTGGACATCCTGCCGCGGGAGGTCGCCGCGAGCGGGGGCGGGCGCGTCGCGGTGGGGCAGGCCCTGGTGACCGCCGAGGAGGCGGGCTTGTTCGAGGGCTTCGACGCGGCCGGCCTGTACAAGCACGTCGCCGGCATGAACGCGGTGCGGCTGCGGCACGCCATCCGCTTCGCCTTCCACCAGCACGCCGATCACCGGCCGGCCGGCCTGACGTTCGCCGACCTGCTCAGCGAGCTGCGGACGTTCAAGGCCAGGACGTCCAGCGCGTTCGAGGTGCCGAACGTCGGCTTCGACGCGATCGGCGGCTACGGCGCGGTCAAGCGCGAGCTGCAGCAGGCCCTTGCGATCATCGGCGGCGCCGCCGACCTGCCCGAGCACCTGCGCCACGACCTGGTGCCGCGCGGCTTCATCTTCCACGGGCCGCCGGGCACCGGCAAGACGCTGTTCGCGAAGGCGGTCGCCAGCACGCTCGGCGGCACCCTGCTCGTGGTATCAGGGCCCGAGGTCACCGACATGTACGTCGGGGAGAGCGAGCGCAAGGTGCGCGACCTGTTCGCGGAGGCGCGCCGCAACGCGCCCGCGGTGGTCGTGTTCGACGAGTTCGACTCGATCGCCGCGCAGCGCAGCCGCCGGGACGACGGCGGCAGCCGGGCCGGCAACGCCATCGTCGCGCAGCTGCTGACCGAGCTGGACGGCTTCCGCCCGGAGGTGCCGGTGCTGATCATCGGCACCACCAACCGGCTGGACCTGATCGACGAGGCGCTGCTGCGGCCCAGCCGGTTCCGGCCGATCCGGATCGACCTGCCGGACGCCGCCGCGCGGGTCGAGATCGCCCGCTGGCACGCCGGCCACTTCGGCGTGCCGGCCGGCCCCGCGCTGCTCGAGGCGATCGCGCGGGCGACGGAGGGCCTCAACGGCGACGACATCCGGTCGATCTTCCGGGACGGCCGGGCCGACGAGCTGGTCGGCAGCCGCCGCCCGGTCGACGCGCGCCGGCTCGGCGAGTTCGTCGGCGCGCTGCGGCGGGGCCGCCAGCAGCGGGACGCCGACCGCAGCACCGCGGCCGCCGGGCGCCCCGGCCCGCGGGGACGCCAGGAGACGAACACCCGGGTCACCCTGGTGCCGGCCGCCGGCCGGGACCGCCCGCCGATCACCGCCGCTGACGCGGCTTCGGAGGACCGCCGCCCATGAACGTGCCCACGCCGACCAAACCGACGCCGGCCCGGCCGGGTCCCGAGCACCAGCGCATCAGGGTCCTGGCGCGCACCTTCGCCAGCCGGCTCGACCGGCTCAAGCGCGAGTTCGTCGGCCGCGGCGGCACGATCGACCTCATCGGCCTCGCGCTGCTGTGCCGCGAGCACGTCCTGCTCGTCGGACCGCCCGGCACCGCGAAGACGGCGCTGCTGGGCCGGTTCGGCGAGCTGCTCGACAGCCCGCCGTTCACGTACCTGCTCAGCCGGTTCACCGAGCCGGCCGAGCTGTTCGGGCCGCTGGACGTGCGCCGCTTCCAGCAGGAGGGCGAGTACCGGGTCAACACCGCGGGCATGCTGCCGCGCGCCCACCTGGCCTTCCTCGACGAGGTCTTCCAGGGCAGCTCCGCGATCCTCAATACCCTGCTGACCCTCATCAACGACCGGCGCTTCCACAACGGCTCCGCCGTCGAGCCCTGCAACCTGGTCACCCTGCTCGGCGCCAGCAACGAAGTGCCCGACGACCCGGTGCTCGCCGCGTTCGGCGACCGGTTCCTGCTTCGCTGCCGACTCGACTACGTCCCCGACGACGAGCTCGAAGACCTGCTCGACACCGGCTGGGCCGCCGAGCGCGAGCTCATCGCCCGGCCCGGTCCGGCCGCCGGGGAGGTCGCGCGCACCCGCACCGTCTTCAGGCTGTCCGATCTGGCCCTGCTGCACGAAGCGCTCGCCGACGTCGACCTCGGCCCGGTGCGCAACACCTACGCGCGCATCGTCAGGGATCTGCGCGAGGAGGGCGTCGTCTTCTCGGACCGCCGCGCGGTCAAGGCCCAGAAGGTGATCGCGGCCGCCGCGCTGCTCGCCGGCCGCGCCAAGGCGGAGGCGGCGGACCTCGCAGTGCTCGTCCACGTCTGGGCGGACGTGCGCGACGAGCCCGCGTTCCACCGGATCGTCGCCGGCCACGGCATCGCCGTGGCGCAGCCGGGGCACCGGGTGCGCGACGTCGCCGAGATCCGCATCGACCTGCGCGAACTGCAGGCCCACCGGGACGTGCTCGCCGCGCGGGAGGAGTACCACGAGCTGATGCGCCGGCTGCGCCGCCTCGCCGACGAGGTGCGCAACAGCCACCCGGCCGAGGGCGCGCTGCTCGCGGAGATCCAGCAGGAGATCCGCCTCGTCATCACCGGCTTCCGCGAAAAGTACCGGGAGGATCTGGACGATGTGTAACCCGCGGCGCGTGCGCGTCACCGCCACCCGCGAGATCGCAGAGGCCTGGCAGCAGCAGGTGCGCCGCCGGGCGCAGCGCACCGGCCGCGCCGACGGCGAGGTGCGCATCCGCGAACCGCTCGGCACGACGATCGGCGGCCCCACCCTGGCCGCGCTCGCGACCGTGCTCGCCGGCAGCCCCGGGTGGGAGCGTGACGGCGACGCCTACCGGCACGAGCTCGAGCACGGATACGTCCTCTACGACCCGGCCGCCCGCGAGCTGGAGATCGTCGCCACGGCCACGGCCGACGTGAGCGTGTCGATCGAGGCGACGACGACCGCCGCGGGCGAGCTCGCCGAGGAGGTGCGCGGCGAGGGCGAGGGCGTCTACTACGACGACGAGTGGCAGGGCGTCACCGCCGACGACGCCCGGCGCGACGCCGAGCAGAACGCTGCTGCGGCCCTGGACGACGCCGCGCGCCGCCGCCTGGACCGGGCCCGGCGCGAGATCGACGAGAGGGAGGGCGCGCAGGTGCAGGCCGAGGCCGAGGCCGAGGCGGACGCGGCGCTCAGCGAGGCGGCGGCCGAGCGGTCCGTGCAGCTTCGCGACGAGGCCGCCGCTCGCTTGACCGCGACCGGCATCGAAGGCCGCAACCTGTTCTACCAAGCGCTGGGCGCCGCCTACCGCGACGCGATCATGGCCTTCGCGCGCAACCGTGGTGCCGAGGGCCTGCGCTGCACCGAGAGCGACGGCATCGTCGACATCGAATTCGAACTGGACGTGAGCTGATGCGGCTGCGGTTCAGGTTCCGCTTCAACGCCGAGACCGGCGAGGTCGAGACCTTCCTCGTCGAGGACGTGGACGGCCGGGCGCCGGCGGCCGACCACGACGCCCGGCACGACCGGGCGGCCGCGGACATCGGCCGGGTGGTCGAGCGGCACGCCCTCGTCGAGCAGATCCCGGGCGGCGCCGAACGCCCGCCCAAGCACGTCGAACCGCACGCGGCCCCGCCGGAGCAGGACGAGAGCCCCGCGCGCACCGAGGGACGGCCGCTGCGTGGCTGACTCCAATCTCCTCAACCGCGCCGCCAGGTGCTATCTGCGCGCAGGCGAGCGCGCCGAAGCAGCACGCTGCTTCACGGCCGCGGGCGCGCACCACCCCGCCGCGGAGCAGTACGTGCAGCTCGGCCTCCATCGCGAAGCGGCCGACGCGTACGCCGCCGCCGGGACGTACGATTTCGCGATCTGGCAGCTCGCCCACCACGTCGGGGACGTCGCGGCGGCACGCGCTCTGGAACGTTTCGGCCGCTCGCGGGCAGGCGGCGCCGAGCGCCTGCGGTGGCGGCTCGCGCTCGCCCGCTGCGACGTCGTCGATCACCGGCCCGAATCTGGTCCGCTCGGCGTTCTCGCCGATGCCTGCGCCTACCTCGATCGGCCTGTTGGATATGCCGACGGGCATGTCGAATCGTGGGCCGTGGCGGTCGCGGAGAGCATGGGGCGTGAGGACCAGGTGGCGTCGATCTACGCCGCGTGCGTGCGCGGCCGCATTCCCGGCGCCGCCGACCGCTGGGCGGCATGGTCCTGGAAGGTCCTGCAGTGCGAACTGATCCTGCCCGCCGCGGAGCCCTCCTCCGCCGATTCGCCGACACGCTGACCATGGCATTCCGACGCGACCCGAAGAAGACGGACCGGCAACCGGCGCCGCCCACGCCGCCCACGCCGCCCGCGAAGCCCACGCCCCCCGCGGCGGCAAAACGGGCGCCCGCGGGCAGCATCGCAGAGGTGCGCGCCGATCCACCCTCCAATCCGTCGCCGCGCCCGCCGGGCGGCCGTACCGGCAGTCCGCCACCCGAGCCCGCGCATCCCGCACCCCCTCCACCTCCCGCGCCTCCCGACCGGGTCGGCGGCCGGTTCGGCACCGCGGCAGCAGCACTCGTATTCGCCGGCCAGGTCGGCGACCTCGGCCGGGCCGGGTCGCTGCGGTTCGCCCACGCGCCGTCTGCCAGCGCGTGGTGGGCCGTGGCAGAGCTCTCCCTCGACATCGGACGCGAGATCACCGCCGCCGCGCACGGCAGGCCGTACGTGGAGACCGGCGGCCACCTCGTCCCGGACCGGACCTGGGGGCCGCCACCGGCCGGGCGCAGCGCGGCGAAACCGGACACCCCGCCGGACCTGCGCGATGTCGAGCTGCTGGACCTCGTGCGCACGGCGGGCCTCCAGCCGATGACCCGGCGGCCCCGGAAGGAGCTGACCGCGCTGCTGTCCGGCGAGCGGCTGGCCGCAGTCGCGCGGCGGGCACTCGACCTCGAACTCGATGTCAGCTACCGGATCGTGTCGCTCAGCCCGCTGTTCGGGCCTCGCGACGAAGAACCCTACGATCTCGGCGGGCCGCGCTACGAGGTGGTGCTGCGCGGCCCCTTGGCAGCGCTGCCGCCCGCGTTCGTCGGCGCGCTCGAGCGCGACCCCTTCACCCTCGTCTGCCGACGCGCCGGCGAGCACCTCCTGATCCAGCACCACGTGGCCTCCGCTCTGCCCGACCGGCATCTTGCCACGCTGGCCGAGCGAGCCGGACCCGGCGGCTGGGTGCTGGCCGAACCGGCCTTCGGCTGCCACGTCCTCACGGCGCAGGACGGCGGGCGCTACCACGACGGCGTCGGCCTCGTCCGCCTGTCCGACGTGTACGAACTCGTAGGCCCAGCCGAAGGGTGGACCCTGACCGGTGACGGCGCCGTTCCGCAGGCCCCTGAGCTGGGCCTCATCAGGGCCACGACACACGGCGTCGCCGTCGATGCCATGCTCCTCGACGACGCCGACCTGTCCTGCGTCTCCGACCTGCTGCAGGGCCAGCCGCTCGCCGAGGTAGCCCTGATCGCCCCGGGACGCGACCACCATCTCGTGCTGGCGCCCGGCGGCCTGCTCGAGCGGCTGGCCGTCGGCGAGCCGCTCTACCGCATCGGGCCGGGACCGCTCTATCTACCGCTGGGCCGCCGGCTGCAGCCGACGCTGCCGCCCGGGGCCCGGCACCGCCTTTTCGCGGCGGACGAACGCAACGCGATCGTCCTCGTGCGCGGCGATCACGGCATGGCCTTCGACCTGACGACGTGCCGGCCGATCTGGACCCTGTGGGTCGGCGAGCGCCCGCGGATCGACGTCCAGGTGCCCGCCGACGTCGTGCGAGCACTCGACGCCGCCGACAGCGCAGACGGCGCCGACATCGGCGAACCGCCGCCGAACGCCACGCCCGGCTCACCCGCCCGGCCCGCGCCTCCGCTCCTGCCACCACTCCCACCCGGAACCCGGGCAGCCGGAAGCCCCGTTCGCCATCGCTCCCCCGACCTCTCGAGCGCTCGCCTCCCGCCGCACGACTGGCGCGAGGACGCGTGGCTCGCCGAACGGCACGGCGACCTCGTCCGCGCCGCAGAAGTCCACGAGCACAACGGCGACTACCGCCGCGCCGCCCACCTCTACGAACTCGCCGCCCGGCAGGAGCCCGGCCGGCCGCACCGCCCCGCGAGCTCACCGCAAGGCAGCAGCTGACCGCCGTCCCGCTGAGCGTGATCAGGCCCCGGTCTCGTTGCGCGCCGGTGATCATCGCAGTATGTTGCGTTGATACCGGCCGAGGACGTCCGGAGAGGTGCGAAGGCGGGGGCTGATCGTGGCGAACGACGGGATCATGCAGGACTATCAGTCTGCGCAGGTCGCCTTCCAGACGGTCAATCAGTTCGGCGAGGACGTCAAGGGCATGGGCCAGACCCTCACCGGCGTGCACGAGGATCTGCAGT
>DASYAE010000023.1:0-20370 GCA_036501535.1 Actinocrinis sp. | reverse complement strand
AGCGGGCCTCGACGTGGTTGCCGTGCCGGCCGCGAGGCGGCCGGTGGGCGCAGCTCAGTCGGCCGGGGCCGGCCCTCCTCCTCGCGCAGCGCGTTGGCCAGCGAGGTCGCCAGCGTCATGCCGATGCCCAGCTCGCGGCTGATCCGGGTGGCCGAGGGCTGGCCGCGCCAGCGTTCGACCTCTCGGGCGGCGGTGAGCATCTCGCTCTCGCGCACGCTGCGGCGCAGCGGGGGCGGGGCGGGCTGCGGGTAGGGGGCGGGCTGGGCGTGGGCCGGGGGGCGCGGCGCGGCCGGGCGTTCGGGCATCGTGCTCTCGGCGGCCGGCGCGGGGGCCTGGGCGGGCACGGCGCCGTTGCGGGCGGACCCGTTCGCGGGCGCGGCGCCGGGGCGCGCGGGGAGCTGGTCGATCCGTGCCGTGGCGCGGTGCCCGGCCCCGGCCGGAATCGTGACCGGAACCGGGGCCGGGGCCGGGATCGTGGTGGCGACGGGCTCGGCGAACCGCGCGGAGAGCGCGTGGGCCGCGGCGGCGGCGAACGCGGGCTCGGGCGCGGGGATGCGCGGGCGGCCCGCGGCCGCGTCCGGGCGGCGGGGCGGGGCGACCCCGGCCCGGGTGTCGCGCGGGGTGTACTCGGCCGGCTCGCGCTGCTGCTCGCGGTACTCGACCTGCAGCTCCTGCAGTTCTTCCGGCTCCTCGGTGTACACGGCGGGCTCGGCGTATTCGGCGTACGCGGCGTCCTCCTCGGCCGCGCGCGCGGGCACGCGGGTGCGGGCCTGGCGCTGCGCGCGGCGTGCCGGCGAGGACGCGGACTGGTAGATGTCGTCCGCGCCGGCCTCGCCGAGGTTGATCTGCAGCCGGGTCAGCGGGCTGATGCGCAGGCGCCAGGCGCGCCCGTGCAGGTCGCGGGCCGCGGCGATCGCGCCGAGGCGCGCCTTCTCCTGCGCGAGGGCCTTCGGATAGGAGTTGACCCGCCACAGCACCATGCGCCGCCACAGCTTCAGCGTCGGCCACGGCGAGACCAGCCAGCGCGAGGTGGGGATCGGCTCGCGGCGCGACCCGGTGGCCAGGTTCGTCTGACGGCGCACCACGTGCCGCATCAGCTCGATGAACACGACCCAGATCGAGGGCATCAGCACGTGCGCGACCCGGCCGGGCAGCGTGCCGGCCGCGTTGTAGTTCAGGTACACCGTGCCGGCCGTCGCCCCGTACACCGTCCAGCGCGCCAGGGGGTGCGACATGTCCATGCGGGCGAGCACCAGGTCCACCCCGGAGAACACGAACACCGTCAGGTCCACCACGATCGGCACCAGCCAGGACCACTGCCGCCCGAACGCCGGGATCATCTCGGTGGACACCGCGCGGAAGGACAGCACCATGCCGCCGAGCGCGATCAGCGCGGCCATGATCCCGATCACGACCGCGACCGTGATCCAGCCCCCGCCCAGCGGCTCGACCCCGGAGGCCTCCTCGAACTCGTAGTAGTCCGGCACCCGCGGCGCGGCCACGCGTTCACGAGGCCGTGCGGCGCCGTTCGCGGCGCCGTTCACGGGGTGGCCGGGGTGGGTCTCGGCGCGGTGACCCGGTATCAGATGCTCGGCTGCGGCGGTCAAGGCGGCTCCTGGCGGCGCGGGCGATCGGAAGGCAGCACACGAGCTTGCCAGAAACCGGGCGCGGCCGCCTGGTGGGCTACTGTAGAACATACGTTCCACTCGCGCCTAGCCCGGGATGGATTTCCCGTCCGATCGAGGGACCGCGCGGGCGTGTCGGCCAAGCCGCGCGGCATATGTGTGCCGCGGCGGGCACACGGCCGACGAGCCGTGCACACGCCGCGGCGCCCCCGCGTGGCCTAGCCGGTGAACCCGGCGAACAGCGAGGTGAACTGGAAGGCGGACTGGGAGATGCCGCTGCAGGTCGGCGAGACCCCGCCGCCCGGGCAGCCGCCGTTGTCCCGGCCCTCGGACCAGAAGGCCAGCCGGCCGATGTGGTTGGTCTGCGCGAAGGAGACCAGCTCCTGCGCGTCGGCGACGGTGAACACCGGGCCGGTGTCGTTGTCGCCGATCATCGGGGTGACCCCGAGCATCGCGTAGAGCTGCGCGCTCGACAGGCTCGGCCAGATGGTGGCCATCTGCGCCTCGGTAGACTGCGCCGCCTCGATCACCGAGGTGCCCCAGTCGCCGTCCGGGGCGAAGTCCATGGTCATCGGGTTGACGATGCCGACCTTGACGCCCTCGCTGACCGCGTTCTGCAGCACCTGCACGCCCAGGATCGGGGTCAGCCCGTAGGTGGCCGCCTGCACCTCGAGGGTGTAGGAGATCACCAGGCCGGGGTTGGCCGCCTGCACCTGCGCGATGGCCTGGTTGACCTCGGAGGTGTCGGTGGCCGCCTCCATATCGAAGTCGAGGTGCGAGACCTTCAGGGTGCTCACGACGCTCTGGTAGGCGGCCTCGAGCTGCGCCTCCCCGCCGCAGGTGGTCTCCAGGTACGGTCCTTCCGCGCCGCCGAAGGAGACGGCCACGTCGCCGCCGAGCGCGCGCAGCGCGTTGATCTCGCCGATGACCCGCGGGTCGGTCAGCGCGATCGTGCCGCCCCACTCGGGCACGCATCCGGCGCTGCTGCCGAGCAGGAACGCCAGGGTGAAGGTCTTCTGGCCGGTGGCCTGCTCGATCTGGGCGAGCGCGGGGGTGGACGCGGTGATGTCGATGTAGGGCGCGACCTTCCAGCTCAGGCCGGTCGGCGGGTTGGCGACCCCGCCGCCGCTCGAGCCGGTGGGCGAGGCGCTGGGCGTCGGCGACGCGGACGGCGAGGCGCTGTGGGTCGGGCTCGCGCTGGCCGTCGGGCTCGGCGAGGCGCTGCTCGGCGGGGGCGTGGCGCCGGCCGGGCCGGTCAGGGCGAGGTCGTCCGCGTAGTACTCGGGCTGGGCGTACCAGCCGTGCACGTAGACCTGGACCGAGCTTTGCGACGCGGTGGTGGTGAAGGCGAGCGAGAGCTGCTGCCAGGCGGTGGCGGACGGGGTCCAGGTGTCCGTGCCGCCGGTCACGCCGAGGTAGACGTAGGAGCCCTCCACGTAGCCGGACAGGGTGTAGGCGGTATCGGGCTGGACGGAGACGGTCTGGGTGCACTGGGCGTCGTCGGACGAGCTGGGGGTGGCGCCTAGCGCGTAGGAGCCGGAGTGCACCGGCGAGGTCACCGCGGCCGCGGTGCCGGCGTCGCAGCTCCAGCCGGACAGCGAGCCGGTCTCGAAGCCGGGGTCGGCCAGCAGGTTCGTCGAGGCGGCGCCGGCCGGCGCGGCGGTGGCGACGACGGCTGTGAAGCCGGCGGCGGCCAGGGCGACGGATCCGAGCGCGGCGATCAGCCGGCGGTGGCACAGTGCGGCGATCAGCCGCCGGGGGCGTGGTGCGGCGAGGAGCCGGGGGCGCGGCGTCACAATCCCTCCCAGGGACGCGAATCGGGGCGGGCGGGCCGGTGGTGCGGGCCCGGGCCGGCGGCGGTGTGCTGCACGCGAGACGCCGCTTCGCGCGCGGCCCCGCCCCGCGGGCCGCGGACGGGGCGTCGCGGTGCGCGGGCGGCCGCCGGGCGCCCGCGGAGGGGGTCGGCTCCCCGGGTGCGCGGCGGCCGGGCCGTCACTGGCACAGTGGACTAGACCATTGGCGCTGTCAAGGGGTGCTCCCGGCGTGCGGCCCGCCGGTCACCGGGGCGGCCGTCACTCGGCGGGCGGGTCGTCGTCCTCGCGCTGGCGCTCCGGGCGCGGTCCGCGGCTCCAGGTCTGCGGCGGGTAGTCCGGCCAGCGCGCCGACGCGGCGTCCTCGTCCTCGTCATCCTCGTCGCGCTCGCGGTCCTCGCCGCGCAGGATCGGGCTCTCGGCGTTGGTGGAGATCGCGGCGATCGGCGGCATCAGCGCGGCGACCATGCTCATGCCCACCGCCCAGCCGACCGAGTACCAGCGCACCCAGACCCAGGCGTTCACGATCAGCAGCAGGCAGGTGCCCATGATCACCATGTAGCGCACGTGCCGCTTGTGCATGCTGGCCGGGCGGCGCGGCGGGTCCGCGCGCGGCGGCGGGTCCAGCGGCCGGTAGGGCGGCACCGTGCGGCCCGGCTGGTAGTGAGGGCCCTGGTGGATCCGGTAGGCGACCACGACGATGTCCGCCGCCGAGACGACGGCCAGCGCGGCGCACACCCACGCCAGGGCGCTGCCGAGCAGCACGAACAGCACGACCCCGCCGAGCGCCGCGCCCAGCCCGATCCCGGCCATCGCCAGGCGCAGGCCCAGCGGGCTGCGCGCGTGCATCGGCTCGTCGCCGCTGCGGATCCGCTGCACCGCGCCTCCCGTGGTCGGCTGCCATCGCGCGCCGCGCCGGGCCCGCGCTGCGGGGGCGCCAGGCCCCGAAGGGTCAAGTGCCCCGCGGTGCGGCAATCATCCCATCCGGCGCGCCGGATCCGCGGCACTGTCGGCGCTCTCGGCGATACTGGGATCATGCGGGCCGGCGGCGGGGAAGACCAGAGCGCGCAGGATGCCGCGCCGCGCACCGTGCCCGAGTGCGTCGAGGAGTTCCTCTACGCCCGGCAGGCGCGCAAGCAGTCCCCGCACACCCTGGCCGCGTACCGGCGCGACCTGGACGGCGTGGCCGCGATCCTGGCCGCGCAGGTCGGCACCGCCCCGGACCGCCTCGAGATCGCGCAGGTCGCGGCGCGCCCGCTGCGCCAGGCCTTCGCGGCCTACGCCGCGCCGCGCTCGGCCGCCTCGGTCGGGCGGGCCTGGTCGGTGTGGAACCAGTTCTTCACCTTCCTGGTCGCCGACGCGCTGGCCCCGGGCAACCCGATGGGCGCGGTCGAGCGGCCGCGCGCCCCGCACCGCTCCCCCAAGCCGCTGCGCGGCCCGGACACCCCGGAGCAGCTGCTGCAGGCCGCGGCCGCGCCGCCGGACCCGGCCCGCCGCCGCGACCCGTGGCCGGAGCGGGACCTGGCCGTGCTCGCGGTGCTGCTGTGCGCGGGGCTGCGCTCCAGCGAGCTGCTCGGCCTGACCCTCTCGAGCCTGGACGGGCGGCCCGGCGAGCGGTACCTGCGGGTGCACGGCAAGGGCGGCAAGGACCGCTCGATCCCGGTCGAGCCGGAGCTCGACGAGGTCCTGACGCTCTACCTGGACAGCCGCACCGCGCGGCAGGCCGGGCGGGCCCCCGGCCGCGGCGACCCGCTGTTCGCCGACCGCGAGGGCCGCGCGATGGGCCGCGGCGCGCTGCAGTACCTGGTCGGGCGGGCGTATCGCGAGGCGGCGGTCGGCGCGCGCGTCCCGCAGGGCGCCCTGGTGCACGCGCTGCGCCACACCTTCGCCACCCGGCTGGCCGAGGACGGCGCGTCGGCGTCGGAGATCATGCGGCTGCTGGGCCACGCCAGCTTGACCACCAGTCAGAACTACATCGACGCCACGGCGCGCGAGCAGCGCGGGGCGATCCGCGCGAACCGCACCCACCGGGCGCTGCGCGAGCTGGGCCGGCAGCGCGACGGCGGCGGGGGCGCCGCCGGCACCGGCAGCCCCGCGCCGCCGGCGGCGCCGCGCGCACGGTAGCCGCCGGGCCGCACGGCTCCCGCCCGGCCCGGCGCCGCGCACCGGTCAGGCCGCGCCGGCCTGCGCCTTCTCGCGCAGCGGGGCGAGCGCGCCGCTCCAGGCGACCACCTGGTCCAGCAGCGTGCCGAGGGCGGCCAGGTTGTACTCGCCGGGCTTGAAGACCGAGAAGTTCTCGAACTCGGTGATCAGCGACAGGGTCACCTGCTGGCGCACGTCCGCCATCTGCAGCTCCCCGGCGACCAGGCGCAGGTGCTCGGCCGCGCGCGCGCCGCCGGCCCCGCCGTACGAGACGAACCCGACGGCCTTGTTGTTCCACTCCCGGTACAGGTAGTCCAGCGCGTTCTTGAGCACCCCGGAGGTGGAGTGGTTGTACTCGGGGGTGACGATGACGAACCCGTCGAACGACGCGATCTTCGCCGACCACCGGTGGGCCTGCTCGGTCTGGTAGTTGCCCTGGTTGAACGCGGGCGAGACCGGCTCGTCGAGGTGCGGCAGCGGGTAGTCGCGCAGGTCCACCAGCTCGAACTCGGCGTCGTCGCGGCGCTCGGCGACCTCCAGCACCCACTTGGCGACCTGCTCGCCGTTACGGTTCGGGCGCGTGCTGCCGAGGATGATTCCGATCCTGGTCACGGCGTGCTTCCTCCATCGGGGGCGCGGCGCCGGGAGCGGCGCCGCAGATTTTGTTGTTGTGTCCACAAACTTAGGACGGCGCCGCGTGATATGTCAACAAACCGGGGTACCCTGGGGTCATGGAACCCAGGTGGCTCGACAAGCGGGAGAACCGGGCCTGGCGCGGCTATCACCGCATGCGCGTCGAGCTCAACGCGCACCTGGCCCGCCAGCTGGCGCAGGACAGCGGCCTGACCGAGGCCGACTTCGCGGTGCTGGTGGCCGTCTCCGAGGCCCCCGGCCGCCGCGTGCGCGCGCGCGAGCTGGGCCGGGCGCTGGGCTGGGAGCGCAGCCGCCTGTCCCACCAGATCGCGCGGATGCAGGCGCGCGGCACCCTGGAGCGCGCGTCGTGCTGCGAGGACGCGCGCGGATTCGACGTCGTGCTCACCGACGCGGGCCTGGCGGCCATCGAGGCCGCAGCGCCCGGGCACCTGGAGGCCGTGCGGCACTGCTTCGCCGACCTGCTCACCCCGGCGCAGCTCGACGCCCTGGCCGAGATCAGCGAGACCGTCACCGGGCACCTGGCCGCAGAGCACTGCGACAGTGCTTGCGACAACGGCGCCTGCGAGGAGGCCGACGCGCCCGGCGAGCAGACCGCACAGTCCTGACGGGCCCGCGGCGCCGACGGACCGTCAGCCGCCGCCGGGGTCGGCGGCCCGGATCAGCTGGCGCAGGCCCCCGTAGAAGACCTCGTGGTCGACCACGCCGCGCAGCACCGCGTCCGCGTGGGCGGTGACCGCGGGGAACTGCTCCGGCGGCAGCAGCGCTATGGCCGCGCGGGTGCGGGTGACCACCGCGTCCGGCAGCGCGTGGTCGGTGAAGCACGCGCAGCCCAGGGTGAACAGGTACATCCGCCGGTAGGCGCGCACCATCTGATCCGGCGTCATCCCGGCGGCCAGGTTCGCCGCGAGCTGCGGCTCGATCAGCTTGCGCATCACCTTCGGGCCCAGCCACGGCCCGCCGCGCCGCATCGAGACGACGCCCGGGTGGGCCACCATCAGGTCGTAGAGCGCGACGAACCGCGCCTCGGTCGCATCGGCCCAGGTCGCCTCCGGCCCGAACTGCGGGATCGTGTCGACGACGTAGTCCAGCACGCACCCGTCGAGCGGGACCCGCAGATCGGCCAGCCGACGGTAAACCGTCATGTGCGCGACCTGCAGCTCCCGGCCCAGCCGCCGGAAGTTGAGCGCGTCGGGCCCCTCGCTGTCGATGATGCGCAGCGCCGCCCGGGCGATCACGTCCAGCGACAAAGAATCTTCGCCTACTGGTGGACGAGCCATAAGTTACAGCGTAACTTACGGTGTATCAGATCGCCAGAGGCGCCCTAATGCAGCGCCGGCCGCTCGGTGCCGGACTCCTCGCACCGGTCTGGTTTCGCCGAACGCCGCCGCACCCTCCCGAATCGAGCTGCGCCGTGAGCATCCAGACACCGCACACCCGCACCGCCGCACCCCACCTGGCCGTGGCCGCCGCGGACGTCAAGGAGGCGGCCGAGCGCATCGCGGGCCAAGTACGCCCACTGACGGTGATCCAGGCCGGGCCGATCCCCGCGGACGGCGCCGCGCACGCGCGCGCCACCACGGTGGCGGACGTGCTGGGCGCGGGCTTCAGCGCCGACGCCCCGGACGACAGCGCGCAGCTGTTCCTGGCCTGCGAGTCGACCCAGGCCACCGGCAGCTTCAAGGCGCGCGGCGCGCTGAACTACGCGCGCTACCACCTGCAGTACGGCGTCATGACGCACGCGGGCGTCGCGATCGCCGCGACCGGCGACGCGAACGCGGCGCTGGCCTGCGCCTGGGCGGCGCGCCTGACCGCGAGCCGCGTCACGGTGTTCGCCGCGCGGCACTGCACGCCGGCCGCCCTGTCCCGGCTGCGCTCGCTGCGCGCCGAGGTGCGCCGCGTGGAGGGCGACGCGCCCGAGGCCGAGCACGCCGCCGCGGTGCACGCCCGCGAGTGCGGCGCGCTGTACTGCCCGCCGCAGGACAACATGCTCACCGCCGCCGGCGCGGGCACCGTCGCGCGCGACATCGTCGCCGCGCTCGGCGAGGAGATCGACACCGTCGTGCTGCCGGTGATCGGCGGCACGCTGCTGGCCGGCACGATCGCCGCGCTGGAGCGCACCGGCATCCGGATCGTGCCGGTCGAGCCGGCCGAGCGGCCGGCGCTGGCCGAGGCGCTGGCCGCCGGCCGCCCGGTGGACCTGCCGCCCGACCCGCACGACCCGGCGTCCTACGGCGCCACCGGCCCTTCCGCCGGGGCGCTGGCGCTGGCCGCGTCCGCCGGCGTCACGCCGGTCGCCGTGCCGCGCGAGCAGATCGCCGCGACCCGCCGGGCGCTGTGGCAGCAGCGCCGGCTGGTCGTCGAGCACTGCGCCGCCGCGGGCCTGGCGGCGTTGGCCTGCGGCGCCTACACGCCCGACCCGTTCGAGCGGATCGTGGTCGTGCTCAGCGGCGGCAACACCGACGTGACGGACCTGGCCGAGCCGGCCTGAGACCGGGCTCGCGGCAGGGCGCGGCGGGTCACTTCGGGTCGAACGTCGGCGGCTTGAGCGACATCGCGGCGCTGCTCGCGCGCAGCGATATCGCGCCGGGCATCGTCTCGGCCAGCGCGTCGGAGTCCTCGTCCAGGATCGGCGGGCTCGGCGCGCAGCACGCGCTGCAGCGCGTGGCCATCGCCGGGATCTGCGTCAGGCACTCCGGGCACGGCCGCTTGGCCCTGCTCAGGTCGTGGTGCGGGTTCAGCTCCGCGGCCAGCCGGTTGACCGGCAGCACGACCAGGAAGTAGATACACGCCGCCACCAGGATGAACGCGATCGCCGCGTCGATGAACGCGCCGTAGGGGAACACCGTCTGCCCCAGGTGGAACTGCTTGTTGGCGAAGTTGCCCGAGGAGCCGACGGCCCAGCCGATCAGCGGCGTGAGGAACGCCGCGACGAAGGACTGCACCACGGTGCTGAACGCGGCGCCCATCACCACCCCCACCGCGAGCCCGATCACGTTGCCGCGGAAGACGAACCTGAAGAAACCCTGCACCCTGATCCCCCTGCGTTCGGTCGCTGCGAGAGCTGATTCGCTCGGTCCCCCGGCGCGGGGGACGGCGCATTTTCCCACGACCTGACGGCGCGTCAACACGGCACTGCCGCCGCTGCGGCGCGGTCAACTAGACTCGCCGCGTGACCACCGCATTGATCACCGGCGCGACTGCCGGCATCGGCCGGGCCTTCGCCGACCGGTTCGCCCGCGAGCACTACCGCCTCGTCCTGGTCGCCCGCGACGAGAAGCGACTTCAGGACGCCGCCGCCGAGCTGCGCGCTCTCGGCGCGCCCGACGTGGAGACCCTCGCCGCCGACCTGGTCGCGCCGCAGGGCCGCGCGGCGGTCGAGGCGCGCCTGGCCGACGCCGAGCGGCCCGTGGACATCCTGGTCAACAACGCCGGCTTCGGGCTGAGCACCGGCTTTCGGCGCAGCAGCATCGAGGACGAGGAGGCGCACCTGGACATCCACGTGCGCGCCACGATGCGCCTGACGCACGCCGCGCTGCCCGGGATGACCGCGCGCGGCCACGGCTCGGTCATCAACGTCGCCTCGGTCTCCGCGTTCGTGCCGCGCGGCACCTACAGCGCGGCGAAGGCGTGGACGGTGGTGTTCACCGAGAGCCTGGCCGCGGAGCTGCGCGGCACCGGCGTGCGCGCGATGGCGCTGTGCCCGGGCTTCACCCACACCGAGTTCCACGCCAGCAACCAGCTGCCCACCGACGACATCCCGGGCTGGATGTGGCTGCAGGCCCCCGCGGTGGTCGACGCGGCGATCCGGGACCTGCGCCGCGGGGTGCCGGTCAGCATCCCCGGCACGCAGTACAAGGTGCTGATGGCGGCCTCGCAGCACGTGCCGCGCTCGCTGCGCACCCGCCTCGCGCGCCGTACGTCCAAGCGCTGGTAGGCCGGCCGCGGCGCGCGGCCGGCCTCAGGGCCCGGGTGCGGCTCAGGCCTCCTTGCGGCCGTACTCGGTGACCAGCTGGGCGCGCCCGAGGGTGTGGAAGTACAGGTTGAATCCGACGACGGCCGGGCTGACCTGCGCGGACACGTCCAGGGTGGGCACGTCGACCGCGTGGACGGTGAAGAAGTAGCGGTGCGAGAGCGCGCCGGCGCCCGGGGCCGGCCCGTTGTAGGACGTCAGGCCGTAGTCGTTGCGCACGTGGTACGAGGCGTCGCCGGGCAGCGCGTCGTCGCCGGAGCCGGCGCCGGTGGGCAGCTGCGCGGTGTCGGCCGGCAGGTTGACCGCGACCCAGTGCCAGAACCCGCTGGCGGTCGGGGCGTCCGGGTCGTAGCAGGTCACGACGAAGCTGCGGGTGCCCTCGGGCGCGCCGGACCAGCTCAGCTGCGGGGAGCGGTCCTGCCCGGTGAACCCCATGCCGTTGAAGACGTGCTCCTCGGGCATCACGCCGCCCTCGGTGATGTCGCTGCTGGTCAGTTCGAACTGGGCGACCTTCGGCAGGAAGTCGTACGGGTTGGGGGCGCGTTCGGTCATCGCCGGGTCCCTTCGTGAGTGCGTCAACGTCGACGTGTGCTGCGCTACGGGCACACCCTAACCGGCCCGGTCGCCTGCACACCCCCCGCGCGCACCCGATTGGTTGAAATTTGAAATAACGCGGGGGCGCGGCGCGTTACCCCGTCATGGACGCGAACACTGCCGCGAACACCCCTGCGGGCACGGCCGAGGGCCGCATGCCGGCGATCTACCTGAGCCACGGCGCCCCGCCGCTGGCCGACGACCCGCTCTGGCCGGGCCAGCTGGCCGCCTGGGCGGCCCGCCTGCCGCGGCCCACCGCGATCCTGATGGTCTCGGCGCACTGGGAGGACGCCCCGCTCGCCCTCGGCGCGACGCACACCGCGCCGCTGGTCTACGATTTCTGGGGCTTCCCGCGCCGCTACTACGAGGTCGAATATCCCGCGCCCGGCGCGCCGGACCTGGCCGCCGCGGTGCGCGCCCTGCTGGCCGGCGGCGCGGCCGGGCCCGCCGCCGGCGTGCAGGACGCGGCGCAGCGCGGCCTGGATCACGGCGCCTACGTGCCGCTCAAGGAGATGTACCCGGCCGCGGACGTGCCGGTGCTGCAGATCTCCCTGCCCACGCTCGAGCCGGCGCAGCTGATGCGCGTCGGCCGGCGGCTCGCGCCGCTGCGCGAGCAGGGCGTGCTGATCGTGGGCAGCGGCTTCTTCACGCACAACCTGCGGGCCCTGAGCCACGACGGCGCGGTGCCCTCGGTCATGGCCGAGTTCGACGACTGGGGCCGGCGCGCCCTGGCCGCCGGCGACGTCGACGCGCTGCTCGACTTCGAGCACAAGGCGCCGGCCGGGCGGCTGGCCCACCCGCGCACCGAGCACTTCGCGCCGCTGTTCGTGGCGCTCGGCGCGGGCGAGGCGGACCTCGGCGCTCAGTACACCGCGGTCGACGGGTTCTGGCACGGGCTGGCCAAGCGCTCGGTGCAGTTCGGCTGACCGGCCGCGCCGCTCACAGGCCCAGTTCGGCGGCGGCCTGCGGGTCGCTCTCGCGCAGGAAGCGCTCGCAGCGCTCGTACTCGTCCTTCTCGCCGATCTCCTGCGCGGCGCGCGCCAGCGCGCCCAGCGCCCGCAGGAACCCGCGGTTCGGTTCGTGCGACCAGGGGATCGGGCCGAAGCCCTTCCAGCCGCCGCGGCGCAGCGCGTCGAGCCCGCGGTGGTAGCCGGTGCGCGCATAGGCGTACGCGGCCACCGGCTCGGCCCCGTGCAGCGCGCGCTCGGCCAGCACGGCCCAGGCGAGGCTGGAGGCCGGGTGCTTCGCGGCGACCTCGGTCGGGTCGGCGCCGCCCTCGATCAGGGCGGCCGGCTCGGGATCGACCTGGAGCAGGGTCGGCGGCGGTCCGCCGAGCAGGTTCTCGTGCGCGCTCATGGCGCCATTGTCCCGCATCCCCGGCGCAGCCCCGCACCTGACACGGCATCAGCCGCGCGCCGCGCCCGGCATAACAGAATGATTGCAGTATGTCCGCTGTGGGCGAATCGCGTATCACACACGCACGCCCCGCACGACCATCGTCGGTATGAAGCCGATTGCGTATCGCCACAGCAGGGCTCGCGCGTTGCGCCGCCTCGTGCGCAACCTCGCCGTGTGGGCGGTCGTGATCGTCTTCGCCCCGCTGATCGTCCTGGTCGGCGAGCCGCTCTCGCGCGCCTGGCACCCGATGGCCGCCGCGCGCCGCGGGCGCCGGACCGCGCAGCCCGGAAGCAAGCGCTTCAGGGCCAGGCTGGTGCGCAACCCCGGGTGGATCGCCCTGACGGCGCCGGCCCGCTGGGTGCGCTCGACACTGCTGCCGAGCCTGGGCCTGCGCCGCCGGCGCCGCGGGTGGCTGCCGGGCGGCGAGGAGGGCCTGTGGCCGGACGCGCCGCCGTTCCTCGGCGGGGTGCGCGAGCCGCGCCGCCCCAAGCCCGCGCCATCCGCGGCGGGGGTCGCGCTGCGCGAGCCGCGCAAAGACCTCGACCGGCTGCGCGAGGAGCTCATGGGCGAGGCGGCGCACGACGCCGTCGGCCGACAGCGCCCGCGCCGTACCGACGCGCCGGTCGACCAGGAACTCTCCGGCGACGGGCTGGCCGCGTCCGCGTAGCGGACTACGTGATCAGGTAATGACCGCAACCCGGTAGGATGCCGTACCGTCGTGTCAGCGCGCCCCGCTGCGGGCCGCTGCCCCGCCTTGCTCAGTGCACGCCGCGCGGCCGTATGCCCTACCGCGAGGAGTGTGTCCTGTGCCGTCCGGCGCGCCTGCCGACACCGAGAGCCCCGACGCCCCCGGCCGGGCCGGGTCCGACGCCGCCGCGGAGCACATATCCGCCGCCGCGCCCGCCGAGAGCCCCGGGCCGGCGCGCGGCGGCGCGCTGTCGCGCTTCACCATGGACACCCGCCCGCTGCGGCACCGCCCCTACCGCCGGCTGTGGATGTCCTCCATGGTCACCGGCGTCGGCAGCCAGCTGACCGCGGTCGCGGTGCCCAAGCAGATCTACGACCTGACCGCCTCGTCCGCCTGGATCGGCATCGCCAGCTTCGTCGGGCTCATGCCGCTGATCGTCTTCGGCCTGTGGGGCGGCGCGGTCGCCGACGCGGTCGACCGGCGCACCCTGATGCTCGTCACCAACATCGGGATCTCCGCGACGTCCCTGGCGCTGTGGGCGCAGGCCGCCGCCGGCCTGCACTCCCTGTGGCTGATCATGGCGCTGCTCGCGGTGCAGCAGGCCCTGTTCGGCATGAACTCCCCCGCGCGCGGCGCCGCGATCCCCCGCCTCGTGCCGCGCGCGGAGCTGCCCGCGGCCAACGCCCTGAACTCCACCGTCATGCTCACCGGCGCGCTGTTCGGCCCGCTGCTGGCCGGGGCGCTGATCCCGCTGATCGGCCTGCCGACGCTCTACCTGATCGACTCGGTCGGCCTGACCGCGGTGCTGTGGGCGGTGGCGCGCCTGCCCAAGATGCCGCCGGCGCCCGAGGCCGCGCGGCGCACCGACTTCGGGCAGGTGCGCGACGGCTTCCGGTTCGTGGCGGCCAACCCGCTGCTGGCGTGCTCCTTCGTCATCGACCTGATCGCGATGGTGCTCGGCATGCCGCGCGCCCTCTTCCCGCAGCTGGCCGCGACGACGTACGCGGGCAACCACTACGCGCTGGGCCTGCTCTACGCCGCGATCCCGGCCGGCTCGCTGATCGGCGGCCTGCTGTCCGGGTCGGTCACCCGGATGCGCCGGCACGGCCTGGTCACCATCGTCGCGGTCGCCGCATGGGGCGTGGTCATGGCCGGATTCGGCCTGAGCAGCGGGTCGCTGGCCCTGGCCTGCCTGTTCCTGGCGCTGGGCGGGGCAGCCGACTTCGTCTCGATGATCTTCCGCAGCGCCATCCTGCAGACCGTCGCGCCGGACGAGATGCGCGGGCGCATGCAGGGCGTGTTCGTGGTCGTCGTCGCCGGAGGCCCGCGGCTGGCCGACCTGGTGCACGGCTTCGGCGGCGCGGCCCTGGGCGCGGGCACGGCCACCACGCTCGGCGGCGTCGCGGTCGTCGCCGGCGCGCTGACGCTGGCCGTGGCCACCCCGGCCTACCGCCGCTACCGCGCCGAGGCCTAAGCGCAGGTACAGGTACAGGCGTGCGGCCCTATGCCGCGGCCGGCGGCCGATCGGGCTGCCACACGTAGGTGCTCACCCGGCACGCCTCGCGGAACCCGAGCCGCTCGTAGACGCCGCGCCCGAGGTCCGAGGCGCACAGGACCGCGGCCCGGCATCCGGTCGCGCGCGCCTCGCGCAGCGCCCGCCTCGTCATCGCCGCGCCCAGGCCGCGGCGGCGCGCCTCGGGCCGGGTGACCACGTAGTGCACCACCGCGCACCGATCGACCAGCAGCGTGTACACGGTCGCGGCCGGCTCGCCGCCGAGCAGGCCGACGAACATGCGCAGCAGGCCCTGCGGCCCATAAGGCAGCGCCGAGTACACGCGATACCAGCGCTCGACGACATCCTGCGGGGTGCCGCAGGCCCACGCCTGCATCCACGCGCGCAGCAGGCCCGCATCGGTGACCTCGCGGATCTGCAGGCCGTCCGGCGCCGCCTCGTCGTCGAGCCCGCGCAGGTCCAGGCCCATGCCGGGTTCCTGCTCCACGAAGCGCAGGCCGCAGCCCTCCAGCACCCCGGCGTCGCGCGGCGCCTCGCCGCGCAGGCCCACGCTCCAGCCGAACGGCAGGGCCCGGCGCGCGAAGTGCTCGATGACGCCGGCCGCGCCCGCGGCGAGATCGGCGTCGGACCCCTGCGGCGCGACGCGGTACACGAAGTTGAACGCCTCGTCCGGCACCCCGGAATCGACCCAGGCCACGCCGTGCGCGCCGTGCAGCGCGGCGCCCGGCAGCGCCGCGGCCAGCATCTGGGCGAACCCGGCCCGCCCGGCGTCCAGCGCGCGGCGGGTCTCGGACGCGCTCCACGGCGGCGGGTTCTCGGTGCGCACGCGCGGACCCTAGCAGCGCGCCGCGGGCGCGGCGCGCGATTTACCGGCCCGCCCGGCCGCGCTCAGGGCACCTTGCGGAAGGTGCGCGCCGACTCGGCCTCGGCGACCACCGCCGCGAGGTCCGCGCCCGAGGCCGCGGCGACCGCGGCGGCCACCGCGCCCTCGACGAACGGCGCGTCGGCCAGCACGGCCCGCCCGCCCGCCCCCGCAGCCGCGCCGTCCTCGAGCAGCAGCCTGATGGTCAAAACCGCGCTGCCGAGGTCCGCGAGCAGCACCACGCCGGAGCCGCGGTCCGCCGCGGCCACCGCCCGCTCGATCGCCTCGATGCTGGTGCCCAGCCCGCCGCCGTCGGCGCCGCCGGCCGCCTCCACGCGCACCTGCTCGCCGGCCAGCTGCCCGGCCAGCTCCGCCGCGCCGCGCGCGAGCTGCGCGCTGTGCGAGACCAGCACCAGCCCGACCGGGCCGGGCACGCTGCCGTCCGGGCCGCCCCCGCTCACCGCTGCGCCGCCTGGTCCGGCGCGGCGGCCGCGGCCTCGCTCAGCGCCCCGAGGATCAGCGCCGCCGACGCCGCGCCGGGGTCCTGGTGCCCGATGCTGCGCTCGCCCAGATAGCTGGCCCGGCCCTTGCGCGCCCGCATCGGGACCGTGTCCAGCGCCCCGGCGCCGGCCGCGTCCGCCATCGCGCGCAGCGCCTGCACCGGGCCCAGGCCGTCCGCCGCGGCGCGGCGCAGCGCGGCGACGGCCGGGGCCAGCGCGTCGACCATCGTCTTGTCGCCCTCGGTGGCCGCGCCCAGCCCGCGCACGCCGGCCAGGGCCGCCTCGAGCCCGTCGGCCAGCGCGCCGAGCCCGACCGCCGGCGCGTCGGGCAGCGACTGGCCCGCGCGGCGGAACGCCGTGCCGTACAGCGGGCCCGCGGCCCCGCCGACCTTCGAGATCAGCGTCGTTCCGGTCAGCACGAGCACCGTGGCGGGCGTCTCGGGGTGCGCGGAGTCCAGCGCGCGCTGGACCGCGGCGAACCCGCGGGAGAGGTTCGTGCCGTGGTCCCCGTCGCCGATCTCGGCGTCCAGCCGGGTCAGGTCATCGCGGCGGGCCTCGACGGCGGCCGCGGCGCGGTCGATCCAGTCGCGGAAGAACGCGGCGTCGAACACGCCGTCCGCACCGGCAGCGGCGCCGGCATCCTCAGTATTCACGCCGATCAGTCTTCCCCAGCTCTCGCCCGGCTATCTACCCGGCCCGCCGCGGCCCGCACGCTACCGGCCCCAGCGCAGCGCCGGGGTCTCCACCGGCGCGTCCCACAGGCCGACCAGCCGCTCGTCCACGGCGCACACGGTCAGGGAGAAGCCCTGCATATCCAGGCTGGTGACGTAGTTGCCGACCAGGGTGCGCACGATGCGCGCGCCGTGCCCGGCCACGTACCGGCTCACCTCCCGCATCGCGACGTACAGCTCGATCAGCGGCGTGCCGCCCATGCCGTTGACCATCACCAGCAGGTCGCCCTGAAGCGGCCGGTCCGCGTGGATCGCGTCCATGGCCGCGTCGACCAGGTCCGCGGCCGGGCCCATCGGGCCGCGCCGCCGGCCGGGCTCGCCGTGGATGCCGATGCCGAACTCGACCTCGTTCTCGGCCAGCTCGAAGCCGGGCCGGCCGGCCGCCGGCACGGTGCACGCGCTCAGCGCGACGCCGAAGGAGCGGGTGCGCTCGTTGACCTCCCGGCCGACCGCGGCGACCGCGTCCAGCGCGCCGTCGCGCCCGGCCGGGTCGCCGGCCAGCCGCTCGGCCAGCGCGCCGGCGATCTTCTCGACGAACAGGGTGCCGCCCACGCCGCGCCGCCCGGCGGTGTAGAGCGAGTCCTGGACCGCGACGTCGTCGTCGGTCAGGACGCTGGCGACCTTCAGGCCCTGCTCGCCGGCCAGTTCCGCGGCCATCTGGAAGTTGAGCACGTCGCCGGTGTAGTTCTTCACGATGTGCAGCACGCCGGCCCCGCCGTCCACGGCCCGGGTGGCGGCCAGGATCTGGTCGGGCACCGGGGAGGTGAACACCTCGCCGGGGCAGGCCGCGTCGAGCATCCCGGGCCCGACGAACCCGCCGTGCAGCGGCTCGTGGCCGGAGCCGCCGCCGGAGACCAGGGCGACCTTCCCGGCCACGGGCCCGGTGGCGCGGCGCACCACCCGGTCCTGCGCATCGACCGCGAGCGCGGGGTGGGCCGCGGCCATGCCTTCCAGTGCGTCGTCAACGATCCGGTCCGGCGAGTTCAGCAGCTTCTTCACGGGTTCGATTATGCGTCGCCCCACGGCTCTCATCCATGCATCCGCACACATCGGGCCACGGCGCGGCGCGGCGCGGCGGCGCGCCTATGCTGGCGCGGTGCCTCTCGAGAAGCCGCAGGCGTTCGGCGCCGCCGAGTTCCAGCTGGTGCTGCTGCGCCGGATGGCCGACTACCAGCCGGACCTGGTCGACGACGCGCGCCGGCGGCTCGGGGCGAGCATGACGCAGATGCGGGAGGCCAACGCGCAGTGGCAGCGGATGAGCCGCGGCCGGTACTCGCGCGGCGCGCTGGCGCAGGTGCGCGGTGCGCTCGGCGCCCCGCGGGCGGTCGGCGAGCGGCGGCTGGGCGACCTGCTGTGCCGCGCCGAGCAGTGGGTCCTGCCGCTGTGGCCCGACCTGCGGTTCGAGGCGCTGGCCGGGCCGGACGGCGCGCTGTTCAACCAGGGGTTCGTGCGGTCGCCGGACGCGGCGCGTCCGGAGCTGCGCGTCCTGGCGGATCTGGGCGCGTGGTCGTGCGTGGTCGGCGACCTGGAGGCGGCGTTCGGCGCAGTGCGGTATCTGGAGGGCTCCGCGCCCAGCCGCATGGGCGCGCTGGTGAGCGTCGACGACGGCACGGGCACGGCGGCCAGGGTGCTGGCCACGTTCGTGTGGGGGCTGCTGCAGCGGGCCGAGCCGGCCGACACGGCGAACGCCGGCCGCGGCCCCGCCGCACCCTGACCTACTCTGACCGGCTCTGGCGGGGCCTGGCGTGCGCGCTACCGATCGTGGTGCCGCGTGCTTAGCCGCGCGCGTCGGCGTGGTGCGGTTCGCCGCGATAGGTGCCGAACGACCAGCGGTTGCCCTCCGGGTCGCGGGCGGCGAAGTCACGCGAGCCGTAGTCGGTGTCGTGCGGCTCGCGGAAGATCGCCGCGCCGGCCGCGCGGGCCCGCGCACACAGCTCGTCCGGGCGGTCGGTCACCACGTAGCAGCCGAACGTGCCCGGCTGCCCGCCCCAGGAGTCCGGGCCGGGGTCCGGCCCGGCCGAGCCGAGCATGACCCCGCCGCCCTCGGGCCAGGCCAGCTCGGCGTGCGCGACGTGCCCGCCCTCACCGTGGACGCAGACCTCGACGAAGCCGAAGGCCTCGGCCAGGAACGCGATCAGCGCGCGGGCGTCGCGCGCGGCCAGCGCCGGCCACACCTGCTTCGCGGGCGTCGAGACGGCCGGCTGTGTGGTCGCGGTGGTGGAGCTGGTGTCCATGGGCGGGTGCCTTTCGCTGCGCGTTCCCGGCCGGCCCCCTGTCAGGCCGCCTGTCCCGGCAAGTGTCCGGCCGGGCGGCGCGGCTCGGCTTGGATGTATCGGAACTCGCCGTACTGCGCGGCCTGTTCGGCCAGCCAGGCCGTCGGCGGGCAGCCGGCCAGCGCGCCGAACTCGCGGGCCAGGTGCGCCTGGTCGCAGTACCCGGCGCGGGCGGCCAGCTCGGCGAGGTTCGGGCAGGCGCCGGTGCGCGCCGCCTCGGCGCCGAGCAGCCGGCGGGCGTGGTCGAACCGGATGACGCGCGCGGCGGCCTTCGGGGCCAGTCCGGTCTCCCGGCGCAGGCTCTCGCTCAGGTGCCGCTCGCTCCAGCCGACCTGCGCGGCCAGCCGTGCCACGCCGATGCGGCCGCGGGCGCGGCGCAGCAGGCGCCAGGCGCGGGCGACTTCGGGCGCCGGCTCGCCGTACGGCCGGGCGGCGTCCTGCAGGAACGCGTCGAGCGCGGCGAAGCGCTCGGGCCAGGCGGCGGCGTGCTGGAGGCGGTCGAGCAGTTCGGTGCCGCGCCGGCCGAACACCGCGTCGGCGCCCACGTCGAGGCTTGCCAGCTCGCCGGCCGGCAGGCCGAGCAGTCGGCGCGCCGCCAGGGGGTCCAGGGCGATCTGGATGCCGGCCTGCCGCCCGTCGTGGCGGATGTACGCGGGCGTCGCGTGCAGGCCGCCGACCAGCGAGGGGAAGTCGCCGCCGGGCTGGGCCGGGTCCGCGTGCCGCACGATGGTCAGCGGGTCGTCGAGCGTGAAGATCACGGTGAGGAACGGCGAGGGCAGGCCGCGGTGCAGCGCCGGGGCGACGCCGACCTGCCGGTAGGCGGAGTACCAGGCAATGGAGGAACGCAGCGCCGGCGCGGGGCGCACCCGGACCGACTCGTCGATCACGCCGGCCGTGTCAACCTCTTCCTCTTCGCGCGCTGCCGTCACGCGCTCCAGTATCACGCGGCGCGCCGACCTGTGACAGCGTCCGCGCGGCCCGTCACAGGTCGAACAGAGTCTCCTGCAGGACGCCCTCGAGGGTGAGCAGGCGGCGCTTGGTCTCCAGGCCCCCGCCGAACCCGCCGAGCCCGTCGGCGGCCACCACGCGGTGGCACGGCACGACGATCGCGATCGGGTTGCTGCCCATGACTGTGCCGACCAGCCGGGAGGCGCCGAGCGTGCGGCCGGACATCACGGCGAGCTCGCCGTATTCGACGGTGCGCCCGCAGGGCACGCGCGCGTGGAGGGTCTGCAGGATGGTGCGCTGGACCCCGCCGGTCAGCGTCCAGTCCAGCGGCAGCTCGAAGGCGCGCCGGTCCCCGGCGAAGTACTGCGCGAGCTGCGCCAGGACCTGCGCGCCGATCGGGTGCTCGGCGAACGGTATCTCCCGGCGCGGCGGGCCGGGCGCCTCGGCGGTCTCCTCGAGCGGGCCGAAGGCCAGGCGGGCGAGCCCGGCCGGGGTGACGGCCAGGGCCAGCGGGCCGACCGGGGCGTCGAACTCGCCGAGCGCCGAGCCCTCGGGCAGGGTGCGGTGCGCGGCCGCGGCGGGCGGCGCTTCGGGGCGGGCGGGCACGATCCGTTTCACCATGGGATTCGAGACGCGAGAGGGCCGGTCGCAGAATGAAGAA
>DASYAE010000022.1:0-23464 GCA_036501535.1 Actinocrinis sp. | reverse complement strand
TCCGGGCGCCGAGCGGCTGACGGACCAGGTCGCGCGCCTGATCGAGTTCGACGTGCTGGTGACCGACGCACAGGGCCGCACCCGAACCAGCCGTATCCGTGTGCTGACCACGCTGCTCGATCACGAAAAGTACCCCGCGCACGAGCTGGCCAGGCTCTATGCGGAAAGGTGGCAGGTGGAAATAACGTACCTGCGGCTGAAGTCGACACTGCGCGGGGACGGGACCGTGCTGCGCGGGCGTTGCGTCGAACTGGTCGAGCAGGAGATCTGGGCACTGCTGGTCGTGTACAACCTGCTGTGCGACCTGGCCACGGCCGCCGCCGCGCTCGACGGGGTGGACCCCGACGAGATCTCCTTCGTCGCGGTCCTGCGCCTGACCCGCGCGAAACTCGGCGCGGACCTGCCCTGCCCGCACTGCCACCACCACCCCGACCAGCCCCTCGAAACCCTGGTCAACGCCATCGCGGCCACCCCCAGAAACCGCACCGGAACCAACCGCTCCCGCATCAGCCCCCGCACTGCCGAGCACCGGCGGACAAGACACTCGACAGTCGGCACCTACACGATCACGATCGTCCCGTCGAATCTACTCACAGCGGACGAAATTTCTTAACTTTAGGGCAGTGCCGCCCGCCCTCGATCTCGAAAGGGTGCGTCGTGACCGTCCCGAGCTGGCTGGGCCACACCCTCGCGGTCGTCATGATCGCTACCGCGCTGTACTGCGCCGCCCGGCTCACGGTTCCGCGGCTGTGGAACCGGCCCAGCGAGCACGACGTCGACGCGGTGCATCTGCTGATGGGCGCGGCGATGGCCGGGATGCTGCTGCCAGGCCTGGACTTCCTGGCCGTTCCGGTGTGGGAGTCGGTGTTCGCGGTCGCGGCACTCTGGTTCGCGATGCGCATCCCGTGGGAGATACGCAGCGCCGGCGCCGACGCCAGCGCGGCGCCCAGAAGTCGCTCGATCAGCGCAGCACTAACGCACCATCTCCCCCATTTGGTCGCCTGCTGCGCGATGCTCGACATGTATTTCGCCCCCGGTGCCGCAGCACCGGCCGGATCTGGCGACTCATCAGGCGGTATGAGCGGCATGGCCATGCCGGGCACGACGAGCGCCGCAACAAATGCCGTAACCGCCCGCTATCCCACGATCGCATTGGCTTTGGCCGTCTTCCTGGTGATCTACGCAATCGTAGTGGTGGACCGGACAGCCGCCTTCGCGCCGCATACGCAGACTGAGGTAGCTACGACCGGGCAGGCGGCTATCGGCTGTTCCAGCGGTACGCTCGCGCCGCTGTGGTCGCGTCAGGTCGCCGACTGCTGCCACATAGCGATGAGCGTGACCATGGCCTACCTGCTTGTGGCGATGTTGTAGAGGACCGATGTCCGGACGAGCCGGGCCGGAGCAGCGCGGCGTACTGTCGAAGTGATGATCGACGAAGCAGAGCCGCGCCAGCGCGCCCTGACCGCTGCCCCGGCAGACCCGGACGCGCCACCCGCGCAGCCCGCCGCCCAATGGCCCGGCGCCCCGCGGAATGCGGCGCCTCGGAAGACGGCACCATGGTGGGCGGCACCCGCAGCGCTGTGGTTCTGCTTCCTGCTGCAGGTCTGGCAGGTCCTCTCGCACGGCCCGGTCACGCGGCTGGACGTCACCGTGCGCAACGGGATCCAGCACTGGGCGGCCATGTCGTCGCTCGGATGGGCGCTCCCGGTCGGCCGCGGTCTGGCCGACCTCGGCGAGCATCCCGGTTCCATCGCCGTGCTCGTAGCCGCCGTGCTCGCGTCGATGCTTCTCACACGCTCCTGGCGGCCGCTGGCGCCGGCGGCCGCGATCGGCCTCGGCCTGCTCGCCGTGGTCCCGCTGAAGATCTGGATCGGCCGCCCCGGTCCCGGCCGGGCCGTGCTCGGCGACGCCGCACTCGGCTTCTTCCCGTCCGGGCACACCGCCGACGCATTCCTCTGCTACGGCGGCGCGGCGCTCGTCCTCTGCCGCGCCCTACAGCCGCCCCGCTGGATGCGCCGTTCGCTGATCGGTGTCGCGGCCGCGCTGGTCGTGCTCACCATCGCCGGGCTGCTGTGGTCCGACTACCACTGGCTGTCCGACACGGTCGGCTCAGTGTGCTGGTGCGGCGGGGTCCTGTGCCTCGCCGGCCGGCTGCCGGAGCGAATGGTGCGCCCACCGGGGTCCGTCAGCCCCGGCCTGCGATCACCAGCACTCTGATCACGCTGCTCACGTCTACGTGTCCTCGCGCCGCCACTCGACCACCAGCTCGTCCTTCTCGCCGAACCTGACGAGGTGGCTGCCGGCGACGTTCTCGATCCGGGCCAGGCCCTCCTCGTCGGCCGCGCGGGAGACCATCACCAGCACGTCTCCCTTGGCGTACAGCGTGGTGGTGGTGTCCTCGTCCCAGACCAGCACGGTCTGCTCGGGCTCCTCGCGGACCTCGATCCGGTGCCCGAAGTGACTGGCCAGCTGCTTGCGGTAGCGCTCGGCGCGGTCCGTGGCCACCAGTGCGGTGGAAGTGTGCAACATATTCCCGACCTCTCTAAAGCATGCCAGCGATATATCGGTAACTGTACCGCTGACACAGCCGGGTGATCCACTGCGCATGCGCATACCGCGCGCGCCGCGCGCGGTCCGCCATCTGCCGGATCGTCAGACGTTCTGCGGGAAGCCGAGATTGACCCCGCCGTGCGACGGGTCGAGCCAGCGCTCGGTGACCGCCTTGGTGCGGGTGTAGAAGTGCACGCCCTGCGGGCCGTAGGCGTGCGAGTCGCCGAACAGCGAGGCCTTCCAACCACCAAAGGAGAAGTAGGCCACCGGGACCGGGATTGGCACGTTGACGCCGACCATGCCGATCTCGACGTCGTTGCGGAACCTCGCCGCCGCGCCGCCGTCGTTGGTGAAGATCGCCACCCCGTTCCCGTAGGGATTGGCGTTGACCAGCTCCAGCGCCTGCTCGAAGCCGGGCGCGCGGACCACCGAGAGCACCGGGCCGAAGATCTCGTCGGTGTAGATCGGCATCTCCGGCACGACGTGGTCGAACAGGGTCGGGCCGAGCCAGAAGCCGCCGGCAGTGTCAACACCGGTCTCCGCCGCGCCGTCGGTCCGGTGCCCGCGGCCGTCCACCACGAGCCGCGCGCCGGCCGCAACGCCCGCCTCGACGTAGGACACGACCTTGTCCCGGTGCGCGCCGGTGACCAGCGGGCCCATCTCGGAGGTCGGCGCGCAGCCGGGGCCGACCCGCAGCTTCGCCATCCGGTCGGCGATCTTGGCGACCAGCTCGTCGCCCACCGGGTCCACCGCGACCACGACGGAGACCGCCATGCAGCGCTCGCCGGCGGCGCCGAAGCCGGCCGAGACCGCGGCGTCGGCGGCCAGGTCGAGATCGGCGTCCGGCAGCACCACCATGTGGTTCTTGGCGCCGCCGAGGGCCTGCACCCGCTTGCCGTAGCGGGTGCCGTTCTCGTAGACGTACCGGGCCACCGGCGTCGAGCCGACGAACGACAGTGCCCTGATGTCAGGGTGATCGAGCAGCCGGTCGACCGCGACCTTGTCGCCGTGCACCACGTTGAACACGCCGTCCGGCAGCCCGGCCTCCTGCCACAGCGCGGCCAGCCAGCCAGCCGCCGAGGGGTCCTTCTCGCTCGGCTTCACCACGACGGTGTTGCCGGCCGCGAGGGCGATCGGGAAGAACCACATCGGCACCATCGCCGGGAAGTTGAACGGCGAGATGATCGCGACCGGGCCGAGCGGCTGCTGCAGCTCGTAGACCTCCACGCCGGTGGAGGCGGCTTCGACGTAGCCGCCCTTGAGCAGGTGCGGCATCCCGCAGGCGAACTCGACCACCTCGAGGCCGCGCGCGACCTCGCCGAGCGCGTCGGAGTGCACCTTGCCGTGCTCGGCGGTGATGATCGCGGCCAACTCGTCGCGGCGCCGGCTCAGCAGCTCGCGGAAGGCGAACATGAGCGTGGTGCGCCGGGCCAGCGAGGTGGCCCGCCAGGCCGGGAAAGCCGCGGCAGCAGCGGCGACGGCGTCGTCCACCTCACGCACGGAGGCGAAATCGACGGCGCCTGTGATCTCGCCCGTGGCCGGGTCGTGCACGTCGCCGCGCCGCTCCGCAGTCCCGGTCCACGGTGCTCCGCCAATCCAGTGAGTCACGTGCTTGGCCACGGATCTTGCCCCTTTGCCTGCGTTTTGCTGCCGATCGGGTCATTGGTCGCGACAGTCGCGAGTGCTGCTCTCATCCCGAGTCTGGTGGCCGCGCCGCCGAGCCGCCATTGCCAGACTGTCGGCCCGCCGTGGATCCGCCTTACACCCCCAGGAGGTGCGGGGTGCGGGCGCTCAGCTGTCGAAGCCCAGGCCGAACCGGTCCAGTGTGCTCAGCCAGAGGTTGCGCCGGCCGTGGTGCTGGTCGGCCCGGTCGAGCGACCAGCGGGTCAGGTTGATCCCCAGCGACCGGACCGGCTCCGGCGGGAACGGCAGCGGCTTGGTGCGCACCAGTTCCAGCTCGGTCAGCTCGGTCGGCCGGCCGCCGAGCAGGTCCAGCATCACGTTCGCGCCGAACCTGCTCGCTCCGACGCCGAGGCCGGTGTAGCCGGCGGCGTATGCGACCCGGCCGCCGTGCGAGGTGCCGTAGAAGGCGCAGAACCGGGTGCAGGTGTCGATCACGCCGCCCCAGGTGTGGCTGAACTTCAGGCCGGCCAGCTGCGGGAAGGTGGTGAAGAAGTGGGCGGCCAGCTTGGCGAAGGTCTCCGGGCGCTGGTCGAGCCGGCCGGAGATCCGGCTGCCGTAGTGGTAGACCGCGTCGTAGCCGCCCCACAGGATCCGGTCGTCCTCGGTCAGCCGGTAGTAGTGGAACTGGTTGGCCGAGTCGCCGACGCCCTGCCGGTTCTTCCAGCCGATCGACTCGAGCTGCTCGGCGGTCAGCGGCTCGGACATCAGGACGTAGTCGTATATGGGCACGATGTAGGGCCGTACGCGGCGCAGTAGCGACGGGAATGCATTGGTGCCGAGCGCGACCTTGTCGGCGTTCACGCTCCGGCCCTCCGCGGTTCGCAGAACCATGCCGGTACTGGACTTCTCCAGAGCGGTGATGCGGGTGTTCTCAAAGACGCGCACGCCGCGCACTCGGCACGCGTCACGCAGTCCCCAGGCAAGCTTCGCGGGGTTGATGATCGCGCAACCCTGCTTATCCCACGTTCCGACGATATACGTGGGCGAAGCTACTTCGGCGCGTACTTCTTCGGTGTCGAGGAACACGATGTGCTCGCCGTACCGCGCCGCGACGGAGGCGTATTCGCGCAGTACGTCGGCCTGCCAATCGGCCGACGCGACGTTCAACTCGCCGGTGCGCTCCCAGGCGCAGTCGATCCCGTATCTGCGGATCGTGGACTCGATCGCCTCCAGGTTCTCCTCGCCGAGCCGGACCAGGGTGGCGAGCTCCTTGGGGAAGCGCTCGATGCCGTTGGGCAGGCCGTGGGTCAGCGAGGCCTCGCAGAACCCTCCGTTGCGGCCGCTGGCGGCCCAGCCCACCCGGGCCGCCTCGACCAGCACGACCTCACGCTGCGGATCGCGCTCCTTGGCCAGCAGCGCGGTCCACAGGCCGCTGTACCCGCCGCCGACGACGGCGAGATCGCAGCGGATGTCCTCGGCCAGGGTGGGCAGCGGCCGGGGCCGGTCCGGGTCGTCGAGCCAGAACGGCTGCGGCCTGGCATCGGCCAGAGCGTCGGCCGAGGAGGCATCGGCAGGGGAAGACACGGGATTACCTCGATGTTCGGCGAGCGGTCGAGCGGGTGCGGGGGAGGCGCGCGCCGGGCGCCTCAGGGTGCGGAGATCGTGCGGGTGCCGTTCCTTCCGCGCGGCACCGGTGGCGTCGCGCATGATGTGTTTGACCTGCATGTACTCCTCACGAGGGTACGCTGAGATTGCCGCATCGGACCCGAATTGCAGAAAACCGGTGCGTCGGGTGGGAGCGGTTATCTCCGCGTGCGCCCTGTGAGTGAGTCCCACGCCTTCCCCACGGCGACGAGTTCGACGAAGAGAACGACGCCGATCGAGATGCCGATGTCGGCGAAGGCGTGGGCGATCCTGGCCGGCTCGTGGTGCAGCGCGAAGCCGTTGGCGGCGATCGCCGCGCCGGCCACCTCGAGGGCGGCCAGACCGGCTCCGGCCATGACCTGCCGGCCGGTGAACGGTGAGCCGTGTAGCGCGATCGGCTTGTAGCGCAACGCGATGAGCAGCGGCAGAGGGACGATGGCCAGGCCCAGCAGCCCGAGCGCGAGGCCGAGATCGGCGCCGAACGAAGCGGTCGAGCGCGGCCGCCTGCCGTTGTCCAGCGCCCGGATCAGCGTGGCCTCGGTGGCCGCGGCCGCGCCGATGAGGACGAGCCCGATAACGCCGCCGACCAGCAACTGAAGGCGCAGGTCCCAATGCCCCCACCAACGGCGCGCCGCCGAGAGGATTACTGGGCTCGGGATCGCGTCGCGCGGCTCGGCGGGAGGCGGCAGCTTACGGTTACCGTGCCGCGGGTCCAGCTGCGCAGCAGCGGGCCTGCCCTTCTGCTTGAGCGCCTGCAGATCGCGCTCCTTGAATTCCTGAAGCCGCTCCGCGCGAGCCTGCGCCCTCTGCGTCACGTCCACGCCGCTCCCCTCCCCTCACTCGAGCCGCCACCGCGGCCGGACCAGGAACACGAGCCCGATGCCGACGAGCACGACCGCCTCGGCACCGACCGCCATGAGCGTGGTGCCGGCGTCGGGGAAGATCTCCATCCCGAGCAGCGCGGTCAAGCTGGTCAACAGGCTGAGGATGTAGGCGCCGGCCACGCAGCCCTGCCGCGCGGTCCGCGGGACGCTCGGCCACGTGTCGAGCGGGCCGGTGAGGCCGAACCGCAGGTCGGCCGCGGCCAGCAGGAAGAACACCGTCAGCCCCAGCGCCAGCAGGGCGACGCCGAAGTCCACGGTGACGGCGACGCTCGGCATGGCGGTCGTCGGCTCCAGATCGCCGGCCTGGACGGCGACGTCCCGGCCACGCCAGACCTCGACGTCGACGGTCTCGCCGACCTGCGCCGAGTCGGTGATGTCGTTTGAGCCCTGGAAGTCGACGTTCACGACGCCGGACGACGAGGTGGAAGAGGTGATGGTCAACACGTCATGCGAGGTCCTGTTGCCGCCCGTCGGCACGCCCGTGACCTGTTCCACCGACTGCGGGCCCGCGCCTTCGTCGACGCTCGCACGCCGATCCCCTCCCCCGTCCGAAGCCGCCTTACGGCCCCGACCGGATCAAGCATCCTGCGACCGGCCTCGGCGGGCAATGCAGATCAGGCCTTGCGTGTCCGGAATCCAGCTGTCAGAGTGCATGGAAGCGCCCCGAAATGCCTGCACTGTGTTCAACCCGGCGTGAAGACATCGCGCCCAGGCGACGTGACCGAATCGAAAGCCCGCGATATCCGTGCCCGATGAAACACCGCCCGCCGGTGAGACACCGCAGATCCCGCAGGGGTTTCCGACCGTGGCGGAGGTGCTGGCCCTCGACGCGGTGCGCCAGGGCAATCCCCGGGTGGTCGCCGGCGCCTCCGGGCTCGACCGCCGGGTGCGCTGGGTGCACGTGACCGAGCTGACCGACGTGCGCGAGATCCTGCGCGGCGGCGAGCTGGTGCTCTCCACCGCTATCGCCTGGCCGGACGAGCGCGAGGCGCTGGCCCGGTTCGTCGCCGACCTCGCCGCGCTGGGCGCCGCGGGGCTGGTCGTGGAGCTCGGCCGGCGCTATCCGGAGGCGCCGCCCAAGCCGCTGCTGCTGGCCGCGGAGAAGCACCGGCTGCCGGTCATCACGCTGGGCCGGGACACCCGCTTCGTCACCATCACCGAGGCCGTGCACGCCCGGATCATCGACAGCCAGCTGGCCGAGCTGCGCGACTCCGAGGAGGTGCACCAGACCTTCAACGAGCTGGCCGTGGAGGGCGCCGAGCCGGGCGAGGTGATCCGGCAGATCGCGAAGATGGCCGCGCACCCGGTGGTCCTGGAGAACCTGGCGCACCAGGTGCTGGTGTACGAGGCGACCGGGAGCACGCCCGAGGCGCTGCTGGACGGCTGGGAGGGCCGCTCGCGCTCGGTGCGCCCGGCCTCGCGCACCTCCTACGACGAGCGGTCCGGCTGGCTGACCACCGTGGTCGGCGCGCGCGGCCAGGACTGGGGCCGGCTGGTGATCGTCTGCGACGGCGTGCCGGCTCCGGCGCCGACCCGGCTGACGATGCTGGCCGAGCGCGGCGCGGCGACGCTGGCGCTGAACCGGCTGATGCAGCGGGACCGGGAGTCGCTGGAGCGGCAGACCCACCGCACCCTGCTGACCGCGATCCTCAACCACGACCACTCGGCCGCCGAGGTGGCGCTGCGGGCGCGCGCGATCGGTGTCGCGCTGGAGGGCAAGCGGCTGGTCGGCGTGGTGCTGCGGTTGCGCGGATCGGCTCCGGCGGCGGCCACAAGCCACGGCGCCACGATCGAGAACCAGGCCCGGCTGCGGGAGCTGACCGACTATGCCGCGACGGCGGTGCGCGAGAAGCGCTTGTCCGCGCTGATCGGCGCGGTCGACGAGCACTCGGTCGGGCTGCTGCTGGCGCTCGGCCCGCAGGACCGCGAGGACTCGGCACTCGGCGCGTTCGCCGCGACGGTGCGCCGGCTTTCGGGGCCGGACGGCCAGTTCGCCATCGCGGTCGGCACCTCCGTCGGCTCGGTGCGCGACGCACGCCGCTCGCTGCTCGAGGCGATCCAGGTGGCCGACGCGGCGATCCGGCAGGCCGGCGGGCCGGCCTACCACCGGCTCGTGGATGTCAGGCTGCGCGGACTGCTGCACCTGCTGCGCGACGACGCGCGGCTGCAGACCTACGTCGAGCGCGAACTCGGCCCGCTGCTCGCGCACGACACCGAACGCGGCACGAACCTGATCTCGATGCTGCAGATCTACCTGGACCAGGGCCGGAACAAGTCGGCCGCGGCCGACGCGGCGCACCTCTCGCGGCCCTCGTTCTACGAGCGGCTGCACCGGATCGAGCGGGTGCTCGGCGTGGACCTGGACTCGGTCGAGTCCTGCCTCTCGCTGCACGTCGCGCTGCTCGCGCTGGACGCGGTGCGGGACCGGTAGCGCGGTTTTCCGGGCCGGGCCCGCTCAGCCCCGTCAGCCGCGGAACGCGGCAGTCAGGACGAAGTCGACGTCGTCCGGGGCGACCTCGCGGCCCTGGTCGTCGACGAAGCCCACGTGTACAGGCCGATCGGTGTCGCGGACCCGGCGCAGCACGGTCGGCCCGTCAGGCGGCGGCACATGCGCGTCGCCCCACTGTTGCAGAGCGCTGAGCACGAGGCTCAGCTCGCGGCCGGCCGGTGTGAGCCGATAGGCGAACCGGGTGCGAGCGCCGGGCTCCTGATACGGCTCGCGCTCCAGCACGCCGTACTCGACCAGCGCGGCGAGCCGGTCCGTCAGCACGTCGGGGGCGACACCGAGGTTCTCGCGGAACTGGGCGAACCGGGTAGCGCCCAGGACGGCGTCGCGCAGCACCAGCAGCGTCCAGCGCTCGCCGAGCACGCCCAGGCTGCGGGCGATCGAGCAGCTGGAATCCGGGATCTTGGCCATGATCCCAGCATACCCCTGGATTGTCAGAACCTATCCAGGATGCTAACTTGGGAATACCAACCCAGCAGGAGGATCCCGATGGACATCGCCGGAAAGCCCGCCCTCGTCACCGGAGCCAACCGCGGCCTCGGCCGCCACCTGGCCGCCCAGCTGCGCGATCGGGGCGCGCGGGTCTACGCCGCCGCCCGCAATCCCGCTTCGGTCGACCTCGACGGGGTCACGCCGATCGCCCTCGATCTGACCGACCCCGCGTCCATCGCCGCCGCGGCCGACGCCACCGGCGATGTCGCGATCCTGGTCAACAACGCCGGCTCGTCGACCGGCGCCTCGCTGCTCGCCGGAGACCTGGCCGACGTGCGCCTGGAGATGGACACTCACTTCTTCGGCACGCTGCAGGTGATCCGCGCCTTCGCGCCCCAACTGGCGAAGCACGAGCGCAGCGCCGTGCTCAACGTCCTCTCGGCGCTCTCGTGGATCTCCCTGCCGCGGCCCGGCGCGTACTGCGCCGCCAAGTCGGCGGCCTGGTCGCTCACCAACGCGCTGCGCCAGGAGTTGGCCGGCCAGGGGACGCGGGTCAGCTCCCTGCACGTCGGCTATATGGACACTGACATGGCCAGGGCCATCACCGACCCGAAGTCGGACCCGGCGGACATCGCGAAGATCGCGCTCGACGGCATTGCGGCCGGCGACTACGAGATCGTCGCCGACGAGACCAGCAAGCAGGTGCTGGCAGGCCTCTCGGGCGGCGTCGGCGCGCTCTACCCGCAACTGCCGTAGGCCTGCGCCGCTGCAATAAATGCGCGCGACAACCGCGACCGTGCCGAATTAGCATCCCTGACATGCCGGATGAGGTGCAGGTCAACTTCCGCAAGTACGACGGCTCACTGCACTGGCACTCGCGGGTGCCCCGGCTCGGCGCGGACAAGTACGGAACCTGGCTCGGCGGCCCGAGCGGCTGCGTGTGGCAACGCGGTCTCGGCGGCCCGACAGTGACATACGCGCACGCGTTCGTGCTGCTTATCCCGAAGGACACGTGGTGGGCAGCCTCGTTCAACGGCGAGCCGCAGGACACCGAGATCTACTGCGATATCACCTCCGTGCCGCAGTGGCCGTCGCCCGACGTGGTCACCATGATCGACCTCGACCTCGACGTGCTGCGCATGCGCGACGGCGCGACGATCCTGGTGGACGAGGACGAATTCGCCGAGCACCAGCTGAAGTACGGCTATCCGCCCGAGGTGATCACGCGGGCGGAGGAGTCCGCCCGCTGGCTGATGGCTGCGGTGACGGGCCGAGCGGGGCCGTTCGGCGGCGCGCACGAGAAGTGGCTCGCCCTCGCCGAGGCGGCGAGCGGGGCATAACCGGAACCGTTTCCGCAGCGCGCCGCTGGCCGGTGGTGGCGCGGGTATGCGGAAGGTCGTCAGGCGCCGATTGACCGATAGACTGTTCGGTCCTGCCTGCGCGGAGACGCGGGCGGTAGCGACCAGTCGACCACGGAGGTCCCCCGTTGCCTCAGCCCGCGACGACCAGCGCGAGCGCCACGAGCCCCGAAGACGGTGCGGCCGCCGGGCCGGCGGCGTCAGCCGGCCTCAGCGACGTCGCGCGGCGTGAGATGGAGGCCGAGCAGCGCCACGTCGACCGGGTCCACGAGCGCCTCGAGGTGATGCGGGGCCATGCGCGGGCATTCGAGGCCGAAGGGCACCGCCGGGCGCTGTTCGGCAACGAGGGCGGCCTCGTGGAGCGCGACGCGATCGTGTACCAGGCGGCGGTGTGGCTGGCCCGGCTCGACGCGCAGGAGGAGGGGCTGGTCTTCGGCCGGCTCGACTTCGACGACGGCCGGATCACCCACGTCGGCCGGATCGGCGTGCGGGACGAGGAATACGAGCCGCTGGTGGTTGACTGGCGCGCGCCGGCCGCCGCCTCCTTCTACCGGGCGACGCCTACCGACCGCGGCGACGTGGTGCGGCGGCGGACCATCCGCTGCACCGGGGCCAAGGTCGTCCGGCTCGACGACGACCTGCTCGACCCGGAGTCGGCCGAGCGGCTCGGCCTGGCCGTGGTCGGCGACGGCGCGCTGATGGCGGCGCTGACCCGCAAGCGCGGCACGGCGATGCACGACATCGTGGCGACCATCCAGAAGGAGCAGGACCTGGCGGTCCGCTCCCCCGCCGACGGCGCGACGCTGATCACCGGCGGGCCGGGCACCGGCAAGACCGCGGTCGCCCTGCACCGGGCCGCGTACCTGCTGTTCAACGAGCGCAAGCGGTTCGAGTCCGGCGGCGTTCTGATCGTCGGGCCGTCCGCGGTCTTCACCTCCTACATCGAGCAGGTGCTGCCCTCGCTCGGCGAGCACTCCGCGTCGCTGCGCTCGCTCGGCGAGCTGGTCGACGGGGTGCGCGCGACGCTGCACGATCCAGCGGCGCTGGCCGCGCTCAAGGGCTCGCCGGCGCTGCTGCCGGTGCTCGGCCGGGCGGTGCGCGCCACGCCGGAGGGCACGCCCCGGGAGTTCCGCACGACGTACCACGGCCAGGTGATCCGCCTGGACGGCGCGCGGCTGGACGCCCTGCGTCGCAACGTGCTGAACCGCTATCCGCACCCGAACGCCTGCCGCGCGCAGGCGCAGACCGCGCTGGTCGAGGCGGCGTGGGAGCGGCTGTCGGCCGACCTGCGCGAGCGCCGCCGGACCGAGCGCGCGATCTTCGACCGGGACCTGCGCGACCGCACCGACTTCGAGGTCTTCGTGGAGCAGTGGTGGCCGTACCGGACGGCGGTCGAGGTGCTGCGCAGCTGCGCGGAGCCGGCGACGCTGGCCGAGTTCGGCCGGCACAGGCTGAGGCACGATCAGGCCCGCGCGCTGGCCCGCTCCTGGCGGGCGGCGGACTTCAGCGTCGAGGACGTGCCGCTGCTCGACGAGCTGGCGCAGCTGCTCGGCACGCCGCCGGTCGAGCAGGAGGAGTCCGACGACCCGTTCGCGGACAGCGGCGTGGCGGAGGTGTCCTCCTGGGCCGAGCGGACCGGGTCGGGCGCGCGGCGGGAGCGGGCCAGGGAGTCGTACGCGCACGTGATCGTGGACGAGGCGCAGGATCTCTCGCCGCTGCAGTGGCGGGTGCTCGGCCGGCTCGGGCGGCGCGCCTCGTGGACGATCGTCGGCGACCCGGTGCAGTCCTCGTGGCCGGACCCGCACGAGTCGGCTGCTGCGATGCGCGCGGCGATCGGCGACAAGCGGCTGCATGAGCACGAGTTGCGTACGAACTACCGCAACTCGGCTGAGATCTATGAGTACGCGGCACGATATGCACGCAAGGCCGCACCGAACGCCGTGCTGCCGGATGCCGTGCGTACCACCGGCTTTGCGCCTCAGGAGGTCGACGACCTCGACGCGGCTGTGCGCGAGGCGCTTGCCGCAGTGGAGGGCACGGTCGGCGTAATCACGTCGCTCGGCGAGCGGGATTCGATCGCCGAGTCGCTGGCCGAGCTGGTGCGGCAGGAAGCCGGCCGGCTCATCGTGGTGCACGCGCTGGACGCGAAAGGCCTCGAATACGACAGCGCGGTGGTCGTGCACCCGACGGTGATCGAGGACGAGGCGCCCGACGGCGCGGGCACCAGGACGCTGTATGTCGCCCTGACCCGCGCCACTCAGCGGCTGTTCGTAGTCTCCTGAGCGCGGCGCCCTACTTCGCCGCGCACCACACGCCAGCCGAGCACCAAGCAGCCGGCGATCGGCACGATCAGCAGCACCGTCCAGCGGCCGATCGTGCCGCCGTCAACGCCCATCAGGACAATCACGCCGGCCAGGAAAGCGAGGGTCGCGTACTCGAGCCAGGGCGAAGCCCAGAGCCGGAACGCGGGCCGCTCGAGGACGCCCTGGCGGCAGCGCCGGACGAAGGCCAGATGGCTGATCATGATCATGCTCCAGGCGCTGATCACGCCGAGCGAGGCGATGTTGACGACCACGTCGAAGGCCTGGCCCGGCAGCCAGGCGTTGAGCCCGACGCCGAGCAGCGCAACGCAGGCGGTCAGCAGGATGCCGCCATAGGGCACCTGATGGCGGCTCATGAGACCGGTGAAGCGCGGCGCCGAGCCGGCCGCGGCCATCGAGCGCAGGATGCGTCCCGTGCTGTAGAGGCCGGAGTTGAGGCTCGACATGGACGCGGTAAGCACAACGAGGTTCATCAGGCCGCCGATGTCGGGTACGCCGATCTTGGACAGCACCGTGACGAACGGGCTCTGCGACGCTGAATAGGCGGTCCACGGCAGCAGCAGCGCGAGCATGATGACGGAGCCGCAGTAGAAGATCGCGATCCGCCACATGATGGAATTCACGGCCTTGGGCACGATCTTCTTCGGCTCGGCGGTCTCCCCGGCGGTCACGCCGACCATCTCGACGCCGGCATAGGCGAACACGACGCTCTGCAGGATGACGATCGAGGCGGAGAAGCCGCGCGGGAACATGCCGCCGTTGTCGGCGATCAGCCCCAGGCCAGGAGTGTGCCCGCCGACCGGGTGCCGGGTCGCGAGCAGCCAGACGCCGACCGCGAGGAACAGCACGATCGCCACCACCTTGATGATCGCGAACCAGAACTCCATCTCGCCGAACGTCCGCACCGAGATCAGGTTCGCGGTGAGCACGACGCCGAGCGCGATCAGGGCCAGCACCCACTGCGGGACGCCCGCGAACGCGCTCCAGTAGTGCACGTAGAGCGCGACGGCGGTGATGTCGGCCATGCCGGTGACCGCCCAGTTCATCACGTACATCCAGCCGGCCACATATGCGCCGCGCTCGCCCAGGAACTCGCGCGAGTAGCTGACGAAGGAGCCGGACGAGGGCCGGTGCAGGACCATCTCGCCAAGCGCCCGCACGACGAAGAACGCGAATACGCCGCACACCGCATAGCACAGCGCGAGCGAGGGGCCGGCCTTAGCGAGGTTGCCGCCGGCGCCGAGGAACAGGCCGGTACCGATCGCCCCGCCGAGCGCGATCATGCCGACGTGGCGCGGCTGCAAGCCCTTGCGGTAGCCCTCGTCGCCGGCGGCCGCCAGGGGAGGGCCGAGGGATCGACGCGGCCGGGGGTCGTCCTGAACTCGGCAGTGGCCACGCGCCGTCCCGTCTTCCCGTCCCAGCGGAGAAATCATGGCAATATCATCGAATCTAGATGAATCGCGACTTGTGGCGGCGCAGGAGGGAGCGGGACACGCCGGGAGCGCGCCATGGCTGCGCCAGACGCAGAAAATCCGGCCGATGTGATGTGTGACACCTGGCCAAATCGGCTACCCGGAGGCATAGTTACCGGACAGTAGGGAACCCCGGGCCGTGGTCAGCGACACCGCGACCAACGCGCACGGCACCCCACACCGCCGACTCTCCCCCATCCCCAGCCACGTCGATCACCAGCGTCACAGCGACCATCCATCAGCGGAGGCCGGCCCGATGAGCACCACCGCCCCCAGCACCGCGTCCACAGCCGCACCCGCCGCCATCCCGTCCTCGCCCGAGCTCGCCAACGTGCTCGCAGCGATCTCGGCCGGAGACACCGCACCCGAGGCCTTCGCCGCGCTGCCGCTGCCGGAGGCCTACCGCGCCATCACCGTGCGCGCCGACGAGGTCGGCATGTTCGAGGGCCTGAGCACCCGCGAGAAGGACCCGCGCGCCTCGCTGCACCTCGACGAGGTCGCGCTGCCCGAACTCGGCCCGGGCGAGGCGCTGGTCGCCGTGATGGCCAGCGCGATCAACTACAACACCGTGTGGACCTCGATCTTCGAACCGGTGCCCACCTTCGCCTTCCTGCGCAAGTACGGCCGGCTCTCCGAGCTGACGAAGCGCCACGACCTGCCCTACCACGTGATCGGCTCCGATCTCGCGGGAGTGGTGCTGCGTACCGGGGCGGGGGTCAACAAGTGGAGGGCCGGCGACGAGGTGGTGGCGCACTGCCTCTCGGTCGAGCTCGAGGACGCCGCCGGGCACGGCGACACGATGCTCGACCCGGAGCAGCGGATCTGGGGCTTCGAGACCAACTTCGGCGGGCTGGCCGAGATCGCGCTGGTCAAGTCGAACCAGCTGATGCCCAAGCCGGACCACCTCACCTGGGAGGAGGCGGCCAGCCCCGGCCTGGTCAACTCGACCGCCTACCGGCAGCTGGTCTCGCGCAACGGCGCCGCGATGAAGCAGGGCGACGTGGTGCTGATCTGGGGCGCCTCCGGCGGTCTGGGCTCGTACGCGACGCAGATGGCGCTGAACGGCGGCGCCGTCCCGGTCTGCGTGGTCGGCTCGGCGCAGAAGGCTGAGATCTGCCGCCGGATGGGCGCGGAGCTGGTGATCGACCGCAGCGCCGAGGGCTACCGGTTCTGGTCCGACGAGGCGACCCAGGATCCGAAGGAGTGGCAGCGGCTCGGCGCCCGGATCCGGGAGCTGACCGGCGGCGACGACCCGGACATCGTGTTCGAGCACCCGGGGCGCGAGACGTTCGGCGCGTCGGTCTACGTCGCCCGGCGCGGCGGAACGATCGTCACCTGCGCCTCCACGAGCGGCTACCTGCACGAATACGACAACAGGTACCTGTGGATGAACCTGAAGCGGGTGATCGGATCGCACTTCGCCAACTACCGTGAGGCGTGGGAGGCGAACCGGCTCGTGCAGAAGGGCATGATCCATCCGACTTTGTCGAAGTCGTATCCGCTGGCCGACGCCGGGCAGGCGGCGTTCGACGTCCACCGGAATCTACATCAGGGCAAAGTGGGCGTACTGTGTCTTGCGTCAGCGGAAGGCCTGGGGGTGCGCGACGGCGCACTGAGGGAGCGCCATCACCATGCGATCGAACGCTTTCGTAACGTCTAGTCCTCAGCGCCCCGGATTCTGACAAGATTAGACGCATGGGACATGGGCGCGTGGACGACCGGACCGGCTACGGTTCCACTCCCCGCCACAGCCCGCGCGGTGACTACAGGTCACAGACATATAACTCCGAGTCGTATGACGGCGCCGGCGCTTACGATGCCAGCGGACGTCCTTACGACGGCGAAGCGCCTTACGACGCCCGCCCCTACGACGCCAACCCGTCGTCGCATCGGGGCGCGCAGGAGTTCGGCGACGACTCGACCCAGGCCTACGACATGGGACCGCAGTACGAATACGCCGGCGGGGGCTCGGATTACGACGAGGGGTTCAGCGGCCGGCGGCGGCAGACGCCGCAGCAGGGCTGGACGCCCGAGCAGGAGCCGCCGGTCCGGGTGGACGACCGGTACGACGCCGAGGCGCAGTTCGAAGAGCTCGAAGAGGCTCTGGAGCAGGCCCGCACCGAGCGGGACGAGTCCGTCGCGCACGGCGAGGACCTGGCCTACCAGGTCGACGTGCTGCGCTCGAAGCTGCACGAGCTGCGCCGGAACAACTCCGGGCCGAACTACAACAACATCTCCGGCCAGGTCGAGCAGATGCTGCGCACCGCGCAGGCCCAGGCCGACCAGGTGCGCGCGCAGGCCCAGCAGGAGGCCTCGCGGCTGCGCTCCGAGCTCGACGCGCAGCGCCAGCGGCTGGAGTCCGAGCTGGCCGAGCGGCGCCGCCGGGGCGAGGCCGAGGTCAACGAGACGGTGGCGTGGGCCGAGCGGCTGCGCACCGAGACCGAGACGATGCACCGGCAGGCCACCGAGCAGGCCCGTGCGAAAGTCGAGAGCGAGACCAAGCACCAGCGCGACCAGGCCGCCCAAGAGCTGCGCGAGGCGCAGGAATACGTCCAGCAGGTACGCGCCTCGCTGAAGTCGGAAGCCGAGCAGACCGCGGTCGCCGCGCGCGCCCACGCCGACCAGACGGTCGCGCAGGCGGTCGCCGAGGCGCAGCGGATGACGCAGGAGGCGCACTCGACCGCCGCGGACCACGCGGCGCGCGCCGCCTCGCACGAGCGCGACGCGGCCGAGCAGGCCGCCTCCGCCTCGACCAGCGCCCAGAAGCTCATGACGATGGCGCAGACCGAGGCGAACCGGGTGCGGTCCGAGGCGACCGGCATCGCGGCGAAGCTCAAGAACGACTCGGAGTCCGAGGCCGCGCGGGTCACCTCGGAGGCGCAGGCCGCGGCGGCGCAGATAGTCGCCGAGGCCACGGCCACCGCCAACGCACAGCGGGAGCAGGCCGCGCAGCACACCGCCGAGACCGAGCAGCGGGCCGCGCAGAGCCTGGCGAAGGCCGCCGCCACGGCCGAGTCGCTGGTCTCGAAGGCCAGCGACGAGGCCGCCTCGCACAAGGCCAAGATCGAGGCCGAGGTCGCCGAGCTGAACCGGCAGGCCCAGGCGCTGCACGCGGAGGCCGAGCGGCTGCACCACGAGGCCGACGGCGCGCATGGCGTGGCGACCGCCGCGGCGAAGAAGATCACTGACGCGGCCGAGGCGCAGATCGCGGGCAGGCTGGCCGACACCGAGAGCACCATCGCGGCCCGCCAGGCCGAGACCGAGGCCGCGATCTCCGCGGCCCACAACGACATCGCTGCCAAGCACGCGGACGCCGACACGGCGATCGCGGCCCGCAAGTCGGAGACCGAGGCCGCCTCGGCGAAGATCCGGGCCGACGCGGGCGCCGAGGCCGAGCGGCTGCGGGGCGAGGTCGACGCGGAGGCGGAGCGGATCCGCGCCGAGGCCCGCGAGCACGCGGAGAAGGCCCGCCGGGACGCCGCCGCGGACGCGGAGAAGCTGCGGCTGGACACCGAGGCCGGCGTCGAGGCGATGCGCGAGGCGGTCCGGGGCGAGCTGAACGGGCTGCGGCAGAAGAACGAGGAGCGGCTGGCCGCGCTGGCCGACCAGGCCGAGAAGGACGCGCAGGGCAAGCGGAACGAGGCCGGCGCCGCCGCGGAGCGCACCATAAATCAGGCCGCCGAGCGGGCGGCCCAGATGGCCGAGGAGGCGACGGCCAAGGCGGCCCGGGCCGTCGACGAGGCCAGCACCCGGGCGGTCAAGCTGGTCTCCGAGGCGAACGGGGAGGCCGAGCGGATCCGCGAGGCCGTGCGCGGTCTGATCGGCAAGGCCGAGAACGACTCGGCCGCGATGCGGGCCGAGTCGCAGGCCGCCGCGCTGGCGCTGACTCAGCAGGCTGACAAGACGCTGGCGGACGCGCGGGCGGACGCGGCGCGGGAGCGGGCCGAGGCCGACGCCGAGGCGACCCGGCTGCGGTCCGAGGCCGCGGACCTGCTGGAGAACGCGAAGAACAGCGCCGAGAGCACGATCGCGCAGGCCCGGCGGACCGCCGAGGAGCGCATCGCGCGCACCGAGGCCGAGACCCGGCGGGCGATCGAGGAGGCCCGCAACGAGGTCGCGGCGATAAGGTCCAGCGCCGACGGCGTGCTGGACGGGGCGAAGGCCGAGGCGGCCGCGCTGCTGGCCGAGGCCCGGTCCAAGGCCGATTCCGGCATCAACGCGGCGCGCGAGGAGGCCGAGCGGATCAAGGCCGAGACGGCCGCGCTGCTCGCCGAGGCCCGGTCCAAGGCCGAGACCACCGTCAAGACCGCCCGCGACCAGGCCGAGCAGGTCCGCACCGAGGCGACGTCGATGGGGCAGCGGGCCCGGGACGAGGCCTCCGAGATCGCCGAGCAGGCCCGCAAGCAGGCCGCCGAGCGCCTCACCAAGGCCGCCGGCGAGGCGGACACCCTGGTCAACACCGCCCGGGACGAGGCCGCGAAGCTGGCGCACAGCTCCAAGGACCAGGCCGAGAAAGTGGTCGCCGACGCCCGGTCGCACGGGGACCGCATCACCGCCGAGGCGCGCGGCGAGGTGGACCGGATCCGCCGGACCGCGGACGGACTGGTCGAGAAGGCGCAGGGGGAGGCCGCCCGCCTCCGCTCGGAAGCCGGCACGGAGGCGGAGCGCACCACCGGCGCCGCGCGCACGCAGGCCTCTGAGGCGCTGCAGACCGCGGCCAAGCGGGCCGACCAGCTGATCGCGGAGGCGCGGGCGGAGCTCGCCAAGGCGGCCGGCGAGGCGGCGAAGATCACCGCGGACGCGAGCGCCGGGGCCGACGCGCTGCGGGCGACCGTCGCCGAGCAGGTAGCCGCAGCCCAGCGCGAGGCGCAGCGCACCCGCAACGAGGCGTCCACCGAGGCCGCCGCGGCCCGGGTGGCCGCGGAGAAGGCCGCCGACGCGCTCGTCGCGAAGGCGCACGAGCAGGCGGCGCGGACCCGGGGCGAGGCACAGCGCGACGTGGAGGCGCTGGAGATCCGGCGCGAGGAGATCAAGTCCGAGATGGCCCGGGTCCAGGGCGTGCTCGACGCGCTCGCCGGCCCGATCCTGCGGCCGGGCGAGAAATCGGCCCAGCCGGCGCAGGCCGCGGCGGGCGGCCGCGAGTCGGGCTCTTGACCACGGGTTGGCGCGGAAGCGGCTGGTGATGCGCGCGGGTGCGGCCTGAGCCGCAACTGACGCCGCGTCAGAAAGTGACCGTCCCGGGCCGGTGGACCCGAACTGTGACCGGAAAATCTCGCCGGGTACGTGCCGAATCGGGTCGCTGAGCCGTTAGGGTTAGGGCGGCGCGCCTCCTCAGGCAGCGGAGTGTAGATCCCCTCAGCCGGCGCCGGTATGAGCCCGGGTCACGGCGGGCTCGGGACGGCCGGGCCCGAACCGGTCGGCCTCGGACCGGCGGCGAACGGCAGCACCGGGAACCGGCACCCATCCGCTGCGCGGGCCGGCCGCGCACACCACTCGAGCTTGAACGTTCGCAGCGGCAGCCGAGAAGCAGCACAGCACACCAGGCGGCGCCCGGAGCCCCGCCCGAACCGTCCGCCCGACCTCGACGGTCATCAGGAGATTGAAGAAGATGAGCGAGACCACATCGCCCCTCGGTCTGGAGATCGTGCGCCGGGGATACGACATCCCGTCCACGAACGAGCGCTTCACGAAGCTGAACGCCGAGCGTGACTCCGCGGTGCACCGCGTAGGGGCGCTGGAGAAGCGCATCGAGGAGCTGCACCTCGAGAACCAGTCGATGCAGGCGCAGATGAACGACTCGGAGCCGACCTACGCGGGGCTCGGCGCCCGGGTCGAGAAGATCCTGCGGCTGGCCGAGGAGGAGGCCAAGGACCTTCGCGAGGAGGCCCGGCGGGCGGCGGACCAGCACCGTGAGCTGGCCGAGCAGGCTGCGGGACAGGTGCGCGCGGACGCGGAGGGCTACGCGAAGGACTGCCGGGCCAAGGCCGAGGCCGAGGGCGTGCGGCTGCACGAGAAGGCGAAGGACGAGGCGGCGCAGATCCGGGCCGACGCGTCCAAGGACGCGGCGGCCAAGCGGGCCGAGGCCGAGGCGCACTACGAGGACATCCGCGCCTCTGCGGCGGCCGCGGCGACCGACTTCGAGACCAAGCTGGCCAAGCGGCGCGAGCAGTCCGAGCGGGACCTCGCGGCCCGGCAGGCGAAGGCGGAGAAGCACCTGGCCGAGGTGGAGACCCGGTCCGAGCAGATCCGGCTCGAGGCGGAGAAGATGCGCACCGACGCCGAGCGGCGGGCCCGCCAGACCATCGAGACGGCGCAGCGCCAGGCCGACGACATCGTGGCGGACGCGCGGGCAAAGACGGACCGGATCCGGTCCGAGTCGGAGCGGGAGTTGGCCGCGCTGACCCACCGCCGCGACTCGATCAACGCGCAGCTCCACAACGTCCGCGAGATGCTGGCGACGCTCACCGGCGGCGCCGGGGGCGCGGGCGCCGCGCTGGCCGGCCTCAGCCTGGACGACAAGTCCGACGACACGTCGGCCGTGCCCGCGCAGGGTCGATGAGGTCTGGCCGATAAGCACAGCCCGATAAGCACAGGCCGATGAACAGCCGGTGGGCCGGTAGGCTCCGGCACGCGACAAACGCGACACTCGAAGGTCGGGACGGACCTGGGCCCGCGCCGCGCACAGCGGCGCGGGCCTGTCCGGCGGCCTTGGATGCTCCTCTTCTGAGTCACTCACATGCGCGCACGGTCTATGCGTGCGGCGACGCGCGCTCGTGCCGCCTTTGGCCAGCGCGGCGCCGCACCGGGACCGCCTGCGGCGCCCGTGGAGCCCGCCGGGCCCGGCCGATGGCAGAATCGCTTGCATGTCCGTCGAGCGAAGCGCCGGGACCGCAGAAGCGCAGTCGGGCGCGACGCGGACGGATGACGCGCAGTCAGACACCATGCGGTCGATCGCGCGCCAGGCGCAGGGACGCGAACCCGGACGGCCGCTGCGCCGCACGCACCCGTACTACATCGGGTTCGTCGGCGGCCTCGGCGTGATCTTCGCCTACTACCTCGCGCAGGCGCTGCTCTCGCTCATCGGCATTCTGGTGCTGATCGTCATCGCGCTGGTGCTGGCGCTGGGCCTGAACCCGTTCGTGGAGCGGCTCACCGACCGTGGGATGAGGCGCCGCTGGGCCGTGCTCATCGTCGCTGCGGCGGTACTGGTCCTGTTCGGCGGGTTCGCCGCCGCCATCGCACAGCCGCTGGCGCAGCAGACCACCGCGCTGATCGCCTCGCTACCAGGACACCTGCAGCACCTCGGCCACAACCGAACGATCCAGCAGCTGGACGCGAAGTACAACCTGATCGGCCGGCTGGAGCAGTCGCTGACTGCGGCCGGCACCGCGAAACTGGTGGCCGGCGGGGTCCTCGGCTTCGGCGAGTTCATCATCTCCTCGGTATTCAAGGCGTTCACCGTGCTGGTGCTGACGATCTACTTCGTCAGCTCGCTGCCGTCCATCAAACTGGCGGCGTACCAGCTGGTGCCCGGCTCCCGGCGGCTGCGCATCGAGGCGCTGACCGAACAGGTGCTCACCCGCATCGGCGGCTACGTCTCCGGCGCGCTGATCGTGGCCTCGCTGGCGGCGCTGGCCACGCTGCTGCTGCTGGTCGGCCTGCGCATCCCGTACATGCTGCCGCTGGTCCTGCTGATCGGGCTGACCGACCTGATCCCGCTGATCGGCGCGACGATCGGGGCGGTGCTGGTCACCGTGCTGGTGTTCTTCGACTCGCCGACCAAGGCCGTGGTGACCGGGATCTTCTTCATCCTCTACCAGCAGTTCGAGAACTACATCGTCTACCCGCGGGTGATGCACCGGACCGTGGACGTGCCGCCGATGATCGGCGTGATAGCGGCCCTGATCGGCTTCTCACTGCTGGGCGTGGTGGGCGCGCTGCTGGCCATCCCGCTGTCGGCCGGGCTGCTGCATATCGCGAAGGAGGTCGCGCTGCCGGCCCAGGACAGGTCCTAGAGCGGAGGACCGCTGCCCGTTCACGCGGGCGTCGCGGATCTATGACGGGGCCAGCGAGGTGGCGAAGAGCGTCAACGCGAAATCCCTTGGGTTGCAGGCGCTCGGAGGCGCTAGTGTTCGGGGCCGTGATCCCGGAGACTTCCAGCCACCCCGCGTGGGTCGCGCCCTATCTGACCAAGCTCGGCGTCGACGCCTCGGAACCCCTCGGGGCGCCGACGCTCGACACGCTGCGCAGACTGCACCGCGCGCACGTCGAGCGCATCGCCTTCGAGAACATCGACATCCAGCGCGGACGCCCTCAGGGCATCGGCCCGGAGGAATCCATCGCCCGCATCCTCGCGGGCCGAGGCGGCTACTGCTTCAACCTGAACAATGCCTTCGCCTCGCTGCTGACCGCCCTCGGGTATGCCGTCACGCTCCACCGCGGGCAGATCAACGGCAGCCTCGAGCGCGCGAAGGCGACCCCCGACGAGTACGGCACGCACCTGGCGCTGACCGTCGTGATCGACGGCGAACGGTGGTCGATCGAGGTGCGCCACTGTTGGTGTGGGTCAAGCGTGCTTCGTCTCTCATTGTTCTGCTCCTTCCTCGGGAAGCGGGCCGGGCGGGTTGGTGAAGCGTTGGCGGGCGTAGTAGCCGCGGGGGCGGGTGCGCAGGTC
>DASYAE010000021.1:0-163881 GCA_036501535.1 Actinocrinis sp. | reverse complement strand
CGCGCTGCTGCGGCTGCTGGACCCCCGTGTACCAGTTCTCGGCTATGCGGGTCAGGCCGGCCGCCGTGAGATCACCGCCGTGGGCCGGGTCGGTGGTCTCGGTCATGACCAGAATCTGCTCGGCCCCGCGCCGCTCGGCCGCGTCCAGCGCCGCGTGCAGCAGCGTCCGGCCCGCACCCGGCCACCGCTCCGGCTCGATGGCGAGTTCGTTCACTGCGGCCGTGGGCGCGGGCAGGCCGGGGCTCAGGCCGTCCAGGTCCATGACGAGCGCGTAGCCGACCGGCCGGCCGTCCGCCTCGGCGATCAGGACGTCCGCTTCGGGAGAGGCGGTCCACTCGGCCAGCACCCGCTGCCGGCTCTCGGCCGGCCCGTCGAACAGGCTCGAGAACGTGGAGCCGCGGCGTGCCTCCTCGGCTCGGTGCGCCGCCTCGAGCGCCACCATCGCATCGACGTCCATCGCGCCCGCCGGCCTGACTCGGACGCCGCCCTCGGCCGCCGCTCCCCCGCCCTCGCCCGCTGTGCCGCGCTGCGTGAGCGGCATCCACCACGTCTCCACGGTGACGCGCATTCCCACGGACTCGAACAAGCGCCGCCGCTCAGCCTCCGGGGCCAGCGACTGCGCCATCAGCATCCCGGCCCCGCGGCCCCGGACAGCGTCGAGCGCCGCGCCGAACAGCGCCGGACCGGCGGTCGGCCAGCGGTCCTTTGCCACCTCGAACTCGCCCAGCGTGGCCACCTTGGACACGTCGTCGAGCGGGGGCAGAAGCATGCCGGTGCCGCTGATCACGGCGAAGCCGACCACCCGGCCCTCATCCTCGGCGACCAGCGCGACCTGGCCGCCCCGCTCCATGTCAGTGGCCATCATGCGCCGCAGCGCCGCCACCCGGCCGGCCTCGGACTCCGCCTGCAAGGCCTCGAACAGGCTCGGACCGCCGCGGGCGTTGGCTCGCTCCCGCGCGGCGACGAGCGCCATCATGGCGTCAAGGTCTGACTCGGCGGCCGGCCTGATCCGTTCCGTCATCGCGCTCGCCCCCGCGGTATCGCCCGAGCCATCAGCGTACGACCGGCCGCGCGGAAAAGACGGGCGCGCGACCGCCCACCGGGCGGCCGCGCGCAGCGATCAGAACAGTGCGACGGCGTTAGGCGATCGCCGCCTCGGCCGCCTCGAGGTCCGCCAGCTCGGCGTCCGCGTCGTCGGCCCAACCCGATCCGGTGCCCACCGTGCTCGGCACCGGGCGGGGCGCGAGCACGACGCCGGCGCGGATCTCCAGCTCCGGCTCGCCGGTGGCGGCCGCTGCGGGCAGCAGCAGGAACGAGGACTCGCGGCCGTCGATGCCGACGAGGGCGAACCGGCCGGGGTAGGACAGCTGCGCTGCGATCACCTGGCCCCAGACCGGCGAGCCGGTCAGCCCGACGATCGGCTCGGCGGACTGCGCCGCGAGGCCGCCGTCGATCACGAAGACCAGCCGGGTGTCCTCCGCGGCCAGCCGCTCGTCGGCCAGCCAGGACTTCAGCAGGCCGGTGATCTCGCCGGCCCGGGCCGGCTGCGCGCACGGGGCGAAGACGACCTCGGGCACCCGCGCCCCGGTCGAGATCGCCCCGGCCAGCGCGGCGAAGTCGGGGTACCGGGAGGCGGACAGCCCGAGCCCGTCCGGGCCGAGCACGGCCCAGCGTCCGGAGCCGGCGCAGGCCGCGGTGTTGACCGCCACGCCGACCGGGATGCGGACCCAGTCCAGCCGGTAGCGGGTTGCGCCCTCCTCATCGCCGTCGAACTGCAGCAATGCGGGCAGGGTATGTATCGACTCGGCTTGCGTCATTGCGAGGACTCCCGGAGTGATGGCGGCGGCATGACAAATAGGAAGATATGGAGATATCACCCACGGATGTGCTGACAGCGTTCCGGGTGCACGGCGGACAGCGGGCGGGTCTGGGTGCTCATTTCAGGCTCCGCTGCGGTGAGGGTGCCGGACACCCTTACGCGCCCCCTTTATGCGCGCACTGCTGTCCTTGGCGAGCCCCTGCGCGCGCCTGACAGAAGGGTGACTCAGATCACGTTAGCCATTTCGGCTAGTGCGATGCTCGAGCATGACCACAGCTGAGCAGGGAGTATGACTCGCGTTTCGGTAGGGCCGCGGTCGCGGCCCGCTCGTGTCGCAGCGGTTAGGGTCGAGCCATGAGGTTGGGTTCCGGCGAGGCCAGGCGGCGGTTCGCGCTGTCCCCGACCGCGACGCTCGGCACCGTGGACCCGGAAGGCCGACCGCACCTTGTTCCGGTGACCTACGTCCTGACGGCGGACGAGCACATCTATATCGCCGTCGACTCCAAGCCGAAGCGCACCACGCAGCTCAAGCGCCTGAGCAACATCGCCGCGAATCCGAGCGTCTCGCTGCTCGTCGACGAATACGCCGACGCCTGGGAGCACCTCTGGTGGGCGCGGGCCGACGGCACGGCTGTCGTCCGCACGTTCGCCGAACTGGCTGCTGTACAGCCGGACGGATTGGGATCAGGGCTTCTCGCCACGTTCCAGCACCGCTATCCGTGGTACGCCGAGCATCCCCCGTCCGGGCCAGTCATCGACATCGCCGTGACGCGTTGGTCCGGTTGGGCGTTCGCCGACACGTCGATCGACGTCCCGTGATTACTCCGAGGGCGTGCATTCCGATTCGGTCACAGGCGGAAACGCGCCGTCACCCTGCGCGTCTTTAGGCTCGTGCAACACGATCGCGGTCATGATCAGCGCTTCCCGCACGGCCCAGCGCCCGGAGAACCCGGTCAGCGGCACGCCGTGCACGTCGGGACCCGTCGCCGTCAGCCGGGCCTCGAAGGTCCCGGCCGCCGGGTCCACGCTGACCAGCGCCTCCTCGAAGCCGAGCCAGCGCCGGGCGATCGGGTACCAGGTCTTGTAGACCGCCTCCTTGGCGCAGAACAGCAGCCGGTCCCAGGCCACCTCCGGCTCGTCCTCGGCCAGCCGCGCGATCCACGCGCGCTCGTCCGGCAGGCTGACCGCGTCGAGCACGCCGTCCGGCATCGGCTTGTTCGGCTCGGTGTCGATTCCGATCGCCGTGATCTGCGATGCGCGGGCCACCACCGCGCCGCGGTAGCCCGAACAGTGTGTGATGCTGCCCACGATGCCCTCGGGCCACTGCGGCTCGCCCTTGGCGCCGGTCCCGATCTCCACCGGCGGTATGCCGAGCCGCCGCAGCGCTTCGCGCGCACAGGCCCGCGCCGTGGTGAACTCCTGCTGCCGCGTGGCGACCGCGCGCGAGATCGCCGCCTGCTCGGCCGGGAAGAGCCCCGCGTCCGGCAGCTCGCCGCGCACGTCGACCGCGACCGCGGGCTCCGGGACGACCGCCCGGATCAGGGCCTGCTCGCCTATGCCGACGCCAGCACCGTCGCCGTGCCGCCCGCTCAACGGGTCAGTGGTATGCACGGCACACAGGGTAGTAGGCGGGCGTGCTTCGTCAGCGCCCGACGGGGTCCTTCTGCTAGCCTCACGATCTCGGGAGGCCCGCGGTGAGCGGCCCGGCGGCGCAGCAGGAGCCGGCGGCGCCGGTTCGAACCGGGCCGGTGCGGCAGTCGGGCGGCGCCGTGCCGCACCCGGCTGCGGCGGCGTCCACGCAGGACACGGCCGATCCGGTGAATATGGGTTCTACACGCACTTGTGGGGGTGCCGCGTTGGCCACGGTCACTGCTGAGCCCGGCGTCCAGGACACGCCGGCGCCGCCGCCCGAGCCCGGCGCGGACGACCGGGGCCGGGGCGCGTCCGCGGTGCGCAGGACGGCCGGATTCGTCGGCCGCCACGCCCCGATCGTCCTGCCGCCGCTCGGCTACCTCGCCCTCGCCTGGCACCGGCGCTGGATAACGGACGACGGCCTGATCGTGGCGCGCACCGTGCAGCAGATCATGGCCGGCAACGGGCCGGTGTTCAACGCCGGGGAGCGGGTCGAGGCGGACACCTCGGCGCTGTGGACCTGGCTGATCGCGTCTTTGACCTGGGGCAGCGGCGCCAGCGTCTACACGGTGCTGATGTGGACCGGCCTGGTCCTCTCCCCGCTCGGACTGCTGCTCGCCCTGCTCGGCGCGCGGCGGCTGCACCACCGCACCGCGCCGGGCCCCCTCGTCCTCCCGCTCGGCGCGATGGTCGTCCTGGCCCTGCCGCCGTTCTGGGACTTCGCCACCTCCGGCCTCGAGGACCCGCTGATCTTCACTTGGCTGGGCCTGAGCTGGTGGCTGATGGCCGGCGTCGGGCCGGACACGGCCCGGCGCACCCGCGCCGCGGCGTTCGTGGCCGGCCTCGGCTGGGTCGTGCGGCCCGACATGGCAATCGGCACCGTCTGCTTCCTGATCGGGCTCTGGTACGCGGCCCGGCCGGGCCGGCGCGCGGCCGCGGGCCTGCTCGGGATCGCCGCCGCGGTCCCGCTCGGCTACGAGGTCTTCCGGATGGGCTACTACGGCATGCTCGTGCCGAACACCGCCATCGCGAAGCAGGCCTCGACGTTCCACGTCATCGACGGCTTCGCGTACCTCGGCAACTACGAGGCGCCGTACCGGCTGTGGATCCCGGCGCTGCTGCTGCTCCTGCTCGCCCCGGCGCTGGTCGGCTGGCGCCGGTTGGACCGCACCGGCCGGGCCTGCGTCGGGTCGGCCGTCGCCGCGGGGGTGCTGATGGCGGGGTACGTCATCGCGATCGGCGGCGACTTCATGCATGCCAGGATGCTGCTGCCGCCCACGTTCGCACTGCTGCTGCCGGTCATGGCGGCGCCGGTGCCGGTCCGCGGCCGGGTTCGGCTGTCCGCCGGGCGCCGCTCGCTGCCGCCGTTCGGCCGGGCCACCGCGGTGGGCGTGTGCGTCACGCTGATGGCGGCGTGGACGTTCGTCTGCGCCGGGTGGTGGCGGCTGCCGCAGCCCTTCGAGCTCATCCCGAAGGACGGGATCACCAACGAGCGATCGTTCTGGGTCGCGGTGACCGACACGGCCAACCCGACCAGCGCGATGCCGTACATAAAGGCCCTGCTCGGACCGCCGGCCGGGCCGCCGCACACGGTCGGCTGGGTGGTCGGCCAGGACGCCGAGTTCGGGCCGCGCACGCTGCTGGTCGTGCTGCCGGACGGCGGCAACTACTATCCGTTCCGGCTCTCCCGGCAGGGCGCCACCGTCGCGATCACCGGGGACGTGCTCGGCACGCTCGGCGCCACGGTGCCGCTCAACGGCATCGCGATCGACCAGCACGGCCTGTCCTGGACGCTGGCCGCGCACCTCCAGCCGGGCAAGGACGGCCGGGTCGGGCACGACGAGTTCGCCGGGCCGGTCTGGGTCATCGCCGAGTACACGAACGTCAAGACGGCGCCGGAGATCCCGAACGTGGACCTCCTCGACGCGCGCAAGGTGCTCTCCTGCGGCGCGGTCGAGCAGCTGCAGCAGGCCACGCAGGCGCCGATGGGCTGGAGCCGGTTCTTCGACAACCTGGCCGACTCGTTCAAGCTGACCACGCTGCGGATACCGGACAACCCGCAGACCGCGGAGCAGGAGTTCTGCGGCTAAGGACGAGGCCGAAGGCCGTCGAGGAGGATGTCGAGAAGTCGATCAGCGGTGACCGTGTGGCCGGGCTGGCGGGCGACGGTGAAGATGCCGATCAGGCTTGCAGCGACCTCTTCGGCAGTGACGTCGGGCCGGAGATCTCCCGCGGCGCGGCCTGCACCGAGGATCGCCGAGATCGCGTTCATCAGCTCGTCCCTGGTCCGGGCGTGGCCGACGGCGCCGGACTCGATCACCGCAAGCAGTGTGTCGAGCATGCCGTTCTTCGTCGCGATCCAGTCGCCGAACAGGTCCATCCAGCGCCGCAGCGCAACCGCCGGGGTCATCTCGGCGAGCAGGTCCCGCGCGCCGTTCGTGAGGCGGACGACCTGGTCGCGGTAGACCGCCTCCACCAGGGACTCGCGGGTCGGGAAGTGGCGGTAGAGCGTCCCGATGCCGACGCCGGCCTCGCGGGCGATGGCGCGCATCGACGTCTCTGCGGCGGTTGACGCGAACACCCGGGTCGCGACATCGAGCAGCTGCTCGCGGTTGCGGGCGGCATCGGCGCGCGTCGCCCGTGCATCTGGATCCCTCAAACGGATCACGCTCCGGTTATGGTAGCCTCGCCAACCGGAGCATAGTCCGTTTCACGGCGGCTCCACGAACCCGAGGAGATGCGAAGTATGCGGCGGCACGACGACGGGCTCCGGAACGGGGTGAGCCGGGCGGTCCGACTCGAGTCGTTCGGCGGCCCGGAGGCACTGGCGGTCCAGGACGTGCCCGAACCCCAGGCCGGCGACGGGCAGATCCGCGTCCGCGTGACGGCGGCCGGATTGAACCCGATGGACTGGTTCATGACCTCGGACGCGCAGACCGCGGCACGGTTCGGCCTTGACCTGCCCTGCGGGTTCGGGACCGATTACGCGGGAGTCGTCGACCAGGTCGGCGCGGGGTCGAGCGGCTACGCGGTCGGCGACCGGGTGTTCGGGGCGGCCTTGTCCCGGGCGGTCGCCGACTTCGTCGTGGTCGACGCGGACGGGAACATCGCCAGTGGCGTGGCGCATCACACCCCGGACGGCATCGATGACCGCACCGCGGCAACCCTCTCGATCGCGGGCAGCACCGCAGCCGCAGCCCTCGCCGTCCTCGGCCTCGGTCCGCACGACACGGTGTTGGTCGGCGGCGCAGGCGGCGGGGTCGGAGTGTTCGCCGTCCAGCTGGCACGCATCGCCGGTGCGCGGGTCATCGGGACCGGGTCGCCCTCGACGGCGGAGCACCTGCGCAGCCTCGGCGCAGAGCCGGTCGCGTACGGCGACGGCCTGGCCGAGCGGGTGCGCGATCTCGCCGCAGGCCCGGTCACCGCGGCACTCGACCTCCACGGTACGGACACGGTGCACGTCGCCCGCGAGCTGGGAGTTCCGGACGGTCGCATCTGTACCATCGCGGGCGTGGTCGACGGGGTCTCGGCCGTCAGCGGCGCCAACGCCGCGCCCGGTGCCCTTGAGGACATCGCACGCCTGGCCGCAGACGAGCGCCTGCGTGTACCGATCGCAGCGACTTATCCCATCGAGGAGATCCGCGCGGCCGTCGAACTCCAGGCGGCCCGACACGTCCGCGGCAAGGTCGTCATCGAACTCTGATCTCGGCGCTGGTCTGTCTATGGGGAGTTCTAAGGCACGTCGCGCACCCCCGCTGATCCGTTTTCGAACAGCCAGCAGCGGGCCGTGTGGCCGGGCCCGGCGGCGAAGTCCGGCGGGTGCTGCCCGCAGACCGGCATGGCGTGCGGGCAGCGGGACCGGAAGCGGCATCCGGCGCCCGTGTCGGCCTCGCGGTACTCGGCGACCCGCGCGCCGCGGGCCTCGATCCGCTCGCGCCGGGCGGCCGCCGCGCGCTCGCGCGGGATCGTCGGGTCCGGGGCCGCCGCGGCGAGCATGCGGGTGTAAGGGTGCGCCGGGTTGAGGATCACCTCGTCGCTCGGGCCGTCCTCCACGACCTCGCCCCGGTACATGACCATGATCTGCGACGAGAAGTGCCGCGCCGTGGCCAGGTCGTGGGTGACGTAGAGCATGGCCATGTCCCGCTCCCGGGCCAGCCGGTCGAGCAGGTTGAGGATCTCCAGCCGGATCGAGACGTCCAGCATCGAGACCGGCTCGTCGGCCAGCAGCACCCGCGGGCCGGTGGCCAGCGCGCGGGCGATGGCGACGCGCTGGCGCTGCCCGCCGGACAGCTCGTGCGGGTACTTGCCCGCGATGTCCGCCTCGGGGGTCAGGTTGACCGAGCGCAGCAGCTCGAGCACCGCCTCGTGCGCCTGCGCGCGGCTGCCCGGCGCCTGGTATCGCACGACCGGCCGCCGCAGGTGGCGCGCGACCGTGTGCATCGGGTTCAGCGAGGCGAACGGGTCCTGGAACACCAGTTGCAGGGCCTTGCGGTACTCCCGGTCGGCCCGGCGGCCGCGGCCCCCGCGCACACCCTCGAGCGCGACGGTCCCCTCGGTCGGCGCCACGAAGCCGGCCAGCGCGCGCACCACGGTCGACTTCCCGCTGCCGCTCTCCCCCACCAGCGCCAGCGTGCGGCCGGGCTCGAGCCGGAACGAGAGGTGGTCCACCGCGCGCAGCGGGCCCGCCCCGCGGCGCCGGTAGTCCACGGTCAGGTCATTGACTTCCAGCACCGGCGCGGCGGCGTCCTCGGTGCCCGCCTGCGCACTCGTCGTCGTGTCCGTACTCACCGCGCGGAACCTCCTGCCCGCTCGAGGCCGCCGAACTGCGGATCGTGCAGATGACAGGCGACCGGCCAGGCGCCGGCCGGCGCGCGCAGCTCCGGCCGCCGCTCGCCGCAGGGCTCGAACGCGTCCCGGCAGCGCGCGGCGAAGGCGCAGCCCGGGACCCGCTCGCGCAGGTCCGGCGGGCTGCCCGGGATGCCGCTCAGGGCCCTGCGCTCCCCGCGCAGGTCCGGGAACGAGTTCAGCAGGCCCCTGGTATAAGGGTGCAGCGGGTTGTTCGCGATCTGCTCGCCCGGCGCGTACTCCACGAACCGGCCGGCGTACATCACCGCGAGCTTGTCGCTGATCTCCAGCAGCAGCCCGAGGTCGTGGGTGATGAAGATCACTGCGAAGCCGAGCCGCTCCTGCAGCCGCTCGAGCTCGTCCAGGATCTCCCGCTGCACCAGCACGTCGAGCGCGGTGGTCGGCTCGTCCATCACCACGATCCGCGGGTCCAGCGCCAGGGCCATCGCGATCACCACCCGCTGGCGCATCCCGCCGGACAGCTCGTGCGGGAAGGAGCGCAGCCGGCCCGGGTCGATGCCGACCATCTCCAGCAGCTCGGCCGAGCGCTCGGTGCGGGCCCGCCGGTCCATCTGCGGGCGGTGCGCCTTGAAGACGTCGGCGAACTGCCGGCCGACCGAGGTGACCGGGTTCAGCGCGTTCATCGCGCTCTGGAACACCATCGAGACCGTGTTCCAGCGCAGCGAGCGCAGCCGCTCCGGGGAGACGTCGGAGATGTCGATCAGGTCCCCGTCCACATCAGTGTACTGAATGCTGCCCGCGGTCAGCCGCGCGGGTGGGCGCAGCATCCCGGTCAGCGCGTAGGCGAGGGTCGACTTGCCGCAGCCGCTCTCGCCCGCGATGCCCAGCACCTCGCCGGCGGCCAGTTCCAGCGAGACGTCCTGCACCGCGCGCACCGGCCGCTCGCCGGCGTACTCGACGCTCACGCCCTGCGCGCGCAGCACCGTGCGCGGCCCGGCCCCGGTGAGCCCGGACGCCGTCGTCACGGAGCCGCGGTCGACCGACTGGTCGAACTCCTCGTCGCGCCCGCGCTCGTCCTCGGTCCGCATCACGACGCACGCTCCTGCTCCGTGTCCGCCAGATCCGCCGGCGCTGCCGCCGCCGCGGACCGGCCGCGGCGGCGCGGCTCGCGGTAGACCCGCAGCCGGGGGTTGAAGATCTCGTCCAGGCCGAAGTTGACCATGGCCAGCCCGGCGCCGAGCAGGGCCACGCACAGGCCCGGCGGCACGAACCACCACCAGGCCCCGGAGTCGAGCGCCTCGTCGTTCTGGGCGAAGTAGAGCATGTTCCCCCAGGTCAGCTGGGACGGGTTGGCCAGGCCCAGGAAGGCGAGGGTGGCCTGGGTGAGCACCGCGGCGATGGTGGCGTAGATGAACTGCGAGCCGATGATCGGCAGCTCGTTGGGGATCACGTCGGCCAGCGCGATCCGCCAGGCCGGCTCGCCGCCGGCCCGCGCGGCCAGCACGTAGTCGCGCTCGCGCAGCGAGAGGGTCTGCGCGCGCAGGATCCGGGCCGAGGCGGCCCAGCTGGTGAACGCGATCACCAGCACGATCGGCCAGTCGCCGGAGCCCTTGACGAACGCGGCCACGATGATGACCAGCGGCAGCTGCGGGATCACCAGCGCCACGTTGGAGAACAGCGAGAGCAGATCGTCCAGCACGCCGCCGTTGAGGGCGCCGCCGACGCCCACCAGGACCGAGACCACGGTGGCGATCAGGCCGGCGCCGAGGCCCACCACGAGGGTGCCGCGGGTCGACTCGACCAGCTGCCCGAACACGTCCTGGCCGGTCTGCGTGGTGCCCAGCCAGTAGGTCGCCGAGGGGTGCTCGAGCCGGTTCGAGCTGAAGGCGTCGGCGTTGTGCACGAACAGCGGCCCGAACAGGCCCGTCAGCACGAACACGGCGAGGATCGCCAGGCCGGCGGTCAGGTAGCGCGAGCGTCGCAGGCCACGCATACCGCGGAGCAGGCCGGGCCGGTTCGCCGTGGCGGCCGGCTGCGGGACGGCGGCGACGGCGCTCATCGGTCGGCCTCCTTCGCCGCCGGGCCGGCCGAGGCGGTGGCCGCGGCGCCGGCCGGGACCAGCCGGCGGGAGACCCGCTGCCCGGCCCGCGCCGGTCCGAGCCGCGCCGTGCTCGAGCCGGATCTGCTGCGCGGGTCGATGATCCCGTGCAGCAGGTCCACGATGAGGTTCGCCCCGAGCACGGCGAGGGTGATGAACAGGAAGATGCCCTGCATCAGCGGGTAGTCGTCGTTGTTGACCGCCTCCAGCAGGTTGTAGCCGATGCCGGGGTAGGAGAACACGATCTCCATCGCCAGCGAGCCGCTGACCACGAAGCCCAGCGCGATGGCGAACCCTGAAACGCTGGGGATGGCGGCGTTGCGGGCCGCGTAGCCGAGCATGACCCGGCGCCGGGAGAGCCCCTTGGCCTGGGCCGCGACCACGTAGTCCTCGGCGATCGTGGAGACCATCATGTTGCGCATCCCGAACATCCAGCCGCCCACCGAGGTCACCACGATGGTCAGCGCGGGCAGCAGCGAGTGCTGCACCGCGGAGGTGACGAACGGCCAGTTCCATCCCGGGACGGTGGACGGGTCGTAGCCGCCGAGGGCCAGGGTCGGCGATACCGCGTGCACCCGCTCGGTGAGCAGGTAGACCAGCACGAGGGCGAGCCAGAAGTAGGGGATGGCGGACAGGAACACGGTGCCCGGCACCAGCGCGTCCAGCCAGGTGCCGCGGAACCAGCCGGCCAGCGCGCCGAGCGAGAGCCCGAGCACCACGCTGATCAGCAGCGCGGTGCCGACCAGGATCAGGGTCCAGAAGATCTCCTGGTGGATCACGGTGGCCACGGGCACCGGGAAGTAGGTGATGGACAGGCCGAAGTTCAGGTGCACCAGCTGGTCGAGGTAGGACCAGTACTGGGAGAAGAGGTTGCCGCCGCCCAGGCCCATCAGCTTGGTGAGGGTCTCCTGCTCGCCCGGCTCCACCGGGCCGGCCTGGGAGAGCCGGGCCATCAGCAGCTGCACCGGGTTGCCCGGGATCAGCCGCGGCAGGAAGAAGTTCAGGGTGATCGCCAGCCAGGCGGCCAGCAGGTAGAACCCGATCTTTCGGGCCACGTAGCGCATTCCCGGACACCTTTGCTCTGTTTTACCTAGTGGGCGCTGCCGCTGTGTGTTGCCTCGACTTCAGGCGGCACGGCGCCGCCCCGCGAGTGCGGCGCGGGGCGGCGCCTGCCGGAGACCGCTGCTCTCCGTCTGTCTGGTTCCTGGTGTGTCTGTCTTCTGTCTCCGGTCGGCAGCTCAGCTCGTCGGCGCGATGCGCATCATCACCCAGCCGATGTCCGGCTGCATGTAGATCGCGGCCGAGGCGTAAGGGTTCGACTTCGTCGGGTAGCCGGTGATCTTGGCGCCGTTGAACTCCTGCTCGTTCTGCTGCTCGAACAGCGGGATCAGCGGCTCGTCCTTGACGAACTGCTGCTCGATGTCGGCGAAGGCCGTGTTCTGGGCGGAGGTGTCGTTCGTCCCGGCGATGGTGGCCAGGTCGTCGTCCACCTTGGTGTTCTTGTAACTGCCGAAGTTGCCCACGGTGTCCGCGGTGCCCGCCTTGGGCGCCACCGCGCTGTCGAGCAGGTTGTAGTAGTACGAGTACGCGCTCGGGGTGTAGCCGAAGTTGTCGATCAGCAGCTGGAAGTCGCCGTTGTCCTGGTTGTTCGTGAACTGCTGGTACGACTCGCTCTGCACCTCCAGGTTGATCCCGGCCGACTTGAGCTCCTGCTGCGCGATCTGCACGATCTGCACGTAGTCGGTGTATCCGGAGATCACCTGGACGGTGACGTTGAGCGCGTTGCCCGACGGGTCGTTGAAGATGCCGTCGGAGCCCATCTTGTAGCCGGCCGCCTCGAGCGTCGACTCGGCCTGCGAGTCGTTCGCCGCGCCGGGCAGCTGCGCCTGCATCGAGGGCGCGACCACCGAGCTGAAGTTGGGTGTGAGCAGCGCTTCCGGGTTGGTCGCCGGGGCCTGGCCGTCGTAGACGGTCTGGCTGATGAAGGTGCGGTTGAGCGCCTCGCTGATCGCCTCGCGCACCGGCAGCTGGGCGGTCGGCCCGCTGGTCAGGCTCGGCACGAAGAACGCGATCGACAGCGGGATGTTGACCAGCTGGAACTTCGGGTTCTTACTCAGGTAGTTCTGCTGGATGTTGGGGATGTAGTTGCCGCCCCAGTCCAGCTGGCCGGACTCGATCGCCGCATTCGAGGCGGTGTTCCCGTTGTACGACAGGAACCGCACGGTCTTGATCTTCGGATACCCGGGCTGGTAGTAGTTCGGGTTCGCGGTGAACGTCATCACCTGCGGGGTCACGCTGGAGACCTCGAACGCGCCGGTGCCGACCGGCTTGGAGTTCAGGAACGTGGACGGGTCGGTCACCGATTTCCAGATGTGCTGCGGCAGGATGTCGACCTTGCCGGCGATGTAGTAGAGGTCGCTGTAGACCGGCTTGGAGAACGTGAGCGTCGCAGCGTACTGGCCGTCGGCCGTCGCCCCGGTGATCGGCAGGCTGTAGTTGTTGTACGGGGTCGGCTCGCTGATCATCTTCTGGAAGGTGAAGACGACGTCCGCGCTGGTGAACGCGGTGCCGTCGGACCACTTCACGCCGTGCCGCAGCTGGAAGGTGACCGAGGTGCCCGTGGAGTTCCAGCTGTACGAGGTGGCCAGCCACGGATCGACCTGCTTGTTGTCGACCGTGTCGAAGTAGTACAGGTTCTCGTAGATCATGCCGTTGGTCGGGTCGTTGTCGTTCGGGGAGAACGGATTGAAGTCCGCCGTGAACGCGTTGGCGGCGCCGGTCGTCACGGTGACCACGCCGTTCGGGCCGGAGGTGCCGCCGGAGCCCGAGCTGCCGCACGCCGCCGTGGTGGCGGCCAGCAGGAGGACCGGCAGTGCCCTCGACAGCAGTGCCATTCTCTTCTGCTCGGCGGGACGGGCCCGCCGGGGTTCGCTCATCGTCGTCATGCCTCGCTTCACCGGGAGGGTCGTGGGGTGAGCCTGTGCGGGGGTTCTCGTGGACGCGCCGGTTCGCCGACGCGCTGCCGGCGGTCCGCCGCGACCGGCCCGTTCCTGGCCGAAAGACCCTGCGCACCGCCGTGGAGGGCCTTGTGACGTGCGGTTATCCGACAGCGGACGCGGCACTCGGTGGTTCGGTGCTGTGGGATGCTGCCACTGAACCGGTTAAGTGTCAAGGGTTTCGACGCGCCCGGTAAGCGCTTCACCGCCGGCGGCGGAACGCGCGGCGCTCGGCCGCGAGGCCGTCCGGAGAATCACGCCGGCCGTGCAACTTTCACGGTGAACCACTCGGCGTCGCAGCGGTCTGCGGCCGGCGCCCGGAGCCGTCAGGCGGCGGGCGCCGCCGTCGACTCCCGCACGGTCAGCACCGGCGCCGGCTCGGCCTGGTCGCCGGGCGAGCTGCCGGAGAGCAGATCGAGCAGGCTGCGCGCCGCGTGCGCGCCGTACGCCACCACGTCGTGCGTCAGCGCGGTCAGCGACGGGTGCACGAGGCGGCAGAGGACTGAGTCCTCCCACGCGGCAATGGAGAGCTGATCAGGCACGTCGACGCCGAGCCGCTGCGCCGCGCCGAGCCCGGAGACGGCCATCAGGTCGTTGTCGTAGAGGATCGCGGTCGGCGGGGTGCGCCGGCGCAGCAGCCGGGTGGTGGCCTGTGCGCCGCCCTCCGCGGTGTAGTCGGCGGGCACCGAGACCGCCTCGATGCCGACCGCCCGGGCCTCGTCCCGCAGCGCGCCGGTGCGCTCGCGGGTATGCCAGAGGTCGGCCATACCCGTGACGTGCGCGATCCGCTCGTGGCCCAGCCGCGCGAAGTGCTGCACCACCGTGCGGGCACCCGCGCCGTCGTCGGTCGAGACCGTGACCAGGCCGCCCGCGGACTGCGCCGGACCGATCGCGACGGCCGGCACGCCGAGCTCCTTGAGCACCGGGATACGCGCGTCGTCGAGCCGGACGTCGACCACGAGCACGCCGTCCACCCGGCGCTGGCCCCACCAGCGCCGGTAGAGCTCGATCTCGGCCTGCTTGTCCTCGGCCACGGTGAACAGCAGCGCGGTGTGCGCCGCGGCGAGCTCGCTCTGGATGCCCACCATCAGCTGGATGAACCACGGCTCGGCCCCGAGGAACCCGGCCGGCCGGTCGATGACCAGGCCGAAGGCGCCCGCCCGGCCGTCGGACAGGGCCCGCGCGGCGCTGTTGGGCTGCCAGCCGATCTCCTGGGCGATCTGCAGGATCCGGGCCCGGGTGGCCGGCGAGACGCCCGGCTGGTCGTTCAGGGCGAAGGAGACCGCCGCCTTCGTCACCCCAGCGCGCTGCGCGATGTCAGCGATCGTCGGCCGCCGCACGTGGCGAACTCCTCCTCCGGTCCGTTGCCTCCTGCCTCCGCAGTGTACGGCCGACGGCCCGGACCACCGCGCCCGGTTGCCGCAGCGAGTCGGAGACGATTGACACTAAACCGGTATAGTGCTTGGCTGTTCCCCCGGCGGCGCGCCCGCTGCGACCGGGCCGCCGCCCGTGCGCCGCACCGGGCGAACCGAGGCGGCCGAGCCGACGAGCACGGACCGCCCGGGACCCGCGGACCGCGCCCGCCTGACACCCCGTCACCGCGGCGCCCCTTCACCGCGGCACCGACCAGAGCACCGATCCCAGGGCAGCGCTCCCGCCGAGCGCATCGAATCAGCGCCCGTCGACACAGCGCCGGACCCGGCGCCGACCGCGGCGCCACGAGAATAGCGAGGTCCCCATCGATGCACCGCCCCTCCCCCCGGCTGCCCGGCCTGCGCGAACCCGGCGCACAGTGGATCGGCGCCAACTTCTGGTCCCGGGCCGGCGGCCCGCTCATGTGGCGCACCTTCGACCCGCAGCTCGTGCGGGACGAGCTGGCCGTGCTGCGCGAGCACGGGCTCGGGTTCACCCGCTCGTTCTTCTACTGGCCGGACTTCATGCCCGAGCCGGACCGGATCGACGAGAAGGCGGCCGAGGCCTTCGCGGTCTTCCTCGACCTGCACGCCGAGCTCGGCATGGCCACGATCCCGACCCTGTTCGTCGGGCACATGTCCGGGGAGAACTGGGACCCGGCCTGGCGCGGCGACCGGGACCTGTACCAGGACGTGTGGATGGTCGCCCGGCAGGCCTGGTTCGCCGGCGAGATGGCGCACCGCTACGCCGGGCACCCGGCGGTGGCCGCGTGGCTGCTGACCAACGAGATGCCGCTGTACGGCGGCCCGGCCCCGCACGAGGCGGTCGCCGCCTGGGCCCAGCTGGTGATCAGCGCGCTGCGCGAGGCGGGCGCGCACCAGCCGGTCTCCCTCGGCGACGGCGCCTGGGGGCTGGAGGTCACCGGGCGGGACAACGGGTTCCGGCTGCGCGACCAGGCCCGGCTGTGCGACTTCCTCGGCCCGCACTGCTACCCGATGGGCGACGACCGGGTGCGCCAGCACTACGCGGCGGCCTGGATCTGCGAGCTGGCCGGCGGCTTCGACCGGCCGGTGGTGCTGGAGGAGTTCGGGCTCACCTCCGACTTCGCCTCGCATGCCAACGCGGCGCACTTCTACCGGCAGGTGCTGCACAACTCGCTGCTGGCCGGGGCGACCGGCTGGGGCGCCTGGAACAACACCGACTTCGACGGGCTCGAACATCAGGACCCGTACCGGCACCACGCCTTCGAGCTGCACTTCGGGCTGACCGACACCGCCGGGACGCCCAAGCCCCAGCTGCTGGAGCTGCGCGAGTTCTCCCGGCTGCTCGGCGAGGTCGACATCGCCCGGCTGCGCCGCTCCGACGCGCAGACGGCGCTGGTGGTCTCTTCGTTCCTCGACACCCAGTACCCGTTCACCGAGCCCACCGACGGCTCCACGCTGCACGAGACGCTGCGCCAGGCCTACATCGCGGCGCGGCTGGCGGACCTGCCGGTCGCGGTGCTGCGGGAGAGTGACGGCATCAGGCCGGCGCAGGCGCCCGGCGCCCCGGACGCGAGGCTCTACCTGGTCCCGTCCACCAAGCAGCTGCTCAGCCCGACCTGGCGCGAGCTGACCGCGCTGGCCGAGCGGGGCGCGACCGTGTACGCGTCCTACTGCTGCGGCCCGCACATGAACCAGCGCGGGTCCTGGCACAACGCGCTGAACGACGTCTTCGGGTTCGAACACCAGCTGTCCTACGGGCTGGTGGACGAGGCGCCCGAGGAAGGGTTCGAATTCTCCTTCACCCGCGACTTCGGGCCGCTGGCCGCCGGCACCCGGCTGGCCTTCCGCACCGCGCCGCGGCCCTACAGCCGGGCCATGCTGCCGGTCGAGCCGCGCGAGGCCGAGGTGGTCGCGGTCGACGGGCAGGGCCGGCCGGCGCTGCTGGTGCGCCGGGTCGGGCGCGGCGCGATGGTCTTCTGCACCTACCCGATCGAGCACATGGCCTCCGGCACGCCCCGGGTCAACCCGGAGCCGACCCGGGACCTCTACGACGCGCTGGCCGAGGTGGCCGGGGTGGTCCGGCCGGTCCGGGTGGAGGACCCGCGGGTGGCCGCGGACCTGATGGTGCACCAGGACGGCACCCGCTACGCCTGGCTGGTCAGCCAGGCCGACGAGGCGCTCGAGGTCAAGCCGGCGCTGGCGGCCGGCAGCCTGCCGCAGGGCCAGGACACGGTCACCATCCCGCCGTTCGGCGTCAGGGTGCTGAAGTTGGAGGGCTGAGAGCCCGGCCGGATCCGGCCAGGCGGCCGCCGCGGCGTGTGCAAGCTTTCACACGCGCCGCGGCGGTCTCGTGTCCGGGCCGGCGGAAAAGCCGAGGACCGGGCCGCCCTCGCGGAGCGGCCCCGCCGCCGGCTTCCGCAGCCGCTTGACTTCTGTCCGGCCCGCCATAGCATCGCCGCGACTTAACCGGTCAATAAGACGTCTGCCGGCCCCACCGCGCGCTCCGGACCAGTACATCAGCGCAGTCTCCCGGCAGCCACCCGAAAGGGCGCCCATGACCATCCGAATCCGCCGACGCTGGGGCAGCTCCGCCCTGGCCGTCGTCCTGACCGCCGGCACCGCGGTCAGCGCGGTCGCGTTAGGCGCGAGCAGCGCCCCGGCCGACACCGGCGCGGCCTGCTCCGCCGCCTACACGATCGCCTGGCAGACCCCGTCGAACAGCCCGCCCGACTTCGGGGCCACCGTCACCGTGACGAACAACGCCCCGTACCCGATTAGCATCTGGACGCTGACCTGGAACTTCACCGCGGGCCAGACCGTCGTCGCAGGCAGCGCGTACAGCTCGACGGTGACCCAGAGCGGCACCTCGGTCAACGCCATCGGCCAGGCCGGCGACAACCAGAACCTGGCCTCCGGCGCCAGCACCACCTTCGGCTTCGACGGCGACTACAACGGCACCTCCAACCCGGTCCCGACGATCACCTGCACCGGCCCGTCCCAGGGCTCCGGCAGCGCGACGCTGGCCGGCTCGCTCGACCCGCTCGGCGTCAACACCGCCTCCTGGGACACGAACTTCACCGACCCGGCCATCTCCAGCGACCTGTCCGCCGCCGACACCGGCCTGATCCGCTACCCCGGCGGCTCCTACGCGGACGGCTACCTCTGGCAGCCCAACACGTATCAGGGCACGGCCGACCCGGTCGACTTCGCGCAGTACTCCAGCCAGGTCGACGCGATCACCGGCGGCCAGAAGTTCGTCACCGTGGACTACGGCTCGGACACCGCGGCGGACGCCGGGGCCTGGGCCACCCAGTCGGCGACCTCCGGCGAGGGCGTGTCGCTGTGGGAGATCGGCAACGAGGAGTACGGGTCCTGGGAGATCGACAACCATGCGAACCCGCACACCGCGACGTCGTACGCGTCCAACGCGCTGCCGTACATGCAGGCCATCAAGTCGGCCAGCCCGAGCGCGCAGGTCTGCTACGACTACGGCATGGACGGCAACCTCGCCCCCGGCTCCGGGGTGACCGACTATCAGACCTGGAACGACACGATCCTGCAGGCCGACGCGGCCGACATCAACTGCGCCGACGTGCACTGGTACCCGTTCAACGGGCTGCCGACCGAGAACGTGCAGTCGATCATGGAGTCGGTGGACAACATCCCGGCGGCGGCCGCCGAGATCCACCTCGCGCTGTCCACCTATGACCCGAGTGCGTACTTCGTGGTCGGCGAGACCAACATCTCGCAGACCACGAACGAGTGGAACGAGGAGCCGGTCGGCGCGCTCTACGCGGCGGCCAACGACCTGGAATGGCTGTCCTTCGGCGCGCAGAGCGTCGACTGGTGGGACGTGCACAACTACGGCACCCCGACCGCCGACTTCGGCATGTTCTCCTCGGCGACCAGCGGCGAGCCGACAGTGGACACGCCTTACGCGCCCTACTACGGGTACGAACTCGCCTCGATGCTCGCGGTGAAGGGCGCCAAGGTCGGCACGCTGAACGTGGCGACGCCGAACATCTACGGCTACTACTCGAACCTGCCCGGCGGCGGCTACGACGTGATGCTGGTCAACGCCGACCCGTCGAACGCTTACACGATCAGCACCTCCAGCCTGGGCATCACCAGCTCCTCGGAGACGCAGTACACGTACAGCGCGGCCAACCCGAGTGTGGCGACCTCGACAGCGAGCAGTTCGGTCTCCGTGCCGGCCGAGTCCGTGGTCGTGCTGGCCAAGGGCAGCGGCACCGCCCCGAGCGGCTCGCCGTCGGCCAGCGCGTCGGCCTCCCCGACGCACTCGGCCTCGCCGTCGACTTCGCCGTCCTCGTCGCCGTCGTCCTCGCCTTCACACTCCGCGTCCCCGTCCGCCTCGCCGAGCTCCAACCCGAGCGGGTCGAACGGCTGCACGGTGAGCTGGTCGGTGACCAACTCGTGGAGCGGCGGCTTCCAGCTCGGCTTCACCGTGAGCAACGGCGGCACCGGCGCGATCAGCGACTGGAAGGTCGGCTACTCGTGGCCCGGCTCGCAGACCATAAGCCAGATCTGGAACGCGACCGAGACCCAAACCGGAGCCGCGGTCAGTGTGGCGAACCTCAGCTACAACGGCTCGATCGCAGCAGGCGGCAACACCACCTTCGGCCTGCTGGGCAGCGGCACCGCGCCGACGACCCTCAGTAACCTGACCTGCTCGACGTAGCAGGGAACGGACGTCTCCGCCTCGTCCCGGCCCGGCCGACCGATCCAGGTCGGCCGGCGCCGGGACGAGGCGCGTCGATGACCGAAAGCTGATGCCTTGTCACTCGACGAAGCGGCCTGATAGCCTGCCGAAGAGGGTGAGGGTCCTGATCTCGGGGGAGGTCTCGGATGGCGATCATGCTTCCGTCGGAGCTGTCGTGGGTGCTCAACATGCTCGGCTTCAACTGGCCGAACATCGACGAGGACCAGTTGCGGGACGCGGCCTCGGACCTGCGGAACATCTCCGGGACGTTGGGCGACAAGCACGGGAACGCGCTGCAGACGATCGACTCGATGCTCCAGTCGAACGACTCCGAGACGTTGCAGGAGTTCAACAGGTTCTGGTCGATGCTGGCGGGCAAGCACCTGCCCGACGTCATCAAGGGTCTGGATCTGCTGGCCGACGCCCTGGAGGTGGGAGCGGACGTCGTGGTCGGGATGAAGACGGCGTGCATCACCCAGATCGGGATCCTGGCCGCGGAGATCCTCGGCGACCAGGTGGCGGCCGCGTTCACCTTCGGCGGATCCGAGGCGGCCATCCCGGCCGAGGCGGCGGTGACCGACGGCATCCTCGACGAGATCGTGGACCAGGCCGAGAAGCAGATCACGAACTACATCGAGCAGGTTCTGCTGGGTCCGCTGTTCGACGCCGCCAAGAGCGCGGCGGCGAACGTCGCCACCCAACTGCTCGGCGACGCGCTGGGCGTGCAGTCCGGCTTCTCACTCTCCTCGGCCGCCGCCGCCGCGACCTCGGGCGCGAAGACCGGCGTGAAGGGGATCCAGAGCATCGCCGCGGATCCGGGAGGCTCGATCAGCCAGGCCTTCGGCCGGCCGCCCGCGGCCGGCGGCGCGGTCGAGGGCGGCGAATAGCCCGGAGCCGGTGCGGCGGAAGCAGGGAGCAGGACACGACCACGGGGGACTGAGCGATGGCCTCGACACCGACGAACATCAATCCCGACGAGATACGCGCGGCGACGCCGGTACTCCAGGATCTCAGCCAGGCGCTCGGCGAGGCCGGCTCCACCCTGCAGACCGTCCACGCGAAGATCAAGTCCGCGATCTCGGGGGACACCACCGGGGCGACCAAGGCCATCGGGGACGGGAGCGAGGAGGTCACCGGCGTCGTCGGTGACGGGCTGACCGAGGGCGGACGGGTGATGGAGGGCACCTCCACCCGGTTGCACGACTACGCGGGCAGCATGGAGGCAACCGACGGGGACGGGGCAGACGCCTTCAACGGTCTCGGTACCGAGGCCGGCTACTCGGGTGGTGAAGACGGCGGGGGCGGCTCGGGCGGCTCCCGGCCCGGGGAGGGTTCGCGCGGCGGCGGGGATCAGGGCGCCGGCCAGGACGATCCGGTGGGCGGCAAAGGGGTCGGGGGCTGCGGCAAGGCGGGCGAACCGGTCGACGTGGTGACCGGACAGATGGTCACATCGCGCATCGATGTCGGGCTGCCCGGCGTGCTGCCACTGGTGCTGCGCCGTGCCTACGCCTCGCGATATGAGGGAGCGGGGCTGTTCGGTCCGGGTTTCTGCTCGACTCTGGACATCAGGGTCTCGATCGGGCCGGACGGCATCGTGTTCGTGGACGACGACGCGCGCAAGCTCGCCTTCCCGGTGCCCACCATGCCCGGCCGGCAGGTCCTCTCCTCGGCCGGCCCCCGGACCGTGCTGACCTGGGACCGGTCGTCGGACACCATCCGGGTCCTGAATCGCGACGCGAAGACGTCCTACGAGTTCACCACGGTCGACGCCGAGATCCGCCGAGACGGGGCCGTCATCCGACCGCTGACGGCGATCTGCGACCGCCACGGCAACCGGATCACCTTCGGACGCGACCGGGGAATCCCGACGCTGGTCACGCATTCCGGCGGATACCGGATCGCCGTGGAGACGCAGTACCACCCCACAGGCTTCCGGGTCGAGGCGCTGAGCCTGCTCGACGCCCAGGGCGCTGAGACCGCCCGGCTGCTCGACTACCGGTACGACCCGGCCGGGCGCCTGATCGCGGTCACCGACTCCTCAGGGGCGCCCTTCTGCTACGAGTGGGACGAGCACGATCGCATCCGCGCCTGGATCAACCGCACCGGCTACCGGTTCGCCTACGAGTACGACGAACGCGGCCGCGTCGCGCGGACCGAGGGCGATGGCGGATACCTCTCAGGCTCCTTCGACTATCGGGAGGACGAGCGGGTCACCGTCTACACCGACAGTCAGGGGGCGCACACCGAGCATCACTACGACGAGTCGGGCAACGTGGTGCGCGTCGTCGACCCGCTCGGCCACGCCGTTGCGACGCAGTACGACCGGTACGGCCAGGTCGGCGCCATCACCGATCAGACCGGCGCCCGCACCGTCATCGAGCGCGACCAACACGGCAACCGCAGCCGGGTCCACCGGCCCGACGGCGGCGTCATCGTCGCCGAACACGACGAGCACGACGATCTCAGGAGCCTGACCGAGCCCGGAGGCGCGATCTGGCGCTACACGTACGACGGCGCAGGCAACCTGCTGTCGGTACTCGATCCGCTCGGGGCGGCCACGACTTACACATACACGCAGAACGGTGCCCTCGCCTCGGCCGTCGACTCCGCAGGCGCGACCACCACGACGGTCAGCGACCGGGCCGGGCTGTTGGTCGGCCTGACCGACGCCCAGGGCGCGAGTTGGACACTGCAGCGCGATGCGCTCGGCCGCATCGTGGGCGAGAGCGGGCCGCAGGGGCAGATAAGCGCTCTGACCTACGACGGACGAGGGAGTCTGCTCTCGCGCGCCGCCGGGGGCGGCGCACCGGAACGCTGGGAGTACGACGCCGACGGCAACTGCGTGCGGCACACCGACCCGGGCGGCGCGGCGACCGCCTTCGAGATCGGGCCGTACGGCGTGATCGCGGCTCGGACCGGACCGGACGGGGCACGCTACGCGTTCGCGCACGACACGGAACTCCGCCTGACGACGGTCACCGGTCCGCTGGGCGCGACCTGGTCCTACCGGTTCGATCCGGTCGGGCGCCTGGTGGGCGAGCGGGACTTCGACGGGCGCGAGCTCGCCTACGAACTCGACCCCGCCGGGCGGGTGATCCGCCGCGTCAACGCGGCGGCGCAGGCGATCACTCTCTCGCGGGACGCCCTGGGCCGCGTCGTCGAGCAGCGCGACGAGGCGGGCGACCACTCGACCCGCCTGCGTTACGACGCGTTGGACCGGCTGGCGAGCGTCCACAGCGAAGAGGGGGAACTGACCTATACCCGCGACGCGATGGGCAGGGTCACCTCGGAGTCCTTCGGCGGGCGAAGCCTGACCACGTCATACGACGCACGCGGACAGGCGGTGGCGTCGACCACGCCGAGCGGGCGCACCAGCGTGCGGCGCTTCGACGCCGCGGGCGCCCTGCTCGACATCGAGGCGAACGGCCGCGGGTTCAGCTTCGGCCACGACCGGTCCGGCCGGGAAACCCACCGCTGGCTGAGCCCGTCAGTCGCTCTGACCCGCAGCTGGACCGACTCGGGGCAGCTGAGCTCGCTGAACCTCGTGGCCGTGGAAGGGCCGGCCGGGAGCGGAGCCGCGCGCAGTCTGCTGGAGCGCACCTATAGCTACCGAGCTGACGGGGCGTTGGAGACCGTCGCCGATCCAGTCTTCGGGACGCGCCGCTACAGCCACGACCCGGCCGGGCGGATCGTCGCCGTCGACGCCGCCCGGTGGCAGGAGCGCTACGCCTACGATCCGGCGGGAAACCTGACGACGGCCCAGGACTCCCGCGACCCCGACTCGGCGGACGCCGGCCAGTGGGAGGTCTCGGGCACGCTGCTGCGCAGCGCCGGGCGAACCCGTTACGAATACGACGCTCAGGGCCGTTTGACAAGCACTCAGCGACGCACGCTCTCCGGCCGGACGCGAAAGTCGATTTACGCCTACGACGCCTACGACCGTCTCATCGCCGCCACCACACCCGAAGGCGTCGTCTGGAACTACCGGTACGACGGCCTTGGCCGCCGGATCGCCAAACAGCGCCTTGACGCCGACGGAGCCGTGGCCGAGCAGTATGTGTTCAGCTGGGACGGGAGCCGTCTGGCCGAGCAGGAGCACCGCCGCGCGGCGACCGACCGGATCACCGTGACCACCTGGGACTATGAGTTCGGCGGTTACACGCCCATGGCCCAGGACCAGTGCAGCTACCTGACCGACGCGCCGCAGCAGGTCATCGACCGGCAGTTCCACGCCATCATCACAGACCTCGTCGGCACCCCGACCGAACTCGTCGACCCCGATACCGGAGCGGTCGCCTGGCGGCCACACACCACGTCGTGGGGATACGCGGTCGGCGCCGACCGCGACCAGCACGCCACCGACTGCCCGCTACGCTTCCCCGGCCAGTACCACGACTCCGAAACAGGCCTGGACTACAACCTGTTCCGGTACTACGACCCCGGTACCGGCCGGTACACCACACCGGATCCCCTCGGTCTGACGCCTGCGCCCAATCCTTACGCCTATGTCCTCGACCCGTTGCTGTGGCTCGATCCCCTCGGCCTGGCCAACGTGCTCGGCACCGCCTTCTCCTGGCGAGCCAGCCAGATCCAGAACGCGCGATGGGACTCGAGGTTCCCGAATGGCGGCCGAAACTACAACAACACGTCGACCGCGGTGGTCCGGGCGCTCAAACCCGACGGCACTCAGGTGGACGTCGTCGCAGGCAGCGGCGAGGGGCTGAGCGGCGCCCAAAGGGCGATGCTCAACCCCACCGGGACGATCCCGGAAGTCGCCGCGCCGAACATCAGCAACCTCGACGCCGAGATGACCGCCAAGGCGCATATCGAGAGCCAGGGATGGACTATGGTGGGCGGCGGCGCCAGCCGGAACATCTGCCCCTGGTGCGAGAACCAGATCCGCGACGCGGGCGGCACACTGACCGGTCCGCTCACTGCGGGCATGGTGAACAACCCTCCCGCCATGCGAAACGCTCCCTTCCAAGGCGAGCGGGAGTTCGGCGTGGGAGGGGCAGGAGGAGGTGCTGCGGGTGGAGCAGGTACTGGCTGCCCTTGAGCCGCTGAGCGAGGAGCAGTTGCGACTGCTGGCCCGGGTGAATCTCGCCAGGGCCCTGCGCATCGCCCTCGATCCGGGGGACTGGGGGGTCTGGAGTGTGATCCACTCCGTGGACTACATCTCCGGTCCCGCTGCAGGCCTCGGCGACCTCGCCGCCCGGGAGCCCGGCACGGAATCCCTGGTCCGATTCACCGAGGCTGTCGTCGCTCTCGATGACGAATACGACCAGGCGCCCGTGGGTGCCCCCTTCTGGCCGTTCACCGCCGCCTCTGATGCCTATGTGGCTGCCTACTCCCTGCAGGTCGCCACCGCGGAGACCTGTCGTGACTACGCGGAGAGTCAGGTCGAGTACTTCTTCGAGTTCACAGAGTTCGCCGACAATCATCGCATCGAATCAGAGCGGGACATCGAAGATCCCCCCTCGGACCTTTCAGCAGCGGACTCTGACGAGACCTTCACCGCTCGGGAACTGCGGTTCTGGCTCGACATGGTGCAGGCCCTGGAAACACGAGGAGCTGAAGCCCTGCCGGACCTGATCGCCGCCGGGCGCGCACTGGCCGAGCAATACATCACAGCATTGCAGGCGCTCTCCTGAAGAGGCGAAAAGCGCGCGCCTTTCCGCCAACACGGCGTCAGATCCACCGCACAGGCTGAAGTTCCGAGGTCAGTCCCGGTCGCCGTCGTCCCCGGCCGCATCCGGGGCCGCAGCGGGAACCGGCATGCCCAGCCCCTCCAGCACCTTGACGCCGGGCAGCGCCGCCAGCACCGCGCCCGGCAGCCGCAGCTTCGAGCCGCGGATCCCGGAGCCGACCACCACGCCCGCGCTCTCGGCCACTGCCGGGTCGATCAGGATCGGCCACCCCGCCGGCAGCCCGACCGGCGTGATGCCGCCGTACTGCATGCCGGTGAGCGCGACCGCCTCGTCCATCGGCGCGAACGAGATCTTCCGCGCGCCGAGGTGCCGGCGCGCCAGGCCGTTGATGTCGGCCCGGGTGGTGGCCAGCACGAGGCAGGCGGCGTAGGTCACCTCACCGGCCCGCTTCGCCGCCACGATCACACAGTTCGCCGACTCGTCCGGCGCGATCCCGTAGGCCGCGCAGAACGCCGCCGTGTCCGCCAGGCCCGGGTCGATCTCGGCGACCTCGACCGCCGCGCCGGGCGGCAGCCCGCCGAGCGCCTTCGCCGTGGGCGCCGCGAGCAGGTCGGGCCAGTCCGCGGCCGGCTCGAAGGAGAGCTTGATCGTCGTCACCGGCTCAGGATATCCGCCGGGACATCGTGGCCGAACCGAACCGGTCCCGGCTCAGCCCACGGCGCAGGCGACCGACGTGCCGCCGTTGTTCGCGATCATGCTGAACGAGGTCGGCGAGGCGTCGCTGGAGGTCCAGGTGCCCTGGAAGCCGAAGCTGGCACTCGACCCGGGCGCGACGGTCTGGTTCGTGCCGAAGTAGTCGTGCGCCGAGACGGTCTCCCCGCTCTGGGTGAAGTAGCCCTCCCACAGGTTCGTGATGACCTCGTCGCCCGGGAAGGTCCAGACGACCGTCCAGCCGCCGAGGTTGCTCTTGCCGGTGTTCGCCACGGTCACGTTCACGGTCAGGCCGCCGGTCCACGAGCTCTGCACGGCGTAGGTCACCGCGCAGCTCGGTGTTCCGGCCGGCGCGTTCGTGGCCAGCGCGTAGGCCAGCGCCGGGTCGAAGGTGCCGGCCGCGTCCGCGCAGCCGTCCGACTCGCCCGGCGGCTTGACCCACAGGAAGGCGTCAACATACGAATACCCGGTGTTCGCGGTCGGGTTCAGGCCGAGCGCCCGGCCGGACGGGTCGCACCAGGTGTTGCCGGGCCCGGCGCCGTTGCGGCTGGTGTCGATCACCAGGTGCAGCGACGAGTTCCCGATGTCCTGCAGGATCTGCTGGCCGTACCAGAGCTCGTCGTTGGTCCACTCGAAGTTGGACGCGTCGGTGAACACGCCGTTCGCGTCGGTCGTCACGTCCGCCGCCTCGAGCGCGGCAGCCTGCTGCGAGGCCGGGTTCCAGTCCGAGTGGCCGCCGTCGAAGTAGACGTGCGCGTTCGGGTCGTCAGTGCGGATCGCGTGGCCGGCGAAGGCGATCGCGGCGTCCCGGGCTGAGACGTCCGAGCTGGAAAGGCAGGTCTGCAGGGCCAGCGAGTCCGGCTCGACCAGCACGATCGCGGTGGCGCTGCCGAGCCCGGAGGCGAAGGCCGAGGCCCACGTCTCGTAGTTCGCGATGGATCCCGCACCGCCGGCCGAGGCGCCGCCGCAGTCCCGGTTGGGGATGTCGTACATGACCAGGACCGGCACCTTGCCCGCCGCCGCGGCGGGCGTCGTGATCGCCGATACCTGCGACGCGATGGTGGTCGGGTTGTACGTGGTGAACCAGCTGGCCGACGGCTGGCTGGCGATCTTCGACGCGATCGTCGACTCGCGCGAGTCGCCGGGGTTCGCCGCGACCCACTTGGCCACGTTCGAGTTCGGATTCACGTAAAAGGCGGTGCCCGCCGGCAGGCTGCCTGTCACCGCCGCGGCCGGCCCCGCCGCCGCGAGCGGGACGCACAGCCCGCAGGCCAGCGCCGCGGCCAGCCCCGCGGCCCGCGCGCGGCGCGATCCCGCACGGTACTGATCGCGCCGACCACGCCTGCCGCGCCACGGCCGCGCCGATGCTCCCCCGTGCTCTGCCTGCACTGCCTCGACTGACTGCATGGGCGCTCCTCACCGCGGCCGGACTGCTGCCAGGGCGGGAGCGTAATCAGGGGCCTTGCCACGTCAACCAGGGTCGGCGCGGCCCCGCCCCGGTGACAGGTCCGCCAAACGGGTGAAGTGCCGGGTCGACCGGCCGCGCTGATCCGAACCGAAGAAGGGTGACGCGGCGCGCGATTGTGAAAGTTTCCGGGCATACGTGCGGGCACCGCGCGAAATCGCGAATCGACCGGCATGGAGGCGAGCGACCGTGAACCAACCCGCCACGCAGCGCATGAGTGACCACTGGTGGTGGCGTCCGGGGTGGGCTGTAGGCCGCAGGTACTACACGTGGCACCTCACTCTCGCCGACCAGTTCGACGTACACCGCATGGCCGAGTCCTACCGCCTCGCGCTTGCGCCACTCGAGGTCCTGGACCCGGTCCCGAACCAGTGGCTGCACCTCACCCTGCAGGGCGTCGGCTTCGTCGACGAGGTCAAGCGCTCGACGGTGGACGAGATCGTGGCGGCCGCGGCCGGCCACCTTGCCGGCGTCGAGCCGTTCGAGCTGCGGTTCGGGCGTCCGCAGGTTGAGCCCGAGGCGGTGTGCTGCTTCTTCGACCCGGCCAGCCCAGCCGCGGTGCGCGGCGCGATCCGGGCCGGAATCGGCGAGGTGCTGCCCGAGGCCCCGGGGCCGGCCGACGGCTTCCGGCCGCACGTCTCGCTGGCCTACAGCAACGGCGAGGGTCCGGCCGCCCCGATCGACGAAGCGCTCGACTCGGTCGCACCGGAGTCGGCCGGGGCGCACATCGGCAGCGCCGAGCTGATCATCCTGAACCGGGACAACCAGCAGTACGAGTGGGAGACCTACGCGTCGGTCCCGCTCGGCTCCCGGGCGTGACCGGCCGGGCCCGGCTCGGCGGCGCCCGAATCCCTATGGTTGGGTGGACGCCATGAGCGCTTCCACCTCCCCGGACTCCGCGGACGACCGCCGGCTGCGCGTCGCGGTGATCGGCTACGGGCTCGCCGGAGCCGTCTTCCACGCCCCGCTGGTCGCCGCAACGTCCCGAATGCGGGTCGCGGCAGTGGTCACCGGGAACGCCGAGCGCGCCGCGCAGGCCCGCGCCGCGTACGACGGCGTCAGGGTCCTGTCGAACCCCGACGAGGTGTTCGCGAACGCCGGGGACTACGACCTGGCCGTGGTCGCCGCGCCGAACGACGCGCACGCGCCGCTGGCCCGGTCCGCGCTGGCCGCCGGGCTGCCGGTGGTCGTCGACAAGCCGTTCACGCCCACCGCGGCGCAGGGCGCCGAGCTGGTGGACGCGGCGGAGAAGGCCGGGCTGCTGCTCTCCGTCTACCAGAACCGGCGCTGGGACGGCGACTTCCTGACCGTGCGGCGGCTGATCGACTCCGGCGAACTCGGCACGGTGGCCCGGTTCGAGTCGCGGTTCGAGCGCTGGCGGCCGGCCCCGCACGGCGGCTGGCGCGAGACCGGCGGCCCGGAACAGGCCGCAGGGCTGCTCTACGACCTCGGCAGCCACCTGATCGACCAGGCACTGCAGCTGTTCGGCCCGCCGACCGCCGTCTACGCGGAGACCGACACCCGCCGCGCCGGCGTCCGCTCCGATGACGACACCTTCGTCGCCATCACCCACGCCGGCGGCGTCCGCTCGCATTTGTGGATGTCCGCGGTGACGCCGCAGCTCGGCCCGCGCTTCCGGGTGCTCGGCTCGAAGGCCGCCTACGTCAAGTACGGCCTCGACGTGCAGGAGGAGGCGCTGCGCAGCGGCGGGCGGCCGGGAGACGAGAACTGGGGCGTCGACGCCCCGCAGCGGCACGGCCTGCTCGGCGCCGGCGACGAACTGCGCCAGGTGCCCACCGAGCGCGGCAGCTACGAGTCCTACTACGCCGGTATCGCGGCCTCCCTGCTCGACGGCGCCCCGGTGCCGGTCGACCCGCGCGACGCGGTGCAGGCTCTGGCCGTGATCGGGGAGGCCCGCGCGCAGGCTCAGGGTTCTGGCAGTTAGGGCGGCTGCATTTCACGCGTCGAGAACCGTGGTGACGCGTCCCGTCTCGATGTCGTATACGTGGCCGGAGACGCTCACCTTGGTCGAGAGCGAGGGCGAAGCGAGCAGCCGCCCGACATCGACCTTGACGGTGGCGTACGGATCGGCGACCGCGGTGGCTTCCAGCGACGCCTCGGAGACGCCGGTCGCCTCGGCGGCCTCGCGCCTGAACCCGGGGTCGGCGAGGAAGCCCGTCCCGCACTGCGTGTGGTGGATGACCGCGACCTCGAAGAGCTTGTCCGCCGCGCCGAAGAGCTTCCCGGCCAGGAACGTGAGAAAGGCGATGTCGTCGACGACGCCCGGGGTGACGCGTCCGCCGGCGTTGCGGATGACGAGCGTGTCGCCGAGCTGCAGGCCGAGCACGATCGCCGGGTCGACCCGGTGGTCGAGGCAGGTCACGACGACCAGTCCGGTAGCGGGCGCGCCGAGCGGCACCGGCGTGAATTCGCGGGCGAAGCGCTCGTTGCGCTCGAGCAGCGGGGTCATTCTGGTCACGACGCACTCCATTCGGTCTCAAGGCTCGCATACACGTTGCGAATGGCTTCGGCGAGCAGGTCCGGATGCTCGCTGGTGGTGAGGTGCCCGCCGGGGAACGTGACGATCCCGGCCTCGGGCACACGCTCGCGGGTGGCGGCGATCTGGCGGTGTTCGTAGGGGTCTTCGTCACTGCCGCCGACGTACAGGGCGACCGCGCCGTCCAGCTCGCGGGCGACGGCGGCGAGGTCCCAGCGCCGGGCATTGCGGCGGTGCTCCTTGACGAAGCCCGCCCCGTCGTGCAGGAAGGCCGCGCCGTCGTGCCGTGTGAGCGCCGACCACAGTTCGGTCAGCTCGGTGGAGGTGGGCTGGTAGTCGCGGGAGTACATGCGCGCCTGCCGCCAACCCTGCGCGAACACCGCCGCAGAACGCTGCGAACCGCGAGCCGCCAGGGCGCCGAACGGCGAGCGCAGCATCGGCGTGCCCCGCAACGGATGCGTGTGCGCGTCGACGAAAAGACCGCCGTTGACCATGAACACCCCGGTGATCGCCGGCGCGGCAGTATCGGCCCGTTCAGCCTGGCGGCGCAGCAGTTCAAGCAGCGCGAGCGATGTGTAGTCGAAACTCACCGCGACGGTCCGGCGCACGCCGTGGTGCCGCCACAGGGCCCCTACCAGATCCGCCCGCTCGATGGTCGAGTACTTGTGCCGCTTCGGCTTGTCCGAGTCGCCCTGCCCGATCGGCTCGACATACAGCCGCGGGCACGGATCGGCGCCGAGCAGCCGATCCACCTGGGCCCAGCCGTACGACCCGTCCGGGAAACCGGGCAGCATCGTGAGCCACAAGGCGTCCTCTTGCCGCTCCGCCCGCTGCCCGGCTCCGACGACGCGTTCGAAGACCCGGAGCGCGCCGGATGTCGCAGCACCCTCACCATCCGGCAGCACCCGCACGGCGGCGGGGTCGTACCAGACCCGACGCCCGCCGGAGAACCACTCGTCCGCGGTCACCCATGCCCGAGCCCGCCGCGGAGCATCTGCCGCTGTGTTTGTTGTCGCTGCGCCCGTGCCCATCGTGATCTCCCCGCCGTAGCCGGAGCCGAAGTTTAGTGGACGCTGTCCACATTAACGCATCTTGTGGACGCTGTCCACATTGCTATCCTGAGCCGGTGAACCCGGGCCCATCAACAGCGGAAACGTCCCCGACGGGAAGCCGGCGACCGCGTGGCGCGGTCCGCGACGGCCTGATCGCCGCGGGAGTCGAGCTGGCCCGCACCGGGGGCCCCGACGCCGTGGTGCTGCGGGAGGCCACGCGGATCGTCGGTGTCGTGCCCAACGCCGCCTACCGCCACTTCGCCGACCGGGACGAACTGCTCGCCGCGGTCTGCACGGCGGCCATGCGGGAACTGGGCGACCGGATGGCCGCCGAGGTCGCCGCAGTGGACGGCGAGCACGGCGACCCCACCGCGGCCTTCCTGCGCCTCGGCGCGATCGGCGCGACCTACCTCAAGTTCGCGCGCGAAGAACCCGGCCTGTTCGCCACAGCGTTCGCCCTGCCGCAGCGACACGCGTACGCTCCCGCCACCGAGACCGCGGGCCCGGACCGCACCCCCCTGGGCCAACTGCGCACGGTACTGGATGAACTGGTCGACGCCGGCACGCTGACCCCCGAGCGCCGCGACGGCATGGAATACCCCATCTGGTCCGCCGTGCACGGGCTCGCCGTGCTGGCCGGACAGGGCCCGCTGCGCAACGCCCCGGACGCCGACCGTCAGCGGATCGAGGAACTCACCCTCACGTTCGTCGCGAACAGCCTCGCGTAGAAGCGTAGAAACGGCTGAGCGGGTACGCGACGATAGCCAGCCGCCGCTGCGTGGGATGATCTTCCTGGAAGATCGAACCGGAGCCGCGCGCGGCGGAACCGGATCGCGGACGGGAGAAGCAGATGGCGATGGAATACCGCACCCTCGGCGGCACCGGCCTGAAGGTCTCAAGGCTCGTACTCGGCTGCATGAGCTTCGGCGACCCGAAGCGCGGCGGCCACGCGTGGGTGGTGCAGGAGGACGAGGCGCGCGGCTACATCAAGCGGGCGCTCGAGGCGGGGGTCAACTTCTTCGACACGGCGAACAGCTATTCCGGCGGCTCCAGCGAGGAGATCCTCGGCCGGGCCCTGGCCGACTTCGCCGACCGGGACGACGTGGTGATCGCCACCAAGGTCTTCTTCCCCACCCGGCCCGGCCCCAGCGGCCGCGGCCTGTCCCGCAAGGCGATCCTGGCCCAGCTCGACGCCAGCCTGAGCCGCCTCGGCACCGACTTCGTCGACCTCTACCAGATCCACCGCTGGGACCCCGCGACGCCGATCGAGGAGACCCTCGAGGCGCTGCACGACGCGGTCAAGGCAGGCAAGGTGCGCTACGTCGGCGCCTCGTCGATGCCCGCCTGGCAGTTCACCAAGGCGCTCTACACCAGCGAGCTGCACGGCTGGACCAAGTTCGTCAGCATGCAGAATCATTACAACCTGCTCTACCGCGAGGAGGAGCGGGAGATGCTGCCGCTGTGCGCGGACCAGGGCATCGGGGTCATCCCGTGGAGCCCGCTGGCCCGCGGCCGGCTGACCCGCGACTGGGACGAGAGCACCGAGCGCGCCGGGACCGACCAGTTCGTCAGCCTCTACCCGGACTCCGACCGGCAGATCGTCGAGGCGGTCGCCCGCGTCGCCGAGCGCCGTGGCATCCCCCGCGCGCAGGTCGCCCTGGCCTGGCTGGCCCGCAACCCGGCGGTCACCGCCCCGATCGTCGGCACCAGCAAGCCGCACCACCTCGACGACGCCCTCGCCGCCCTCGACCTAGACCTCGCCGACGACGAGGTCGCCGAGTTGGAGGAGCCGTACGTGCCGCACGCCCTCGCGGGAATCGACGTCTGACCGGATCCGGACAGGATCGGGACCCGTCGCGAAAGCTTCGAAGGTCGATTCCTTCACCTGCCACACCAGCAGCGCAGCGCCCCTGCTTCGACGGGCAGCAGGAGTCCATGAACAAGTAGACCGCAACGGTCTCGATGAGGGCCGGTAGTAGAGGAGCCCGCCCCCGGCGACAGCCATACAGGTAAGCACGATGGCGATAATCAGAGTGACTACAAAGCCAAGACTCCGGCGCAACCACTGCCACCAGCTGATCCGTATCTCAAACTGCCAGTCGGCAGGCGCATCCGGCAAGTCGGCAGCGTCCCAGTCGTCGAGTTCCTTGAGCGGCGGCCAGTTGGGCGGCAGGTTGATCGCCTTCGGCATGTGTGTAGCCCCCTCAGACAGTTCGCTTGCGGGAGCGAAGCACGGTCAGGACTCTGATCACAACCGAAGTTGCGGAATTGAGAGCCGCTGCTTGTCGGCGCTTCGATTGAGGGACACTGCAATACATTCGAGGTCGGACGTGACACAGGTGTACTACGGAAGTGGCGTTCGCCAGACACCAGACGGCTCCGCCGCTGGTCACGGGCTCACTGAGCTACGAATCGATCGTCTCTGTAAATCCGCTACCGCGGATCGTCCGTCCGCCACGGATAGTCGAACCGGTCCGGCCGCAGCGACCACGCGTCGAGGGCGGCGAGCAGCGCCTCCTCGCCCTCGACGCGAACGCCGCGCACCAGCGCCGCGCCACGGTCGTAGTCGAACCCTGCGAGACGGTCGGCATCATATTCGCGGTGCTCCAGCCGGAATCCGCGCGCGGTGTCGCTGCGCGTCCAGCCTTCCCGCCGCGCCGCGCCGTCCGCAGAGTCCTGCTGCGGCGTGATGTCGACGAAGGCGCGGCGGCCGGGCCGCGAGGCGGGGACCTCCACCACCAACCGCTGCCCGAGCCGAAGTGCGGCGAGCTTGTCCGCGCCCGCGGACCAGTCAGCTCTCACACCGGTCTCCCGACCACGCAGCCAGCCGGGCCGGCCCGGACGCCCCATCAGGCGTCCGGCCCGGCCCGGCCCCGCCACACCGGATCAGATCCCTAATTCGCCTTTGACACGGACGACATGTTGAAGTCCGCGACATGCAGCGGCGGCACGCACGCGCGGGTGAAGTAGTCGCCCCACTCCCGCGGCAGGCACTGCTCCGGGCGGCCGGCCTCGACGATCCGGCCGAGCAGGTCGACCGGGGACTCGTTGAACCGGAAGTTGTTCACCACGCCGGTCACCTCGCCGCCCTCGACGAGGTAGACCCCGTCCCGGGTCAAGCCGGTCAGCAGCAGAGACTGCGGGTCCACCTCGCGGATGTACCACAGGCAGGTCAGCAGCAGGCCGCGCTCGGTCCGCGCGGTCAGCTCCTCCAGGCTCGCCTGGCCGCCGGCGTCCATCAGCAGGTTGTCGACCGGCGGGGCGAGCGGCAGGCCGGTCTGTGCGGCCGAGTGGCGGGTGGTGCGCAGCCGCTCCAGCACGCCGTCGCGCACCCAGTCGGTCTCGGCCAGCGGGAGGCCGTTGTCGAACACCGACTGGCTGGAGTCGGAGGTGTGCGCCTCGTTGAACGGGGTGCACTCCAGGCCCGGCGCGGACGGGTCGGACCAGATCCGCAGCCCCTCCGGGCCGATCCGGGTGCCGACCTTGGTCCCGCCGCCGGGGCTGGAGAACACGGTGCGCCCGTCCGCCGCGTCCCGGGCCGACGCGATCCACATCATGTAGACGTAGAGGTCTGCGACCGCGCTGGCCGGCATCAGCGTCTCGTACCGGCCGGCCGGGAGGTCCACCCGGCGCTCCTGCCAGGCCAGCCGCCGGGTCAGCTCCGCGTCCATCGCCACGACGTCCATCGCGCCGAACTCGCGGCCCTGCGCCCCGGCCCAGGCCGAGCGGGCGAAGTCCGGGCTCTTCGCGTTCAGCTCCAGCTTGCCGGTCGGCTGGTCGTGCTTGAGCCGCACGCCGGCCGAGGTGGCCAGGTAGGTCGAGGACACCGTGTGCTCGGCGAAGCCGAACAGCAGCCGGTTCTCGGCGCCGGCCCGCCGGAAGGCCTCGCCGAGCTGCGGGGTGAACCCGGCGAACGCGTCGATCGAGGTGCGCGCCGGCTCGTCGGACCAGGCCTTCGCCGCCAGCGCCGCGCCCGGCGACCCCGCCGCCTCGGACGCGCCGACCAGCGGCTGCGCGTCCGGCGCGGGGCCGGTCTGCCGCGCCGCCCGCTCGGCCGCGCGCACCAGGTCCGGCAGGTCCTCGGCGCCGACGCCGGCCTTCGAGACCACCGCGGCGGAGCGGCCGCCCTCGCCGTCGACCACCGAGATCACGGTGACCCTGCGGTTCTGCGCGACGCCGTTGGTCGTCAGGGTGTTGCTGGCCCAGCGCAGGTTGGCCGTGGAGGACTCCTCCACCAGCACCACGGCGCCGTCCGCGGCGGACAGCTCCAGCGCCCGCTCGGCCAGCTCCTGCGCCTTCCAGCCTCCGTTCGTGCCGCTCATCGACCACCCTCCTGAACCGTGTTGAGGATCCGCACGCCCCGGAACAGCGCCGAGGGGCAGCCGTGCGAGACCGGGGCGACCTGCCCGGGCTGGCCCTTGCCGCAGTTGAACGCCCCGCCGAGCACGTACGTCTGCGGCCCGCCGACCGCCTCCATCGCGCCCCAGAAGTCCGTCGTCGTGGCCTGATACGCGAAGTCCTTGACCTGGCCGGCCAGCCGGCCGTCCTCGATCAGGAAGGCGCGCTGCCCGGTGAACTGGAAGTTGTACCGCTGCATGTCGATCGACCAGGACTTGTCGCCCATGATGTACAGGCCGCGGGAGACCCGCGAGATCAGCTCCTCGGTGGACGGGCCGTCCGGGTCCGGCTGCAGCGAGACGTTCGCCATCCGCTGCACCGGCGTGTGGCCGGACGAGTCGGCGTAGGCGCAGCCGTTGGACCGGTAGCCCACCGCGATGTTGAGCCCCGCGCTGTGCCCGGCGATGCTGCGGTCGAGCTGGTAGCCGACCAGGACGCCGTCCTTGACGATGTCCCAGCGCTGCGCCTCGACGCCCTCGTCGTCGAAGCCGATGGTGGACAGGCCGTGCTCGACCAGCCGGTCGCCGGTCACGTTCATCACCGGCGAGCCGTAGCGCAGCGTGCCGAGCTTGTCCGGGGTGGCGAACGAGGTGCCGGCGTAGGCCGCCTCGAAGCCGAGCGCCCGGTCGAGTTCGGTGGCGTGCCCGATCGACTCGTGGATGGTCAGCCAGAGGTTGGACGGGTCGATCACCAGGTCGTACTCGCCCGGCTCGACCGACGGGGCGGCGACCCGGTCGGCCAGCAGGCCGGGCAGTGCGGCGAGCTCGGCGTCCCAGTCCCAGCGACCCGCCCCGGCCGCGTACTCCCAGCCGCGGCCGGCCGGCGGGAACAGGGTGCGCATCGACTCGAAGGCGCCGGTCTCCTTGTTCACCGAGACGGCCTCGAACTCGGGATGAATACGCACCCGCTGCTGCGTGGTGATCGTTCCGTTCACGTCCGCGTAGAACTTGTTCTCCCGCACGGCGTATACGTATGCATCGACGTGATCCACGCCTGGCGCCGCCATCAGCCGCCGCGAGCGGTCGGCCAGCAGCGCGATCTTCTCCGCGTCGGGCACGTCGAAGGGATCGATGTCGTAGGAGGAGATCCAGGTCCGCTCGCCGTGCGAGGGCTCGTCGGCCAGCCGCACCGGGACCGAGTTGACCGGAGCGCACACCTCGGCGACCCGCACCGCCTGCTCGGCCAGCCGCGCCGCCTCCTGCGGGGTGTGCGCGAGGCCCGCCGCGAACCCCCAGGTCCCGTTGTGTATCACCCGGACGCAGATCCCTGCGTCGGAGAGGTCGTTGGCCCCGTCGAGCTCGCCGTCGCGCAGCCGGATCAGCTGGCTGCGCACCCGCTCGCAGCGGAAGTCCGCGTGGCTCGCCCCGAGCCGGCCGGCCCGCTCCAGCGCGGCCTCGGCCATCTGCCGCAGCGGCAGGGCCAGGAAGGAGGGGTCGATCTCGCGCGGCTCGGCGCGGCCTGTCTCGTCGTCATGTTCAGGCATGGGCGACAACCTAGCCGAACTCCGTCCGCCGCGTCAGGGTCAGAGGTCCGTTTGGATGCCTACAGAAACCGATGGATGTAGTGGGCGGTGCAGCGGCCTACCGAGATGAGCGGTCACCGGTCGGACCGGGGACGAAAAGGGCGCGCAGGGACTCGAGGGTGACCTCGGCGAGCGAGCCGGCGACGGTGATCAGCGGATGCGGCCCGATGAGCGCTTCGCGCTGCGGCACGGCGACCACGCGGCAGCCGGCGGCGGCGCCCGAGGCCGCGCCGTTGGGCGAGTCCTCCACGACGGCGCAGCGCTCCGGCGCGACGCCGAAGTGCCGGGCGGCCGAGAGGTACGGCTCCGGATGCGGCTTGCCGTGCGTCACGTCGTCGCCGGACACGGTGAAGGCGAAGTGGTCGGCGCCGATCGAGGCGAGGCAGGCGTCGACGATCCGCCGCGAGGAGGCGGAGACCAGCGCGAGCGGGATCCCGGCCGCGTTGAGGTCGTTGAGCAGCTGCTTGGCGCCGGGCACCGGTTCGACGCCGCGGCCGAGCGCCGCCTCCATCGCCGCCTCGATCCGCCGGTTCAGCTCGGCCGGGGTGAGCGGAGCGCCGCTGACCTGCAGCAGATACGCCACGGCGACGTCGTTGGGCTGGCCGAGCACGTTCACCCAGTGCTCCCGGCCGAGTTCGAAGCCGTATTCGGCGACGATGCCGACCTCGGTCTCGAACCAGAGCGGCTCGGAGTCGACCAGCGTTCCGTCCATGTCGAAGAACACGGCGTCGGGCGGTATGGGCACGGCGGTGGCTCAATCTCGTGCGGTGGTGCGGCGCGGCGCGCCGGATCGGCGCGCCGCGGTGTCAAGCAGCGAAGTACATGCACATGCTATGCGTCGGAGCACTGCGCCCGGTATCGAATTGCTGTATCAAGCATTGAAGTACTTGGCCTCCGGGTGGTGCACCACGATCGCGTCGGTCGACTGCTCCGGGTGCAGCTGGTACTCCTCGGAGAGCTCGACGCCGATCCGGCCCGGCTCCAGCAGCTCGACGATCTTGGCCCGGTCCTCCAGGTTCGGGCAGGCGCCGTAGCCGAGCGAGAAGCGCGCGCCGCGGTATTCGAGCTTGAGCATGCCGTCGATGGCGGCCGGGTCCTGGCCGGAGAAGCCGAGCTCGGCGCGCACCCGGGCGTGCCAGTACTCGGCCAGCGCCTCGGTCAGCTGCACCGACAGGCCGTGCAGCTCGAGGTAGTCCCGGTAGGCGTTGGCCTCGAACAGCTCGGCGGTGCGCCGGGCGATCCGGCTGCCGACGGTCACCAGCTGGAAGGCGACCACGTCGGTCTCGTCCGCCTCCTGCGGCCGGAAGAAGTCGGCCAGGCACAGGTGCCGGTCGCGCCGCTGCCGCGGGAAGCTGAACCGCATGCGCTCCGCGCTGGCCTCGTCCAGCACGATCAGGTCGTCGCCCTTCGAGACCGCGGGGAAGAACCCGTAGACGACGGCCGCCTCGAGCAGCCCCTCGGTGTGCAGCCGGTCGAGCCACATGCGCAGCCGCGGCCGGCCCTCGGTCTCCACCAGCTCCTCGTAGCCGGGCCCCTCGCCGCCGCGCGCGGCGCGCAGGCCCCACTGACCGAGGAAGGTGGCGCGCTCGTCGAGCCAGGAGGCGTAGTCGTTCAGCGCGATGCCCTTGACCACGCGGCTTCCCCAGAACGGCGGCGTCGGGATCGGGTTGTCGGTGGCGACGTCCGAGCGGGCCGGCATCTCGCTCTCATCCGTCTGGATCAACGTGGCGCCCTTCGCGACGCGGCGCTTGCGCAGCTCGGGCAGCGCCTGCGCGAGATCGACGCCGCCGGCGGTCTTCGCCGTCGCGACCGCGTCCATCAGCCGCAGCCCCTCGAAGGCGTCGCGCGCGTACCGCACCTCGCCCTGGTAGATCTCGGCGAGGTCCTGCTCGACGTAGGCGCGGGTGAGCGCCGCGCCGCCGAGCAGCACCGGCCAGCGGGCGGCCACGCCGCGCTGGTTCATCTCCTCAAGGTTCTCCTTCATCACCACGGTGGACTTGACCAGCAGGCCGGACATGCCGATCACGTCCGCCGCGTGCTCCTCGGCGGCCTGCAGGATGACCGAGATCGGCTGCTTGATGCCGAGGTTGACCACGGTGTAGCCGTTGTTGGTCAGGATGATGTCGACCAGGTTCTTGCCGATGTCGTGCACGTCGCCCTTGACCGTGGCCAGCACCACCACGGCCTTGCCGGAGGAGTCGGACTTCTCCATGTGCGGCTCGAGGTAGGCGACCGCGTTCTTCATCACCTCGGCGGACTGCAGCACGAACGGCAGCTGCATCTGGCCGGAGCCGAACAGCTCGCCGACCGTCTTCATGCCCTCCAGCAGCACCTCGTTGACGATCTGCAGGGCGGGCATCCGGCCCAGCGCCTCTTCGAGGTCGGCCTCGAGCCCGTTGCGCTCGCCGTCCACGATGCGCCGCTGCAGCCGCTCGTCCAGCGGCAGCGCGGCCAGCTCCTCGGCCCGCGAGGCCCTCGTCGACGCGGTCGAGACGCCCTCGAACAGCTCCAGGAACCGGCCCAGCGGGTCGTACGCGGGCCGGTCCCCGTCGGCCGGCCGGCGCCGGTCGTAGACCAGGTCCAGCGCGACCTCGCGCTGCTGCTCGGGGATCCGGGAGATCGGCTCGATCTTCGAGGCGTGCACGATCGCCGAGTCCAGCCCGGCCTCGACGCACTCGTGCAGGAACACCGAGTTGAGCACCTGCCGGGCGGCCGGGTTCAGGCCGAAGGAGATGTTGGACAGGCCCAGCGTGGTCTGCACGTCTGGGTGCCGGCGCTTGAGCTCCCTGATCGCCTCGATGGTCTCCAGCCCGTCGCGCCGGGACTCCTCCTGGCCGGTGGCGATGGTGAAGGTGAGGCAGTCGACCAGGATCGAGGACTCGGACACGCCCCAGTTCCCTGTGATGTCCCCGATCAGCCGCTCGGCCACGGCCACCTTGTGCTCGGCGGTGCGGGCCTGGCCCTGCTCGTCGATGGTCAGCGCGATCACCGCCGCGCCGTGCTCCGCAACCAGCGCCATGACCCGGGCGAAGCGCGAGTCCGGGCCGTCTCCGTCCTCGTAGTTGACCGAGTTGATCACCGCGCGCCCGCCGAGCAGCTCGAGCCCGGCCTCCAGCACCGGCGGCTCGGTGGAGTCCAGCACGAGCGGCAGCGTGGACGCGGCGGCCAGCCGCCCGACGACCTCGCGCATGTCCTTGGCGCCGTCCCGGCCGACGTAGTCGACGCAGACGTCGAGCATGTGCGCGCCGTCCCGGATCTGCGCGCGGGCGATCTCGACGCAGCCGTTCCAGTCCTCGGCCAGCAGCACCTCGCGGAAGGCCTTCGAGCCGTTGGCGTTGGTCCGCTCGCCGATCGCCATGAACGAGGTGTCCTGTCGGAACGGGACGCTCTGGTAGAGCGAGGCGGCGGACGGCTCGGGGCGCGGCGAGCGCCGCGCGATCTCCCGGCCGCGCACCCGCTCGACCAGCTGCCGCAGGTGCTCCGGCGTGGTCCCGCAGAAGCCGCCGACGAGGGAGAGCCCGTAGTCGCGGGTGAAAGCGTCGTGCGCGTCGGCCAGCTGTTCCGGCGTCAGCGGGTATTCGGCCCCGTGCTTGCCGAGGATCGGCAGGCCGGCGTTGGGCATGCAGGACAGGCCGATCGTCGCGTACTTGGACAGGTGGCGCAGGTGCTCGCCCATCTCGGCCGGACCGGTGGAGCAGTTCATCCCGATCAGGTCCACGCCGAGCGGCTCGATCGCGGTGAGCGCGGCGCCGATCTCCGAGCCGACCAGCATGATGCCGGTGGTCTCGATGGCGACCTGCGCGATGATCGGCAGGTCGACGCCGGCCGCGCGCATGGCCCGCTTCGCGCCGACCACGGCCGCCTTGACCTGGAGCAGGTCCTGTGAGGTCTCGATGATGAAGGCGTGCACACCGCCCGCGATCAGCCCGGCGCACTGCTGCTCGTACGCGTCGCGGATGGCCGCATAGGACACGTGGCCGAGCGTGGGCAGCTTGGTCCCTGGCCCGACCGAGCCGAGCACCCAGCGCGGCCGGTCGGGCGTGGCGTAACCGTCGGCCACCTCGCGGGCGATCCGCGCGCCGGCCTCGGCCAGTTCGTAGACCCGGTCGGCCGCGTCGTATTCGCCGAGCGCGGTGAGATTCACCCCGAACGTGTTGGTCTCCACTGCGTCTACGCCCACAGCGAAATACGCGTCGTGCACCGAACGGACGATGTCGGGCCGGGACGCGCAGAGGACGTCGTTGCAGCCCTCCAAGCCCTGGAAGTCGTCCAGCGTCGGATCCTGGGCCTGCAGCATCGTGCCCATCGCTCCGTCCGCGACGACTACACGCTCGGCTAGGGCCTTTCGCAGCTGTGCAGCGGTCGAGGTCACTGCGGGCTCCGTTCTCGCTCGGATCCGGAATATCGCCCTACAAGGTTACCGAGGCGCGTGGTCCCGGCGACGAGCCGTCCGGTAGGCGTACGCTGGGGGTCGGCTTGGAGTGGCGTAGGAGAATGGAGGCCTGGGTGATCGAGCTCGAGGAGCTGCCCGAGCTGGTCGACCCGGTGATGGTCGCGGCGTTCGAGGGTTGGAACGACGCCGCCGACGCCGCGTCCAACGCGATCAGGCACCTGGCGGAGGTGCTGGACGCGGACCTGTTCGGCGCGATGGACGCCGAGGACTACTACGACTTCCAGGTCAATCGGCCGGTGCTGGCCGTGGACGACGACGGCGAACGGGACATCGTCTGGCCGACCACCCGGTTCTCGGTGGCGCGGGTGCCTGTGGCGCAGCCGCCCGCACAGGCCGCGGGGTCCGCCGGGTCGACCGGGTCCGACGGAACCGCTGAATCGAGTGAACCGGTCGACGGCGCGGATCCACAGGAGGCGCCGGCCGAGGAGCGCAAGTACCGCGACGTGGTGCTGGTGCACGGGATCGAGCCGAACATGCGCTGGCAGTCGTACTGCGACGAGCTGTTCGACCTGGCCGAGGAGCTCGGCGTGACGATGATCGTGACGCTCGGCGCGCTGCTGGCCGACGTGCCGCACACCCGGCCGGTGCCGGTGAGCGGATCGTCGAACTCGGCCGACCTGCAGAGCGCGCACGGCCTGGACAAGCCGACCCTGCAGGGCCCGACCGGCATCAACGGGGTGCTGCAGGAGCTGGCCCGGCAGGAGGAGGTCGACCTGGTCTCCTTTTGGGCCGCCGTGCCGCACTACGTGGCGCAGGCGCCGTGCCCGAAGGCCACGCTGGCGCTGATCCGCCGGATCGAGGACGTGCTCGACCTGGCCATCCCGCTCGGCGACCTGCCGCAGGAGGCGCGGGCCTGGGAGACCGGGGTGGACGAGCTGGCCGCCGAGGACACCGAGGTGGCCGAGTACGTGCGCACCCTCGAGGAGGCGAAGGACACCGCCGAGCTGCCGGAGGCCAGCGGCGAGGCGATCGCCCGCGAGTTCGAGCGGTACCTGCGCCGGCACGAGCGGCGGCCGCGCGGCGAGGAGGGCGGCTCCTAGGCCGCCTCCGGCACATATTGGCGGGGCCGCGTCAGTCCCCGCACGGCGGCAGCTGCCTGACGCCGAACGGCGCAATCCGGATCGCGGCTCCCGGTGCACCGGCTTATCGTCTCCCACGGGAAGCCGGATCAGTACCCCTGACCAGGAGGGCCAGGCCCCGATGCGTCGAGCCGCGGAAGAGCGCCACGAGGCCCGGGTGCGCAACGCGCGTTGCGTACGCGCGGTCGGCGCGGCCGTCGCCGCCGGCCTGGCCGTGCTCGGCTTGGCAGGGGTCTGCATCGCGAGGGCGCACAGCGCCGAGGCGTCCGGCGGGGTGCTGCAGGTGGTCGCCGCGGAGAACGTCTGGGGCTCGATCGCCGCCCAGCTCGGCGGTTCGCGGGTGCACGTGACCAGCGTCGTCTCGAGCCCGGCCGTCGACCCGCGGCGCTATCGGCCCACCGCGGCCGACGGGCGCGCCTTCGCCGGGGCGGACCTGCTGATCGTCAACCAGGTCGGCTACGACTCCTGGGCGGACCGGCTGGCGGCCGAAGCGCCGCGGGCCGGCCGGATCGAGCTCGGCGTGGGCGCGCTGGTCGGCGTGTCGCCCGGCGACAACCCGCGGCGCTGGTACGACCCCTGCGACGTCGACGCGGTGATCGCCGCGATCACCGCCGACTACCAGCGCCTCGACCCGGCGCACAGCGGCTACTTCGGCCGGCTGCAGGAGAGCTACGAGAACACCGGCCTGGCCGGGTACCACACGCTGATCCGGCAGATCCGGGACCAGTACGCGGGCACCCCGGTCGGCGCCTCCGAGTCCGTCGCAGAACCGCTGGCCCAGGCGCTCGACCTGGACCTGGTCACCCCCGGCTCGTTCCTGAACGAGGTCACCGCCGGCGAGACCCCGCCGGCCGCCCAGCAGTCGCTGATCGACCAGGAGATCTCCGCGCACCGGATCCGGGTCTACATCCTCAACGCCCAGCACTCGGCGCCCTTCGTCGCGGCCCAGGTCGCGGCGGCCGAGTCGGCGGGCGTGCCGGTGGCGGCGCTCACCGGGACGCTCACCCCGCCGTCGGCCACCTTCCAGGCCTGGCAGGTCGCGCAGCTGCAGACGCTGGAGAACGCGCTGGCCGCGGCGTACAGCAGCCACAGCGGGGGCGCGAAGGCGGCCTGACGGGTATCAGGTCCTGGCGAACTGGTCCATCACGGCCCTGAGCTGTGTGCTCATCGCGTCGCTGCCGGTGTGTCCCGAGTCCTCGATCACGACGAGCCGCGAGCCCGGCCACGCCCGCGCCAGGTCCCAGGCGTACTCCACCGGCCCGCCCATGTCATGCCGGCCGTGGAACAGCACGCCCGGGATGTCCGCCAGCCTGCCGGCCTCGCGGATGAGCACCCCCTCCTCGAGCCAGGCAGCGTGCGAGAAGTAGTGCGCGCAGATGCGCACGAAGGCGATCGAGACGTCCGGCGGCCGGTCGCTGTAGGCGCCGGGCGTGCCGTTCGACTCCTGCGAGATGATCGCGTCCTCCCAGGCCAGCCAATCCGTGGCGGCCCTCGCCCGGACCTCCGGATCAGGGTTCTCCATCAGCTGCGCATAGGCCGCGAGCAGGTCGCCGTCCCGGTCCTGCTCCGGCACGCCGAGCCGGAAGCGCTCCCAGGCCTCCGGGAAGAAGCGGCGCACGCCCCGGTAGAGCCAGTCGATCTCGTACCGGCGGCAGGTCGTGATGCCGGCCACCACGATCTCCGAGACGCGGTGCGGATAGCGCTCGGCGTAGGCGAGGATCAGCGTCACTCCCCAGGAGCCGCCGCGCAGCAGCCACTTCTCGATGCCGAGATGTTCGCGCAGCCGCTCCATGTCCGCGATCAGGTGCTCGGTGGTGTTGACGCTCATGTCCGCGGCCGGGTCGCTCGCGTGCGGCGTGCTGCGCCCGCAGCCGCGCTGGTCGAACAGGATGGTCCGATAGCGCTCCGGGTCGAAGATGCGGCGCGCTCCGACCTTGAAGCCGGCGCCCGGACCGCCGTGCACGTACAGCGCCGGCTTGCCCTCCGGGTCGCCGCACGCCTCCCAGTAGACGAGGTTGCCGTCGCCGACGTCGAGCATCCCGTGCTCGTAGGGCTCGATCGGCGGGTAGCGGTCGACCATCGCAGCCTTCTTCCTTCTGCTGGGACGTGCGCGGGCGCATCCGGGCACAGAAGGGCGACTCTAGCCCGGCCGAGCCGGCGGTCGCAGGGCATTTTCGCGCCGCCGCCGGCTCGGCCGGGGAGAGTCAGAGCGCGATGCCGAGCAGGGCGTCGATGGCGCGGGAGGCGAGGCCGGGCGCGGCGGCGTCCCAGCCGCCGGCGGGCCCGGTCGAGGCGAGCGCCGCGTCGGCCCAGGCGTCCACGGCGGCGAGCGCGCCAGGCGTGTCGAGGTCGTCGGCGAGCCGCTCGCGGATCCGGGCGAGCAGCGCGTCGGCCGGCGGCGCGTCGGGCCGGGAGACGGCGGCGCGCCAGCGGGCCAGGCGCCGCTCGGCCGCGTCCAGCTCGGCCCCGGTCCACTGCCAGTCGGTGCGGTAGTGGTGGCCGATGATCGCCAGCCGAACGGCCATCGGGTCGTGCCCGGCGCCGCGCAGCTTGGAGACGAAGACCAGGTTGCCCTTGGACTTCGACATCTTCTCGCCGTCCAGGCCGACCATGCCGGCGTGCGCGTAGACGTGCGCGAACGGGCGCTGCCCGCTCACCGTCTGGGCCTCGGCGGCGCCCATCTCGTGGTGCGGGAAGGCCAGGTCGGAGCCGCCGCCCTGCACGTCGATCCCGGCGCCGAGGTACTCCAGCGCGATCGCCGCGCACTCGATGTGCCAGCCGGGCCGGCCCCGCCCCAGCGGCGTCTCCCAGGACGGCTCGCCGGGCCGCGCGGCCAGCCAGAGCAGGCAGTCCAGCGGGTGCCGCTTGCCGGGCCGGGCCGGGTCGCCGCCGCGCTCGGCGAAGACCTGCTCGTACAGCTCCGGGTCGAGGCCCGAGACCTTGCCGAAGTCCGGGTCGGCGTGCACGTCGAAGTACACGTCGTCGTCGACGCGATAGGCGACGCCCGCGGCGAGCAGCCGCTCGACGAGCGCCGAGACGAGCGGGATCGCCTCGACCGCGCCGATGTAGCGGTAGGGCGGCAGCACCCGCAGCGTCGTCATGTCCTCACGGAACAGCGCGGTCTCGCTCATCGCGAGCACCTGCCAGTCGGCGCCGGTCTTGGCGGCGCGCTCCAGCAGCGGGTCGTCGACGTCGGTGACGTTCTGCACGTACCGCACCGAGTATCCGGCGTCCCGCCACACCCGCTGTACCAGGTCGAACGCGAGATATGTGGCGGCGTGCCCGATGTGTGTCGCGTCATAGGGCGTAATACCGCACACGTAGATTCGGGCCGGACCGTCGGACGGAGGCCGCGCCGGAGTGGTCACGAGGGTGCCGGTCGACGTGTCGTGCAGCCGCAACGCGGCGCCGTGTCCGGGCAGGGTAGGCGGGTGATTCGTCGGCCAGGCGTCCATGAGTCCCAGGATAGTTGGCTGATCAGACGGATACGTTCAGTGACGAAGTACGCCGGGCCAGCCGCTTTTATTCCGCCGGGCCGGCCGCCGCGCGTCGTTGTAAGGGCTCTCAGACCGGGGGCCACGGGATCGGCCGGCGGCGCCCTCCCGGTCCCGGCAGCCTGCCCGCCGCCAGCAGCTCGTCCACCCGCTGCCGGAACGCGTCCGCCTCCGGCCCACTGAGCAGCCCGGCCAGCAGGTCCGCCAGCCCCTCGTCGGTCCGCAACCGCTCAAGCGCCGCCCGCTCCTCCGGTGTCAATACGCGTCCTGAGAAGCCCCACAGCAGCGTGCGCAGCTTGTCCTCGACGTGGAACGAGACGCCGTGGTCGATCGCGTAGACGTGGCCGTCGGGCGCCGGGAGCAGGTGGCCGCCCTTGCGGTCGGCGTTGTTGATCACCGCGTCGAACAGGGCGATGCGGCGCAGCCGGTCGTCGTCGCGGTGGGCGAGCAGGCCATGGGTGTCGTCGGCCAGCGCGACCGGGACGATCGGGCACCAGCCGGCGGCCTGCTCGTCGTCGTCGCCGACTTCCTCCGGCACCACCGCGAGCAGCTGCGCGGCGTCTTCGTGCACGTCGATCCACAGCTGGCACATGCCCGGGCCGTACGGGCCCTCGCGCATCAGGGTCGGCGGCACCACGTCCCAGCCGGCGGCCGCGCTGACCTCGTACGCGGCCACCTCGCGGGCGGCCAGGGTGCCGTCCGGGAAGTCCCAGAGCGGCCGCTCGCCCGCGATCGGCTTGTAGACGCAGGTTATCGAGACCTCTTCCTCGGCCGGGGGCTTGAGCAGCGCGGTGCAGTAGAGCGTGGCGTTCGACGCGTCGGTGAGCCGGCCCTCGACCTTGAGCTCCCCCTCGCGCAGCGCCGCGACGCGTTCCGGCGCTGCGGTCACGCCGCCGGCCGTCTGCGGTAGCCGTTCTGCCGCGGACAGATGTGCCCCTCGGGATCGAGCGGCAGCTCGCACAGCGGGCAGGGCGGGCGCCCGGCGGCGACCACGGCCTGGGCCCGGGCGGCGAAGGCGCGGGCCTGCTTGCCGGTCAGCCGCACCCTGAGGGCGTCGGGCGCCTCGGCCGTCGGGTCGTCGGACAGCGGCTCGGCCGGGTCCTCGGCGTCCGTCACCGCGCCGGCCTCGATCACGATCCGGCCGCGCGACTCGTCCCAGGCCAGCGCCAGCGAGCCGACCCGGAACTCCTCCAGGATCGGCTGGTCCAGCGGGGCGTTGTCGGCCGAGTCCGGCGGCGCGGCGGCGGGCACCGTGGTCGCCCCGCCGGTGCGCCGCACGATCTCGTCGAGCAGCTCCTCCAGCCGCTCGGCCAGCAGCGCCACCTGCTCCTTCTCCAGGGCGACCGAGGTGACCCGGGGTCCGGAGCGGGCCTGCAGGAAGAAGCTGCGCGACCCCGGCTCGCCCACGGTGCCGGCCACGAACCGGTCCGGCGGGTCGTAAACGAACAGGTGCCTGGGCACTGTCTCGAGCCTCCTTCGATCGTGCTGCTTCGCTTCGCCGCCGGCCCGTCGGGACGGGACGGCGCGGCTGGCCGCGGGCCGACGCAGAACGTGACGACCGCCCCGGAGACGGACGCGCCTCCTCGCGCTGCCCGGCCGGAACCGCCTGGTTCACAACCCCACCGGTTACGAGCCTACGCGTATTCAGTCCGCTCCCGCTCCGCCGCCCACCGCGGCGTCGCCGGATGCAGCCGCCCGCTTGTGACCGCGGCTCCGCTTCGGCGGAATCAGGCCGGCGACGTCGCCGCCCGTGTCGTTGAGCCGCAGAACGAACGGACGGCCCGGAGTGTAGTTGATCGCGGTGACCGAGCAAGGGTCCGCCTGGATGCGCTGGAACAGGTCGAGGTGCATACCGAGCGCGTCAGCGGTGATCGCCTTGATTAGGTCCCCATGGGTGACGACGGCGTAGACCGCGTTCGCGCCGAGCGTCTCGTTCCACTGCCGGACGGCCGCGACCGCGCGGGCCGACATGGCGGCCATCGACTCGCCGCCGGGGAAGGCCGCGGCCGCCGGGTGCGCCTGCACGACCTTCCAGAGCGGTTCTTTGGCCAGGGTCTTGAGCTCCCGGCCGGACCAGTCGCCGTAGTCGCACTCGGCCACCCCGGGCTCGAGGTGCAGCGGGACGTCGACCCGGTCGGCCAGCAGCGCCTCGGCGGTCTGCCGGGTTCGCTCCAGCGGGCTGCTGACCACGGCGGCCAGCGGGATCCCGGCGATCCGCTTGGCCAGTGTCGCGGCCTGCTCCCGGCCGCGCTCGTCCAGGTCGACGCCCGGGATGCGCCCGGCCAGCACCCCGGAGGCGTTCGCCGTCGTGCGCCCGTGCCTGATCAGCAGAACTAAAGTCACGACAGAACCGTATAGGCAAGCGGCTTCATTCGGCTTGGGCACCCGGCAGGGCGCCGCTACAGCGGTCGGATCACCCGGCCGACTCGGCCGCGCGCAGCGCCTCCTGCGCCAGCGGAAGGTCGGCCAGCTTCTGCTCGAGCGACGCGGCGAAGGGGGCGACGGTCAGCGTCGTCACGCCTGCCGCGGCGAACTCCTTCATCCGCTCGGCGATCCGCTCGACCGGGCCGATCAGGCTGGTGGCGTCGATGAACTCGAAGGGCACCGCCGCGGCGGCGTCGCGGTGCCGCCGGGCCAGGTAGAGGTCCTGCACCTGCGCCGCGGCGTCGGCGAAGCCCATCCGGCAGGCCAGCCGGTTGTAGAAATTCTGCTCCCGGCTGCCCATCCCGCCGATGTAGAGCGCGGCGTACCAGCGCACCAGGTCGGCGGCCTGCTCGAGGTCGTCGCCGATCACGAGCGGGACGGTCGGCACGACGTCGAAGCCCTCCATGCCGAGCCCGGCCTCCTTGCGCCCGGCCTCGATCGCGGCCAGCTGCTCGGCGGCGAAGGCGGGCGAGCAGAACACGGCCAGCCAGCCGTCCGCGATGCGTCCGGTCAGCTGGAGGTTCTTCGGGCCGACGGCGGCGAGGTAGATCGGCATGTCGTCGCGCACCGGATGGACCGTCAGTTGCAGCGCCTTGCCGGGGCCGCCGGGCACCGGCAGCTGATAGTGCTGGCCCTCGTAGGACACCCGCTTGCGGCTGAGCGCGAGGCGAACGATGTCGACGTATTCGCGGGTGCGGCCGAGCGGCGCCTTGAATGGGACGCCGTGCCAGCCCTCGGACACCTGCGGGCCGGAGACGCCGAGGCCGAGCCGGAACCGGCCGCCGGACAGCGAGTCGAGCGTGGCGGCGGTCATCGCGGTCATCGCCGGGGTGCGGGCCGGGATCTGGAACACGGCCGAGCCGATGTCGATCCGCTCGGTCTGGGCGGCGACCCAGGCCAGCACGGTCGCCGCGTCCGAGCCGTAGGCCTCGGCAGCCCAGCAGACCGAGTAGCCGAGCCGGTCGGCCTCGCGGGCCAGGGCCAGGTTGTCCGCGTCGGTGCCCGCGCCCCAGTATCCGAGGTTCACGCCCAGCTTCATCGCCGCTCCATCGCTGTCGTCGCTATCGTCGCCGTCGTACGTTATATCGGTGCCGCGCCGCACCATACTGTTGCGCATGACCGCCGCGGGGTGTTGCGCCGCCGCCCGCGTGACACCTTACTCGCCGGTAACTATGGTCGTCGAGGACGCCGCCGGCCCTGCGACAGGCCTCGAGGATGCCGCTCGCCGCACAAGGCGGACGAGCCCTTTCGGGTGCCACCTGTTTGAGGGACAGGCGGACCTTGTCCACAGCCGAACAGGTGAGGGGCCTCCGCGAGTCCCGGTGCAGCCACTACATTGCAGCTTATGGAGCAGCGACATCTGGGGCGGACCGGCCTGCGCGTCTCCCGCGTCGGTCTGGGCACCATGGCCTGGGGCCGGGAGAGCGACGAGACGGAGGCGGCCGACCAGCTCAAGGCCTTTCTGGACGCGGGCGGGACCTTGATCGACACGGCCGACGTGTACTGCGACGGCGAGTCGGAATCGCTGCTCGGACGGCTGGTGGAGGGCATCCGCTGCGACGTGGTCATCGCGACCAAGGCGGTTTCGGTCCCGCAGAGGGAACGGCGGTTCGACGCCTCGCGCGGCCATCTGCTCTCCGCCCTCGACGCGTCGCTGCGCCGGCTGGGCACCGATTACGTCGACCTGTGGCAGCTGCACGCCTATGACGACAACACGCCGATCGAGGAGACGCTGGCCGCACTCGACACGGCGGTCGCCTCGGGCAAGGCGCGCTACGTCGGCGTCTCGAACTACAGCGGCTGGCAGCTCGCCGCGGCAGCCTCGTGGCAGCGCGCCGTGCCGGGGCGCGCCCAGCTCGCCTCGGCGCAGATGGAGTACTCGCTGCTGCAGCGCGGGGTCGAGCGCGAGGTCGCGCCGGCCGCGGCGGCCCTCGGCCTCGGCCTGCTGCCGTGGTCGCCGCTCGGCCGGGGCGTGCTGACCGGCAAGTACCGCACCGGGATCCCGTCCGACTCGCGCGGTGCGAGCGACCGGTTCGGCGGCTTCGTCGAGCCCTACTTCACCGATGCGGCGCGGCGGATCGTGGACGCGGTGGCGACCGCGTCGGACGGCCTCGGGGTCGCGCCGGTGGAGGTGGCGCTGGCCTGGGTGCGGGACCGGCCGGGGGTGGCAGCGCCTATCATCGGCGCGCGTACCGCCGCGCAGTTGCGCGGAGTGCTCGCCGCGGAGGAACTCGTGCTGCCGCAGACGATCCGCGAAGCGTTGGACGACGTGTCGGAGCCCTACCTCGGGTACCCCGACCACGGCTGGAACAGGGGATAGAGAGCGATGACCGAGGGGGGCGCGCCGAGCGCCGGGGCTCCGGAGGAGTCGAACGCGGCCGTCAGGGCCGTGAAACTCGCCGAGGCCGCGAGTGGGACGGGCACGGCCGAGGCCGCCGATGAAACACAGCCCGCCGCCGAGTCGGCGGGCAGTCCGGCGAGCAGCGCAGAGCCCGACGACGCCGCGGCGGTCGAGCGGCTGGCCGGCTGGCTGGCCTCGGCCGGCGCGCCGGCGGAGTACGGCGAACGGATCACGGCCGCGCTGGGCCGCTCCGCGGCCGGGCGGGTCGCCGAGGACCCCTGGTGCGTCCTCGAGGTCCCCGGCGTCGGGCCGCAGGCCGCCGATGCGCTGGCCGGCGCGATCGCCGGGACGGGCGCGCCGGAGGCCGAGGACCGGCGCCGTACCAGGGCCCTGATCGCCTGGCTGGTGCGGCGCGCGGCGGCGGGCGGGAGCACCGCGCAGACCGCCTCGGCCGTCGCCGCGGCGCTCGGCGACCTGGCCGTGGCCGACGCGGCCGGCGCGATCGCCGACGCGATCGACGCGGGCGCCGTACTCGCCTTCGCCGTCCCGGTCTCGCTCGGCGAGGACGCCGGCGCCGAGCAGATGGAGGACTTCGAGGAGCTCGACGCCGCGGACGACGACGATCCCGCCTCGATGCTGACCGGGGAGCGCACCCTGCTCGCCGTCGAGCGCTGGGCGTTCGCCGAGCAGGCGGTCGCCGAGGCGGCGCAGCGGCTGGCCGCCACGCCGCAGCCGCTCGACCGGGCCGACGGCCCCGCCCACTCGAACACTGATTCGGCGGACGCCACGCGAGAGCCCGCGCCCGAGCAGCTGGTCGACGCCTTCGCCGCCGGCGGCCTGAGCCTGGCGACCGGCACCACCGCCGCCATGCTGGCCGCGCTCGCCGGCGCCTTCCCGGGCGCGCTGATCGCCTCGCCGTCGGCCGCCGGCCTGCGCACGCTCGCCGCCGCGGGCGCCGAGCCGGTCGACGCGCGCGGCCTGTCCGCGGATCCGCAGCGGCTCGCGCAGGCCCCGGCGCTCATCCTCGCCGACGCGCAGCTGCTCGACCTCGAACTCGGCTCGGCGCTGCTCGAAGGCGCCGCGGAGGGTGCGCACGTGCTGCTCGCCGGGGACCCGGCCACGCTGCCCGCGGCTGCGCCCGGCCTGCTCTTCCGCGACCTGCTGGAGCTCGACGAGCCGGAGTTCGGCGGCCGGCTGCCCCGGGTCGAGGTCAAGCACCGGCCGATCGGCCCGCGCAGCGCGCTGGCCGATTCGGTGCGGCACGGCGGGCTGCCGCCGCAGGAGCTGCTGCAGAGCCCTGAGGGAACGCCGCCGGAGGTCATGATCGTGCCGGTGCGCGAGCCGGCCGAGGCGGTGCACCGCGCGGTCCAGCTGGCGACGCAGTCCATCCCGCGGGCATTCGGCCTGACCGCGAACGACATCCAGGTGGTCGCGGTGGCCGCCGCCGGGCCTGCCGGCGCGGCCGAGCTCAACGCAGCCGTCAAGGCGGAGCTGAACGCGGGCCCGGGGATCTGCGGCGGCTTCGACCCGGCCGACCGGGTCGTCGCCGCGGCGCCGCTGCCCGAGCACGGCCTGCACGGCGGCGAGACCGGCACCGTCGAGCAGGCCGACCCGGACGGCCTGACAGTGCTCTTCGACGAGCCGCACGCGGGCCTGGTCAAGCTGGAGGGCGCGCAGGCGGCGAAGGAGGCGCTGCGCCACGCCTGGGCGCTCACCGCGGCCGAGGCGCAGGGCGGACGGTGGCCCGCCGTGGTCGCGGTCTTCGACGGCGCGACGGCGCAGCAGCTGACCCGCGCTCAGGTCCTCGGCGCCTTCACGCTCGCCACGCGGCACATCTCGGTCGTGCACGGCGCCGGCCGCCACCTGTCGGAGGCCGTCGAGTCCCGTCCCGACCGGCCGCGGGTCACCCGGCTGCGCCACGCCCTGCGCGACTGATTCACAACTTATTCACAGAGGCGATCGCCATGACCCGACCCGTGCCCGGAACACTGCACCACGTCGAACTCTGGGTCCCCGACCTGCAGCGCGCCGCGGACAGCTTCGGCTGACTGCTCGGCGAGCTGGGCTACTCCGCGTTCCAGGACTGGCCGGACGGGCGCAGCTGGCGCCTGGGCGCGACCTACCTGGTCGTCGAGGCCTCGCCCGCGCGCACCGGCCCGGAGCACGACCGGCTCCGGCCCGGCCTGAACCACCTCGCGTTCCACCTCGCCGACCGCGCCCACCTCGACCGCCTGGTCGCCGCGGCGCCCGAGCACGGCTGGAAACTGATGTTCGCCGACCGCCACCCGCACGCCGGCGGCGCCGAACACCTGGCCGGATACCTGGAGAATACCGACGGATTCGAGGTCGAACTCGTCGTCGCGCCGGACGAGCCCGAACCCTGAGGCTCGGCGCACAGCCGGTGCGGCCGCCGCGCTAATCCCCCGCCCGGATCTCGGCCAGGACGCGCCGCAACGCGGCTTCGGGCGCGGTGACCGCGGAGTCGACGACGAGGTGCGGGTCGTCCCAGAGCTCCCAGCGCCCCTGCGCCCGGCCGACGTGCTCCCAGGTCACCGTGGAAGGCCAGCCGGGGATCCCGCGCACCCGGCCCTCGACCCGGCCGCGGTGCGCGGACTCGTCCGAGCACACGCACTCCACGCCGACGAAGCGGCCTCCGTGCCGTTCGGCGAGCGAGCGCCGGCGCCGCCGGATCTCGGCCTGATGGCCCGTCGTGTCGAGGATCGCGCTGAGGCCGAGCTGCAGCTGACGGACCGTCAACGCGGTGAGCATCACGTCGCCGAGCGGGACGCCGTTGTCGTTGCGGATCGCGCCGAACGGGACCAGGGCGCCGAACTGCCAGTCCGCGGAGAACACCGGCGCGCGCAACGCGGTCGCCACCGCCTCGGCCAGTGTGGACTTGCCCGTGCCGGGAGCGCCCGCGACCAGAACGACGAAGGGCTGTTCGGCTGCGGCCGGGCGCGCGACCGGCGGCACCTTCTCGTACTCGTCCAAGGCCCGCTCGCCGCGCAGCAGCTGGAACTCCTGGCGCGCCCGCGCCAGCAGCGCCGCATCCCCGCCGAGCCGAAGCAGGCCGAGCAGCAGGTGCTCGCACAGAACGCCGGCAGCTCCCATCCGCTCGGCCTCGCGCACGCCCGCATCGCAGAACACCGCGAAGCCGACGTCGTCCCCGACTGCCTCGGCCACCGCAGCACCCTGCGGACCCAGCACGCCATCGGGCCCGACCAAGCCGAGCCGAAGCGCAAGAGGTCGGACGAGACCGACGCTCTGGGCGGCCAGCACGCCGACGAGATCGCGAACGGCCAGCGGTCCCGACGCGGCGCGCTCTTCCAGCGGACCGAGGACCGCTTCGGCCGTCGGGTGAAACGGCAGTCCGGCCGACGCGACCACGCTCATGCTCCCCACTTCTCGCTCTCGCTTCTCCCGGCTCAAGTCTGACACCCCGTCGGCCGGCGCCCTTGCCCCGGCCGCCGCTCGCCGCAATACTTAACCGATTGGTTGAGCATATGCGCCCGACCCCTGCCGATCCGGAGCCGACATGACCGCCGAACTGCGCCTCCAGCGGACCCTGGCCGCGGACCCGTTTCGGGTCTGGCGCGCCCTGACCGAGCCGGCGGCGCTGTCCGGCTGGTTCTGGCCGGAGCGGTTCGGCACTGTGGCGGCGCTCGACCTGCGGGTCGGCGGGGCGTTCCGGCTCGACGCGCCGAAGGCCGATCTCGGCGTGAGTGGAACCTACACGGTCGTCGACCCGCCCCGGCGGCTGGCGATGACCTGGCGGTGGTCCGGCGAGGCGTGCGAATCGCTGGTCACGATCGAGCTGGCCGCGATCGCCGACGGCGGAACGCAGCTGACGCTGCATCACGAGCGGCTCGAGGACGCGTCGTCCGCCGAGCAGCACACGCAGGGCTGGTCGGACTGCCTCGACCGGCTCCCCGGCTGGCTCGCCGCGGCGTCCTAGTCCGCAGAACCGGTTGCTGTGCCGCCTCCGGTGCCGTCCTTCCGGCCGTCCTCGCGGTATGACGCCACGCCGCGGATCAGGATGTCGAGGCCGAGCTCGAAGCGGTTGTACGGCTCCTCCGAGAGCTCGCCGCTCGTCATGTGCCCGGCGAAGTCGATCACGTGCCGGAAGCGGTCCGGCGGCAGGGAGCGCAGATAGTCGGCGACCTGCTCCCACCGTTCCTTCTCCGACTCCGGGCCCTCGGGGTAGCGCATCTGCCAGGCCTGCTCGTCGATCGCGGCACCGGTCAGATACTCGCCCAGCATGGCGGGCGCGAAGCCGACGATGCGGTCGGGCAGCCCGGCCTCGCGCAGCAGGCCGAGCATCGCGTTCACGTTCGCGAGCGCCTTGGGGCCGAACGGGGCGCGGCCGACCAAGACGCGCGCGACGTCGCGGTGCGAGAGCAGGACGTCGTAGGAGCCCATGAGGCAGTCTTTGAGCCGCTGCTGCCAGGTCTCCGGATCGCCCGGCTCAGGGGCCAGACACTCCCCCACCACGCGTTCGACCAGCAGGTCCTCGAGCTCGTCCCGGTTCGACACGTAGGCGTACAAAGAGGCCGCTCCGGTGCCGAACTCCTGGGCGACCCGGCGCATGGAGAGCGCGTCATAGCCCTCGCTGTCCACGATCCGCAGCGCGGCGTCGACGATCGCCTCCCGGCTCAGCGCCGGCCGGGAGGCCCGGCCGGACCGACCGCCCTCGTCGCGCTCCGGTGAGGCCCAGGCCGGCGGGATGAGGCCGGGCATCGCCTTGGGCGCGGTCTCGTTCTTCGTGGTCCGCTCGCCGCGAGCCGCCATCGCCGCCTCCTCGTTCCGGCCCGGGTCGGGCACAGTACCCGACTGTACTTACCGACGAACACCGTACGCAATCACGAACACCGTTCTTGACGCGAACGCTGTTCGCGCGTAGAACAGTGTACGCGAGAACAAACACCGTTCGAAACGACGAACGCCGTTCACGGGAGGGATCCGCGATGCCGTCGCAGCGAACCGAGACCGAGGCCGGGCCTCAGGCCGACACCACTATCCGCACCGACTCTGCAGGACCGCCCGCGCTCAAGCTGACCGGGCGCCAGTGGCTGGTCCTGACCACCGTGATCGGCGCGGACGTCATGGACCTGCTCGACTCGACCATCGTCAACGTCGGCGCGCCGTCCATCGCCCGGGACCTGCACGCCACCTCGACCCAGCTGCAGTGGACCATCGCGGGTTACACCCTCGCCATGGCCGTGCTGCTGATCACCGGCGGCCGGCTCGGCGACCTCTACGGGCGCCGCCGCATGTTCATCCTCGGCGTGGCCGGGTTCACCGTCTTCTCGGCACTGTGCAGCCTGGCACCCGACCCGCAGTTCCTGATCACCAGCCGGGTGCTGCAGGGTCTGAGCGCCGCGCTGATGCTGCCTCAGGGGCTCTCGCTGCTCCGCTCGGCCTTCCGGTCCGACCAGGCCGGAGCGGTGATGGGCCTGTTCGGCCCGGCGATGGGCGTCGCCGCCACGCTCGGCCCGATCGTCGGCGGCGCGCTGGTGCAGGCCGACCTGTTCGGCTCGCAGTGGCGCTCGATCTTCTGGATCAACATCCCGGTCGGCCTGCTCGCCGTGCTCGGCGCGCTGCGCGCGGTGCCCAAGGACGCAGCGCTCGACGACAGCCGGGGCGGCGCGCCGGCGCCCACGCTGGACGTGCTCGGCATGATCCTGTCCGGCGCCGGGATGCTGCTGCTGATCTATCCGCTGATCCAGGGCCGCGAGCACGGCTGGCCGGCGTCCATGTTCGCGCTGATGGCCGCGTCGGTGCCGGCCTTCGCGCTGTTCGGCCTGCAGCAGCGGGCCCGGCAGCGGGCCGGCCGCACGACGCTGGTGACGCTCTCGCTGTTCCGCAAGCCGGCCTTCGTCGGCGGGCAGGTCTTCGGGGTCATCTTCTTCTGCGGGATGAGTGGGCTGTTCCTGGTGGTGACGCTGCACCTGCAGACGGCGCTGCACTACTCGCCGATGCACGCGGGCCTGACCGGGCTGCCGTTCTCGCTCGGCACCGCGGTGGGCGCGGCGCTCGGCGGCGGGGCGCTGGCGCCGAGGTACGGTCGCAAGGTCCTGCTCGCCGGCGTGGTGGTCGGCTCGGTCTCGCTCGGCGGCACGGCCTGGACCGTGGCGCACTTCGGCGACCGGCTGACCAGCCTGGACCTGGCCGGCTTCTACGGGGTCTGCGGCGTGGGCATGGGCATGCTGATCGCCACCTTCTTCAGCATCGTGGTCAGCGCCATCGAGGACCACGAGACCGGCTCGGCCGGCGGGGTGATCAACGCGCTGCAGCAGCTCGGCAGCTCGCTCGGGGCGGCCCTGTTCGGCACGCTCTACTTCGACGGGCTGGCCGCCGGGCACGGCTCGGTCGCCGCGGCCTCCGGCGCGATCTGGTGGTCGGCCGGGATTCTGGCGGTGTGTTTCCCGCTGGCCTTCCTGCTGCCGCGGCGGATCAAGCCCTCGACCGCCGAGGCGCACTGACCGCGGGGCGGACGTCCTGTGTGATGCGTGACGCGGGCGGCGCGGCCGCCCGCGTCACGACGCGGCATCAGACGGCGGCGTCAGACGGTCGCCGAGGGCTCGCCGTCCAGCTCGTCCTCGTCCTCTGCTTCTTCTTCCTCGTCGTCCTCGTCCTCGTCGAACTCGTCGTCCTCGAGGTCTTCGATCTCTTCGTCCTCGTCGTCTTCGTCCTCGTCGACGACGTCGACCCGGTAGAGCAGCCGCTCGGCGTCGGCGTCCGCGAACGGGTCGTCGTGCCAGCCGCCGAGCGCGTCCGGGTCGCCCGCCACCACCCAGAGGGTCGACTCGCCGCTCTCCAGGCCGACCTCCTCGGCCCGGTAGGCGATCTCGTCCGCGTCGTAGGCGTCGAACAGCTCGGCGACCGCGGCCCGGCTGTCCACCACCGCCGTCCCCGCGCCGTCCCCCTCGGAGCCCTCGGCCGCGGCCCGCACCGCGGCGGCCAGCGCCTCGGGGTCCGCGATCAGGTAGTCGCGCCGGATGAAGACCGAGAAGGCCTCGACCTCGTCCGGCCCGGCGTACTCGGTGGGCGGCTCGGTCGGCACCTCGAACGGGGTGACCTCGTCGTGCACGGCGTACAGCAGCTCGTCGTACTCCTCGGCCGCCGCGGCGAGCGCGTTGAACGCGTCCAGCACCGCCGGGTCGAGTTCGTCTGCGCGTGACTCCACCGCGAGCAGGTGCCGGTCGATGGCGGCTTTGAGCGCCTCGGCCGCCCGGCGGACCTGCTCGGAAGTGGGTGCGGCTGGCGGGGTCGTCTCGGACATGGGGAAGACGGTATCGGAGAACTGGCTCCGATGGCACTCGGTTCGGGCCGGTGCGCCGACGAATCGCCGGGCCCGCGGGCACCCCGCCGCGAGGCGGGCGGAATCGGGAGATTACGCTTCCGGCTGCGAGCCTTTTGGAGCAGTGCTCCGCGGCAGCGGCGCCCGGCCGGACGACGACGGCGATCGGGCGGCGATCGGTCGGCGCGGCGTGCGGCCCGCTCCACTCGAGACAGCTGTGAGGTTTTCCCATGTCCGACTCCCCCGGCGCCGTCGCCGACCGCACCCCGGCCGCTCTCGGCCTGGTCCCGGCGGCCAGACGCCCGCTGGTCCGGCTGTACCTGCTGTTCGCCTGGACCACCGGCGTGACCATCACCGTGCTCTACATCTGCCTGATCCTGCAGCACTTCCACGTGAAGGCGGCGGATCCGGTCGCCGAGCTGGTCGGCGTGGTACACGGTGTCGGCCTTTACCCGATTTACGTAGTCCTCTCGATCGTCACCGCGTTCGTCTACCGGCTCTCGATTCCTCACATGGCCCTGATGGCGCTGGCCGGGCTGCTGCCGGGCCTGTCGCCCTATGTGGCGCGCAAGACCGTCCGCCACGTGGACGCGAAGATCGTCCAGAAGGCGGAGCGGGATGCCCGGATCGCCGCGATGAAGCAGAAGAAGGCGAAGAGGGCGCAGAGCGCCAAACCGGCGGTCGCGGCGGCTCAGGACACCGAGCCGGTGGACGCGCCGATCTCCAGCTGAGCGTCGGCGCCGGTGCCGGATCCCTCGTCCGGCTCGTCGCCCTCGCCGCTCCCCTCGAACTCGGCCTCAAGCTCGGTGCGCAGGTCGCGGCGCCAGTGCAGGATGTACCACCAGATGAGGAAGATCGCGAAGAAGCACCACTGGAACGCGTAGCCGATGTTGAGCAGGTCCCAGCTGGTGCCGTGCGGCGGCAGCGGGGCGGGGACCGCCTTGAGGCCGCCGGCCAGCGAACGCGCGTCGGTCGCGCTGATGTAGCCGTCGAGCAGGTGATACGGCCATATGTTGACCAGCTGCGGCGGGGAGATCGCGGCGACCTCGCCGGGGCCGCTGGCCGAGGCGGTCGGCTGGGACTGCGCGATGCCGTTGTCGTTGACCGTGCCGGTGGTCGCCTCCGGCTCGGCCGCCCAGCCGGTCACGGTGACCCGGCCGCTCGGCGGGGCCGGGACGGCCGGAGCCGCCGGGCCGTCCGCCGGAAGCCAGCCGCGGTTGACCACGATCGCCTGGCCGGGCCCGGTGACCAGCGGGGCCAGCACGTAGTAGCCGGCCCGGCCGTCCAGCGCGCGGCCGGGCACGAGCAGCTGGCGGGCCGCGTCGTAGCTGCCGGTCGCCGCGACCGCCTGACCGACCTCGGTGCCGTCGAGCCCGGTCTGCGGATTGATCACCTGGTCGACCGGCTCGGCCGTGTACCACGCCGTCAGTTCCTGCGCGGAGAGCGGGGCGACCCGGTGCCCGGAGTCCCACTGCCAGCGGCCCAGCAGGACGAAGGCCACCGCGATCACCGCGATGCCGACGTGCGCGGCGACCCAGCGCGGCGCGCGCAGGTCGTCCCGGGTCAGCCGGCGGCGGCCGGGCTCCTCGTCCTCGAGGTCGTCGAGGTCCTCGAGGTCGCCGTCGTCGGGATCGGCGTCCTCGAGCTCGGGCTCGGGCGGGTTCTCGGCCGGTTCGCCGGCCGGCGCTGCGCGGGACACGCCTGCCAGTATCCGTCGCGGGCCGGGCCGGCCGGGCACCGGGGGTCCGCAGGGTCCGCGCACCGGCTACCGCAGCAGCAGGATGCCGAGCCGCCGGTTGGCCACCACCAGCCCGGCCAGGCCGAGCACGGCGAGGTAGAGCGCGTTCCAGACCAGGCCCGGCCCGACCGCGCCGAGCATCAGCCCCCGGACGAGCTCGGTGCCCTGGTACAGCGGCGTGCACTCGACGACGACCTGGATGCCCCGCGGGTAGACGGACAGCGGATAGAACGTCGCGGAGAACAGGAACATCGGCATCATCGTCAGGGTGACCCACTCGAAGTCCAGCCAGGAGCGCATGAACGTGGTCGCGGTCATGCCGACGGCGGCAAAGGCGAAGCCGATCAGCGTGGCGGCCGGCAGCGCGAGCAGCGCGAACCAGGAGTGCACCGCGCCGAAGCAGAGCGCGACGACGAGGAACGTGGTGGCGTAGAGCGCGCCGCGCAGCAGCGCCCAGCCGATCTCGCCGAGCGCGATGTCGCCGACGCTGATCGGCGTGACCAGGATCGCGTCGTACGTCTTGCTGTACTTGAGCTTCTGGAAGATGGTGAACGTCGAGTCGAGGACCGCGCCCTGCATCGCCGCGGTGGCCAGCAGCGCCGGGGCGACGAAGTCGACGTAGGTCACCGGCTGGCCGCCGGGACCGGTCACGTGCGGCACGAGCTTGCCGAGGCCCACGCCGATCGAGGCGAGGTAGAAGATCGGCTCGACCGCGCCGGAGACGATGTAGATCCAGACTCTGCGGTACTCGAGCATGTTGCGCTCGATCAGGTGCAACGAGCGGCGGGTGCCGAAGGACGGCGGGATAGGCACCGCGCGGGTCGCGGCGAGGGCGTTCACGGATTCGCTCCCGTGCTGTGTCGGTCCGGTCTGAGGTTCATGCGGTGGCCCCTACATCCGTCTACGAGCAGAGCCTGCGCCGATAGGTGATCCGCCCTACGCCGTATCCCAGAGCGGCCAGGCCGACCAGATAGCCGACGTGGACCAGCGATCCGCCCCAGGTGGCGGTGCCGAGCGTGAGCGACCGGCACAGCTCGACGCCGTGCCACAGCGGCGTGGCGTACACCACCGGATGGGCCCAGCCGGGCAGCTGCTGCCAGGGGAAGAAGGTGCCGGAGAACAGGAAAAGCGGCGTGGCGACGAACCGCATCATGGTGGACATCCCGCTCTCGCTCTCCAGCGTCACGGTCAGCGCCATGAGCGGCAGCACGAAGGCGGCGGCGGTCAGTGCGGCGGCCGGCAGCGCGAGCACGGCCAGCGGGCTGTGCAGCGTGCCGAACACGCCCATGAAGCCGAAGAAGACCGCTTCGATGCAGGTGATCCGGACCAGCGCCAGCGCGGCGTGGCCGAGCATGATGTCCTGCGGCCGCTGTGGCGTATAGGCAGCGACGATGTAGTTGCCGAACCACTTGAAGCTGCCGAACACCAGATAAGTGCTCTCGTTGAACGCGGCCTGCATCGCGGTCGCGGCGAGCACGCCCGGCGCGACGAAGCTCACGTAGTTGACGCCGCCGGGCAGCGCGGAGCCGGCGCTTACCAGCTTGCCCAGACCGACGCCGAGAGCGAGCAGGTAGAGCAGCGGCCCGACGAACGCCGAGACGACCGTGCCCTTCCAGGTGCGGCGCGAGAAGGTGCACCAGTATCTGAACTGGCGCCAGACCTGCCGCGGAGCGGTGATCGGGAGCGTTCCGGCGGGGATCGAGGCGGCGGTCGGCGGGGGCGCGCCGTCGGCGCCGCCCGCATAGGTTCCCAATGCGCTCACGATCAGTCCACCAGGGTCCGGCCGGTCAGGGTGAGGAAGACGTCTTCGAGCGTCGAGCGGCGCACCAGCGCGGTGACCGGATCGAGGCCGAGGCCGCGCACCGAGTCGAGCGCCGCGTCGCCGTCGTCGGCATAGAGCAGCACCCGGTCCGGCAGCGACTCGATGCGCTCTGCGACGCCCTTCAGCTTGCGCGCGGCCTCGTCCTGCTCGCCGAGCGGGAAGCGCAGCTCGAGCACCTCGCGGGTGCAGTAGCGGTCGATCAGCGACCGCGGGCTGCCGTCGGCCGCGATCCGGCCCTTGTCCATGACCACCAGCCGGTCGCACAGCTGCTCGGCCTCGTCCATGTAATGGGTCGTCAGGATGATGGTGACGCCCTGTTGCTTGAGCCGGTAGAGCCGGTCCCACACCACGTGCCGGGCCTGCGGGTCGAGGCCGGTGGTCGGCTCGTCCAGGATCAGGATCTCCGGCTCGTTGATCAGCGAGCGGGCGATGCTCAGCCGCCGCCGCATGCCGCCGGACAGCGGCTCGACCTTGTCGGTCGCGCGGTCGGCGAGGTGCACGAACTCGAGCAGCCGCTCGGTGCGCTCCCGGATCACCGACCGCGGCAGGCCGAAGTAGCGCCCGTAGACGTGCAGGTTGTCGCGCACCTGCATCTCGTAGTCGAGCTTGTCCTCCTGCGGCACCACGCCGAGCCGGGACCGGATCCGCGGGCCGTGCCGGGCCGGGTCGAGGCCGAACAGGCTCAGGCTGCCGCTGGTGGCCGGGGAGACGCAGCAGATCATCCGCATGGTGGTGGACTTGCCGGCGCCGTTGGGCCCGAGGAAGCCGAACACCTCGCCGCGGCGCACGTCGAAGTCGATCCCGGCGACCGCGACGAACGGCTCGGCGCCGCGCTTGGGGAACTGCTTGGCCAGGCCGCGGGCCGAGATCAGCACCTCCGCGGGCGGCGGCCGGTCCGGCTCGGGCGCGGCGGGCGGCGGTTCGGCCGCGGGCCCCGGGCCGGGGTCCGGAAGCGTTTTGGGCGCGGCGGTTTCTGACGTGTCATGCACCCGCCAGACGGTACCTGCCGGGTCCGACGTTTCTCACATGGTTTATCCGGCGTCATCCCCGTCAGATGCGACGGCCAGGGGCGGGTGTTACGTTCGCCGCATGACGAAACTGGGAACCACGGACCTCGACGTGCACCGGCTCTGCCTCGGCGGGAACGTGTTCGGCTGGAGCGCGGACGAGCGGGAGTCGGTGGCGGTGCTCGACGCCTACACGGCGGCCGGTGGCAACTTCATCGACACCGCTGACACGTACGGCGGCGGGGCCTCGGAATCGATCATCGGCCGGTGGGCGGCGGCCCGCGGCAACCGGGACGCGCTGGTCATCGCGACCAAGGTGGCGAAGAAGGCCACCCGCCGCGGCCTGTCCGCGGCGAACATCCGGGCCGCGGCCGAGGAGTCGCTGGCCCGGCTCGGCACCGACCGCATCGACCTTTATTACGCGCACGAGGACGACGCCTCGGTTCCGCTGGAGGAGACCTTGGGCGCGTTCGACGCGCTGGTACGCGAGGGCAAGGTCCGGCACGTCGCCGCCTCGAACTACACAGCGCCGCGGCTGCGCGAGGCGCTGGCCGTCTCCGAGCGGGAGGGCTTCGCCCCCTACGCCGCCCTGCAGAACCACTACAACCTGCTGGAGCGGGCCGAGTACGAGGCGGGCGTCGCCCCGCTGCTGCTCGAGACCGGCCTGCCGAGCCTGCCCTACTTCAGCCTGGCCCGCGGCTTCCTGGCCGGGAAGTACCGCCCCGGCGTGGAGGTCGAGTCGGTGCGGGCCGGCGGCGCGGGCGCGTACCGGAACGAGCGCGGCTACACGGTGCTCGCCGTGCTGGACGAGGTCGCCGCGGCGCACGGCGTGAGCATCGCCGCGGTGTCGCTCGCCTGGCTCGCGGAGCGGCCCATGGTGGCCGCCCCGATCGCCTCGGCGCGCACGCCCGGCCAGCTGGCCGAGATGCTGCCGTTCGCCGGGCTCGAGCTGACCGCGGACGAGAACGCCGCGCTGGACAAGGTCTCCGCCCAGCCGGCGTGAGCCGGGCCGGGCGGCCGGATCAGGGCTCTTGCACCGCCGGGCCGTCCTGTGCCGGGCCGACCCGCGCCTCCACCAGGGCGGCCAGCTTGACCAGCTGGACCCGCATGTCCTCGTGCTGCTGCTGGAGCGCGGAGAAGTTGACCGTCAGGCTCTCCAGCAGCTCGCGCGAATCGCAGTCGGCCTGGTAATCGTGCTGGGCCAGCTCGCTCGATATCTGGTCGCTGCGCTTGGCCGCGATCAGCAGGATCGCGCCCTGCAGCGCGGCCACGCAGGAGAGCACCAGGTTGAGCAGGATGAAGGGGTAGGGGTCGAAGGTGTGGCCGACGGTCTGGCTGACGACCATGTTGCAGATCATCCACACGGCCAGGAAGCCGCAGGCCGTGAAGACGAAGGCCCACGAGCCCATGCCGTTGCGCATCCGGTCCGCGGAGCGCTCGCCCAGCGTCAGCTGATCGCCGCTGCACCCGCGCGCGCCGGTCCGGTCCCCTCGGCGGCTAGAACGAATCCGGCCCCTGCGATCCCGGCCCCTGCTGCTGCGCCCGCAGCGCGTCCCGGATCTGGGTCAGCAGCTCGATCTCGGTCAGCGTGGCGGGCGCGGTCGGCGGCAGGCCCCTCATCCGGCGGCGCACCTTCTCGACGTGGTTCATCGGCGCCACGATGAAGAAGTAGACGCCGATGGCGATGAGCAGGAAGGAGATCACCGCGTTCAGGAAGCTGCCGTACATGATCTTCGAGTGGTTCACCGTGATGAACAGCGCGGAGTAGTCCGTCTTGCCGAAGGCCGCTGTGATCAGGGGCGTGATGAGGTCGTTGACCAGCGCGCTGACGATCGCGCTGAACGCGGTGCCCATCACCACCGCGACGGCCAGCTCCACCACGTTGCCGCGCATGATGAAGTCCCTGAACCCCTTGAACACTGATGGCTCCTTAAGTCCGCTGCGGCGCGGCATCCCGCGCGCTGATCCACTGGCCGGTAACCGGATCCAACGAGAATGGCCCTGATCGGTCACCAACGCCAGGACCGGTCGGCGAGTGTCGGGTGACGGCCCGGTGGCCGGCGCCGAAAGTCCGAGCGGTACCGTCGTGCGGTGACCTCGTTCCGCTTCGCCTTCACCCCCAAGTGGATGGCGTTCCACGCCCTCACCTGGGTCATCCTGGTGCCCGCGTTCATCGGCCTGGGCCAGTGGCAGCGCGACCTGTGGAGGGATCGCGCCGACTCGCAGGGGATCGTGCTGCGCGAACTGGCGGCCAAGCCGGTGGCGGTCGACTCGGTGGACCCGGCCGGGCACGGCGTCGCGCAGAGCCAGCAGTTCACCATGGTCGAGGCGACCGGGCGGTACGACACCGCGCACCAGTTCATGGTCCCGGACCGCTCGCTGAACGAGAACCCGGGCTGGTACGTCGTCACCCCGCTGGTCATGTCGGACGGCATTGCGGTGCTGGTCGAGCAGGGCTGGGTCAGCGAGCAGACCAGCGGCGGCCCGACCGCGCACCCGCCGTTCCCGCCGGTGCCGTCCGGCACGGTGACCGTGGTCGGCTCGCTGCAGCCGGACGAGACCCAGTCGACGACCCGGATCACCGACGACACCAGCAGCCTGCCGACCGACGAGATCGCGCTGATCAGCAGGACGGACGCGGTGCACCGGGTGCCGTACCCGCTGCTCGACGGCTCGATCCAGCTGAAGGCCTCGACCCCGGCGAACACCGCGGCGGCCGCCGCGCAGATGATCCCGAACCCCAGCTACGACAACACGATGTACATCGCGTACATGATCCAGTGGTGGGCGTTCGCGATCATCATGCCGATCACCTGGCTCAAACTGATCTTCCGGGAGAAGGGCGAGCTGGAGATCGCGGAGCTCGAGGCCCTGGCGTCCGGCGTTGACGACGACGAGGACGAAGAAGACGACGAGCTCGTCGGCGAGGACGAGGCCGAGGCGGACGACGAGTCGCCAGCCTCGCGGGGGCCGGAGCCCGAGCCGTCACTCGTCCCGGCCCAGGCGGTCCAGCAGGGCGGCGAAGCGCTCGGTGGGGAACAGGTGGAGCGTCTCCCCGGCGCTGTCGGACGGTAGCCGGGTCAGCGTCCCGCCGCGCCACCAGTAGAGCTGGTCGCTGATCGGCCCCGGGCAGGTCTCGTACTGCCGGGCGGCGAAGCGCAGCAGCACCCCGGCGGCGTGGACGACGGCCGAGGACTCGATCAGGTGCAGCGCGATGAGGTGCCGGTGCGGCACCGCGACCAGCGCGCCGTGGTCCGGATCCCAGGCGGGCAGCCCGGTGGTGTACTCCTCCAGCCAGAGGACGTGCGTCGCGGTATAGTGGGTCGGGCCGAACAGGGCGACGAGCTGCGCGCCCTCGACCGCGAAGCACTGCTTCTCCAACGGGCCGGCCCCGCGCACGTTGCGGCGCGCCGCCTCGAACAGCAGGTGCTCCGACAAGCCCGCGCCGACTAGCGCGCCCTCGGAAGCAGGGTCCTGGCCGCCGCCGGCGCCGTAGGCGGCCGCGCCGCCGAGCAACGGATCGCCGTCTTCCGACGTCCTATCGCGCAGTGGTTCGGTGACCACGACCTCGTCGAGTCCTTCGGCGACCGGGCGGCGCAGGCCGCCGACGCCGTGAGAGGGAAGAATGCGCGTACGCAAAGGCGACAGATCGGGTGCGGCCGCGCCGACCGGCTGCCACCCGGACCGCGGCGACCGAGACGGGGCCGTCCGGGCGGCGGCCGGCTGCGTGAGCCCGGCCACGAACCGCTCGACCAGCTCCGGCCACTCGGCCTTCGGCCGAGCGGCCATCGCCGCCCGAAGCGGCGTCAGATCCGCGCGCCACCACCCCGCGGCGCCGGATGCGCCGTTCCCGTTCCCGGCGACAGCGCCCTGCCCGGCGCCCGCCGCCAGTCCGTCGATCTCCACCGCGCACGGGGCGAGCACCCGCCACCGCCCGCCCCGCTTGCGTAATTCGACCTCGAACAGGCCCATCATCGCGGTGGCCGTCCCGTCGCCGATCGGCCACAGCGACTGCGGCTCCGGGTCGGCGGACCGGTCGGCCGCAGCGCCGGCGCCGGTATCACCCGAATTGGCGGACATGCGACGCAGTGTAGTTACGCATGGGTGACTTGTGCGCAAACCGTATCCAGATACGGGATTCTGACGTTGTACCGTCCGTGCCAGAGGAATCTGCCCCAGCTGCGCGTTTCCCGTCATCAGCGCCCCCTGCCGGATCCGCCGGCCGATTCCCGGCGCAGCGCGCGCCGCAGAGCGACGCGCCCCGCCCGCGCGCCCGTGCGCCCCGCGGGCCGGCCGGGCTCGGGCCGCTGAGCCCCAGCGCGATCGGCGCGCCGATGCTCGGCTCCGGGCTGCCCGGCATGCCCGCGCCGCGCCGGCTCGCCCCGCCGCGCACCGACCCGGTGATCACCGACGCGCTCTGGGCCCTGATCGAGCCGCTGGTGCCGCAGCGGGCCCGGCGGCGGCGCCACCCCGGGCGCAAGCCGCTGGACGACCGGGCGGTGCTCACCGGCATCCTGGTGGTGCTGGCCCGAGGGATCGGCTTCGAGCGGCTGCCCAAGGAGCTGGGCCTGGGCTCGGGGATGACCTGCTGGCGCCGGCTGCGCGACTGGCAGCGGGCCGGGGCCTGGCCGGGGATCGCCGAGCTGCTGGCCGCGGAGCTGCCGGACGGGCGCCGGATCGACTTCACCCGGGTCGCCGCCGAGCCGGACCCGGGCGCCCCGGTCACCCGCCGGCCGAGCGCAGCCGCGGCGAAGGGCCCCTCGCCGGTGGCCGCCCAGTTCGGCATGACCCTGACACGCTGAGCAGGCGCCGGTATCGCGTCGACTACCGTCCGGCTCCGCTTCGCCATGATTTCCTTTAAGGTCAACGCACTGGTGGGACCGGCCTGCGGCGGCGCCGCTAGACTCCGCATCGTGATCCATTCGAACGAGCCCGCGCCGGCGCCCGCTCCGATACGCAGCTTCGTCGCCCTCGGCGACTCCTTCACCGAAGGACTCATGGACACCAACGCGGACGGGACGTACCGCGGCTGGGCCGACCTCGTTGCGCAACGGCTCGACGACCTGGAGCCCGGGCTGCTCTACGCGAACCTCAGCGTGCGCGGCAAGCTGATGCGCCAGATCGAGGCGGACCAGATAGCTGCCGCCGTGGAGATGCGCGCGGACCTGGTCACCCTGGCCGGCGGGCTGAACGACATAGCCCGGCCCGGCTGCGACATCGAGGCGGTGTGCGCCTCGATCGAGCGCTGCGTCCGGGCGCTGGCCCCGGCGGCCGGCCGGATCCTGATGTTCCACTCGATCGACTTCAGCCACCGGATGCCGTCGATGAACCGGTACCGGCCGAAGGTGATCCGGCTGATGGAGTGCGTCGAGGCGCTGCGCGCGCAGTTCGGCGTGATCGTGGTCGACCTGTCCGCGGTGCGCGTGTTCGACGACCCGCGGCTGTGGGCGCCGGACCGGGTCCACCTCAACGGCGACGGCCACGCGCGGATCGCCGAGGCGGTGCTGGAGGCGCTCGGCCGCGGCGCCGGAACCGACTGGCAGTCCGTGCTGCCCCCGGCCAAACCGCAGCGGGCGCTGGCGAAGAGCTGGGACGACCTGGTGTGGCTGGCGAAGTTCCTGGCGCCGTGGATCAAGCGGCGGCTGACCGGGAAGTCCTCCGGCGACGGGATGCCGCCGAAGCGGGCGCTGCTCGAGCCGCTGCGCGCCCCGGCCGCCGCGTCCTCACCCACGCCGGCCGCCGCCGTCTCGCCCGCACCGGCCGGGCAGTTCGACTGAGCCAGAAGGCTGTGTTAGCCCTCTGCCATCAGGACCCGGACGAGGTCAGGGCATACCCGGCGCGCCGGCGAACATCCCGGCCAGCGACTTGATCCGGCGCACCTGCGCGGCCCGCTCCATCTCTAGCTGCGAGTCGTAGTGCCGCTCGGTCGCGCTGCGGATCAGGGCCTTGGTCTCGATCAGCGCGTCCCGGTCGGCGGCCAGCAGCTCGTGCGCCAGCACCCGGGCGTCCACCGCCAGCCGGGCCGCCGGGACCACCTGGTTGACCAGGCCGATCCGCTCGGCCTCCTCCGCGGTCACCCACCGGCCGGTGGCGCAGATCTCCAGCGCCCGGCCGTAGCCGACCAGCTCCACCAGCGGCCGGGTGCCGCCGAGGTCGGGCACCAGGCCGAGGCTGATCTCACGCATCGCGAACTGCGCGTCCTCCGCGGCGATGCGCAGGTCGCAGGCCAGGGCGAGCTGGAAGCCGGCGCCGACCGCGTGCCCCTGCACCGCCGCGATGGTGATCAGGTCGTTGCGCCGCCACCAGGTGAACGCCTCCTGGAACGCGGCGATGGTCAGCCGCGCGTCGGTCTCGTCGCTGCCGGCCAGGTCGAGCAGGGTCTTGGCGGTCTGCTTGCTGCCGTCCGCCTTGAGCGTGGCGACCAGCACGCTGCGGTCGAGCCCGGCGCTGAACGACGGGCCCTCGGCGCGCAGCAGCACGGCGCGCACGCTGCCGGGCAGCGCCCGCCCGATCTCGGCCAGCTGCCACCACATCGACGGCGTCATCGCGTTGCGCTTGCTGACCCGGTCCAGGATGACGGTGGCCAGCTCCCCCTCGACCTCGAGCCGCACGCCGGCCTTCGCCGCGGCGACCTGCTTCTCGGTCGGCCAGAACTCGTACACCTGCGGCGCCGGCGGGAATATCACGGGCTCCTCGTCCTGCTCGGGAGCGGCCAGCCCGCCGATCTCGTCGAACCCGTCGCCCATCAGCCGTCAACCCGCCCTCGTCGCATTCGACACCCTGGATCTTCGCAGCCTAGCGGACCACGCCCGACAACCACCATGCGGGGCTTACTGCACGTCGGACAACCCTGCACACCCCGCCCGGCGGGACAGCGATCGCCCCGGCCCCCGGCGCGTCGCGCGGCGCCGGGACCGGGGCGCCGGCCGTCACGCGGCGCTGGTCTTCGCGCGGGTCGCACCACCGCGGCCGCGCAGGGCGACGCCGGACTCGCTGAGCATGCGGTGGACGAACCCGTAGGAGCGGCCCGTCTCCTGTGCCAGCGCCCGGATCGACTCGCCGGACTCGTACTTGCTCTTCAGATCGGTCGCGAGCTGCTCTCGCGCGGCGCCGGTCACCCGGCTGCCCTTCTTGAGAGTCTCGGCCACACGTGCCTCCTATGAGGGGAGCGGGGGCGATCCCCGCCTCGGTGCGTGAGTTCGGATCGTTTCGGAACCCGGGTCCTGCGCGTGCTCCCGGCATCCGACGGTGCGTTCTCGCTCGGTGCGCCGCATGGGCTCCCGCCCCGGCGGAACAGGACCGTCGGGATCAGGCGGCGCGGCCGGAGCCGCACCGAGGTCCGCGCAGTTGCGTTCCGATCACCCATGATCACCCCTTGGGCGCACCTTGACCACCGATTCGGCAGACAAAGTCGGAAGTTATTCCCGGACGGCCTAGCCGGATCATCCGTATTTGCTATGGTTTGCCCTAGTTATCGACCTAGCGTGTTATCGTACTGTTATTCTCGGCCGCCGACACCGCGTCGGAACACGAACCCCACAGTGCACCACATGCTCACTGGGGCTGTCGCGGCAACCTCCTTGCACACGCCTCCGGAGACGCGCGCCACCCGGCGGGCCCCGGAAGACTGCAACAGGACCCGGAGATGACGGTCCGGAACCTGGCACGCCGCCGGATCGCGCGCGCAGCTGCGCAACCCGCGCCGCCGTCGTCCGGCGCCCCCGGGGACCTGCACGTTCACCCGGGAAGACAGAGTACTGTCAATATGCTGCCATAATCGGACGGCGAAGCAGCGATCGGATTCGCCGGGGGCACGGGCCCGCGGCGCGGCGCGCCGCGCACCGTTCGCGCAGCGCCCGCATCAGGCCAGTGCGACGAGGTCCCGGTACGTCTCGTTCCAGAGGTCTTCGACGCCGTCCGGCAGCAGGATGAGACGCTCCGGCTCGAGCGCGTCCACGGCGCCCTCGTCGTGGGTGACCAACACCACCGCGCCCTCGTACGAGCGCAGCGCGCCGAGGATCTCCTGCCGGCTGGCCGGGTCGAGGTTGTTGGTCGGCTCGTCCAGCAGCAGCAGGTTGGCGCTGGAGACCACCAGGGTGGCCAGCGCCAGCCGGGTCTTCTCGCCGCCGGAGAGCACCGCGACCGGTTTGTCCACGTCGTCGCCGGAGAACAGGAACGAGCCGAGCGTCTTGCGCACCTCGACCAGGTCGAGGTCCGGGGCGGCCGAGCGCATGTTCTCCAGCACCGTGCGCTCGGGGTCGAGCGTCTCGTGCTCCTGCGCGTAGTAGCCGAGCTTGAGGCCGTGTCCGGGCTCGACGACGCCGGTGTCCGCGGGCTCGATGCCGGCCAGCAGCCGCAGCAGCGTGGTCTTGCCGGCCCCGTTCAGGCCCAGCACGGCGACCCGCGAGCCGCGGTCCACGGCCAGGTCCACGTCGGTGAAGATCTCCAGCGAGCCGTAGGACTTGGACAGCCCGGAGGCGGTCAGCGGGGTCTTGCCGCAGGCGGCCGGCTTCGGGAAGCGCAGCCGGGCCACCTTGTCCGACTGCCGGACCGCCTCGAGGCCGGAGAGCATCCGCTCCGCGCGCCGGGCCATGTTCTGCGCGGCCACCGTCTTGGTCGCCTTGGCCCGCATCTTGTCCGCCTGCGCCAGCAGCGCCCCGGCCTTCTTCTCCGCGTTCGCCCGCTCGCGCCGGCGCCGCCGCTCGTCCGCCTCGCGCTGCTCCAGGTACGCCTTCCAGCCGACGTTGTAGAAGTCGATGGTCTGCCGGTTCGCGTCCAGGTGGAAGACCCTGTTGACGCAGTACTCGACGAGCTTCGCGTCGTGCGAGATGACGACGAAGCCGCCCTTGTAGTTCTTGAGGTACTCGCGCAGCCAGACGATCGAGTCCGCGTCGAGGTGGTTGGTCGGCTCGTCGAGCAGCAGCACCTCGCTCTCGCCGAACAGGATCCGGGCCAGCTCCACCCTGCGGCGCTGGCCGCCGGACAGGGTGCCCAGCGACTGGGTCAGCACCCGGTCGGGCAGGCCGAGGCTGGCCGCGATCACCGCCGCCTCGGACTCGGCCGCGTAGCCGCCGTTGGCCAGGAACTCGGTCTCCGCGTTGGCGTAGCGGCGCATCCCCCGGTCGTGTTCGGCCTGGACGGACGAGCCCATCTGTGACTCGGCGGCCCGCATCCGGCGCACCGCCTCGTCGAGGCCGCGGGCGGACAGGATCCGGTCCCGGGCGATCACCTCGAGGTCGCCGGTGCGCGGGTCCTGCGGCAGGTACCCGACCGGGCCGGAGCGGCTGATGCTCCCCGCAGCCGGCAGCGTCTCCCCGGCCAGCGTCCTGGTCAGCGTGGTCTTGCCGGCGCCGTTGCGGCCGACCAGGCCGATCCGGTCACCCGGCCCGACCCGGAAGGACACGGGCTCGAGCAGCACACGGGCGCCCGCGCGCAGCTCGACCGAGGAGACAGAGATCACCGCACCATTCTAGGGGAGCGATGAGACCGCCCCCGGCCCCCCAGGTGACGCGCGGCAGGCTCCGGATGTAGCCTTCTGCTTCCGTCCGGTTACCCCCAGACGGAGCCGAGGGCCGCAGCCAGGGCGCGCGGAGGTGTGAAAGGCGCGCAACCGGATGCGGTTCGGCATGGATCTGCCAAAACTTGACGAAAACCACCCCGGAGAGCGATCGTTCGACTACTCTGGGCGCGGCGAACGGCGTCCTCCGTATGGACGGTACCCGTCCACCGTCCGATCCGCGCCCGCAGCCGGCCGATGGAGCAGCTCTGAACACGGAACGAGTACCCGACGGCGGGAGGCGACTGTGACGCCGGCCTGGAAGATGAGGTTCGAGCACGACCGCGGGACGGGTTTCGCGCAGGCCCGGCAGCGCGGCGGGGGGCGCGCGCAGGCCGGCGGCCTGACCGACTCGGCCGGGTTCTTCAGCTGGCAGCTGCCCACCGGCGAAGTCGTCTGCGACGAGCAGACGCTGCGGCTGCACGGGCTGCCCGAGGACGCCGAGCCCTCGTTCGAGGACTTCCTGAGCGCGGTGCCGCCGGAGGACGTGGACGACCTGCTGGTCACCCTCAACCCGCTGCTCGGCCGGGTCGGCGACTACCTGTTCGAATACCGGGTGGGCTGGCCGGACGGCAGCGTGCACTCGCTGGAGGCGCGGGCCCGGGTGATCGCGGGGCCCGAAGGCGAGCCGCAGCACATCATGGGGATCCTGGCCGATGTGACGCAGCGCCGGGCGGCCGAGGAGGCGGCGCACTCGAAGGCCGAGTCCGCCGCCCGGATGCAGTCGCTGACCACGGCGCTGGCCGCGGCCTCGACGATAGCGGAGGTGCGCGAGGCGACACAGGTCGCGCTGGCCGCGCTCGGCGCCGACGTGGTGACCGTGCTCGAGTCCGGCTCCGGCCCGGTCGAGGTGGCGCTGTCCTGCTCGGCGAGCCCGACCGCGCTGACGGCGCCGCGCGGCCGGGTCTTCCCCGCGGCCGGCGGCCCGATGCGCACCGCGCTGGCCGAGAACGCCGCGCTGTTCTTCCCGGACCTCGCCGCGCTGGAGCGGGACTACCCGCAGGCGGTCGGCACCGTCCGCGACTCCGGCCTCAAGGCAGCGGCCTTCCTGCCGCTGACCGGGGTCGGGCGGATGCGCGGCGTGTGCCTGATCGGCTTCACCCGGCCCGTCGCCTTCGCGGAGCCGGACCGGGCGATGCTGGTGCTGGCGGCCGGGACGATCGGCCAGGCGGTGCAGCGGGCGAAGGTGCACGACACCGAGCACGGTATAGCGGTCGCGCTGCAGGAGGGCATGCTGCCGCGCGGGCTGAAGTTCGGGCCCGGACTCACCGCCGCGCGCCGCTACGACGCGGCGACCACCGGCATCCAGGTGGGCGGCGACTGGTACGACTCGATCCCGCTGCCGGACGGCTCGACCGTGCTGATCATCGGCGACGTCGAGGGCCACAACGCGCACGCCGCCGGGATGATGTACCGGCTGCGAATGACCGTGCGCGCCTACGCCACCGACGGGCACCCGGTGCCGGAGGTCCTGCGCCGGGCCAACGAGTCGATGCTGGAGATGAACGAGGACGCCGAGCAGCCGCTGTTCGCCACGTGCCTGGCCGTGCACGTCGACCCGCGGGCCCGGCTGATCACCGCCAGCCGGGCCGGGCACATCCCGCCGTTCCTGGCCGCGCCCGGGGCCGGGGCGGTGGTCCCGCACAACGACGTGGGCGTGCCGCTGGGCATCGAGCCGGCCGCGCGCTACCCGGTCTGGCAGACCCCGTACGAGCCGGGCACCGTGCTGCTGCTGTGCACGGACGGCCTGCTCGAGTGCCTGGACAACAACCTGGACAGCGGGATCGAGCGCTCCGTCGCGGTGCTCGACCAGGCGCTGACCGACCCGGGCGACCTGCGCTGCGCGAAGGGCGTCGACGTCGAGGCGCTGGCGGACCGGCTGCTGAACGCGAACCGCCCGTCCGGCCTGTGGAAGGACGACGTCGCGCTGCTGCTGGCCGAGCTGCGCTGACCGCCGCTCGGAAACCCTGCGCGAGCGCGCTCAGCAGTCGCAGGAGGTTGCGTTCGCCCGGACCGCATCCGGCAGTGCAGCCACCGGGACGGTCAGCGGGTCCGCGGCCGGCTCGCGCACGCCCTGCAGGGTGGCGTAGGCGAATCCTTCGCGGGCCCAGTACTCGAAGCCGCCGATCATCTCCTTGACCGGGTGGCCGAGCCGGGCGAACTCCAGCGCGGCCTTGGTCCCGCCGTTGCAGCCCGGGCTCCAGCAGTAGACGACCACCGGCGTTCCGGGCGGGACCGAGGCGGCCAGCTCGCCCTCGGCGGCGCTCGCGGCGATCCGACGGGTCGGCAGGTGGACCGCGCCGGGCACGTGCCCCTGGTCCCAGGCCTGCGCGGACCGCACGTCGACGAGCACGTAGTCCGTGCCGAGCCGCCCGGCGACGAGGTCGTCGTGCACGTCGGAGACGTCGGTCTCGAAGGCGAGCCGGGCGGCGAAGTGCGCCGCGGCGGCGGCGCAGTCGGCCGCCGGCACCGCGAACGCGACGGCGCCGGCCGGCCCGATCGTTATCAGGTCCCTGTCAGTTGTCGTCTGCACGACTCGTCCCTCTCCTGGTCGCCGGGTTCGGCCGATTCAAATGGCGCAGTCCCATGGTGCGGGCCGCGGCGGCGGTAAAAGCAGTGGCGTGATCGCCACAGTTCCGTAAGATCGCGCCATGACCGTCCTGCTCCCCGCGCCGCTGCGGCCGGGTGCCCACGCCGCGCAGGAGGCGGCGCGGCACAAGGTCGCGGTGTACGCGTTCGACGGCATGTCGCCGTTCGAGCTCGGCTGCGTCGTCGAGGTCTTCGGCCTGCCCCGGCCGGAGTTCGACTTCCCCTGGTACCGGCTGAGGGTGTGCGCCGAGAGCGCCGGGCCGCTGCGGGTCGTGGGCGGGTTCGCGCTGGCCACCGAGTACGGCATGGACGAGTTCGAGGCCGCCGACACGCTGGTCGTCACCGCCGTCCCGACCATGTCCGGCCCGCTGCCGGCCGCGCTGACCGGGGCGCTGCGCCGGGCGCACGACCGCGGCGCGCGCATCCTGTCCATCTGCTCCGGCGCCTTCGCGCTGGCCGAGGCCGGACTGTTGGACGGCCGCACCGCGACGACGCACTGGCTGCACGCCGATCTGCTGGCCGAGCGGTTCCCGGCGGTCCGGGTCGAGCCGGACGTCCTGTACGTGGAGCAGGGCCGGATCCTGACCGGCGCGGGCAGCACCGCGGGCCTCGACGCCTGCCTGCACGTGGTCCGGCTCGACCACGGCGCCGCGGTCGCCAACGCGGTCGCGCGCCGCCTGGTGATGCCGCCGCACCGCGAGGGCGGCCAGGCGCAGTTCGTCGAGGCCGCGGTGCGCCCGGTCGCGGCGGACGACGGTATCGCGCGCTCGCAGCGCTGGGCGCTGGACCACCTCGCCGAGCCGATCGCGGTCGCCGACCTGGCCCGCGCCGCCAACATGTCGCAGCGCACCTATATCAGGCATTTCAACAAGGCGGCCGGCACCTCGCCGCTGCGCTGGGTGCTCTCCCAGCGGGTCGCCGCGGCCCGGCCGCTGCTGGAGACCGCCGGCATCCCGGTCGAGGAGGTCGGCGCGGCGGTCGGATTCGCCGACCCGGCCACGTTCCGGCACCACTTCCGCCGGCTGGTCGGCACCTCCCCGGCCGCCTACCGGCGCGCCTTCCGCGGCTGAGGCGGCGCAGCGGGCGTCCGTTCACCGGCCGGCCGCTTACGATCGGTGGATGGACGACTCGAGCGGACCGCTCATCGAGCAGATCTGGCGCTACCCGGTCAAGTCCCTGCGCGGCGAGCAGCTGCGCGAGTGCGGGATCGACGAGCGCGGCCTGATCGGCGACCGGCTGTGGGCGGTGACCGACCGCGCGACCGGGAAGCTGGGCTCCGGCAAGAGCTCCCGGCGGTTCGAGCGCTTCCCCGGCCCGGCGCTGCTCGAGCTCGCCGCGCGCTATCCGGTCGAGCCGCGCCCCGACAAGGTCGCGCCACCGGTCCTGGTCACCCGCGACGGCACCGAGGTCTCCGTCGAGGACGGCGGCGCGGACCGCTTCCTGCGCGGCGCGAGCGGCGTGCCGACGCTGCACGTGGACCGCGAGACGACGGTGAGCCACTTCGACGACGGCCCGGTGACCCTGCTCGGCACGGCCACGCTGCGCTGGGTCGAGGAGAACCTGCCGGGCACGCCGGTCGACGCGCGCCGGTTCAGGCCGAACCTGGTGGTGCGCACCCGGGAGCCGTTCGAGGAGGAGCGGTGGGTCGGCCGCAACGTCCGGCTGGGCGCCGCGCCGGACAGCGCGCTGATCGCGTTCGAGGCGGTGCTCGTGCGGTGCGTGATGACGACCGCGGCGCAGGCCGACCTGCCGCCGGCACCCGGCATGCTGAAGCTGCTCGGCACCCGCGCCGACCAGCCGGTGCGGCTGGCGGTCCTCGGCCGGGCGGTCCGGCCGGGCCGGGTCCGGCTCGGCGACCGGCTCGTCATCGAGTCCTGACGCCGAGCGCGCTCGAGGCCCAGTGGAGCCGATCGCGCGTCGCGGCTGGGGTCCGAACCTCGGTTCTGCGGCAGCGCGGGTCCGCGCTGCCGCCACGGCATCCACGCTACGGACGGAACGTCACATATCCGCTCAATGCTTCGCCATGGACCGCCTCGGCAACGTCGCCTAGATCACTCCGCCCGGCCTTGCGGCCCCGAAGACGCGGTGAATAAGGTAAGCCTCGCCTAAGCAAAATTAGGTAAGCCTAAGCTCACTAAAATCAGGCGAGCCTAGGCTCGGTCGATCGCGGCCTGGCGCTGCGCGAGGAGGTAGGAAATGCAATCGGGTGCGTTGCCCACGCGGCGGGCTTGTATCGCCGCGCTCGGCGCGGTCGCGCTCGCCGCGGGTCTGGCGGCCTGCGGCTCGAGCGGGTCCGGGGACGAGCAGCCGGCCGGGCTGAGCGGGCAACAGGCCCAGTCCTACGACAGCTCGCAGTACGGCGCCGAGGACAAGGCCGCGGCCAGCGTGCTCGCGCCGAGGGCCGGCTCGTTCCTGGCCGGCAAGGGCACGGTCGGCGTGCTCGGCTCGACCACCCCGGCGAACGGCGACGAGAACCCGTACGCGATCTGGCCGGTGACCAGGACGGTCGGCTCGGTGAGCGCCGGCGACGTGCTCGTGGACAACTTCAACAACCAGTCCAACGACCAGGGCACCGGCACCACGATCGTCGACGTGCACCCCGGCGGCCAGGTCTCGGTCTTCGCCGACCTGCCGGCCACCGTGTCCGGCTGCCCCGGCGAAGTCGGCCTGACCGGCGCCATGGTGCAGCTGCAGAACGGCTGGGTCATCGTCGGCAGCCTGCCGAGCACCGACGGCAAGATCGGCACCGCGGGCGCCGGCTGCCTGCTCGAGATATCCCCGACCGGCCAGCTCGGCGGGACCATCTCCGGGTCCTACCTCAACGGCCCGTGGAGCGCCGCGGTGCAGGACGACGGGACGAGCGCGAACCTGTTCGTGACCAACACCCTGGTCGGCCTGGCCAAGACCGCGACCGCCAGCGCGAATCAGGGCACGGTGGTGCGGATCGCCCTGTCGGAGCCCGTGAGCGGCGCGCCGGCGGTGACCGGCGAGACGCAGATCGCCGGCGGCTTCGCCGAGAAGGGCGACGCGGCCGCGTTCGTGAAGGGCCCGACCGGCCTGGCCTTCGACCCGTCCAGCGGAACCCTGTACGCGACCGACAACATCGGCAACCGCATCGTGTCCATCCCGCAGGCGGCCACCCGCACCGGCTCGGCCGGCACCGGCACGGTGCTGACCCAGGGCGGCCAGCTGGCCAATCCGCTCGGCATCACCGTCGCCCCGGACGGCGACCTGCTCGCGGCCAACGCGACCAACGGCAAGATCGTCGAGGTGACCACGTCCGGGCAGCAGGTCGGCGAGTACTACGCGATCCAGGACGTCGGCCAGGACCCGGCCGGCAACGGCGACCTGTTCGACCTCGCGATCAACCAGGCCGGCACCGGGGTACTGTTCGTGAAGGACGACACGAACTCGCTCGCCGTGCTCTCCGCCGCCGCGGCCCAGTGACCGGCCGAATGACGGGCACAGCGAGATGGCGGCGCGCGGCCAAGCCCGCGGCCCCGACCGAGCCGAAGCCCGAACTGGAGCCCGAGCCCGAGAGCGAGAGCACCACCGGGCTGAACCGGCGCTCGGCACTGCTGCGCAGCGGCCTGCTGGTCGGCGCCGGCGCGGTCGGCGGCGGCGTGGCCGGCGGATTCGCGGGGCACGCGTTCGCCGGCACGACCCCCGCCTCGGCGCTGACCGAGCCGTTCTACGGCGCGCACCAGTCCGGGATCGTCACGGACACCCAGAAGAACACGGTCATCGCAGCCTTCGACCTGACCGGCGGCGACCGCTCGGACCTGGTCGCGCTGCTCAAGGCCTGGACCAAGCTCGGCGCGCAGATCACCGCCGGCCGGTCGGTCACCGTGCCGATCTACGACAGCCCGGACAGCGCGGACTCGAACGCCTACGCGGACGCGACCGGCGGCTCGACCACCGACGACTCGCTGGAGGCCTACGGGCTCGGCCCGAACCGGCTCACCCTCACCGTGGGCTTCGGCCGCTCGCTGTTCGTCGACTCGGCCGGCAAGGACCGCTTCGGCCTGCCCGGCAAGCTTCCGGGCGCGCTGGCCGCGCTGCCGCACTTCTCCGGCGACCAGCTGACCGCCGCCGACAGCGACGGCGACCTGCTGCTGCACGCCTGCGCGGACGACCCGCAGGTGGCGTTCCACGCGGTGCGGTCCATCGCCCGCATCGCCCCGGACGTCGCCGCGCTGCGCTGGACCCAGATCGGCTTCACCCCGGACAACACCGGCGGGACGCCGCGCAACCTCATGGGGTTCAAGGACGGCACGGTGAACTCCAACGCCCATCCGCCGGCCGACCTCGACACGACCCTGTGGGCCGGATCCGAGGGCCCGGCCTGGATGCGCGGCGGCAGCTACCTGGTCTACCGGCGCATCAGGATCACCCTGGAGCACTGGGACCGGCTCGCGGTCAACCTGCAGGAGCAGGTGGTCGGCCGCAGCAAGGTGGACGGCGCGCCGCTCGGCGCGGGCGACGAGTTCGCCGCGCTGGACCTCGACGCCAAGGGCGCGGACGGCCAGTACGTCATCCCGGCCACCGCGCACGTGCGTCTGGCCGCGCCGTCCGAGAACAAGGGCGCGGTGATCGTGCGCCGCGCCTTCTCCTACAACAACGGCACTACCCAGTTCACCGAGCGCTGGCCGCCGTGGCGCCAGGCGCTGGAGTACGACGCCGGGCTGCTGTTCCTCGGCTACCAGAAGGACCCGCGCGCGGCGTTCACGCCGGTCTTCGGCAAGCTTGCCCTGAACGACGCCATGAACCAGTTCACCACGCACACCGCCAGCGCCGTGTTCGCCCTGCCGCCCGGCGCGGCCGGGCCGAGCGACTGGCTCGGCAGCACCCTGCTGGCCTCCTGACCCGTCCGCCACCCACGTGAGGATCCTGAGAACCATGAGTCACCGCGCCGCACCGCAAGCCCGCCGCGGACCGCGCCTGCGCCGAACCGCCGCCATGGCCGCCGTTCTCTGTCTGGGCGCCGGAGCCACCGCGGCGTGCGGCGCGGTCACGTCCGGCTCCGGCTCGGGCACCACGACGATCACGCTCTACAACGCCCAGCACGAGCAGACCACGGACGCGATCATCCAGGCGTTCACCGCGCAGACCGGCATCAAGGTGCGCGTGGACAACGACGACGAGGACGTGCTGACCGCGCAGATCGAGCAGGAGGGCGCCAAGTCGCCGGCCGACGTCATCTACACGGAGAACGTCAACTGGCTCCAGCAGCTCGACGACAAGGGCCTGCTGGCCAAGGCGGACGGCTCGACGCTCTCCTCCGTCCCGGCCAAGGACAGCGCGGCCGACGGGACCTGGGCCGGCGTCTCCGCGCGGGTCAGCGCGATCGTGTACAACCCGGCCAAGATCAGCGCCGCGCAGCTGCCGACCTCGATCATGCAGATGGCCGACCCGAAGTACAGGGGCGAGTTCGAGCTCGCGCCGAGCGAGACGGACTTCTGGCCGCTGGTCGACTCGATCGCCAAGACCGACGGCCAGGCCGCGGCGCTCAGCTGGCTGCAGGCGGTCAAGGCCAACGCCGGCTCGGGCGACAACGTCCCGGACAACGAGACGCTGACCAGCGACGTGAACCAGGGCGTCACCGACTTCGCGGTGATCAACCACTACTACTACTACCGGCTCAAGGCCGAGCTCGGCTCCGGCACGGTGAACGCGAAACTGGCCTACTTCGCGCCGAAGGACCCCGGCTACGTCGAGGACATCTCCGGCGCGGCCGTGCTCAAGTCCAGCAAGAACGCGGCCGCCGCGCAGAAGTTCCTGGCCTTCCTGACCAGCCAGGCCGGGCAGAACGTGCTGGAGCACGGGGAGAGCTTCGAGTACCCGCTGCGGGCCGGCGTCGCGGCGAACCCGGCGCTGCCGCCGCTCTCGAGCATGCAGCCGTGCGACTTCACCCCGGCGGACCTGGGAACCGGCTTGACCGCCAAGACCCTGCTCCAACAGGCGGGTCTGCTTTAAGGCAGACTCTTACCGGGCCTCGAGCCGGGCGCCCCGACACCCGATCCCGACAAGGAATCAGAGCCATGACAGTGGGCCACGCGCAGCCGCCGGTCCCGCCGGTCCCGCCGATCCCGGCCGCGCAGTCCGGCGCCCGGGACGGCGCGGCCGGGCGCGCGGGGGGCCGGGCGACCGTCGCGGTCGGCGCCGTGATCGCGCTGGCGCTGCTCAGCCCGCTGGCGATCCTGGCGGTCGACGCGGACCGGTCCGGCTGGTCCGAGGTCGGCCGGGTGCTGTTCCGCTCGCTGTCGTACGCCCTGCTGCGCAACACCGTCGAGCTCACCGTGCTGGTGGTGCTGGCCGCGACGGTGGTCGGCTCGGCGGCGGCGTGGTGGACCGAGCGCACCGCGCTGCCGGCCCGGCGGGTGTGGACGGTGCTGCTGGTGCTGCCGGTCGCCATGCCGGACTTCGTGACCGGATACGCCTGGCACACCATCGAGCCGACCGGCGCCGGGCTGCCGATGTCGACGCTGGTGATGGCGCTGGGCACGTATCCGCTGGTCTACCTACCGGTGGCGGCGGCGCTGCGGCGGTCCGACCCGGCGATGGAGGAGACGGCGCGCAGCATGGGGGTGCGCGGGCCGGCGGTGTTCCTGCGGGTCACCGTGCCGCTGGTGCGCACGGCGCTGCTCGGCGGCGGCGTGCTGGTCGCGCTGACCGTGCTCTCCGAGTACGGGGCCTTCGAGATCCTGCGGTTCCAGACCTTCACCACCGAGATCTTCACCGAGTTCCAGTTCGACCCGGACGCGGCCGGCGCCCTGTCCATCCCGCTGGTGCTGCTCGGCCTGCTGCTGCTGGGAATCGACGCCGCGGTGCCGCGCCGCGCCGTCGCCCGCGCCGCCGCGCGCCGCGCGCCCTCCCGGTCCGGCAGCCGCGGTGCGGTCGCGGGCCGGCTGGTCGGGCTGACCTGCCTGGTCGGCCTGGGTGTGGGGGTGCCGGTCGGCACGCTGGGCTACTGGATGGCGCAGAGCCATGAGACGACGCTGCCGGCAGCGGCCACGCTCGGCCAGGCGACCTGGAACACGCTGGACTTCAGCGCGTGGGGCGCGGCGGTCTCGGTGCTGCTGGCGCTGCCGGTGGCGATGATGACGTTCCGCCGCACGAGCGCCACGCGCACCACCGTCGAGCGCGCGACGTACGTGACCCAGGCGCTGCCCGGCGTGGTGATCGCGCTCAGCCTGGTGTTCTTCACCACGCGGTACCTGTTCAGCCTGTACCAGACCGGCACGCTGCTGGTCGCGGCCTACGCGATCATGCACTTCCCGCTCGCGTTGGTGTGCGTCAAAGCCTCGGTGGCGCAGGCCCCGCCGTCGCTCGCCGACGTCGGCCGGTCGCTGGGCCGCGGGCCGGTGGCGGTCTTCGTCCGGGTCACCCTGCCGCTGATCGCCCCGGGCCTGGCGGCCGGGTTCTGCCTGGTGTTCCTGACCGCGGTCACCGAGCTGACCGCGACGCTCGTGCTGGCCCCGATCGGCGTCGAGACGCTGGCGACCCAGTTCTGGGCCTTCCAGAGCGAGGTCGCCTATGGCGCGGCGGCGCCCTACGCGCTGGTCATCGTGGCGCTCGCGGCAGTGCCCGGCGCCCTGCTCGGACTCTGGTTCGACCGCGAGCAGGGCGGCCGCAAGCGCGGGCGGTTGCGCAGGCGCGGCCCGAGCCCGTCATCCGGCGCGGTGTCCGCAGCAGCAGCCGAACAGGGAAGCTGACCGCGGTTCAGATCCTCCTGCGCACAACTTGACAGAACCTCAGCCGCGAATCAGCCGCGCAGTTCGCCGTCCGCGACGAGCACCGCGGGCCCGGTCATCTCCACCGAGCCGTCTTCGCGCTCGACGATGACCAGCCGGCCGCCGGGAACGTCCACCGTGTAGGGGGTCCCGGCCGGGGCCGCGTCGCGGCGCGCCGCCGCGATCATCGCCGCGCAGGCGCCGGTGCCGCAGGAGCGCGTCTCGCCGGATCCGCGCTCGAAAACGCGCATCGCGATGTGGTGCGGCCCGACCGGCGCGACGAACTCGATGTTCACCCCGTGCGTATAGACCCGCTCGGGCGACCAGCGCGGGGACGTGGACAGCGGACCGGCCTCGGCGACGTCGGACACGAACACCACCGCGTGCGGATTGCCCATGTCCACGTGCACCGAGTCGGCCTCGCGGTCGTCCCACGCGATCCGCGCCGTCTGCTGCGGCCAGATCGGAACGCCCATGTCCACCGTGATGTCGCCGCCGTCGCCCGGCACGGTCACCGCCTTGACCCCGGCCCGCGTCGCGATGGCGAAGCTCCCGGCGTCGGCCAGTCCTTGATCCACCAGGTAGCGCGCGAAGACCCGCGCGCCGTTCCCGCACATCTCGGCGATCGAACCGTCGGCGTTGCGGTAGTCCATGAACCACGGCGCCTCGCCGGCGTGCTGCTCGTGACCCGGCATCTTCGCGGTGGCGACCACGCGCAGGACGCCGTCGGCGCCGATCCCGGCCCGGCGGTCGCACACGGCGGCGACCCAGCCGGGCTCGATCGCCAGCGCGGCCTCGGGGTCGGCGACCAGGACGAAGTCGTTCTGCGTGCCGTGGCCTTTGGTGAAGCGAATCACGCTGCCATCGTAACCGTGTCCTCCGGCCGATCGCCCGGTCCGAGCATGCGCACCACAGCTTCTGTCACGTCGTCGGCGAGCGCCGCGTCGACCGGCCGGTGCTTGGACAGGGTCCGGTACCACATGGTCCCCCAGACGGTGTCGACCACGAGGTCCAGCCCGGTCGCGCGGCCGAGCTGCCCGGCCTCCTGGCCGCGCTCCAGGATGCCGCGCACGACCGCGCGGCGCGGGGCCAGCAGCTGTTCCTGGAGCAGCGCGGCGAACCGCGGATCGCCGGTCGACTCGGCCATCAGGCCACTGATCGCCGGGCCCGCGACGCTGCTGTTCAGGGCGAACGTGGCGCGCAGCAGGGCCCGCAGATCGGCCACCGCGTCGCCGGTGGGCTCCGGTTCGGCGGCCTGCCGGGCGATGCTGCGCACGGCTTCGAGCACGATCGCGCCCTTCGTGGGCCACCAGCGGTAGATCGTCTGCCGCCCGACGCCGGCCGCCTCGGCGATGCCCTTGATCGTCACAGCCTGATAGCCCTCATCGGCGGTAAGGCGCAGCGCCGCATCGAGGATGGCGCGATGCGCCTCCTCGCTGCGGGGACGGCCGAGGGCCGGAGTCGTCTCGATGCCTGTCTCGGAATGCACGGCCCCCACTTTACAGGACACCGTGTCTCGTTATAGTCTCGCCCTAATTACGAGACACGATGACTCGCAACGAGAGCGGGTCTCCGCAGTAGCGAGAAAGAGGAGTCCCATGTCCCGCAGCAAGGCAGCTCCGCGCACTGTGATCATCGGCGGCACCGCCGGAATCGGCCTGGCCACGGCGCGGCGGCTGGCGGCGGAAGGCCACGCGGTCACCGTCGTCGGGCGCACCCCGGGCCGGATCGACGAAGCCGTCGCCTCGATCACCGCGAAGGACGGCGGCAGTGTCCAGGGCCGCCGCGCCGACCTGACCGACCGGGCCTCGCTCGACGCGCTCTTCGCCGAGCTCGGCGAGTTCGAACACCTGGTCGTCACCGCACCCGGCGACGGCGCGCCCGGCACCCTCGTCGACCTCGACCTGGCCGCCCTGCACTCGGCGTTCAACTCGAAGCTCATCGCCTACGCGCACACGATCCAGGCCGCCGTGCCGCACCTGGACGGGCAGGACGGCTCGATCACCCTGGTCTCCGCCGCCTCCACGCAGGCCGCGCTGCCCGGCACCGCCGGCCTCGCCGCGGTCAACGGCGCGGTCGAGGCCCTGGTGCCGACCCTCGCCCTCGAGCTCGCCCCGATCCGGGTCAACGCCGTGTCCCCCGGCGTGGTCGACACCGGCTGGTGGGACCGGGTCGTCCCGGCCGACCAGCGCCCCGGCCTGATGGCCGAGTTCGCCAAGGGCATCCCGGCCGGCCGCGTCGGACAGCCCGACGAGATCGCCGACGCCATCGCCCTGCTCGTCCGCAACGGCTTCCTGACCGGCACCGTGCTGCCCATCGACGGCGGCGCCCGCCTCAAGCCCCCAGCCGGCCTGAGCAGGCAGTCCGCTATCAGTCCGCTACGCCTTGCGCGTGCTCCTCGTCCGGGTGGCTCTCGACCACCCGGCGCGGCGAGCCGACGGTGATGACCACCTTCCCCCGGGCATGGCCGCGCTCGGCGTAGCGGATCGCTTCGGACACCTCGGCGAGCGGATACATCCGGTCGATCACCGGCACGACCTGGCCGTCCTCCAGCATCGCGCGCAGGACGGCCAGGTCGCCGCGCCGCGGCCGAGCCAGCATCGGCACCAGGTTCTGCCGGCCGACCGGCGAGAGCGCGGCCATCGCCAGCGGACGCGCCAGCGGGCCGATCCACGGCCGGCCCGAATTCGCCGCGCCCACGCCCACCAGCACCCCGCTCGGCGCGAGCACCCGCCTGACCTCGGCCAGGCTCCGGCTGGCGGCGATGTCGAGCACGACGTCGTAGCGCTGCTTGGAGTCGGTGAAGTCCTCGCGGGTGTAGTCGACCACGTGGTCGGCGCCGAGCGAGCGGACGAGGTCGGCGTTCGCCGCGCTGCACACGCCGGTCACCTCGGCGCCGAACGCCTTGGCGATCTGCACCGCGAACGTCCCGACGCCGCCGGCCGCCCCGTTGACCAGCACGCTGTGCCCGGCCTGCACCCCGCCTTTGTCGCGCAGCGCCTGCAGCGCGGTCATCCCGGCCACGGGCACCGCCGCGGCCTGCTCGAAGGTCAGGTTGGGCGGCCTGCGGAACACCGCGCCGTCCGCGCGCAGCACCACGAGCTCGGCGAAGGTCCCGGTGCCGTCGGCGAACACCTCGTCGCCGATCCGGAAGTCGGTCACGTTCGGGCCGACCGCCTCGATCACCCCGGCGGCGTCCGCGCCCAGCCCGGCCTCCCTGGGCCTGGTCAGCCCGGCGGCGGCGCGCAGGACGTAGGGAGTGCCGCGCATGAGGTGCCAGTCCAGCGGGTTGACCGCGGCCGCCCGCACCCGGACCAGCACCTCGCCGTCCCCGGCCACCGGCTCGCCGACGTCCACGTACTCGAGCACGTCGGGAGAACCGTACGCGTGATAGCGGATCGCCTTCACCCTGCACCCCCTGGGCCGGCTCCGCGCCGACCACAGGGCGAAGCTACCGCCGGGATCAGGGTGCGGACAATGGCTGGACGGGCAGCGGCCGGACCGGCGGCGGGCGGGATCAGTGCACGCAGAACTCGTTGCCCTCGGGGTCCGCCATCACGATCCAGCGCGAGCCCAGCTCGTCGTACTCCCGCAGCCGCGTCGCGCCGAGCTCCTCGAGTTGCGCGGCGCGGGCGAGCACCCGGGGCCAGCGCTCCCCCGGCGGCACCGAGCGGCCGCCGCTCGCGGCTATGTCCAGGTGCACCCGGTTCTTCACCGCCTTGGCCTCGGGCACCTTGGCGAACAGCAGCCGCGGCTGCGACCCCTGCCCGGTGGCCCCGTCGAAGTCCGGCGGGACCGCCGAGCCCAGCCGGTCCCACTCCGACTCGGGCACCTTGTTCGCGACGAGGAAGTCCGGCCACGAGGCGAAGCCCGCCGGCGGCGCCTCCTCGACGTAGCCGAGGGCCTGCTGCCAGAACCGCGCCAGCCGCGGCGGGTCGGCGCAGTCGAAGACGACCTGGAATCCGTAGACCATACCCGCAGCCTAAAACGGGGCTCCGACAATTTCCGTCGGAGCCCCGCCACCAGCGATCTTCAGCTCAAACGTTGAACCCCAACGCGCGCAGCTGCTCGCGGCCGTCGTCGGTGATCTTGTCCGGGCCCCACGGCGGCATCCACACCCAGTTCACCCGGAAATCCGCCACCAGGCCGTCCAGCGCGGAGCGGATCTGGTCCTCGATCACGTCCTGCAGCGGGCAGGCGGCCGAGGTCAGGGTCATGTCGATGATCGCGACGTTGGACTCGTCCACGGTCAGCCCGTAGACCAGGCCGAGGTCGACCACGTTGATGCCGAGCTCCGGGTCGACCACGTCCTTCAGGTTCTCGGTGACGTCGTCGAGCTCTGCCACGCTGCTCATGCGTTCCCTCCACTGTTCGATACCGCGCCGCCCGGCGAGGCGTCGTTCGCCAGCGCCTGCGCGGTCGCGTCCTTCAGGGCCATCCAGGACAGCAGCGCGCACTTGACCCGGGCCGGGAACTTCGAGACCCCGGAGAATGCCACCGCGTCCTCGAGCAGGTCCTCGTCCCCGTCCGCCTCGCCCTTGGACTGCATCAGCTCCAGGAACGCCTCCTGCGTCTTGAACGCCTGGCCGACCGTCCGGCCGATCACCAGGTCGGTCAGCACCGACGCGGAGGCCTGCGAGATGGAGCAGCCCTGCGACTCGTAGGAGACGTCCTCGATCACCGCGTCCTCGCCCTGCCGCGCGTCGGCCAGGTGCACCCGCAGGGTCACCTCGTCACCGCAGGTCGGGTTCACGTGGTGCACCTCGGCGCCGTAGCCCTCGCGCAGCCCCTTGTGGTGCGGGTGGCGATAGTGGTCCAGGATGATCTCCTGGTACATCGACTCCAGCTGCATGGTGATCAGGCTCCGAAGAATCGCTTGACGTGTTCGAGTCCGTCGACCAAGGCGTCCACGTCGGCCTTGTTGGAGTAGACCGAGAACGAGGCGCGCGTGGTGGCCGGGACGCCGTAGCGCACGCACACCGGCCGCGCGCAGTGCTGGCCGACCCGCACCGCGATGCCGTGCTCGTCGAGCACCTGCCCCACGTCGTGCGGGTGGATCGGGCCGAGCGCCGGCGAGCTGAGCGTGAACGAGATCGCCGCGCCGCGGTCCACCGGGGTGTCCGGGCCGATGACCGTCAGTCCCTCGACCTGCTTGAGCCGCTCCAGCGCGTAGGCGGTGATCTCCGCCTCGTGCGCCGCCACGTTCTCCATGCCGAGCGCGGTGAGGTAGTCCACCGCCGCGCCGAGCCCGACCGCCTCCGCGATCGGCGGCGTGCCGGCCTCGTACTTGTGCGGGATCGGCGCGTACGTCGAGCCGGCCATCTCCACGATGCCGACCATCTCGCCGCCGCCGAGGAAGGGCGGCAGCTCCTCCAGCAGCTCGCTGCGCCCCCACAGCACGCCGATGCCGGTCGGGCCGAGCATCTTGTGCCCGGTGAAGGCGACGAAGTCGACGCCGAGCTCGCGCACGTCCACCGGCAGGTGCGGCACCGACTGCGAGGCGTCCAGCACGACCAGCGCGCCGACCTCGTGCGCCCGCCGGACGATCCGGTCGACCGGGTTGAGCGTGCCGAGGATGTTCGAGACGTGCACGACCGCGACGACCTTGGTCCGCTCGTCGATCACCTCGTCGAGGTTCGACAGGTCGAGCCGGCCGTCGTCGGTCAGGCCGAGCCAGGCCAGCTCCGCGCCGGTGCGCTGCGAGGTCAGCTGCCAGGGCACCAGGTTGGAGTGGTGCTCCATCTGGGTGACGACGATGCGGTCGCCGCGCCGGACGCCGTAGGGGTCGCCGGCCCAGCCGAGCACCGCGGCCACCAGGTTGAGCGCCTCGGAGGAGTTCTTGGTGAACACCACCTCGCGCCGGTCGGCGTTGATGAAGCCGGCCACCTTGTCCCGCGCGCCCTCGTACATGGCGGTGGCCTCTTCGGCCAGCGTGTGCACGCCGCGGTGCACGTTCGCGTGGTGCCGCTCGTAGTAGCCGGAGATCGCCTCGATCACCTGCCGCGGCTTCTGCGACGAGGCCGCGGAGTCCAAATAGACCAGCGGCACCCCGCCCTGGACCCGTCGCTCCAGGATCGGGAAGTCCTTGCGGACCAGATCCACGTCAAGGCTCATGCTTATGCGGCCTCCTCCACGGTCCCCGTGTACTTCTCGTACCCTTCCGCCTCGAGCCGCTCGGCCAGCTCGGCGCCGCCGGACTCGACGATCCGGCCGCCGGCGAACACGTGCACGTAGTCCGGCTCGATGTAACGCAGGATTCTGGTGTAGTGGGTGATCAGCAGGGTGCCGACGTCGCCGGTGGCGCGGACCCGGTTGACGCCCTCGGCCACGATCCGCAGCGCGTCCACGTCGAGCCCGGAGTCGGTCTCGTCCAGCAGCGCGATCTTCGGCTTCAGCAGCTCGAGCTGCAGGATCTCGTGCCGCTTCTTCTCGCCGCCGGAGAAGCCCTCGTTGACCGAGCGCTCGGAGAAGGCCTTGTCCACCTGGAGGCGGTCCATCGCCTCGTTGACCTCCTTGACCCAGGTGCGCAGCTTCGGCGCCTCGCCGCGGATCGCCGTGGCGGCGGTGCGCAGGAAGTTGGACACCGAGACGCCGGGCACCTCGACCGGGTACTGCATGGCCAGGAAGATGCCGGCGCGGGCCCGCTCGTCCACGGTCATGGACAGCACGTCCTCGCCGTCGAGCAGCACCTGCCCACTGGTGACGTGGTACTTCGGGTGGCCGGCGACGGAATAGGCCAGGGTGGACTTGCCGGAGCCGTTAGGGCCCATGATCGCGTGGGTCTCGCCCTGTTTCACCGTCAGGTCCACCCCGCGCAGGATCTCCTTGGGGCCGCCTTCGGCGTCGACGGAGACGTGCAGGTCGCGGATTTCGAGAGTAGCCATCGGTATCGGTTCAGAGCTCCACGTTGACGGCGACGAAGACCAGGTCGCCTTCGATCTTGACGGGGTAGACGGGGACGGGGTCGACGGCCGGCAGGCAGGTCGGCTTGCCGGTGGCGAGGGCGAAGGTCGAGCCGTGCAGCCAGCACTCGATCTCGCCGTCGACCACCTCGCCCTCGGACAGCGCGACGGCCGCGTGCGAGCAGACGTCGTGGATCGCGTAGACCGGGCCGGCCGCGGTGCGCACGACGGCGACCGGGGTCCCGTCGACGTCCACCGCCTCGGGCCGGTCCTCCTCGAAGTCGGTCAGCGCGCCGACCGGCTTCCAGGCGGGCGCTCGGTCGCTCATCGGGCCGGGCTTTCGGCGGCGGTGGACGCGGCTGCGGCCGGTGCAGAGGAGACGGTGCGCGCGAGCTCCGCCTCGACCTTGGCCATCAGCCGCTCCTCCAGGTCCGGCACGCCGATCTGGGCGATCACGTCGGCGAAGAAGCCGCGCACCACCAGCCGCCGCGCCTCCGCCTCGGGGATGCCGCGCGCCTGAAGGTAGAACAGCTGCTCGTCGTCGAAGCGGCCGGTCGCCGAGGCGTGCCCGGCGCCGACGATCTCGCCGGTCTCGATCTCCAGGTTCGGCACCGAGTCGGCCCGGGCCCCGTCGGTCAGCAGCAGGTTGCGGTTGAGCTCGTAGGTGTCGGTGCCCTCGGCCGCGGCCCGGATCAGCACGTCGCCGACCCAGACCGTGTGCGCCTCGGCGCCCTGCAGCGCGCCCTTGTACGTGGCCCGCGAGCGGCAGTGCGGCACCGCGTGGTCCACGAACAGGCGCTGCTCGAGGTGCTGGCCGTCGTCGGCGAAGTAGACGCCGAGCAGCTGCGCATCGCCGCCCGGCCCGGCGTAGCGGACCTGCGGGGTGAGCCGGACCAGGTCGCCGCCGAAGGTGACGTTCGCCGCCTTCACCGCGGCGTCCCGGCCGACCAGGGTGTTCTGCTGCGAGACGTGCACCGCGTCGCGGTCCCAGTCCTGCACCGAGACGAAGGTCACCTTCGAGCCGTCCCCGGCCAGCAGGTCGACGATCGCCGCGCGGGTGCCGGTGCCCTTGTGGTCGATCACGATCACGGCCTCGGCGAACGGCCTGACGTCGAAGACCACGTGGGCGAACGCGGTCCCGCCGGCGCCGTGCACCCGGACCACGACCGGCTCGGCGAGCCGCGCCTCGGCCGGCACGGTGATCACGGTGACCTCGCCGGCCCCGGCGTGGGCGCGCGCGGCGACCAGGTCGACCGGTGCGCCGGCCTTGGACGCGCGCGGGTCGTCCCGCCCGACGCGCTCGGCGGTGACGCCGTCGGGCAGGGACAGCTCGACCTTGTCCTCGCCGTCGGCCGGCCCGTGGCTGCCGTCGTGCAGGCCGCGCAGCCGGGCCAGCGGGGTGAACCGCCAGTCCTCCTCGCGGCCGGTCAGCGCCGCGAAGTCGGCCGGGTCGAAGGAGGCCGGGCGCTCGCCGCGGGAGGCGAGGACCTCGGAGTGGGTGCGGCCGGTGCCCGGTCCGGCCAGCGGCGCCCCCGCCCCGGGTCCGGCCACGGTGACCGCGGCGGCCGTCGTGCCGCCCTTTGCGTTCTCAGTCATTCCTCGTCTCTCGTCCTCGTCCCGCCTGCGCCGCGCCCGATGCCCGCCGGACCGGTCAGCCGACCGCGCCTTCCATCTGCAGCTCGATCAGCCGGTTGAGCTCCAGCGCGTACTCCATCGGCAGCTCGCGCGCGATCGGCTCGACGAAGCCGCGCACGATCATCGCCATCGCCTCGTCCTCGGTCATGCCCCGGCTCATCAGGTAGAACAGCTGGTCCTCGGAGACCTTCGAGACGGTCGCCTCGTGGCCCATCTGCACGTCGTCCTCGCGCACGTCCACGTACGGGTAGGTGTCCGAGCGGCTGATCGTGTCGACCAGCAGCGCGTCGCACTTCACGTTCGACTTCGCGTGGTGCGCGCCGTCGTGGATCTGGATCAGGCCCCGGTACGAGGTCCGCCCGCCGCCGCGCGCCACCGACTTCGACACGATCGTCGAGGAGGTGTGCGGCGCCGCGTGCACCATCTTGGCGCCCGCGTCCTGGTGCTGGCCCTCGCCGGCGAAGGCGATCGACAGGGTCTCGCCCTTGGCGTGCTCGCCGACCAGCCAGACCGCCGGGTACTTCATGGTGACCTTCGAGCCGAGGTTGCCGTCGATCCACTCCATGGTCGCGCCCTTGTGCGCCATGGCGCGCTTGGTGACCAGGTTGTAGACGTTGTTGGACCAGTTCTGGATCGTGGTGTACCGGGCCCGCGCGTTGTCCTTGACGATGATCTCGACCACGGCCGAGTGCAGCGAGTCGGAGCTGTAGACGGGGGCGGTGCAGCCCTCGATGTAATGCACGTACGAGCCCTCGTCCGCGATGATGAGGGTCCGCTCGAACTGGCCCATGTTCTCGGTGTTGATCCGGAAGTAGGCCTGCAGCGGGATCTCCACGTGCACGCCCGGCGGCACGTAGATGAAGGACCCGCCGGACCACACCGCCGTGTTCAGCGCGGCGAACTTGTTGTCGCCGGCCGGGATCACGGTGCCGAAGTACTCGCGGAACAGGTCCTCGTGCTCGCGCAGCGCGGTGTCGGTGTCCATGAACTGGACGCCCTGGCGGTTGAGGTCCTCGTTGATGCTGTGGAAGACGACCTCGCTCTCGTACTGGGCCGTCACGCCGGCCAGCAGCCGCTTCTTCTCCGCCTCGGGGATGCCGAGCTTGTCGTAGGTGTTCTTGATGTCCACCGGCAGGTCGTCCCACGAGGTGACCTGCTTGTCCGTGGCCCGCACGAAGTACTTGATGTTGTCGAAGTCGATGCCGGAGAGGTCCGCGCCCCAGTTGGGCATGGGCTTGCGCTCGAACAGGCGCAGGGCCTTGAGCCGCGCCTTGAGCATCCAGTCGGGCTCGTCCTTCAGCGCGGAGATCTCCCGCACCACGTCCTCGTTGAGCCCGCGCTTCGCGGCGGCGCCGGCCACGTCCGGGTCGGCCCAGCCGAACTCGTACCTGCCCAGGCCGTCGAGCTCGGGATGAGTGGTGGTCACGCCTGGTCTCCTTCGGGGTGGGGCATGGAACCCGGGGTGAACTCCGGGATGAACGTGGTGCACACGCCGTCGCCGTGGGCGATGGTGGCCAGCCGCTGCACGTGGGTGCCGAGCAGCTCGGCGAACGCCTGCGTCTCGGCCTCGCACAGCTGGGGGAACTGCTCGGCCACGTGCTGCACCGGGCAGTGGTGCTGGCAGAGCTGCTCGCCCGGCGCGTTGCGCAGCGCTTTCTGCGTACCGACGCTACCCACGCTCTTTGTGTTCTTGTTGTGGTCCTGTTGCCGCTGCATCTGTGCGGGGGGCTGGCTCAGGCCCGGGACGCGCACCGACGCGGCATAGCCGTCCGCGGTCAGCGCCTCGGCCAGCAGCCGGGGGCGGTCCGCCGGGGCGGCCTCGGCCAGCGCGGCGCCGCAGCGCGCGACGAGGTCGGCGAACCGGTTCCGGGCGAAGGCCTCGACGGCCTGCTCGCCGACGGTCTCGGCGATGAACCGCAGCGCGTCGGCGGCGAGGTCGTCGTACGCGTGGTGGAACACCGCCCGGCCGGCGCCGGTCAGCGCGAACACCTTGGCCGGCCGGCCGCGTCCGCGGTGGCCGTAGACCCGCTGCTCACGGGCCTCGACCAGGCCTTCGGCCAGCAGCGCGTCGAGGTGCCGGCGCACCGCCGCCGGGGTCAGCCCGAGCTGCCGGGCCAGGTCGGCCGCGGTGCACGGGCCGCCGGACAGGATCAGGCGGGCGACCCGGTTGCGGGTGCCGACCTTGTCCTCCGTTACGCTGCCTTCGGCGACGATCTCCACCGGAGCCCCGGCCGAACCGTGAACGGGCAGGTCGGAGTCGACGGATGGCACCGCCGACAGCTCCTCGCCGATTCTCGTCACGGTTTTCACAACACCATTGTGTGCTTATTCCTTCCCGGCGCACAACTAAGGGTCGCCTAAGATCCAAGCTGGCCTCTAGGCGCCCGCGGGTCGGGGTGGTCCGTGGCTGACACGCCCTGACGGTGGGTCATGCCGTAGCTTGATCTGTCATGTCGGACCAGATATCCGCGGTCGAGACGACGACGTCCCCGACCGTAACGCCGCAGCGTGCGGATGGTCCCGACCTCGACACCGAGACGGTTCCGGCGCCGGACGAGACCGCGGACCCGGTCGTCGCTGAAGAGGCCCCGGACGGCGCCGAGGCGCCGAGTGCGCCAGAAGGGTTAGGAGAATCTGACGGCGCGTCGAGCGGATCCGGGGGTGCCGGCGGCGCCAGGCAGGCGGTGCGCGATCATCTGGCCCGGCGCTACGAGGCCTGGCTGATGGGCGCGGCGCTGACCGTGGTCTATCTGGTCGACTCGATCGCCAAGTACGAGCGCGAGGGCTCGCAGCTCTACGACCTCGGCCTGTTCACCGCGATGATCCGTCAGTACTCGTTTTTCCACGCGCCGGACGTGTATTTCGATCCGGCCACCGTGAACGCGCTCGGCGGGCATTTCTCGCCGGTGATCGCGGTGGTCGGCCCGGTGTTCCGGGTCTTCCCCTCGCCGGTGACCCTGCTGGTGTGCCAGGCGCTGCTGGTCGGCGCGTCCGCGGTCGCGCTGGCCATGACCGCGGCGGACTGGATCGGGCGGACCGCCGGGGCCGCGGTCGGGCTTGCGTACGGGCTCTCCTTCGGCGTGATAGGCGCGATCGACGCCGACTTCCACGAGGTCGCGTTCGCCCCGCTGTTCACGGTCATGGCACTGCGCAAGATGGCGCAGCACCGCTTCTGGGCCGCGGCGGCCTGGGCCGTGTGCCTGGTCGCCGTGCAGGAGGAGATGGGCGCCGCGGTGGTGGCCCCGCTCGGCATCGCGATGTTCTGCTACGGCGCGCGGCGGCTCGGCGCCGGCCTGGCGGTGTTCGGCGGCCTCAGCTCGCTCGCGCTGATGAAATGGGTCATCCCGGCGATCAACTCGGTGCAACACCGCTATGTGTTCGCCGGGCTCGATCCGCTGGATGGGGGCGGCAATTCGGCCAACGCCGTCCTGCACGGCCTGTCCACCGACACCAGCGCCAAGGGCCTGCTGCTGTTCCTGCTGGTCGCGACGTCCGGCCTGGTCGCGCTGCGCTCGCCGCTGGCCCTGCTGACCGTGCCCGACCTGGCCTTCCGGCTCGCCAGCGGCACCCCGGGATTCTTCTCGACGCTGTACCAGTACAACCTGGTGATCATGCCGCTGCTGTTCCTGGCGACCGCGGACGGCGTGCGCCGGCTGCGCGGGTCCGAGGTGCCGCTCGGCCGGCTGCTGCATCAGGGCGGCGCCTTCGCGGCGCTGACCGCGACCCTCGCGCTGGTCCCGTACTTCGGCCTCGGCGCCTTCCGCACCTGGCCCGACCCGCAGCCGATGGACTCGCGGATCTCCGGGCTGAAAGCCGCATACGCGGCAGTGCCGCACGGGGTGACGGTCGAGGCCTCGAGCCGGCTGTTCCCGGGGCTCGCGGCGCACGACACGATGTACTGGGTCGGGATGCCGGACGGGACCGCGCCGCCGTGGATTGCTTACGACCAACAGGACGGCGCCGCAAACACCCCGGACACGTCGGCCGGCGCACTGACCCGGGCCGCACATGCGCATCCGGGCGCGGCGTACGAGGTCGTCTTCGCACAGGACGGTTTCTTCGTGCTGCGCCAGATCCCGAGCCACACCGTCCCGAAGCACACCGCCGCCAAGCGCTGAATCGCGGGCCCGGGGCGGTGCTCTGACACCGGCTGCGGCGCCGGAAGTGTGACATCGGCCATCGGACCCGCGTGCCGGAAGACCCGGGGTCGCTCCGTACACTTCTGCTCATGCAAGCAGGACAGGCGCCCGCGGTGGAGATCGCCGGCCTGGTCAAGCGCTACGGCGCGAAGACCGCGGTCGAGGGTCTCGACCTGCGGGTCGAGCGCGGCTCGCTGACCGCGGTGCTCGGCCCGAACGGGGCCGGGAAGACCTCGACGATCGAGTGCTGCGAAGGGTACCGCACGCCGGACGGCGGCACGGTCCGCGTGCTGGGCCTCGACCCGCGGTCCGAGGCGGCGGCGCTGCGGCCGCGGATCGGCGTGATGCTCCAGTCCGGCGGGATCTATCCGGCGGTCCGCGCCACCGAGATGCTCAAGCACATCGCCTCGCTCTATGCCGATCCGCTCGATTCGGCCGAGCTGATCGAGCGGCTCGGCCTCGGCTCCTGCGGCAAGACTCCGTACCGGCGGCTCTCCGGCGGGCAGCAGCAGCGCCTCTCGCTGGCCCTGGCCGTGGTGGGCCGCCCCGAACTGGTCTTCCTGGACGAGCCGACCGCCGGGCTCGACGTGCAGGCCCGGCACGCGACCTGGGAGCTGATCGAGCAGCTGCGCGCGGACGGGGTGACGATCGTGCTCACCACGCACCTGCTGGACGAGGCCGAGCGACTGGCCGACCAGGTCGCGATCATCGATGCCGGCAAGGTCGTGGCCTGCGACTCGCCGCAGCGGCTGGCCGGCGCCGCAGCTGCCGGCGGCGACACGGAACCGGACTCGATCCGCTTCGACGCGCCGGCCGGGCTGGACCTGACCGCGCTCGAGCTGGCCGTGGCACCCGGCTGCCGGGCCGAAGAGGTCGCGCCGGGCAGCTACCGGGTCGGCGGCGAGATCACGCCGGACACGCTCGCCGCGACGACCGCGTGGTGCGCGGGCCTCGGCATCATGCCGCGTAATCTGGCGATCGAGCAGCGCAGCCTGGAGGACGTGTTCCTCGACCTGACCGGAAGGGGGCTGCGGTGAGCGCCGGAACCGGAGTAGGGGCGTTGAGCGCAGGCGCGGCACCGAGCGGCGAGGCGGCGGACGCCGCCGCTGAAGCCGGAGCCGGGGTCGAAGCCGCTGGAGCCGAAGTCGCAGCCGCAGCTGGTGCCGGTGCCGGTGCCGCCACCGGGGCCAAAGCCAGCCTCCGCGGGACGGCCGGCCGACCGCGCGCGTTGAGCCAATCGGGGGCGCTGAGCCGGCCGGGCGCGTTCGCACCCGACCCGCGACCGGCCGGGCCGGCCGCGATGGTGCTGGCCCAGGCCCGGCTGGAGACCCGGCTGCTGCTGCGCAACGCGGAGCAGGTGCTGCTGGCGATCGTGATCCCGGCGCTGCTGCTGATCGCGTTCAGCGCCGAGCCGCTCGGCACGGTGCCCGCGGGCACCACCCGGATCGACTATTACGCGCCCGGCATCATCGGCGCGGCGGTGCTGTCCACCGCGTTCACCAGCCAGGCGATCGCCACCGGCTTCGAGCGGCGGTACGGCGTGCTCAAGCGGCTGGGCACGACGCCGCTGCCGCGCTGGGGCCTGATGGTCGGCAAGTCGCTGTCGATCCTCGCCGTCGAGTGCGTGCAGATGGCGCTGCTGGTCGTGATCGCGCTGGCGATGGGCTGGAAGCCGCACGGCTCGCCGCTCGCGGTGCTGGTGCTCCTCGCGCTGGGCACGGCCGCGTTCAGCGGGCTGGCGCTGCTGCTGGCCGGCTCGCTGCGGGCGGAGGCGACGCTCGCGCTGGCCAACTTCGTGTTCCTGGTGTTCCTGGCGGCCGGCGGCGTGGTGGTGCCGCTGGACAAGTTCGGGCCCGGCGCCGCGTCGGCGCTGCAGTGGCTGCCGATCGGCGCGCTGACCACCGGCCTGCGCGACGTGCTGCAGCAGGGCTCGGCGATGCCGTGGACGCCGGTGGGGATCCTGGCCGGCTGGGCCGTGGTCGCGATCGCGGCGGCGGCGAAGACCTTCAAGTGGGAGTAGGGGCGGCAGTGCCGGGTTCGAAGACCGAGACGCAGGCCGAGGCGGCGGCCGGGCCGGCAGTGACCGCGACCGCGCCATCCGTTCCGGCGCAGGCGCCGCAGCCCCGATCCTGGCAGGCGCTGATCCGCAGGCTGCTCGGCCGGCCGTCGGAGCGGACCGTGCAAGCGGCCTGCTTCGGCGCACTGGTCGCCAACACCCTGATCGTGGTGACCGGCGGCGCGGTCCGGCTGACCGACTCGGGGCTCGGCTGCCCGACCTGGCCGGAGTGCACCGCGGGCTCGCTGGTGCCGGTCCCCTCGCTCGGCTACCACGCGCTGATCGAGTTCTCGAACCGCCTGCTGACCTACGCGGTCTGCGTCGCGGTCGGCGCGGCGATAGTCGCCTCGATGCGGCAGCGGCCGCGCCGGCCGGTGCCGGTCAAGCTGTCGTGGGTGCTGTTCGGCGGCGTGGCGCTGCAGGCCGTGATCGGCGGCATAGCGGTGCGCACCGACCTGGCGCCGGCCGTCGTCGCCGTGCACTTCTGCGTGTCCGTCGGCATGATCGCGATCTCGTGGATGCTGTGGACCCGCAGCCGCGAGGGCGACGGCCCGGCCGCGCTGCTGGTGCGCCGGGAGCTGGCCTGGCTCAGCCGGCTGCTGGTCGCGGCCACCGGCGCGGTCATCGTGGTCGGCACGATGGTGACCGGCACCGGGCCGCACTCGGGCTCCGCGGACGCGACGAAGCGGCTGCCGTTCAACCCGGTCGACATCACGCAGACCCACGCGGACCTGGTGTTCATCGTGGTCGGCCTGACCGTCGCGCTGTGGTTCGCGCTGCGGGCCGTGGACGCCCGGCCGGCGGCGGTCCGCGCGGTGCGGGACATGTTCGCGGTCCTCGTGATTCAGGCCGCGATCGGCTATACGCAGTACTTCACCGGGCTGCCCGCGTGGCTCGTCCTGCTCCATATGGCGGGCGCGTGCCTGACCTGGGCGGCCGCGTGGCGGGTGATGACGTCGCTGCGCGAGCGGCCGCGCGCGGCGCAGGTGCGAGAGGTCTGAACCCGATGCCCAAGCCGCGCGAACTCGACGACCTGCCCTACGCCTGCTACCTGCAGCCGTTCGAGGGCCGGCTCGACCGGGAGGGCAGCTACGACTCGCTGCACTTCGACGGGACCGCGTTCGACGAGGCGGACGGCGGCGGCTCCCGCTTCACCGAGTGCGCGTTCTCGGCGCCGGTCTTCACCGCGGGACGCTTGCGCCGGACCCGGTTCAACGACGTGTGGCTGCACTCGGCGCGCTGGGTCGGGACGGACCTGGCCGAGAGCGAGTGGTTCGACGCCGAGATCGTCGGCAGCGTGCTGGCCGGCCTGGAGGCCTACAGCGCCCAACTGCGCGCGACGACGTTCTTCAACTGCAAGTTCGACTCGGTCAACCTGCGCACGAGCACGCTGCGGGATGTCGCGTTCGTGGACTGCGTCATGCGCGACGTCGACTTCGGCGGCGCCACGCTGACCGGTGTGACCTTCCCCGGCACGACGCTCGACAAGGTGCGGTTCGGCAAGGCGCAGATGAAGAAGGTCGACCTGCGCGGAGCCGGGAGCCTGAACATCGTCGACGGCTTCGACGCGCTGCGCGGCGCGATCATCAGCACCCCCCAGCTGCTGGATCTCGCGCCGATGCTGGCCGACGTGCTCGGCATCACGGTCAAGGACCGCTGAGCGCGGCGGCCGCCTCCCGGATCGCGGCGACGAACGCGGTGATGGCCGGGTGCGCGGCGGTGCCGCGGCGGTAAGCGATGCGGGTGCGTCGACGCGTGGCGATCGGGATGAGGCGGACTCCCGCGGGCGGCTGCGCGGCGGCGAGCTGCGGCACGAGCGAGACCCCTTGGTCGGCCGCGACGAGGGCGAGCACGGTGGCGAAGTCGTCGGCATGGTGCCGTGCGTGGGGCGTGAAGCCGGCGATGCGGCAGACATGCAGCGTCATGGTGTGGCAGAGCGTGTCGGGGCCGGCCAGGATCCAGTCCGCGTCGCGGACGGCTCGCAGCGGGTCGGTGTCGGAGGGGTCGGTGGGTTCAGCGGCACTGTGCTTGATGAGCTTGATGATCTGCGTGCGGTCGGGCACCGCGAGGAAAACTGTCTCGTCGAGCAGCGGCACGGTGTCTAACGCGGGCTCAGGTTCGATAGGCACGACGTCGTAGTCGTTGAGAAGTCCGATATCGAGCCGCCGTTCGTGCAGCGCGGCCGGCACCGCGAGCGGATCGAGTTCGGTCACCTCCAGCTCGAGCCGGGGGTGTCGGCGCCCCAGCGAGACAAGCGTCGCCGGCAGGAGCGTGCGTACCGCGGTTGGGAACGCGCCGATACGCAGCTGACCGGCGGGCTCGGTCGTCATGGCTTCGAGCGCGGCCGAGGTCTCCTCCAGCGCCGCGAGGACGGCCTCGGCGTGCTGGGCCACGACGCGTCCGGCAGCGGTGAGGCTGACGCGCCGTCCGGTGTGCTCCAGCAGCGCGACGCCCGCCTCGCGTTCGAGTGCGGCCAGCTGTTGAGAGACCGCCGAGGGCGTATAAGTATGCGCCTGCGCGACGGCGGCGATCGTGCCGAGGCGAGAGAGGTCGTACAGGAGACGGAGGCGACGCACGTCGAGCATTAGTACATCTTACGATGGCCGATAGAAATGCGAACTCGACCTAACGGTCTGCATTGCCGGAGGCTGGAGTCATGATGCTTACCGGTGTGTTTGTGCCATTAATCACTCCCTTCGACGCAGACGGCGCAGTGGACTTCAGCGCGCTGACAACACTGGCTGAGGAGGTGCTGGACGCAGGCGCGGTGGGCATCGTGGCGCTCGGCACCACAGGCGAACCGGCGTCATTGGACATCGACGAGCAGGCCGGAGTCGTGGACGTGATCGCGAAGGTGTGCAGCGCGCGCGAGGCGCCGCTTCTGGTCGGCGCGAGCAGCCATCAGGCCTTGGACATGCTGTGTGATCACCCGGGGGTGACCGCAGCGCTCTGCACGGTGCCGGCGTTCGTCCGTCCCGGTGAGGCCGGCGTCGTCGCACACTTCACGGCGCTCGCCGCAGCCAGTCCGGTGCCACTGGTCGCCTACCACGTCCCCCATCGAACAGGCCAGCAGCTATCGGTCAGCTCCCTGCGACGCCTGGCCGAGATCCCGCGGGTGATCGGGGTCAAGTACGCACCCGGCGGAGTCGACGCGGACGCCGTCGCGCTGCTGGCCGACCCGCTGGCCGACTTCGCCGTCCTGTGCGGCGACGACCTGTTCGTCTCGCCGATGTTGGCGCTCGGCGCGCAAGGCGGCATCCTCGCCTCGGCGCATTTCGCCACGGCGCGATTCGCGGAGCTCGCCGAGGCCTGGCGGACCGGCGACGTAGCGCGCGGCCGCGACCTCGGCCGCAGCCTGGCCCCGATGAGCGCCGCGCTGTTCGCCGAGCCCAACCCCACGGTCATCAAAGCCGTGCTCCACGCACAGGGCCGCATCCCCAGCGCATCCGTCCGCCTGCCGCTGCTGCCTGCAAGTCCCGAGGCCGCACGGGCGGCGCTGGTGGCGTTGGAGCACGTGGCCTGACCCTGACGGCTCGCGCGGATCGAGGACGTCAGAGCATTCCGGGGGTGACGAGGCCGGTTTCGTAGGCGATGGCTACCAGTTGGGACGCTGCCCCGATGACCGCGAAGCACGGGAGGCTGTCGGAGCGGTAAGAACTCAGGTCGAGCTGGCCCGACGCAGGTTTTTCCGGACGATGCGTGTGGTTGGGTGGTCTGGGCCCAAGATCCGCTCGCACGCGGTGAGGGTCTGCTCATACAGCGGGATCGCCTGCCCCAAATCCCCCACCGGGTCCCCAGTCGTCGGCGTCCACGCCAGAACCTGACCGCCTGGACTGGTCAGCCGGGCCAGATACGCGGCGGCTGTCACAGTGTTCTCACGCATATAGGCCGCAGCCATGCGCACCGCCAGTGGTAGGTACCCGAGTGCCTCACACAGCTGCGTGGCGCCGTCGAGCAGGTCCGTCCTGCCGGTCGCGCGCCGCATGAGGTCGAGTGCCTGCTGCGGGGTCAGGACCCTGAGCGGCACGGACGCGGCCAACTCCTCCCAACCGGTCGTCAGCCTGCTGGTCAGCAGGACGTGCCCACCGCGTGCAGAGCCGACCAGGCTGGCGACGTGGGCGGGGTCGGCGGCGTTATCCAGGACCAACAGCCAGCCGTCGTGACCGGCGAGCCACGCGCGGCCCCAGGCTGCGGCATCCGGATCGGGCAACACCGCCAGATCCGGGTACAGGCGCCGGGCCAGCGCGGCAAGGCCGGCTTCGATCTCGTCCGGATCCTCGGCGTCGATCCACCAGATCGGGTTGTACCGCTCGCGGTGCACCTCGGCGAAGCGGTGGGCGAGGGTGGATTTGCCGACCCCGCCGAGCCCGGTGGTGATCACCGCGGCGCCGTCGGCGAGGGCTGCCTCGAGTTCGGTCAGTTCGTCCTCGCGTCCGACGAACAGACGTCCGGCCGTGTGCGGACCCAGCTCGGACACCCGTGAGGAGTACGCAACCTGCTCGGCCGTGCGCAGCCCGCCGTCCGGCAGCGTGATCTCGTTGATGGTGTTCGTCGTGTGGGCGCCGGTGGAGATGTTTCCCGCATTGCGTCCGACGTTCAGCTCTCCGGTCACGCCCCACCTCCATACGCACTCGTACGCGAGCGCCGGCCCTAGCCGACCGCCCCCGGCGCGGCGAGGAACAAGGAGGCCTCGCCGGTGAGCGTCGCGGCCGGATCGTCGGCGCCCAGGAAGCAGGACCGGCCGCGCGTCAGCGCAAGCCGCCGGCCGCCCGCCGTGATCTCGGCCTCGCCGCCGACGCACAGCAGGATCCGCGGCTCGCCCTCGCCGGGGACGGCGAGCGGGCCGCCGGCGCCGACCGTGAGGCGGCGCAGCAGGAATTCCGGGATGCCGGTGTCGAACTGCTCGACGCCGGCGCCGGTGCTGCGCGCGGCCAGCACCGGGACCGGGACCGTCGGGTCGAGGATCCGCAGCAGCTCCGGCACGTCGATGTGCTTGGGCGTCAGGCCGGCCCGGATCACGTTGTCGGAGTTGGCGAGCAGTTCGACGCCGGTGCCCTGCACGTAGGCGTGGATGCCGCCGGCGGCCATGAACAGCGCCTGGCCGGGCTGCAGGACCTGATGCTCCATCAGCAGCGAGCAGACGACGCCGATGTCGCCCGGGAAGTCCCGGGCGAGTCGGCCGACCAGCTCGTAGGCGCCGCGCGCGGTGTCCGTGCCGACGTTGGGGGCGGTCTTCCCGGCGGCCGCGACGACCTCGTCCGCGAGCTTCACGCGCTGCTCGTCCGGCAGCCGCAGCAGCGCCGCGAGCGCGGCCGCGACCTGCGCGGGCTCCGGTTCGGCGCGCAGGCCCTCGACCAGGTCGGCCAGGTCCGGCACGGTGAGGCGGGCCAGCAGGTCCGCCGCCTCGCCCGCGGGGCGCAGGCCGGCCAGCACCTCGAACGGGGTCAGCGCGCAGAGGATCTCCGGCTTGGGCCAGTCGTCGACGTAGACCCGGTGGCGCGCGTCGCGAGGCACGCCGCGGGCCTCCTCGGCGGCGAAGCCCGCCTCGGCCTGGACCCGGTCCGGATGCAGCTGGATGGACAGGGCGCGGCCGGCCGCGAGGATCTTGAGCAGGAACGGCAGCCGTCCGCCGAAGCGCTCCGCGGTCCGTGCGCCGAGCAGGCGCCCCGGGTCGGCACCGATCAGCTGGTCGAGCCGCTGTTCGCGGCCCTCGCGGGTGACCGCCGAGGGGGCGTTCGGGTGGGCGCCCATCCACAGTTCCGCCTGCGGTTCGCCGTCCGGGTTCGGGACGCCGAGCAGGTCGGGGATCGCGGTGGTCGAGCCCCAGGCGTAGCGCTGGACGGTGTTGTGCAGCAGATCCACAGCGGCGCCTTCAGCGGAAACGAGTCGGTCGGGCTTACTGACATGCTTGCTTGCGTACTTACTTACTTACTTACTTGTGCACGAGCGGGTCGATCGCCGCGCAGACGAACAACAACGCCAGGTACGTGTTGGAGAAGTGGAACATCCGCATCGGCTTGAGCATGATGCCGGTCACGCCGCGCCTCGCGGCTAGGTGCAGGCGGTGCGCCTCGACCAAGAAGACCGCGCCGAGCACCGCCGCGCCGACGACGTAGACCGGCCCGGTGTGCGCGACCGGCCACAGGACCAGCGAACAGGCGAAAGTCGCCCACGTATAAAGCAGCATCTGCCGCGTTACCTGACGCTCCGTCGCCACCACCGGCAGCATCGGGATCTTCGCCGCGGCGTAGTCCTCCCGGTAGCGCAGGGCGAGGGCCCAGAAGTGCGGCGGCGTCCAGAGGAAGACCACCAGGAAGAGCACCAGCGGCGGCCAGGCCAGGTGGCCGGTGACCGAGGTCCAGCCGATCACCGTGGGGAAGCAGCCGGCCGCGCCGCCCCAGACGATGTTCTGCGAGGTGCGCCGCTTGAGGATCATCGAGTAGACCACGACGTAGAACACGTTCGCGGCCAGCGCCAGGGCCGAGGAGAGCCAGTTGACCAGCAGGCCGAACCAGAGTGTGGAGACCACGCCGAGCACCAGGCCGAACACGACGGTCTGACGGGCCGTCACCGCGTGCAGCGGCAGCGGGCGGCGGCGGGTGCGGCGCATCTCCGCGTCGATGTCGCGGTCCACCCAGCAGTTCAGGGCGTTGGCGCTGCCGGCCGACAGGTACCCGCCGACGGTCACGGCGGCGACCAGCCACCCCGACGGCACGCCGTGCGCGGCCAGGAACATCACCGGGATGGTGGTGACGATCAGCAGTTCGATGATCCGCGGCTTGGTCAGCGCGACGTAGGCGCGGACGGTGTCGAGCGGGGAGACGCGCGCCGCGGCCGGGCTCTTCGGCGCCGCCGGGTTGTCTGCGGCGCCGCCTGCGGCGCCTGCCACCGGTCGGACGGCGGCCGGCGCCTCCGGACGGGTCTCGATCGCGGTCACTGGACGGCCCTTAAGTCGCTGCTCGGGGCCGGGCTCGGGCCGCGCTTGCGTCGGTCGGGTCCGGCTGGATTCGAAGCAAGACTCTAGCTTCCCGTCCGCGGCCCCCCGGCGCGGGGGTACCCGATCGGCCGGACGGCGCCGTCCGCGCGGGAATCGCCGCGGCCGACCGGGTGTTCCGTGCACGCTCTGTCCGCTCCCTGTCCGCTCCACCCGGTCGGCGCACCGGCGCGAGTCAGAGCGGCGAACGGCGGTAGGGTTGCAGAGCGATAAGAGAATGATCGGCATCGCCGCGCAGGGTATATAAGCCTCCTGCCCCTGCCCGGGCAGTTCGGTGATCAGGCAGAGTCGCCGTCCAACCCGACGCGTCGGCGGTAATACCCTCCTGGAAAGGACGCGCGTGTGAGCACGCCCCCGCCGTTCGCCAATTCCGAATCCGAAGCCTCCGCGTTCAGCTGGACCGAGCTGGACCGCCGCACCGTGGACACGGTCCGGACCCTGGCCATGGACGCGGTGCAGAAGGTCGGCAACGGCCACCCCGGCACCGCCATGTCACTGGCCCCGGCGGCGACCCTGTTGTTCCAGCGGCACCTCCGGCACGACCCGTCCGACCCGCAGTGGGTCGGCCGCGACCGCTTCGTGCTCTCCCCCGGACACAGCAGCCTGACGCTCTACATCCAGCTCTACCTGTCCGGCTACGGCCTGACGCTGGACGACCTTAAGTCCTTCCGCACCTGGGGCTCGCTGACCCCGGGCCACCCGGAGCACGGGCACACCAAGGGCGTCGAGACGACCACCGGGCCGCTGGGCCAGGGCCTGGCCAACGCGGTCGGCATGGCGATGGCGGCGCGGTACGAGCGCGGCCTGTTCGACCCGGACGCGGAGCCCGGCACCTCGCCGTTCGACCACCGGATCTACGCCTTCGCCTCCGACGGCGACCTGGAGGAGGGCGTCACCAGCGAGGCCTCGTCGATCGCCGGCGTGCAGAAGCTGGGCAACCTCGTGGTCATCTACGACGACAACCACATCTCGATCGAGGGCAACACCAAGGTCGCCTTCACCGAGGACGTGCTCAAGCGGTACGAGGCCTACGGCTGGCACACCCAGGCGGTCGAGTTCATCACCCCGGACGGCTACGTCGAGGACGTCGAGGCGCTGCACCGGGCGGTCCTGGCGGCCGAGGCGGAGACCGACCGGCCCTCGATCATCAGGCTGCGCACGATCATCGGCTGGCCGGCGCCGCACCTGCAGAACAGCGGCAAGGCGCACGGCTCCGCGCTCGGCGAGGAGGAGGTCGCGGCGACCAAGCGGGTGCTCGGCTTCGACCCGGAGGCGCACTTCGCGATCGCCGACGAGGTCCTGGCGCACACCCGCGAGGTCGGGCCGCGCGGCAAGGCGGCGCGGGCCGGGTGGGAGAAGACGTTCGCCGCGTGGCGCGCAGCCAACCCGCAGCGCTCGGCCGAGTTCGACCGGATCGCCCGGCGCGAGCTGCCGGCCGGCTGGGACGCGAAGCTGCCGGTGTTCCCCACCGAGAAGGCGCTGGCCACCCGCAAGGCCTCGGAGGCGGCCATCCAGGCGATCGCGGAGCAGCTGCCGGAGTTCTGGGGCGGCTCGGCGGACCTGGCCGAGTCGAACAACACCACCATCAAGGGCGGCCTGTCGTTCCTGCCCTACCGGGAGGACGACAACGAGTTCGGCGGCTCCTCGCCGTACGGGCGGATCCTGCACTTCGGCATCCGCGAGCACGCGATGGGCGCGATCCTCAACGGCATCGCGCTGCACGGCAACACCCGGCCGTTCGGCGGGACCTTCCTGACCTTCTCCGACTACATGCGCGGGGCGGTGCGGCTGGCCTCGCTGATGCAGACGCCGGTCACCTACGTCTGGACGCACGACTCGATCGGCCTCGGCGAGGACGGCCCGACGCACCAGCCGGTCGAGCACTACGCGGCGCTGCGCGCGATCCCGGGCTTCAACTTCGTGCGCCCGGGGGACGCGAACGAGGCCGTGGGCGCGTGGAAGGCTGCGCTGGAGCAGGACGGCCCGGTCGGCCTGGCGCTGACCAGGCAGAACATCCCGGTGTTCGACCACGAGGCGCTCGGCTCGGCGCTCTCCGCGCACGCCGGCGTCAAGCGCGGCGGCTACGTGCTGGCCGAGGCGAGCGGCGGCGCGCCGAAGGTCATCCTCATCGGCACCGGCTCGGAGGTGCAGCTCGCCGTGCAGGCGCGCGAGGCGCTCGAAGCCTCCGGCGTGCCCACCCGAGTGGTGTCGATGCCGTGCGTCGAGTGGTTCGACGCGCAGGATGCGGGGTACCGCGAGTCGGTGCTGCCGAAGTCGGTGCGGGCCCGGGTCGCGGTCGAGGCCGGCGTCGCCCAGTCGTGGCACCGGTTCGTCGGCGACGCGGGACGCGTCGTTTCCCTGGAGCACTACGGCGCGTCAGCCGACTTCGTCACATTGTTCCGGGAGTTCGGCATCACCGCGGAGGCGGTGGAGGCGGCCGCCCGCGAGTCGCTCGCGGCCGCGTGACCCGGTTCGGGCAGTGATCTGGTTCAGGATGGGCGAGCAGGGGAGAGACAAATCATGAGCGAGCATCTGAAGAAGCTGGCCGGGGCCGGAGTGGCGATCTGGCTCGACGACCTGAGCCGCTCCCGGATCGAGAGCGGCAACCTGGCCGCGCTGATCGCGGAGAAGAACGTGGTCGGCATCACCACCAACCCGACGATCTTCCAGAAGGCGATCTCCGGGTCGGCGGTGTACAACGGCCAGATCCACGAGCTGGCCATCCGCGGCGTCACCGTCGACGAGGCGGTCCGGATGATCACCACCCGGGACGTGCGGGCCGCGGCCGACATCCTGCGCCCGGTCGCCGACCTGACCGGCGGCCAGGACGGCCGGGTCTCGATCGAGGTGGACCCGCGGCTGGCGCACAAGACCGCGCCGACGGTGGCCGAGGCCGAGCAGCTGTGGTGGCTGGTGGACCGGCCGAACATCTTCATCAAGATCCCGGCGACCCGCGAGGGGCTGCCCGCGATCACCGCCACGCTGGCCCGCGGGATCAGCGTGAACGTCACGCTGATCTTCTCGATCCAGCGCTACCGCGAGGTGATGGACGCCTTCCTGGACGGCCTGGAGCAGGCCTACGCCAACGGGCACGACCTGGCCGCGATGGCCTCGGTCGCCTCGTTCTTCGTCTCCCGCGTGGACACCGAGGTGGACAAGCGGCTGAAGAAGATCGGCACCCCGGAGGCGGCGGCGCTGCTCGGCCAGGCCGCGGTGGCCAACGCCCGGCTGGCCTACGAGGCCTACGAGCAGGTCGTCGGCACGGACCGGTGGAAGGCGCTGGCCGCGAAGGGCGCCAAGCCGCAGCGGCCGCTGTGGGCCTCGACCGGCGTGAAGGACCCGGCGTACAAGGACACGCTTTACGTCGACGACCTGGTCGTCTCCGGCGTGGTCAACACGATGCCCGAGGCGACGCTGGATGCCGAGGCGGACCACGGCGACCCGTCGGACGACGCGGTGCACGGCACCTACGACCACGCCCGCGAGGTGATCGCCAAGCTCGAGGGGCTCGGCATCTCGTACGACGACGTGGTCCAGGTGCTCGAGGACGAGGGCGTGGAGAAGTTCGACGCGTCGTGGGGCGAGCTGCTGACCGCGGTCAAGGACGAGCTCGAGAAGGAGGCGGCTGCGTGAGCCGCTCGCCAGCGTCGTCGGCCCCGGCCGGCGACCGGTTCGGCGCGTCCGTGGCGCAGCGCGCCATGGACGCGCGGGAGCGCGCGGGCGCCCACTGGGTCAACCCGCTGCGCGACCCGGGGGACCGTCGGCTGCCCCGCATCGCCGGCCCGTGCGGCCTGGTGATCTTCGGGGTGACCGGCGACCTGTCCCGCAAGAAGCTGATGCCGGCCATCTACGACCTGGCCAACCGCGGCCTGCTGCCGCCGGGCTTCGCGCTGACCGGCTTCGCCCGGCGGGACTGGGCCGACCAGGACTTCGCGCAGGTCGTCTACGAGTCGGTCAAGGAGCACGCGCGCACGCCGTTCCGCGAGGAGGTCTGGAAGCAGCTGGCCGAGGGCTTCCGCTTCGTGTCCGGCGAGTTCGGCGACGAAGAGGCGTTCGAGCACCTCAAGGACACCATCGCCGAGCTGGACCGGGACCGCGGCACCAACGGCAACCACGCGTTCTACCTGTCCGTGCCGCCGAAGTACTTCCCCGACGTGGTCCGCCAGCTCAAGGAGTCGGGGCTGGCCGACGGCGGCGAGGGCTCCTGGCGCCGGGTGATCATCGAGAAGCCGTTCGGGCACGACCTGGCCAGCGCGAAGGAGCTGAACCGGGTCGTCGACGACGTCTTCCCGCCCAAGTCGGTCTTCCGGATCGACCACTACCTGGGCAAGGAGACGGTGCAGAACATCCTGGCGCTGCGCTTCGCCAACGAGATGTTCGAGCCGATCTGGAACCGCAACTACGTCGACCACGTGCAGATCACCATGGCCGAGGACATCGGCATCGGCGGGCGGGCCGGCTACTACGACGGCATCGGCGCCGCCCGCGACGTGATCCAGAACCACCTGCTGCAGCTGATGGCGCTGACCGCGATGGAGGAGCCGATCTCGTTCGACGCGGACTCGATCTTCTCCGAGAAGGTGAAGGTGCTCGGCGCGGTGCAGCTGCCGGAGGACCTGGGCCGGGACACCGTGCGGGCCCAGTACACCGCGGGCTGGCAGGGCGGCGAGAAGGTGACCGGCTACCTGGACGAGGACGGCATCGCGCCGGACTCGATCACCGACACCTACGCCGCGATCAAGCTGGAGATCGACACCCGCCGCTGGGCCGGCGTGCCGTTCTACCTGCGCACTGGCAAGCGGCTCGGCCGCCGGGTCACCGAGATCGCGGTGGTCTTCGAGCGGGCGCCGCACCTGCCGTTCACCGATACCATGACCGAGGAGCTGGGCCAGAACGCGCTGGTCATCCGGGTCCAGCCGGACGAGGGCGTGACCGTGCGGTTCGGCTCGAAGGTCCCGGGCACCTCGATGGAGGTGCGCGACGTGTCGATGGACTTCCAGTACGGCGAGGCCTTCACCGAGTCCTCGCCGGAGGCCTACGAGCGGCTGATCCTGGACGTGCTGCTCGGCGACGCGCCGCTGTTCCCGCGGATGGAGGAGGTCGAGCTCGGCTGGGAGATCCTGGACCCGATCGAGGACTTCTGGGCCGAGAACGGCAAGCCGGCCCAGTACCCGGCGGGCACCTGGGGGCCGGCGGACGCGGACGAGATGCTGAAGCGCGACGGGCGCAGCTGGAGAAGGCCATGATCTCTGACGGGACGGCGGAGACGCACTCATGATCATCGACCTGACGGACACCAGCGCCAGCCGGATCGGCGCGGCGCTCGTGCAGGCCCGGCGCAGGTCGGGCTCGCCGACCACCGGCGCGGTGCTCACCCTGCTGGTGGCCACCGACGAGCGGCGGCACTACGATGCGATGAAGTCGGCCAGCCGGGCCTCGCGCGAGCACCCCTCCCGGATCATCGTGGTGATCGGCCGGCCCGAGGTCGTGCGCACCCGGCTGGACGCCGAGGTGCGGGTCGGCGACGAGACCGGGCCGGGCGAGGTGATCGTGCTGCGCCTGTACGGCGAGCTGGCCACGCACGCCGACTCGGTGGTGCTGCCGCTGCTACTGCCGGACGTGCCGGTGGTGACCTGGTGGCCGGATGAGGGCCCGGACGTACCTAAGGCCGACCCGCTCGGCGCCCTGGCGCAGCGCCGGATCACCGACGCGGCCGAGTACCACAAGTCGATGGAGAAGCTGCGCGCCCGCGCCGCCGCTTATGTGCCCGGCGACACGGACCTGAGCTGGACCCGGCTGACCCCGTGGCGCTCGATGCTCGCCGCGGCGCTGGACCAGTTCCCGCGCCCGGTGGTCGGAGCCTCGATCTCCGGCGAGGAGGGCAACCCCTCGGTGCGGGTGCTCGCGGTCTGGCTGCGGCAGCGGCTGGGCGTGCCCGTGGAGCGGACCGCGGACGAGGGCCCCGGCATCACCGGGGTGCACCTGACGACCGTGGACGGCCCGATAGCGCTGACCCGCCCGGACGGCGAGCTGGCCACGCTCTCGGTGCCCGGGCAGCCGGACCGGCCGGTGGCGCTCAAGCGGCGGGAGAACGCCGAGCTGATCGCCGAGGAGCTGCGCCGGCTGGACCCGGACGAGGTCTACGGCAAGCTGCTGCGGGAGATCGACATCAACTTCACCGACCCGCTGAAGGTGGCCGGGCCGACGGCCGAGCGGGCGCGCCGCGAGGCCGAGGCGGCGCAGAAAGCCGAGAAGGCCGAGAAGGCCACTGACGCCGTGTCAGGTGACGCGGCGTCACATGAGGCGGCGTCGGATGCCGGGAGCGCGAAGGGACCGGAGGAGTCGGCTTGACTGCGCAAGAGGGCGCCACGCCCGAGCTCATCGTCCACCGGGACGCGCCGCTCCTGGCTCAGGCCGTGGCGGCGCGGCTGGTGACCAAGCTGGTCGACCTGCTCGCGGCGAAGGACGAGGCGCACCTGGTGCTGACCGGCGGCACGGTCGGCATCGGGTCGCTGGCCGCGCTGGCGAAGATGCCGGCCTGCGCGGCGGTCGAGTGGAAGCGGGTCCACCTGTGGTGGGGCGACGAGCGCTTCCTGCCCGAGGGCGACGGCGAGCGCAACGAGACGCAGGCGCGCGCCGCGCTGCTGGACGGGCTGGACCTCGACCCGTCCCGGGTGCACCCGATGGCGCCTTCCGACGGCCCGGACGGCGACGACACGCAGGCGGCGGCCGACCGGTACGCAGCCGAGCTGGCCCGGTACGCCCCGCCGGACGGCGACGTGCCGGAGTTCGACGTCACCCTGTTCGGCATGGGCCCGGACGGCCACATCGCCTCGCTGTTCCCCGAGCATCCCGGGGTGTACGAGGAGAAGGCGTCCGTGATCGCCGTGCACAACTCGCCTAAGCCGCCGCCGACCCGGCTCTCCCTCACCTTCCGGGCGATCGCCTGCTCGCGCGAGGTGTGGGTGGTCGCGGCGGGCGCGGAGAAGGCGGCGGCGGCGCACCTCGCGCTGTCCGGCGCCGGCCGGGTCCAGGTGCCGGCGGCGGCCGCGCGGGGCCGGAACAAGACCCTGTGGCTGCTCGACCGCGCCTGCGCCGCGCAGCTCCCGCCGGGCCTCAACCGGATCGCCTCGCCCTGAAGGACTGGTGACCGATGGCCGGGCTCGGGTTCGGGCGGCTGCGCGAGTGCCTCGACGAGGACTACCGGCTGATGACCGCCGCGCTGGCGGCGGCAGGTCCGGCGGCGCGGGTGCCGAGCTGCCCCGGCTGGGACGCCGCGAAGCTCGGCTTCCACCTCGCCGAGGTCTACGAATACGTGGCCGAGGCCATCCGGACCGGCCGCGAGCCCGCCGAGGATCCGCCGCGCCGGGAGACGGATGCGGTCAAGGCGGTCGAGCTGGGTTACGCGGCGCTGGTCGCGCAGTTCGACGCGCACGTCCCGGCCGACTTTGCGCCGACCTGGTACGAGCCGGACCAGAGCGTGGGCTTCTGGATCCGGCGGATGGCGCACGAGACGGCGGTGCACCGGATCGACGCGCAGCTCGCTGCGGGGCTGCTGGTCGACACGGTGCCGGACGATCTGGCGGCGGACGGGATCGACGAGTTCCTGATCGCGTTCGTCGGCTACCTCGGCACGACCTGGCGCGAGCGGGAGACGGTCGCACGGCTGCTGGAGGCCCCGGACACGCGGCCGGTGCTGGTGCAGGAGACCGGCGGGCGCGCCTGGCTGGTGACCGCGACGCCGGGCGGGATCGACGCGGCGGGCGTGGCCGGGGCGGAAGCGCAGGCGGACGGCGCAGACGCGTCCGGCACCGCGCCGACCGCGGCGTTTCCCGCGGCGCTGACCGTTTCGGGACCGGCGCCCGAGGTGCTGGCCTGGCTGTGGAACCGGACCACCGGATCAGAGGGCGTTCAGGTCAGCGGCGACCCGCTGGCACTGGCCCACTTCGGCGCGTTCCGGGCGGTGTTCACCGGCTGACGCCGCGTCTGTGAATGTTCGCCTCGCGGCACTGGTCTTGAGTCGACCGCCAGTGATGATGAATAGTCATATTCTCTTACCTTGCACCGCAAGAATAGGTGATTTCAGTGCGCATCGGAACCAACTCCTATTGGATTGTTGTGGCCGCCATCGCGGTTGTCGCTCTTGTCGTAAGCCTCCTGAGACGGCGACGCCGCTGATGGCCGGCCTGCACGGCACGCCGGTGACGAAGGTTTCAGCTTGCACGACGAGAATGGCGACGGCGGCCGCATTATGCACGTCGTCACTGATTACGGAAAACTCGTCCAGCTGCTCACAAGCGCCGGATCGGCGATTCGAAGACGAGCCTCGGTGATCGCCCGGCTCTTCGCCGAGACCGTTGAGGAGCTGTCCTGATCGCTGGGTAGGCTGGCCGGATGCCGCGAATCGTTGGGCGCTGCGTGCGCGGGCTCGAGTGGGTGTCGGCCGAGGAAGCGGACGCGCGCAAGGTCGCGTCAGGCATTGTGTTAGGCCAGCGAGAAGTCGCCTTCGACGTTCCCGGGCTGAATGATGATCTGCTCGGGCTGCGCACCGTGGACGACGTGATGCTGGCGCTCGACGGCTTCGGCGGCGTCGACCACACGAAGGCCGCGCTCGACGAGCTGGCGCAGGGGCTCGCGCAGATGAGGTTCCGGCGCGCGGTCGAGCAGCTGCGGCTGGTGCGCGCGCTGCCCGCGCGGCCGACGCTCGACGTGGTCGCCGCGCTGACCGGGAAGCGCAACTACAACCGCTACGCCGTCGAGGACGTCGCCGGGGAGATCATCGGCCCGCAGATCGGCGCGCGGTACGTGTCACGCAATCCGCTTCGCGATGCCGGTGCTCAAGGCGCACCGGCGCCCGGGCCGTGCGACCTGACGGTGCGGCTGTTTCTGAGCGGGCAGGACGTGCAGGTGGCGCTGCGGCTCCCGGCGCGGCCGCCGCACCGCCGGGAGTGGAAGCAGCTGACCGGGCCGGGCACGCTCCACCCGCCGCTGGCCGCCGCGCTGGTCCGGATCGCGGGCGTGCAGAAGGGCGAGACCGTCGCGGACCCGTTCTGCGGCGACGGGACGATCGCGATCGAGGCGGCCCTGTCGGCCGGGCCCGGGGCCGGCGGCCGGATCCTCGCGGCGGACCTCGACCCGGAGCGCCTGGTGAACGCCGGCCTGAACGCGGAGGCGGCGGGCGTCGCGAGCGCGCTGAGCCTGGTTCGGGCGGACGCGGGCCGCGCGGCGTGGCGGCCGGGGTCGCTGGACGCGATCATCACCAATCCGCCGTGGAACCGGTCGGTCGGCGCGCAGGGCTCGGTCCAGGAGGGCATGGACGCGTTCTGGGACGCGCTGCGCGACGGGCTGAGCGAGCGGGGCCGAGTGTGCCTCGTCGCCGACGCAGAGCTCGACGTGAGGGAGCAGGCGCGCCGCCACGGCTTCGACATCGCCCTCGCGCAGACCGTGCGGCTGGCCGGCCGGCTGTCCGTCGTCCTGCTGGCCTCGCCGCCCGGCGCGCGGCGCGCGTGGCTTCCACAGGGCCTGGCGCAGTGGCGCGCGAACGCGGTGGCCGACGGCGTCGTGTCCGCGCAGGGATTCTGAGCCTTCGACGCTGAGCACAGCGTCCTGATCCCGGCTTTCTGCATTCTTTACCGGCCGGTAACCGGCGCGGGGACGAATGCGGGTACTCACCCGAACGAGTCATTACAGCGGACGCAGGACTTGCGCCGACGCGGGGCACTCTCGTGTCGCCGAGCGTTCACATCGCGTGTCCGGACCGGCCCCGCGACGGCAACTGCGACCGCTGATGATGCGCCTGACCTACCGGGCGATCCCCGGTCCGTCTACCCACGGAGCATCTTCATGCGCCTCAACGCACGCCTCGCCTGGCCCGCCGCCGCGGCTGCCTGCGCCGCACTGGCCGCCGGTCTCGCCTACTCCCAGAGCTCGTCGCCGGCGGTCAAACCGGCCGCCGCCGCGGTGCCGACCCCCGCCCACGTCGTCGTCGTGATGGAGGAGAACCACTCCTACTCCGACATCATCGGCAACACCTCGCAGGCCCCGTACTTCAACAGCCTCGCGTCGCAGGGCGCGCTGCTGACGGACTACTTCGCCGTCTCGCACCCGAGCGAGCCGAACTACATGGCCCTGTTCGGCGGCAGCACCTTCGGCCTGACCGCGGACACCTGCCCGGTCAGCGAGGGCTCGACCGCGAACCTCGGCTCCGAGCTGCTCGCCGCCGGGGACACGTTCAAGGGCTTCTCGGAGGGCCTGCCCTCCACCGGCTCGACCACTTGCACCTCGGGTGAGTACGCGCGCAAGCACTCGCCGTGGATCAACTTCAGCAACGTGCCGTCCGCGGACTCGGTGCCGTTCAGCTCGTTCCCGACGAGCTACGCGAGCCTCCCGACGCTGTCCTTCGTCATCCCGAACCTCGACGACGACATGCACGACGGCACCATCAAGCAGGCGGACACCTGGCTGAACAGCCACCTCTCGGCCTACGCGACCTGGGCCAAGAGCAACAACAGCCTGCTGATCGTGACCTGGGACGAGGACGACTACACCGAGAACAACCAGGTCCCCACGATCATCGTGGGCCAGGGCGTCACCGTCGGCCACTACGACGAGACGGTGAACCACTACAACCTGCTGGCCACGCTCGAGGCCATGTACGGCCTGGCGAAGGTCGGCAACAGCGCCTCGGCGACCGCGATCACGGACATCTGGGGCTGATCGGGGCCCGGATCCGCTGAGGGAGTGGGCCGCGACCACCCACAGCCGCAGCCGCGGCCCGCTCCCGAACCGCCTGAGACGAGAGCGCGACAGGAAGACGTGGCAGTGCGTTCGAGCACCCGAACAGGATCGCGGCCGGGCCCGGCGCGGCGGGCCGTCCCGGCGGCGGCGCTCGCCGTCACGGTGCTGACGGTCGCGCTCGCGGCGGCCGGCGGGGCCGCGGTCTCCGGCCGGTCCGGCGACGCGCTGGCGATCAGCGAGAGCACGTGCGGCGATCCGCCGGCCGTGCAGGCCGCCGGCCCGGTCGACTTCACCGTCACCGACGAGGCGCGCGACTTCGCCGCCGTGTACCTGATCAAGCCGGCCGGGAACCTGGTCTACGCGGAGATCCCGTCGCTGCCGCCCGGCGCCTCCCGGCCGCTCGCCGCGACCCTCGGCGCGGGCAGTTACGCAGTGCGCTGCGTCTTCACCAACGGCGTCATCGAGACATCGAACACGTACGAGGTGCGCGGGACGACGCAGAACGCCACGGCCGGTTTCGCGCCGCTACCGGACCTCGACATGGAAGGGCCGGTGGACGCGTACCGGGCCTACGTGGGCGCCGCGCTGCCCGGCCTGCTGACGGCGTGTCAGACCCTGGATGCGGATGTCGCACGCGGCGACCTTGCCGCGGCCGAGGCGGACTGGCTGGCCGCGCACCTGGACTACGAGCGGCTCGGCGCCGCGTACAACTCGTTCGGCGACTTCGACGACGCGATCGACGGAACGGCGACCGGCCTGCCGCAGGGCACCGCGACGGCGTCCTGGACCGGCTTCTTCCGGCTCGAATACGGCCTCTGGCACGGCCAGGGCGCGGCCGCGCTGAAGCCGTATGCGGACCGGCTCGTCTCCTCGGTGCAGGGCCTGATCGCCGACTTCCCGAGCGAGGAGGTCGATCCCGGGGACCTGCCGCTGCGGGCGCACGAGATCCTGGAGAACGCGCTGCAGTTCCAGCTGACCGGAATCGCCGACTACGGCAGCGGGACCACGCTGGCCACCGTGTACGCCAACACGCAGGGCACCGCCGAAGTTCTCGGCGTCCTCAAACCGCTGATCACGGCCCGCGCCGCCGGCCTGCTGCCGACGATCGACGGCTGGATCGGCGCCGTGCAGGCGGACCTGCTGGCAGACCGGTCGGCGGACGGCACGTGGACGCCGGTCTCGCAGCTCTCGACGAGCGCGCGCCAGCGGCTCGACGGCGATCTCGGCGAACTGCTCGAACAGCTCTCGGTGATCCCGAACCTGCTCGCGCCGCGCACGTCCGCCTGAACCAGGTCCGCGGGCATGGAAAAATCGGCCGGAGAAGATCTCTGGCCGGGAGGGCAGAACATGCGCGCGACGGCGTGGACCGTCAAGACCAAGGGCGGCGGCAGGGTCAGCATCGTGCCGCGCCCGCGCGGCGGAGACTGGCTGGCCGAGGAGATGAAGGCGCTGCGCAAGCACGGCATCGACCTGCTGATCAGCGCGCAGCCTCCGGTGGAGAGCGGCGCCTACGGCCTGTCCGGCGAGGGCCTGGCGGCCGAGGCCGCCGGGATGGCGTTCCTGAACATCCCGATCGTCGACATGGCCGTGCCGCCGGACCGGGAGCAGTTCCTCGCCGCGCTGAGCGGGCCGATCGCGCGGGTGCGCGAGGGCGGGCACGTGGCCGTGCACTGCTTCGCCAGCCGCGGCCGGTCCGGCGTGATCGCCGGCCTGCTGCTGGCCGCCGGCGGACTCGAGCCCGAAGACGGGCTGGAGCGGATGTCGAAGGCGCGCGGCTACCGGGTCCCGGAGACCGACGAGCAGCGGGCGTGGATGCTCGAGACCGCGAAGCTGCTCGCAGAGGCGGGCTGAGGGCCCCGGAGGCCGTCCTCGGCGTGGCAGCGGCCGGCGCAAGCCGCTGCCGTGCCTCAGCCTCCGCCTCAGTCGGGGCAGACGTACTCCGGCTCGCCGCGCACGCGGCGCTCCGCACCGGCGGCGCGCCAGTCCTCGAGCAGCGAGCGGGCCAGGTCGCGCGGGGCAGCGATCCGCAGCGTCTGGCGGCCGGCGACCAGTGCGTGGTCCCGGCTGACGGCGCCCCCGCTGCAGCACGAGCACACCGTGGCCGCGAAGCACTCCGGCTCGAAGCCGAGGCCGCGCTCGGCGAACGACTCGGCCAGCGCGGCGAAGTCGCCCGGGCAGGGCGCCTCGGCCCGCACCCGCAGGGTGGGCAGGCTGCCCGGCTGCCAGACCAGGACCTCGTCGAGCACGGGCACGCAGGCGCCGCAGGCCTTGACCCGGTAGCCGTTCGGGGCGACGTCGTGCACGATCACGTCGCCGAAGCCGTGCCCGGCCACCTGCGTCGGCACGCCGGTCACCCGCGCGCGCACCGGGCAGAGCCGCTCGGCCCAGACGACCTCGTCCCGGCCGGTCTCGTCGCGCAGGCGCAGGCACGCGACGCCGAAGTCCCCCTCGATCTCCTCCTCCCCCGGCTCGATGCCCTCGATCCCGAAGCCGGCCCAGGCGTCCCGGGCCACCGCCCATTCGCCGAGCACCGTCGCGGCGGTGCCGAGGTTCCAGAACACCGGGTCCCGGGCGCCCCGCTCGGCCAGCCGGGCAGCCCGCCGGCCGAGGTCGTACGCCCGTGCCCAGTCACGCATGATCTTGTGACCGAGCGCGGCGTTGTAGAGCCATTCGGACGTCCACGGCCCGTCGGGCAGCCGGTCCGCCAGATCCTCGTAAATGCGCGCCGCCGTCGGCCAGTCCCCCTCGGCGCAGGCGTCGAATGCTCTGCGGCGCAGTACCAGGTCGCCGTCCTCCACTGTCGCCTCCCTTTCGCAATAGCCTGTGAAGACCCTTCGGGATCGACAGATTACCCGGAGCTATCTGAGGCGGCGACAACTGAGCGCAGAGTTGTGCGAAATTACAGGTCGGCCGTGGTTACCGGTCACAGCCGGCAGCGCCGGGCCGGATCCCCCGCGGCGCCGTTACCTGCACGGATTAGCATTGCCCCGGAAGATGATCGGCGACCGGCGGAACGGGAACCACGGTGAACGACAGCGTGCACGACAGCGACAGCGCTGCTCATAACGCAGCAGAGAGCGCAGACGGCGGCGAGGGCCGGCAGCGGCGGCTGGTGTGGACCGATCGCGGCACGCTCGGCGATCTGGACGGCCTGCCGGCCGCGGCCGCGGCGGCGCTCGACCTGGTCGAGATCCCGGACCGGCCGACGTCCCACCCGGACCTGACCCGGGTGCGCGCCCTGATCCCGCCGCTCGTGCGCAACCAGGCGGACCAGCACTACGACCTCGAGACGCTGCTGCCGGCGATGACCGGGCTGGAATACGTGCAGGCGCTCAGCGCGGGCGTCGACTCGATCGTCGGCCTGATCCCGGACGGCGTCACGCTCTGCTCGGTCCGCGGCGCCTACGACGACCTGATGGCGGAGCTGCTGCTGACCGGGATCCTCGCGGTCTACAAGGAGTTCCCGCACTACGCCGACGCGCAGCGGCGCGCCGTCTGGGAGCCGCGGCGGGTGCAGGTGCTCGGCGGGGCCGAGGTGCTGTTCGTCGGCTACGGGTCGATCGCGCAGTGCCTCGAGGGGTATCTGGCACCGTTCCGGATCCGGTCCACCCGGGTGGCGCGCACCGCGCGGGACGGCGTCGCAGGCATCGAGGACCTGCCCAAGCTGCTCCCGCAGGCCGACGTGGTCGTCGTGCTGACCCCGCTGACCGCCGAGACGGCGGGCCTGGTCGACGCCGCCTTCCTGGCCCTGATGAAGCCCGGCGCGCTGCTGGTCAACGGCGCGCGCGGACAGGTGGCCGACACCGGCGCGGTGCTCGCCGCCGCGCAGGAGGGCCGGATCCGGGCCTTCCTCGACGTCACCGAGCCGGAACCGCTTCCGGAAGGCCATCCGCTCTACACCGCGCCCGGTATTCTGATCACTCCGCACATCGGCTCGCTGGTCGAGGAGAACCGGCGGCTCGCCTTCGCGGTGGTCCGGGACAACCTGGCCCGCTGGGCCCTCGGCGAACCGCTGCGCAACGTGGTCCGCGACGGCTATTAGGAGGCAGGCGTGCCCACGATCCTGATCACCGGAGCGGCCGGCCGCATCGGCACCGCGATGCGGCCGCGGATGGCGCGCGCGGGCCGGGTGCTACGCCTGTTCGACACCGCGCCGCTCTCCCCCGCCGCCGGACCCGGCGAGGAGGCGGTCGAGGGCTCGGTGACCGATCCGGCGGCGATCGAGGCGGCCTGCCGCGGCGCCGACGCGGTGATCCACCTCGGGGCGATCGCCGGCGAGGCGCCGTGGGACGAGATCCTCGAGGTCAACATCAGCGGGACGTACAACGTCTTCGAGGCGGCGCGCCAGGCCGGGGTGCCGCGGGTCGTCTTCGCCTCGTCAGTGCACGCGATGGGCTATCACACGCCGGACGAATACCCGTTGCCGGAAGCGGAGGTCCCGCTGCCTGACACGTATTACGGCGTCTCGAAGGTGGCCGGCGAGGCGCTCGGCGCGCTTTATGCCATGCGCCACGGCATCGAGGTGATCGCCATACGGCTGCTGGCCTGCCAGACCGCGCCGCACGACGTGCGCTCGCTGGCCAGCTGGCTCTCCTTCGACGACTGCGCCCGGCTGTTCGAGGCCTGCCTCGCCGCGCCGCCGGCCGGATACCGGGTGGTGTACGGCGTCTCGGCGAACACCCGCGGCGACCTGGTCTCGCTGGACGGCGCGCGGGCGCTGGGCTACGAGCCGCAGGACGACGGAGAGGTGTTCGCCGAGGAGATGGTCGACCGGTTCGGGGAGCTGGAGCCGGACGACCCGATCATGACGTTCCTCGGCGGCGGCTTCTGCGTGCCCGGCTCGACCAGGGTGCGATAATCCGGCGCGTTATACGTGTCACACGCTTGAAGGTCGCGCCCGTCCGGCGGAGACTCCCCACATGACCTTCCGCAGCCCGTACCCGCCGGTCGAGATCCCCGACGTCTCCGTCTACGACTACGTGTTCGGCGGCCTCGACGGGCCGGCGGCCGACGCGACCGCGTTCGTGCACGGCCCGACCGGCGAGACCGTGTCCTACCGGCAGTTGGCCGAGCGGATCGACGCGGCCGCCGGAGCGCTGGCCGGGCTCGGGGTGCGCGTGGGTGACGTGGTGGCGCTGCAGGCGCCGAACTCCCCGGACTTCGCCGTGGCGTTCCACGGGATCCTGCGGGCCGGCGCGACGGCGACCACGCTGCCGGTGATGGCGACCCGGGAGGACGTCTCCCGGCAGCTGGCCTCCTGCGGCGCCGTCGCGATCATCGTCGACGCGGCGCTGGCCGGGACCGCGCTGCCGGCGGCGGCCGAGCACGGGATCCCGGCCGGGCGCATGATCCTGATCGGCGACGCGGACGGCAGCGGCAGTGCTGGGACCGGCGCGGGCACGACGCTCGCGGCGCTCGTCGCACAGCACGCAGAGCCGCCCGAGGTCTCCTTCGACCCGGCGACGCATGTCGCCGCGCTGCCCTACTCGTCCGGCACCACCGGCCGGCCGAAGGGCGTCATGCTGAGCCACCGCAACCTGGTCGCCAACATCGCGCAGATCGAGGAGCGGATCGGCGTCGACCCGGACGACGTGGTGATGGCGGTGCTGCCGTTCTTCCACATCTACGGCATGACCGTGCTGCTGAACCTCGTGCTGCAGCGGCGCGCCACGCTGGTCACGATGCCGCGCTTCGAGCTGGACGGCTTCCTGGACCTAATGGACCGGCACCGGGTCACCTTCGCCTTCATCGCGCCGCCGATCGCGGTGGTTCTGGCGAAGCACCCGGCGGTGGAGAAGCGCGACCTCTCCGCGCTGCGGGTCGCGTTCTCCGGCGCGGCCCCGCTCGACGGCGAGCTCGGCCGGGCGGTCGAGCGCCGGCTCGGGCTCAGGATGCTGCAGGGCTACGGCATGAGCGAGCTGAGCCCGGTCTCGCACATGATCCCGGCCGACTCCGAGGACATCCCGTGCGAGACCGTCGGGCGGCCGATCCCGAACACCGAGAACAAGCTGCTCGACCCGGCGACCGGGGCGGAGATCGACCCGCCGGCCGAGGGGGTCAGCGCCGCGGGCGAGCTGTGCGTGAGGGGCCCCAACGTGATGCTCGGCTACCTCGGCGACAACGCGGCCACCGCGGCGATGATCGACCCCGACGGGTTCCTGCACACCGGCGACGTGGCGACGGTCGACCGGCACGGCAACATCACCATCGTCGACCGGATCAAGGAACTGATCAAGTACAAGGGGTACCAGGTGCCGCCGGCCGAGCTGGAGGCGCTGCTGCTGACCCACCCGCAGATCGCCGACGCGGCGGTGATCGGCGTGCCGGACGAGGAGGGCAACGAGGTGCCGAAGGCGTTCGTGGTGCGGCAGGCGGGCGCCGAGATCACCGCCGGCGAGGTGATGGACTTCGTCGCCGAGCGGGTGGCGCCGTACAAGAAGGTCCGCGTCGTCGAGTTCGCCGACGCGGTGCCGAAGTCCTCCTCCGGCAAGATCCTGCGGCGCGAGCTGCGCGACCGGGAGCGGGTCCGGACCGCGTGAGCGGCGCGGCGACGCCGCTGCGCTTCAGCGATGCGCGCGCGCCTGCGGCCGGCGGAACGCCGAAAGGGACGGGAACCTCGGCCAGGCATGGGAGTGCTTGGCGCGCCGCCGCGCGTCCGACGCGTATCCCAGGGCTCTGAGCGCGTCCTCAAGGGTCTGCCACTCCGGCTGCACCGGCTCGGCCTCGACCAGGGCGACCACGTCGCGCAGCGCGGTGCCGGTCAGGGTCTCCCGGCGGCCGCACTCGCAGAACAGCTCTATCCGGTCGCCGTCGGCCACGATGAGCCGGTCCCGCTGGGTCTTGCAGGCACAACGCAGCGGATGCTGCGGTTCGACGCCGAGATCGCTGTGAGGGGTACGCAGATAGATCGGGCCGCTCGCGCGCAATAGCCACGCTGACGACAAGGTCCCGGGCACGATGTCCCTCCCTTGGCCGGCGACTTCTTTGTCATCGGTGCTTTCCCAAGACGACACTTGCACGACGACCGGTCCGCTGTAAAGCATTCCCTGGTCCGCGCGAGGCAAAGCGTATTGAGCGGTCAGGTCATGCCGACGGCCGGTCGGATCGCGGCGTATCAGGGGGCATCGAAGGCGCAGGTGACGCGTGTCGGCCATAGAGATCCGATGTCCGCTGGCGCTTCGACTGAGCGCGGCACAGCCCACTGCGACGCTTGCCGAGGCCTCGAGTGACGCTGACTCAGCGTCCTGGCTGCTCCCCGCGCCGGAAGCGTGTCCGGCGCGACAGGGCCCGGATTCCCCCGGCCGTGAGTGCATTGACGACGGCCCGGATTAGTCCTATGTTTCGAACCGGTTTCCCCATGACCGAACGTTTCCGCGCGGTCTGGAGGAACAGATAAGAACGCATATGCACGTTCGCGTGAACCGCAGCACGGCGGTCGGCGCACCGCCTCGCTCCACCCCGCCGCGACCGCATCCGATCGGTCGCGCCCGGCGCCGATCCGTTGAACACCCCTCCCCCCATGCACGGAGGATCCATGCCCGCATTCACGCGCCCCGGCCCCCGCCGGCGCCGAACGACCCCGCTCACCGCCCTCGCCGCGACCGCCGCGACGCTCATCGCAGCGTTCGCCGTTCCCGCGCCCGCACACGCGCTGACCGCAGTGGACTTCTACGTCTCGCCCTCCGGCAGCGACAGCAACGCCGGGACCAGCGCGAGCAGTCCCTTCAAGACCCTGGCCAAGGCCCAGTCCGCGGTGCGCGCCGTGGACCAGGCCGACTCCGGGCAGATCACCGTCTACCTGGCCGGCGGAACCTACCGGCTCACCTCCACGCTCGCCTTCACCAGCGCCGACTCGGGCACCGTCGACGACATCTGGTGGCGGGCCGAGTCCGGCGCCGCTCCGGTCGTCAGCGGCGCGAAGCAGATCACCGGCTGGACCGAGCACGACGCGGCACACGACATCTGGCAGGCGCCCGCACCCGCCGGAGTCGACACCCGCCAGCTGTACGTGAACGGCGTGCGGGCCAGCCGGGCCGGCGGCGCGCTGCCGGTCTCGGTGACGCAGACCGCGACCGGCTACACCACGGCCGCCGGCGATCCGATGGCCTCGTGGGGCAACCAGAGCGAGATCGATTTCGACTACTCCGGCGGCCTCGGCGCCTGGACCGATCCGAGCTGCCCGGTCGCCTCGATCACCGGCACCGCCATCACGATGGCACAGCCCTGCTGGAACAACTCGACCAAACGGGTGCTGCGCACCGACGGCTCCGGTCGCACGGTCGAGCTGGTCGGCCGCCAATCGGTCACCGAGGCGCCGACCGCCGTGGAGAACGCCTACGCGCTGCTGACCAAGCCCGGCCAGTGGTACCTCGACCGGTCGAGCGACACGGTCTACTACATTCCGCTGTCCGGGCAGTCGATGGCGGCCGCCGACGTCGAGATGCCGGTGCTGCAGACCCTCGTCTCGCTCACCGGGACCGCCTCGGCCGAGGTGCACAGCATCGGCTTCCAGGGGATCCAGTTCTCCTACGCCGGCTACCCGGCGCCGGACACCGGAACGGGCTTCTCCGAGATCCAGGCCAACTACACCATCACCGGCACGACCGGCTACGCGACGCAGGGCCTCTGCACGTACGTCTCGGGCGGCACCTGCCCGTACGGCAACTGGACCAAGCTGCCGGGCAACGTGACCGCCGGCTACGACCACAACATCCACTTCGACCACGACTACTTCGTGCACCTCGGCGCCGCGGGGCTCGACCTCGGCGACGGCTCGCGCGACGACACGGTGACCGCCTGCGTGTTCACCGACATCTCCGGCAACGGCCTGGAGCTCGGCGGCGTGGACGTCAACGAGCCGTCCAGCACGCAACAGGACACCAGCGGCGACGTGATCAAGGACAGCCACTTCTACAACATCGCGGACGAGTACCACGGCGGCGTGGCGATACTCGTCGGCTATGTGGAGACCTCGACGCTGCAGAACAACCAGATCGACGACATTCCGTACACCGGGATCTCGATCGGCTGGGGCGGCTGGCCGGACAAGGTGGACCTGCCCGCCGAGCCGAACTACTCCAACGGCAACGTGATCTCGGACAACCTCATCTACGACCTGATGGAGACGCTCGGCGACGGCGGCGGCATCTACACCAACGGGATCACCGGCGGCTCGCTGGCCGACGGCGAGCAGGTCACCGGGAACCTCGTCCACGACTCGGTGAGCACCGCCGGGCACGAGATCTACACCGACAACGGCGCGAGCTACATAACCATCACCGGCAACGGCGAGTACGACGTCGGCTCGAACGCCTGGGGCAGCAACCACACCAACTACACGCTGGACAACGGGACCTACGACCCGTTGCAGATCGAGAACAACTACTGGCCCTCCGGCCCGGCCGACTACGACGCCAAATCCGTCCTGATCGAGGACAACACGAACATCACCGGCGCGAGCCAGATCCCGTCGTCGCTGGTCAGCGCGGCCGGGATTCAGTCCCCGTACACCTCGGTCCTGTCCTGGCAGCCGGCGCAGTGACCTAGCCGGGCACGTCCGGGCGACCGCCGGGCGACGCGGCCGCGGGGAAGCGCTTCCAAGAAGATCCTCCTTTGGGGGTGCCCGCGCGGCCGCGACTGGCGATACTGGACCTACCTCGCTGAGAGATCCGATCTATGGCCGGCCGCGCGCCGGACCGCCGGAAGGGCGTCATGGCAGTCACCGATGAGGCGATCGAGAAGATCAAGGAAATGATCGTGTCCGGCGCGCTGCGGCCGGGCGACCGGCTGCCGAAGGAGGCGGATCTCGCGGCGGAGCTGGGCCTTTCGCGCAACTCGCTGCGCGAGGCCGTCAAGGCCCTGTCGCTGATCAACATCCTGGACGTACGCCAGGGCGACGGCACCTACGTCACCAGCCTCGAGCCGCCGCTGCTGCTGGAGGCGCTCAGCTTCGTGATCGACTTCCACCGGGACGACGAGGTGCTCGAGTACCTCGCGGTGCGCCGGATCCTGGAGCCGGCCGCGATGGCCATGGCGGCGACCCGGATCGGCGCCGAGGAGATCGCCGACCTGCGCGACCTGCTCGACGGCCTCGGCCCGGAGCCGAGCATCGACAAGCTGGTGGCCAACGACCTGGAGTTCCACCGGCGCACCGCGTCGGCCTGCGGCAACAAGGCGCTCGCCTCGCTGCTGGGCACGCTGTCCGGGCCGACCACCCGGGCCCGGATCTGGCGCGGCCTGACCCAGCGCGGGGCGACCGCCCGGACCCTGGCGGAGCACCGCGCCATCCTCGACGCGCTGGACGCCCGGGACGGCGAGGCGGCGCGGGCCTGGTCCACGGTGCACATCGCCAGCGTCGAGCAGTGGCTGAACTCGGCGCTCTCGCCGGACGCGGTGCGGGACTGATGTAAGGCTAGTGCGGGCCGGATGCGGGACTGATGCGAGGCTGAGGGACCGCCAGCGCACGTCGGATGCGCGATAGTCCGCCACATAGTCGCTCTTCGGGGCCGGCTGCGCGGCGTATGTTCCCAATGCGCCTGGCGCGCGTCACGCCGGGCATGGGAAGCCGACGAGTGAGGCGGACGGGCGATGCCGTGCATCTACGATGGCTGCAACGTTGACGACCCGGACGAGCCGATGCTCGTGTGCAGCGCCGATCCGGAGCACACGGCGCACCTCTCGTGCTGGGCCCGCTTCGCGGCGGCCGAACTCGACGAGGGCGGCGAGGGCTGGTGTCTGTACGTGCTCACCGATCTCCAGTGCCAGGGCGAGGCCACGCACCCGGACTACGCCGACCCGGACGCCGTGCGCCGCCGGATCGCGCAGTCCATACAGGCGCAGGACCTGACCTACGAGTCCCGTCCGGTCGACTTCGAGCCCGACTCGGACGACGAGCTCCCGGACTCCGAGCCCGACGCGGGCTTCGAGTCCGACTCCTTCGACTTCGACGACGAGTTCTCCGCCGACAGCGCCCTCTTCCCCGACGCCGACAACGAATCGGCATCGCAGCGCCCGACTCCGGATCAGGCCACGCCCAAGGTGCTCGTCGAGTGCACCGTCTGCTCGTCCGGACTGGAGGTCTACACGGCCGCCGATGGCGAGCTCGACTACAAGGCCGGTGCGGCCAGCTGGTGCTCCGGCCGCCCCGAGGACCGCCTGGTGCTCGTGTATTGCGCGCAGTGCGCCGCAGAAGCCGACAAGTGCGATCAGTGCAACGAGTACGCCCTCGCGCCGGCGTCGAGGCTGGCGCCGCCGGTTCCGGTGCCGCTCGGCTACCAGTTCGCCTACGAGATCCCGGGATGCCACGGGTCGGGCAAGAAGCAGGTGGGCATGCTCTGTTATGCCGCGGCCGCTGCGACGGCGATGCTCTGGGGCGCGCAGCAGGATCACTCGATCTACGAGTGCATGCACTTCTATCTCATGTCGGAGCAGGCGGACAGCAGCGACGAAGACGTGGTCTGGTATCGGACCTCGTATGCGAGCCTCGTCTCCGCGCCGCCGTACGACAGCTATCCGCTCCAGCGGATCGTCGACGAGGTCTTCCTCGTGAATCCCGGCTACGCCGAGATGATCGGGCGGGTGAGGTCGAAGTTCGGCTCCCCGGTGTTCCCGGACGGGGTCCTGGCCCGCCTGAACCAGGAGATGAGCACCGGCGACCTCGTGGAGTCGATCCTGGGCGACAAGGCGGTGCTGAAGGGCGAGGGCAACCACTGGACGGTCATCTACGGCGTGCGGGGCACCAGTGCGGAGGAGATCGCCACGGTGTGCGTGTACGACCCTATGACCAACGGCTATCTGCGCAGGAACTGGAATCCCGAATCGAAGGCCGACTACTACATCGTCGGTTGAGGCCTGCCGCGCCGCCACGCCTACACGGCGCCGCCGAGGATCGTGGCGACCATGCGGCGGACGGTGTCCGATCCGGGCGGCGAGCTCACCCGGTCGGCGAACCGCAGGTGGCCGGCGCCGAGCAGGGTCGGGGCGAGCACGGCGAGGTCGGCGTCGGCGGCGACGCGGCCCAGGTCGCGCTCGGCGGTCAGGTAGCCGGAGATCATCGCGCCGATGTCCCGGATCAGCGGGATGCCGTCTGCCTGCCGGATCCGGCGCAGCCGGGCGCGCAGGTCGTCCCGGTAGGTGATCAGGGCGATGACGGCCACGTCGACCGGGCCGAAGACGTCGGTCAGCGCCTGCGCGAGGTTGCCGGTGACGGTGCCGGTCCCGGCGTCGTCGAGCAGCGCCATGGCCCGGGCCTCGGTGCGCGCGATGCGCTCGAGCGCGAACTCGACCAGGAAGGTGTCGAAGTCGGCGAAGTGCCGGTGCAGCACGCCCTTGGCGCAGCCGGCCTCGGCCGTGACCGCGCGGCTGGTCAGCGCGTTCGGCCCGTCGCGCAGCAGGATCCGCTCGGCCGCGCCGAACAGCTGCTCGCGCGGATCGCGCAGGGCCACCCCTGTCGGCACGGTCTGTTCCCGCCTCCTAGGGCCGTTTGAGAAGTAGCGCCGGCCCGGTCGCCGGACTACCAGTGTGCCCGATCTGTCGGTAGCGCTCTTTCGGCACGGCCCGCCCCGATTGCCTAGTGGGCATGCGCCCATTAGAGTGGGCTCATGCCCACTATTCCGGAGCACGTCCGGACCTCGCACGAGAACCGGCAGATGGCGGAGTCCTTCGGGGTCGACGCAGAGCGCTACGACAGGTCCCGGCCGCGCTATCCCGAAGCACTGGTGCGCCGGATCGCGGCCGGCAGCCCCGGGACCGACGTCCTCGACGTCGGCTGCGGAACCGGCATCGCGGCCCGGCAGTTCGAGGCGGCGGCCGACAGCTCGGTGCTCGGCGTCGAGGCCGATCCGCGGATGGCCGGCTTCGCGCGGTCCCGCGGGCTGCAGGTCGAGGTGGCGAGGTTCGAGGACTGGGACCCGGCCGGACGGCGGTTCGACACCGTGATCGCCGCGCAGACCTGGCACTGGATCGACCCGGTCGCCGGAGCGGCCAAGGCGGCGCAGGCGCTGCGGCCCGGCGGCCGGCTCGCCCTGTTCTGGAACGTGTACAACATCCCGGCCGAACTGGCGCGCGCCTTCGGCGAGGTCTTCGACCGCGTGGTGCCCGACTCGCCGTTCCGGGGCCGAACCCAGCAGCCCGCGACCTTCCCCTCGGCGCTTTACACCAGGGCCGTGGACGGGATCCGGCAGACCGGCGCGTTCGCCGAGCCGGAGGAGGCGTGGCGCTACGACTGGCAGTGGACGTACAGCCGCGACGAGTACCTGGACCAGGTGCCGACGACCGGTGGGGTCACCCGCCTGCCGCCGGACAGGATGGCCCTGCTGCTGGAGGGTTACGGGGCCGCGATCGACGCGGCCGGCGGCAGCTTCACCCTGGACTTCACCACCGAGGCGGCTACCGCGACGCTGGCCGGGCCGGCCTCCTGACGCCGACACGCCAGTGCCCGGCCGATCGCGCGGACCGGCCGGGCACCGTGCCATGGGCACTGCCATGACTGCTGTTACCCGGTAATGACATCCCTGCCATAGGCCTGCATGGTCTGCGCGGCCTGATCGTGCATCAGGTACAGGGCGAACTGGTCGACACCGATCTCGGCCAGTTCGGCCAGCCGCTCGCGGTGCGCCGCGGCCGGGCCGAGCAGGCAGAAGCGGTCGACGATGCCGTCCGGCACGAAGTCGGCGCTCGGGTTGCCGGCCCGGCCGTGGTGGCTGTAGTCGTAGCCCTCCCGGCCGGCGATGTACTCGGTCAGCGCCTTGGGCACCGGGCCGTCGGTCCCGTAGCGCGAGACCAGGTCGGCGACGTGGTTGCCGACCATGCCGCCGAACCAGCGGCACTGGTCGCGCTGGTGCGCCAGGTCCTCCCCCACGTATGCGGGGGCTGCGACGCAGACCGTGATGGCGGCCGGGTCCCGGCCGGCCGCCGCGGCGGCCGCGCGCACCGAGCCGATGGTCCAGCGCGCGATGTCCGGGTCCGCGCACTGCAGCACGAAGCCGTCCGCCTGCTCGCCGACCAGCTTGAGCGCCTTGGGCCCGTACGCGGCCAGCCACACCGGCAGCGAGCCGTCGCGCACCCACGGCATCCGCACCTTGACACCGTTCAGCTCCGCCTCGCGGCCCTCGGCCAGGTCCTTGACGATCCGCATCACCCGCGCGACCTCGGCCAGCGTGGCCGGCTTGCGGCCGATCACCCGCAGCGCCGAGTCGCCTCGGCCCATCGCGCAGACGGTCCGGTTGCCGTAGGTGTCGTTGAGGGTGGCGAAGAGCGAGGCGAGGACGCTCGGGTCGCGGGTGGCCGGGTTGGTCACCAGCGGCCCGACGGTCAGCCGGGTCGTGGCGGCCAGGATCCGTGCGTAGGCGACGAACGGCTCCTGCCACAGCACCGTCGAGTCGAAGGTCCAGCCGTGCGTGAAGCCGAGCCGCTCGGCCTCGACCATCGTGTCGATCACCAGGCGCGCCGGAGGGTCGTTCTGCAGCACCACGCCGAAGTCCATCGTCATCGTGTCGCCCCTAGCCGGCGGACTGGCTGAGGTACTGGCAGGTGCCGCGGGACACGAACCGGCCGTGCCCGGCCCGGCCGAGCCACTCGCCGCCGTCGACCACGACCGTGCCGCGGGAGAGCACCGTCCTGGCCCGGCCGGTGATGGCCCGGCCCTCGTACGGCGAGTAGTCGACGTTCATGTGGTGCGTCTCGGCCGAGAGCGTCTGCTGCGCGGTCGGGTCGTAGAGCACGATGTCGGCGTCCGCGCCGGGGGCGATGGTGCCCTTCCTGGGGTAGAGCCCGAACATCCGGGCCGGCGTGGCGCAGGCGATCTCGATCCAGCGCCGCCGGGTGATGTGCCCGTCGAGCACCGCTTGGTGCAGCAGGTCCATCCGGTTCTCCACGCCCGGCATCCCGTTCGGGATCTTGGAGAAGTCGCCCCGGCCGAGCTCCTTCTGCCCCTTGAAGCAGAACGGGCAGTGGTCGGTGGAGACCACGGACAGGTCGTCCGTGCGCAGCGCCCGCCACAGCGCGGCCTGGTGCTCGGCCGGCCGCAGCGGGGTGCTGCACACGTACTTCGCGCCCTCGAAGCCGGGGCGGGCCAGGTCGTCTGTGGACAGGAACAGGTACTGCGGGCAGGTCTCGCCGAACACCGGCAGGCCCAGGTCGCGGGCCGTGGCCAGCTCCTGCACGGCCGCGGCCGCCGAGACGTGCACGACGTAGAGCGGCGAGCCGGCGACCCGCGCGAGCTGGATGGCGCGGTGCGTGGCCTCGGACTCGAGCAGTTCGCGGCGCACCTCGCCGTGGTAGCGCGGGTCGGTCTGGCCGGCCGCGAGCGCCTGCGCGACCAGCACGTCGATCGCGATGCCGTTCTCCGCGTGCATCATGATCAGGCCGCTGTTCTCGGCGGCGCGCTGCATCGCCCGCAGGATCCTGCCGTCGTCGCTGTAGAACACGCCCGGATAGGCCATGAACATCTTGAAGCTGGTCACGCCCTCGCCGACGAGCGCGTCCATCTCCTTGAGCGATTCGTCGGTCACGTCGCTGACGATCATGTGGAAGCCGTAGTCGACGGCGCAGTTGCCGTCGGCCTTGGCGTGCCAGGCATCGAGCCCCTCGCGCAGGCCGTGGCCGACCGACTGGATGGCGAAGTCGACGATCGTGGTGGTGCCGCCCCACGCCGCGGCACGGGTCCCGGTCTCGAAGGTGTCTGATGCGTAGGTGCCGCCGAAGGGCATCTCCATGTGCGTATGCGCGTCGACGCCGCCCGGGATGACGTAGAGGCCGGTGGCGTCGAGCACCTTCTCGGCGCCGGCGGCCCAGGACTCGGCCGCCGCGCTGCCGCTCGCCGCCAGGGCCGCCACCTGCTCGCCGTCGACCAGCACGTCGGCGTTCACCTCGTCGGCCGCGGTGACCACGAGGCCGTTCTTGATCAGTACGGTCATCCGACGGCCCCTCAGATCTCGGTGAGCGGGCCGTAGGTCTCCGGCCGCCGGTCCCGGTAGAACGCCCACTGCTGGCGCACCGTGTCGATCAGGTCGAAGTCGAGGTCGCGCACGAGCAGCTCCTCCTCCTTGTCGCTGGCCGGCTCGCCGACGAACTGCCCGCGCGGGTCGACGAAGTACGAGGTGCCGTAGAAATCGTTGTCGCCGTACTCCTCGACGCCGACCCGGTTGATCGCGGCGATGAAGTACTCGTTGGCGACCGCGGCGGCCGGCTGCTCCAGCTGCCAGAGGTAGGCGGACAGGCCGCGGCTGGTGGCCGAGGGGTTGTAGACCAGCTGCGCGCCGGCCAGGCCCAGCGCCCGCCAGCCCTCCGGGAAGTGCCGGTCGTAGCAGATGTAGACGCCGATCCGGCCGGCCGCGGTCTCGAACACCGGGTAGCCGAGGTTGCCCGGCTTGAAGTAGTACTTCTCCCAGAACCCCCTGACCTGCGGGATGTGGTGCTTGCGGTACTTGCCGAGGAAGGTGCCGTCGGCGTCGATCACGGCCGCGGTGTTGTAGTAGAACCCGGACTGCTCGACCTCGTAGACCGGCAGCACGACGACGATGCCGAGCTCGCGGGCCAGCGCCCGGAACCGCTCGACGGTCGGCCCGTCCGGCACCGGCTCGGCCCACGCGTAGTGCTCCGCCTCCTGGACCTGGCAGAAGTAGGGGCTGCTGAACACCTCCTGGAACCCGATGACCTGCGCGCCCGCGCCGGCGGCCTGCCGCGCGTGGTGCTCGTGCTGGTCGAGCATCGAGGGCTTGTCACCGGTCCACTTGGCCTGGACCAGCGCGGCTCTGACGATGTTTGGCATGGGGCTGACCACTCCTTAGCTGTCGCCGGCGCTCTCGCCGAGAGGGGGTTGGGCGGGAGGCTCGGGTTCGGGCCCCGCTTCCGGTGCCGCGGCCTCGGGTACGTCCCCTGACACGGCTCCCGGCGCGGCCGCGGCCGCCGGGACCGGCCGGCCGGCGCCGGCGATCCGGTGCGGAGCGGCCAGCAGCAGGTAGACCAGGAACCCGGCGCCGAACCCGACGGCCCAACTGTAGGGCGCCAGGGGCTTGAGGAACGGGATCAGGCCGCCGGGCGGGAACGGCGCGCCGTTGGCGCCCTCGTTCGCGCCGCCGACCGCGAGCACCGCGCCGAGGACGGTCGCGCCGACGGCCCGCCAGTTCCAGCCGCCGGTGTACCAGTAGCGGCTGCGCGGCAGGTACAGGGCGGGCAGCTCGAGCCGGGTGCGGGCCTTGAACCAGTACCCGGCGACGAGCACCCCGGCGACCGCGCCGAGCACGCCGCCGTAGAAGCCGAGCCAGTTGTAGATATACACGTGCGGGTCGCTGAGCAGCTTCCACGGCATGATCACGACGCCCAGCACGCCGGTGACGATCGCCCCGGTGCGGAAGGAGACGCGCCGCGGCCAGGCGTTGGAGAAGTCGTAGGCCGGGCTGACCACGTTCGCCGCCACGTTGACCGAGACGGTGGCCACCAGCGCGGTCAGCACCGCCAGCACCACCACCGCCGGGTTGGAGAACTTCGCGGCCAGCTCGGTCGGATCGGTGATCTGCTTGCCGTAGACGATCACCGTGCCCGAGGTGATCATCACCGCGACCAGGGAGAAGAACGTCATCGTGGTGGGCAGGCCGAGCACCTGGCCGACCGCCTGGCCCTTCTGCGAGCGGGAGAACCGGGTGAAGTCGGGCATGTTCAGCGAGAGGGTGGACCAGTAGGCGATCATCGCCATGAGCGAGGGCCAGAACACCGGCCAGAAGTGCCCGCCCCAGCCGAGCGAGCCGGGCGCGCTCAGCAGCGGGCCGACCCCGTGCGCCTGCGCGATCATCCAGCCGAGCAGGGCCAGGAAGACCAGCAGCACGGCCGGGGCGGCCCAGTTCTCGAACCGGCGCACCGCGTCCATGCCGAACATCAGCACGCCCATCTGGATGACCCAGAACACGGCGAAGGAGAGCCAGACGGTCCACGGGTGCCCGCCGAACTGCGCCGCGTTCGACCACCAGGAGCCGAACGCCCGGCTGCCGATCGCGTAGACGCCCTCGCCGCCGATCCAGGTCTGGATACCGAACCAGCCGCAGGCGACCAGGGCGCGCAGCAGCGCCGCGAAGTTCGCCCCGCGCACGCCGTAGAAGGCCCGCGCGAACACCGGGAAGGGGATGCCGTAGCGGGTGCCGGCGTGGCTGTTGAGCAGCATCGGCAGCAGCACGACGACGTTGCCGGCGGCGATGGTCACCAGCGCCTGCACCGGGCTCATCCCGAGCGCGATCAGGCTGGCCGCGAGGGTGTAGGTGACGAGGTTGTGCGACATGCCGACCCACAGCGCGGCGTAGTTGTAGGTGCGCCAGGTGCGCCGGGCGATGGGGACCGGGAGCAGGTCGGGGTTGGCGTACGGGCTGCCGTCGAGCGCGGCGGGATCGGTGAGCTCGACCCGGGTCTCGGCGGGTGCGGCGGGCGGGAGTGTGATTGCCATGCGTTCTCCCCCGGGGTGACGGGTGTGCAGCGGGCATCGTCGGGCCTGGTCGACCGCGCCGGGCGCCGGATCACGGAGGGACGCGATCACACAGGAAGACAGGATGATGCCCGCGCCGCGTCGCGCTGACACCGTCGGCCGGTAAATTCCGCGCGCCGCGGCGCTCATCGCCCGAACGGTGCAACCGGACGGCCCGTCAGACCCGCCTCTGTCCTGTACGAGCCTGCGCCCTTAGAGTTACCGGGCAGTAGATTGGCGACTGATCAAGACACCGCTGTTCCGGACACTGCTGATCGAGACACGGAGGAGACGTGGCTGTACGCCTCATCATCGGCCTGGCTATGACGGCGTTGGCGTTCGCCCTCGCCGGCCGGCGCATCGTGACGCTCTTCCGGCTCGGCGCGGCCGGGCAGCCGGCCGATCCCGACCGCACCCGCGGCGTGCCGGCCCGGGTCAAGGCCGTGCTGCTGGAGGTGTTCGGCCAGCGCAAGCTGCTGCAGTGGTCCGGGGCCGGCGCCGCGCACTTCGCCGTGTTCTGGGGCTTCGTCATCCTCGGCGCGACGATCCTGGAGGGCTACGGCGCGCTGTTCCAGCGCAGCTTCCACATCCCGCTGATCGGCACGGACACCTGGCTCGGCTTCCTGGAGGACCTGTTCATCGTCGCGGTGCTGGTCGGCCTAGCCGCGTTCGCGGTGATCCGGCTGCGCCAGTCCCCGGCCCGCGAAGGGCGCCGCTCCCGGTTCTTCGGCTCGCACCTCGGCCCGGCCTGGTTCGTGCTGTTCATGATCTTCAACGTGATGTGGACGCTGCTGCTCTACCGCGGCGCGCAGATCAACACCGGCTACTTCCCGTACAAGCACGGCGCTTTCGCCTCACAGCTGGCCGCGGACGTGCTGCGGCCGGCCGGGCACACGGCCAACGACGTGTTCGAGACCCTGGGCATCCTGCTCTCGCTCGGCGTGGTGCTGGCGTTCCTGGTGCTGGTCGTGAACTCGAAGCACCTGCACATCTTCACCGCGCCGTTCAACGTCGCCTTCTCCCGGCGGCCGCGCGCGCTCGGCGCGCTGCTGCCGGTCTACTCCGGCGGCAAGCCGGTGGACTTCGAGGACCCGGACGAGGACGCCAAGATCGGCCGCGGCGCGATCGAGGACTTCACCTGGAAGGGCCTGCTGGACTTCGCCACCTGCACCGAGTGCGGGCGCTGCCAGTCCCAGTGCCCGGCCTGGAACACCGAGAAGCCGCTGAGCCCCAAGCTGCTGATCATGAACCTGCGCGACCACGCGCTGGCCAAGGCGCCGTACCTGCTGGCCTCCTCGGACGAGGAGCGCGCCGCGCTGCCGGAGCACGTGCGCGCGGAGGCGGAGCGGCCGTTGGTCGGCCCGCCCGGGACCGACGGCGCCCTCGGCGGCGTGATCGACCCGGACGTGCTGTGGTCCTGCGTGACCTGCGGGGCCTGCGTGGAGCAGTGCCCGGTCGACATCGAACACGTCGACCACATCGTCGACATGCGCCGGCACCAGGTGCTGATCGAGTCCGAATTCCCCCGCGAGGCGCAGACGATGCTGCGCAACCTGGAGCGGTCCGGCGACCCGTGGGGCCGCGGCGCGAAGGCGCGGATGGAGTGGGCCGCCGGGCTGCCGTTCGAAGTGCGCGTCTTCGGCGAGGGCGACGAGGAGCACATCCCGGACGACGTCGAATACCTGTTCTGGGTCGGCTGCGCCGGCGCGCTCGACGACAACGCGAAGCGCACCACGCGCACCGTCGCCGAGCTGCTGCACGAGGCAGAGGTCTCGTTCATGGTGCTCGGCGGCGGGGAGACCTGCACCGGCGACGCGGCCCGCCGGCTCGGCCAGGAGCTGCTGTTCCAGGAGCTGGCGAAGCAGAACGTGGAGACGCTGAACGCGGCCGGGGCCAAGCGGATCGTGGTCACCTGCGCGCACTGCTTCAACGCGCTGGGCAAGGAGTACCCGCAGCTCGGCGGCACCTACGAGGTCGTGCACCACACCGAGCTGCTGGCGCAGCTGGTGGCCGAGGGCCGGCTGGTCCCGGTCAACCAGGTCGACACCGCGGTCACCTACCACGACCCGTGCTACCTCGGCCGGCACGGCCGGGTCTTCAGCCCGCCGCGGGACATCCTCGGCGCGGTGCCCGGCGTGCGCCTGACCGAGATGCCGCGCAACCGCGAGCGCTCGTTCTGCTGCGGCGCGGGCGGGGCGCGGATGTGGATGGAGGAGAAGATCGGCACGCGGATCAACGAGACCCGCACCGACGAGGCGCTGAGCACCGAGCCGGACCTGGTCACCGCCGCGTGCCCCTACTGCATCGTGATGCTCACCGACGGCGTGGCCAGCCGCAAGCAGCAGGGCAAGGCGGGCGATGACGTGCGCGTGACCGATGTGTCCGAACTGCTGCTGCGTTCGGTGAAGCGCACCGAGCAGGGCAGCGAAAGCCAGGCGCCGGTGTCTGAGGCATAGGCGGCATAGGCGGCAGCTGGATCCGCAAGGTCTGTTCGAGGGCGTCAGCCGGGCGGCTCGACGCCGCGGTAGGCGCCCTCGTAGCGGAAGCGCATCGGGGTTTCTTCGTATTCTTCGAGGGCGTGCGCGATCCAGCCGACGGTGCGCGCGACGATGAAGACGGCCTCGCCAGCGTCGGGAGCCATGTCGTAGGCGTGGGCGAACAGCGGTAGCGCGAAGTCGATGTTGGGCAGGCCGGGGCTTCGGGTCCGGGCGGTGGCCACCAGCACGTCGGCGGTGTCCCTGACCCGGCGCGGGACCTCGTCCCCCGCCTCGTCGAGAAGGCCGAGCAGGACGCGGGCTCTCGGGTCGCCGTCCGGGTAGGTCCGATGGCCGAAACCCTCGACCCGGCCCTGGGTTCTGAGCCGCTGCGCGTAGACGGCCATCGGGTCGCCGTCGCGCAGTGCGTCCTCGAAGAGCCGGTACGCGTGGCTGCCTGCCGCGCCGTGCAGCGGGCCGTCGAACGCGCCGAGCGCCGCTGAGACGACGGCGTAGGGGTGGGCTCGGGCCGAGGCGGCGACCCGGCCGGCCAGGGTCGAGACGGCGAGGCCGTGGTCGGCCAGGAGGATCAGGGTCGCATTGAGGGCTCTGATACCCGCGGGAGTGGGTGCGCGGGCGGTCAAGCGGGGCCAGAGGCGTTGGGCGAGGGACTGTGCGGCCGGTCGCCTCGGCGCGGATCGCGCGCCCGGCCGGCGCATCGGCAGCGAGTCGACCATGATGGCCAGCAGGCCCGCCGCGGCGGCGCGGACCGAGTCGGGCGCGACGTCGAAGCGCAGCGGGTCGGCGGCGGCGACCACCGGCGGGACGACGCGCAGCAGGTCAGGAAGGCGCGCCGTCTTCGGCATCGCGGCGGTCACGGTGCGCACCAGGTCGAGGACGGCGGCGTCCGCGGCGAAGTCGACCGGCTGGATCTCGCCGGTCCACAGCAGGCCGGCGACGTTCTCGAACGACTCGGTCGCAGCAAGCTGAGCCGCGTCCCGGCCGCGGTAGTAGAGGCCGCCGTCGCTGAGGGTGAGCCGGGTCGCGATGAACGGCTGGGGCGGCCGGCCGCCGTTCGCCGCGGCCTGCCTCGAGTGCCTGGCCAGGTCCTCGACCTCGTGCGAGTCGAACCAGCTGCCGCGGTCGCGGGGCTCGCGGCGGCTGTGCAGCAGGCCCCGGCTCACGTAGGCGTACACCGTTTCCGGCTTGACTCCGAGCAGGTCGGCGACCTGCCGAGTGGACAGCCGGACGGGCTGGTCGGGCATCGGGCGGCCTCTCGGATGACTTCACGTTGACTGGTCAACGTTGACACGAGTTTATCAAGAGCGCAGGCTCTCGGCGAGAGAGAGGGACCGGATCATGACCACTGCGACAGCCGCCATGGACGCGCCGCGCGGGCTCAAGGGCGTCGTCGTCACCACGACGGCGCTCGGGGACGTTCGGGGGCTCGAAGGCTTCTACCACTACCGGCAGTACTCCGCCGTGGACCTCGCCGCCGCGCGGAGCATCGAGGACGTCTGGCTGCTGCTGTTCGACGGCGCCCTGCCGGCGCGGGAGGCCGGCGCCGCCTTCGCCGCCGAGATCAGGGCGCTGAGGAAGCTGCCGCCGGTGGTGCGGCGCGCGCTGCCCGCGATAGCCGCCGGCGCGTCGACCCCGCTCGACGGGCTGCGCACGGCGCTGTCGCTGGCTGGTTCGGCGCGCGGGTGCAAGCCGCTGCTGGACCTGCCGATGCCGCAGCGCCGTGCCGACGCGCTCTATGCCTCGGCGATCACGCCGGTGCTGCTGACCTCATTGCACCGGCTCATGCAGGGGGCTGAGCCGATCCCGCCGCGCGACGACCTGGACTACGCGGCGAACTACCTCTACATGCTCAGCGGCCCCGAGCCGGACGCGAAGGCCGCGCGGGCGATCGAGCGGTACCTGATCTCGACGATCGACCACGGATTCAACGCGTCGACGTTCACGGCGCGGGTCATCGCATCGACCGGCGCGGACCTCGTCGCGTGCCTGGTGGGTGCGATCGGGTCGCTCTCAGGCCCCTTGCACGGGGGCGCGCCGAGCCGGGCCCTGGACACGCTCGACGCGATAGGCACGCCGGACCGGATCGACGCGTGGGTCAGGGACCATGTCGCGCGGGGCGAGCGGATCATGGGCTTCGGCCACGCGGTCTACCGCACCGAGGACCCGCGCTCGCGGATGCTGCGGGAGATCGCGCAGTCGTTCGGCGGCGAGCTGGTCGACTTCGCGGTCCAGGTGGAGCGCCGGGTCGTGGAACTGCTCGCGGAGCTCAAGCCCGGGCGCGAGCTGCACACGAACGTCGAGTTCTACGCGGGCGTGGTGATGGAGCTGTGCGGGCTTCCGCGCTCCATGTTCACCGCGACCTTCGCCAGCAGCCGGGTGATCGGGTGGTGCGCGAACATCCTGGAGCAGTCGCGCGACTCGAAGATCATCCGTCCCTCGGCGCGCTACGTCGGCCCCGTGCCGCCAGAGCCGATTCCCCAGCGAGGCTGAGCTCATCGCGCCGCTCGGCCGACAGGTCAGCCGGGCTCTTCCTCGTATCCGGCCAAGGTCCGGGCCGCCGCATCCGCGTCGCGCGAGCCGATCCGGCGGTGGATCGCGACGGCCTCGCGCTGGGCGGTAGCCGCGGCCGCGCGGTCGCCGGTGCGCGCCGCGCTGCGGGCCAGGCCCTCCAGCGCCCAGGCCTCGTCCAGCGGGCTGTGGACGCTGTGCGCGAGGTCGGCGGCCTGGCGATAGAGGCCCAGCGCCTCGTGCGGTCCGGCGGTGTCGGCGACCAGTTCCGCGGTCGCGTGCAGCGTCTCGCTCTGCCCCTGCAGATCGCCGACCTCGCGGAAGAGCGCGAGGGCGGCGTCGTAGAGCTCTGCGGCGGCCGCGCGGTCTCCGCTCGCGTCGCGGACCCGGCCGAGGCCCTGCAGGGCGTTGGCCTCGCCGAGGTGGTTGCCGTGTACGCGGAAGATCTGCACGGCGCGCTCGGACAGCTCGGCGGCGATGTTCCCGTTGCCGGTCAGGCGGTGCAGCCGCCCGAGTTCCACCAGCGAATACGCCTCGCCGCTGTCCACGCCGAGGTCCTGGAAGATCGTCAGCGCGCGCTCCTGCAGGCTGATCGCCTCGGCCAGGGCGCCGGTCTGCCAGCGCACCCGGCCCAGGTCCCACAGCGCGCCGGCCTCGGCGTGGCGCTGGCCGAGTTCGCGGAAGGCGGTCAGGGCCCGCTCGAGGTCCGCGGCGGCCTGCGCGAAGTCGCCGGCCTGGCGGCGCACCCGGCCGAGGCCGGTCAGCACGTTCGCCTCGCCGAAGCGGTGGTCCAGCTCGCGGTAGGCCGCCAGCGCCTGCTCGTGGAGGTCCACCGCGGCGGCGACGTCGCCGGTCATCAGCCGCACCCGGCCGATGTCGCTGAGCGTGTAAGCCTCGCCGAGCCGGTCGCCGATCTTCCGGAAGATCGCCAGGGCGGGCGCGAAGAACTCCATCGCCTGCGCGTAGTCGTCCTCGAAGTAGTGCACCCGGCCTATGTCGCCGAGCGCGTTGGCCTCGCCGAGCCAGTCGCCGATCGAGCGGTAGACCGCCAGTGCGCGCCGGTGCACGGCGAGGGCGGCCGGGTAGCCGCCGGCCGCGACGCGGACCCGGCCCAGGTCGCTGAGCGCGGCGGCCGCGGCGAGCCGGTCGCCGCGCCGGTTGGCCGTGTCGGCGGCGGCCTGGTGCAGCACGGCGGCCTGATGCCAGGGCCCTTCCAGCTCGAGGTACGAGGAGAGCGCGGCGGCGAGCCCGATGATGCGCGGCGGCTCGCCGGTCGCGCCGGCCTGGGCCACCGCGGCCAGCAGGTTCGCCCGCTCGCCGCGCAGCCAGGTCAGGGCGCTGACCTGGCCGGAGAACCGCGGCGGGAGGTCTGCGCGGCCGGGCGGCTCGGCCGGGAGCCCCGGGCGGGTGTGCCGGGCCAGCAGGCGGTCGGCCGCCCGCGCGGTGCGCTGGTAGTGGTCCATCAGCCGGCCGAGCGCGGCCTCGCGCCGGGCGACCGGCTCGTCCCCGGCCAGGCTGCCGGCGTAGGCGCGGACCAGGTCGTGGAACCGGTAGCGACCCGCGGCGTGCTGGATCAGCAGGTTGTGGTCGAGCAGCGACTCGAGCAGCCGCTCGGCGGTGCGGTGGTCGGTCTCGGTGAGCGCCGCGGCGGCGTGGGCGTCGACGTCGGGGCCGGGCAGCAGGCCGAGGCTGCGGAACACGAACCGCTCCGCGGTAGGCAGCGCGAGGTAGGAGGACTCGAAGACCGCGGCCAGGCTGCGGTCCCGGCCCGTGGTGAGGCGGGCCAGCCGCACGGTCTCGTCGCGCAGCTCGGCGACCAGGTCCTCGATGCGCAGGGTGCGGTGCTGCCGCAGCCGGGCGGCCGCGATCCGCAGCGCCAGCGGCATGCGGCCGCACAGCTCGGCGAGCTCGGCCAGCGCGGGGTGGTGCGCCGGGACGCGGTCCGGGTCGGCGGCCTTGCGCAGCAGGGCCGCCGCGTCGTCCGGCGGCAGCGTGTCCAGGGACAGGAAGCGCGCGTCGTCCAGGCCGGCCAGGCGCCTGCGGCTGGTGACCAGGACCAGGCAGCCCGGATCGCCCGGAAGCAGGGGCCTGACCTGCGCCGCGCCGGAGGCGTTGTCCAGCACGATCAGGGTCCTGGTTCCGTCCAGCCGGTCCCGGTAGAGCGCGGCCCGCTCGGCCAGGGCGGCCGGGATCAGCTGCGGCGGGGTGCCGAGGCTGCGCAGCAGGTGCTCGAGCGCGTCCTCGGCGCTCAGCGGCTCCTGATCGACCGCGTAGCCGCGCAGGTCGAGGAACAGCTGCCCGTCCGGGAACTCGGCGCGCAGCCGGTGCGCCGCGTGGACGGCCAGGGCGGTCTTGCCGATGCCCGCCATGCCGTCGATCGCCGAGATGACCACCATGCCGGCCTCGTTGCCGAGCGGCGCCGCCGCGGCGAAGTCGGCCAGCTCGTCGAGCTCCCGGGACCGGCCGGTGAAGACCCGCGTGTCGACAGGCAGCTGATAACGCGGGCCGCGGCGGCGGGCGGTCGAGCGGACCAGGCCGGGGATCGCGTCGGCTGCGTCGGTGGCGTCGGCCTGGGCGGACGCGGTGGCCGGGAATGAGACCGCGGCCGGAGCCGCGGCGCTGCTCGGGATCGGCACCGGCGCCGCGGCGGCCAGGTCCGGGTCGCCGTTCAGGATCCGCTGCTGCAGGTCGCGCACGGCCGGCGCCGGCTCGACGCCCAGCTGCGCCACCAGCCTGCGGCGCAGCCCCTGGTAGACCTCCAGCGCCTCGGCCTGCCGGTCGGACCGGTACAGCGCCACCATGAGGTGCGCGAAAAGCCGCTCCCGCAGCGGGAACTCACCGGTCAGGCGGCGCAGCTCGCCGGTCAGCTCGCGGTGCCGGCCGAGCTCCAGGTCCGCCTCGATCCGCCCCTCGAGCGCGCCGAGCCGCAGTTCCTCAAGGTCGTGCGCCCACGCCGAGACCAGGCGATCCGCGCCGGGCGACCCGGCCAGCCCGGTGCCCGCCAGCGGCTCGCCGCGCCACAGCGCCAGCGCCTCGCCGAACGCCTGCGAGGCGCCCTTCCACTCCCAGTCGCGCAGCGCCGCCCGGCCGCGCTCGCACAGTGCCCGGAAGTCGTCCGCGTCCAGTTCGCCCCTGCCCACGCGGATGACGTAGCCGCGCTCGGCCGCGCGGATCCGCTCGCCGCCCTCCTCGCCGAGCCAGCGCCGCAGCCGCATCACATGGTTGTGCAGCGAGGCGACCACCGAGACCGGCGGGCCGTCCCCCCAGAGCGCCTCGACCATCCGCTCGACCGGCACGGCCCGGTTCGCGTTCGCCAGCAGCACGGCGAGCACCGCGCGCGGCTTGCCGGGCGGCGCCTCGGACCAGTAGCCCGGCACGTCGCCGCCGCCTTCCGGCCCGCGGTCGACCACGACCGGCCCGAGCAGGCCGAAGCGCATCGAGTCACTCCCTCCTGACTCACTGGTCGCATTCCTCACCGTGCGTGTTATCGCGATGTTAGCGGCTTGGCGGGCGGCGCTGGAATGCTGACCAGCACGAGCGGACGAGCACGGGCGACCGTCCCGCCGGCCGGCTGCTCGGCGTCTGGGTCAACGGGGTGGTGCGGTAGGCGCGCGACGGCGGTGGCACCGACCGCCGCGCCTCCCGCACCGATCCAGACACATCCTGCACCGGTTCCGGACCGATCCGCACCGATCCGCACCGATCCCGCCCCCGGACCCGGTCCGGGCACGGTCCGAAGCGTGGGAATTGCGCGCACCCGAAGGCGACTAAGCGCTTGCTTAGACCCGGGCGGCGGCGCGAGACTGGCAGCGCCTGCACCGCAGAGCGGAGGGAGCGCTGGTGAATCCGCAGACCGCCGACCAGACCGCCGGCGGCGCCGACGGGGTCGAGACCGCCGAGGCGCCGCAGGACGACGCGGCGGCCGAGGCGGGCGCCGGCGACCTCGACCGGGCGTGGCACGCGCTCCAGCCGGCCGCCGCCCGCAGGCTCCTGATAGCCGCGGTCGAGGCGTTCACCGTGCACGGTTACCAGGCCACCACGACCCGCGACATCGCGAGCCGGGCGGGTCTCAGCCCGGCCGGCGTCTACGTGCACTTCCGGTCCAAGGAGGAGCTGCTCTACCGCATCTGCCTCTTCGGGCACCAGCAGACCCTCGCGCTGGTCCGCGCGGCGGCGGCGGGCGAGGCCGACCACGCCTCCCGGCTCGCCGCGCTGATCGGCGCATTCACCGTGCGGCAGGCCAGGTTTCACAGCGTCGCCCGGGTCATCGAGTACGACCTGCGCTGCCTGTCGGCCGAGCACCACGCGGAGATCTCGGAGCTGCGCCGGGAGATCGACCGGCTGGTGCGCGAGCTGCTCGCGGACGGCGCGGCGGCCGGCGCCTTCGACGTGCCGGACCCGGCCGGGACGGCGCTCGCGCTGCTTTCGCTGTGCACTGACGTGGCGCGCTGGTACCACGCCTCCGCGCGCCGCCCGCCCGAGGAGCTCGGCCGGCTCTACGCGGACCTGGCGCTGCGGATGGTCCGGCCGTCCGGCTGAACTCCCCGGCCGAACCTCTCGGCCGTGCCCCGCCTACTGCGCCTACTGCACGAAGTGGCCGCCGAGCTCGAGCTGGCGGCGGCGCAGCTCCAGGTGCCGGGCGCCCTCCCGGCGGTACTCGTCGGTGTAGAGCGTCAGCGCGCTGGGATGGTTGACCCGCACCCGCACCCAGGCGGGCGTGCCGACCAGGATCCGATCCGGGTCTTCGAGCTCGATGACGTTCCAGCGGCGCCTGGTGAGCTCGACGTCGGCGACGATGCGGGCGAACCACTCCGCCGGGCGCGCGTGCGCGAGGGTGAAGGCGCGGGTCTGGGGCAGGCCGCGGTGCAGCTCGGCGTGGGTGTCGAAGCCCTGGTACTGCATGATCTTCAGGGCCTCGACGGCGATCGGCTCGTAGTCCTGCGGGGTGGCCGGCCGGCCGCTCACCCGGCCGTCGGTGTCGAGCAGCTGCTCGATCCAGCGCGCCGCGGGGGTCACCCAGCCGGTCTCGGACGAGTCGGCCCTGCGGATGCGCTCAGGGAAGTCGCCCATGCTGCCGAATAAGCACACATCGATACGCTGGCCGTTGTCGGCGATGGTCCGGGTGTAGATGTAAGCCGTGTACCTTTTGCTGCTCCATGTCACGAAGCGACCCATATAGACCTGTCCGACCCCGGCCGCGTATCCGACCCGGCCGCCGCCCGGGCCCTGCGACGGGGCGGCGAAGTCCTCGACGACGCGGTCGCCGAGGGCGCGCCGGATCCGCCTGGCGACCCGGTCGCGGTGCCGGGCCCGGCGGATCCCGGCCTGGTTGCGGGGCAGGGGCCGCAGGGCGAGCGCCCGGGATCCGCGGACCAGGTCGAGCGACTGCTCCTCGGCGATCTTCGCGACGGTGCGCTCGGACCAGTGGTAGTAGCGGCTGATCGGTTCGGCTTCCGCGGCCATCGGGCGGCCCCCAGCGGTGCAGAGCATTGACTGCTGTGACTGTTGCGGCACCACTGTATGGCGTTCCGGCCACTGTGCAGACTACTGAGACGCACTCACCTTCCCGCCGCCGCGGCCGGACGGCGCGCCGGCAGGCGCCGGGCCGCGCGCTCCCGGCCGTTTTTGAGGCCTCTTACTTCTCCTGGTCACCCGGCGGCGTATCGGCGCAGTTCCCGGCGCGCGAGCGACATCCTGTGCACCTCGTCCGGGCCGTCGGCCAGGCGCAGGGTGCGCGCGGCCGCCCACATGTGCGCCAGCGGGAAGTCCTGGCTGACCCCGCCGCCGCCGTGCAGCTGGATCGCCTTGTCCAGCACCCATTCGGCCATCGCCGGGGTGCCGATCTTGATCGCCTGGATCTCGGTGTGCGCGCCCTTGTTCCCGACCGTGTCCATCAGCCAGGCGGTCTTCAGCACCAGCAGCCGGGCCTGCTCGATCCGCACCCGCGCCTCGGCGATCCACTCGCCGACCACGCCCTGCTCGGCCAGCGGGCGGCCGAAGGCGACCCGCTCGCCGGCCCGGCGGCACATCAGCTCCAGCGCCCGCTCGGCCATGCCGACCAGCCGCATGCAGTGGTGGATCCGGCCCGGGCCGAGCCGCGCCTGCGCGATGGCGAAGCCTCCGCCCTCCTCGCCGATCAGGTTCTGCACGGGCACCCGCACGCCGGAGAACTCGACCTCTGCGTGGCCGCCGTGGCCGCCGTCGTCGTACCCGAACACGCGCATGCCGCGCCGCACGGTGACGCCCAGAGTGTCCCGCGGGACCAGGACCATGCTCTGCTGCCGGTGCCGCGGCGCGTCCGGCAGCCCTTCGAGCCCTGCCGTGCGGCCCATCACGATGAAGATCTCGCACCTCGGGTTCATCGCCCCGGAGGACCACCACTTGACCCCGTCGATGACGTATTCGCCGCCGTCCCGGGCGATGCGGGTGGCGATGTTGGCCGCGTCCGAGGAGGCGACCGCGGGCTCGGTCATGCAGAAGGCGGAGCGGATCCGGCCGTCGAGCAGCGGGTCGAGCCAGCGCTCCTGCTGCTGCGCGCTGCCGAACTCGGCCAGCACCTCCATGTTGCCGGTGTCCGGGGCGCTGCAGTTCAGCGCCTCGGGGGCCAGCGACAGGCTGCGGCCGCTGATCTCGGCCAGCGGCGCGTACTGCAGGTTGGTCAGGCCCGCGCCGCGCGGGTCGCGGGGCAGGAACAGGTTCCAGAGGCCCAGCTTGCGCGCCGTCAGCTTCAGCTCCTCCAGCACCGGCGGCGTGGTCCATGCGGGCCCTGATGCGAGCTGCTCGTCGAACACCGGCTCGGCCGGGTATACGTGCTCGTCCATGAACTCGAGCAGCCGGCCGCGCAGCTCCTCGGTCTTCTCGTCGAACGCGAATTCCATGACGCCTCCGCGGGATCGGTGGGATGTGTCAGGCCGGTGGCGGTGTGGACCGCGCGGCGACGGCGCCGCCGCGCCGGGACGCCTCGTCCCGGGCCAGGGCCTGCGCGCCGCCGGCGATCAGCGGCAGCACCGCCTCGCCGATCCGGTCGAAGCCGGCCCCGACGGTCTGCCCGGCGGCGAAGCGGTAGTGGATGCCCTCCGCGATCACGGCCAGCTTGAAGAACCCGAAGGCGACGTACCAGTCGAGCCGGGAGAGGTCGACCGGGCGCCGCCGCGCGTACCGCTCCACCAGCCGCCCGCCGTCCGGGAATGCGTTCTCGGGGGTGGCGGCCGAGGCCACCACGTTGCCCGGGATCGCGCTGGTGCCGGAGTAGTAGACGAGGAAGAGGCCCAGGTCGGCCAGCGGGTCGCCGAGCGCCGACATCTCCCAGTCGAGTACCGCCGCGATCCGGTCGCCCGGACCGACCACCACGTTGTCCAGCCGGTAGTCGCCGTGCAGGAGGCAGGGGCGCCCGCCCTCGGGCACCGCCGCGGCCAGGGCCGCGTGCAGCTCGTCGGCGCCGGGCAGCGGCCGGCTGCGCGAGGCGTCCAGCTGGGTCTTCCACCGGCGCACCTGCCGCTCCAGGAAGCCGGCCGGGCGGCCGAAGTCGGCCAGGCCGATCTCGGCCGGGTCCAGCTCGTGAAGCTCGGCCAGCGTGTCGATCAGCGCGCCGGCGAGGGCGTCGCAGCGCTCTGCGTCGAGCTCGCTGGTGTCGGCCGGCTTGCGGTAGATCGCCCCGTCCACGAACTCCATGATGTAGAACGGCGCGCCGAGCACGTCCGGGTCGGCGCAGTGCAGCACCATGGCGGGGACCGGGACCGGCGTCGGGGCCAGCGCGGTCATCACCCGGTGCTCGCGGGCCATGTCGTGCGCGGTGGCCAGCACGTGGCCGAGCGGCGGCCGGCGCAATACCCATCGGTGCTCGCCGTCGGTGAGGGTATAGGACAGGTTCGACTTGCCGCCGGCGATCACCTGCGCGGACAGCGGGCCACGGGCCAGGCCGGGTGCGGCCGCGTCGAGATGGGCGCGCAACCGGGCCAGGTCGAGGCCGGGCGGGTCGGCCGGCTGGTCCACCGTCAGACTCCCGCGCCGAGCGTGACCCCGCCGTCCAGCACCACGGTCTGCCCGGTGACCCAGGCCGCGACGTCGGAGGCGAGGTAGGCGACCGCGCCGGCCACGTCCTCGGGCTCGCCGAGCCGGCCGAGCAGATAGGCCTCGGCGACCTTCTCCTCCCGACCCTCGTAGAGCGCGCTGGCGAAGACGGTCTTGACCACGGCCGGGGCGACCGCGTTGACCCGGACCGCCGGGCCGAGCTCGGAGGCCAGCTGGCGGGTCAGGTGGATCAGCGCCGCCTTGCTGACCGCGTAGGCGCCGAGGCCGTCGGCCGCGTTGAGCCCGGCGACGGAGGCGACGTTGACCACGCTGCCGCCGTGCGCGCCGAGCCAGGCGCGGTGCGCCTCGCGCACCCAGTCGAGCGCGGCGATCACGTTGACGTCGAAGATCTTGCGCACGGCGGCCCGGTCCAGGCCGATCATCGGGCCGTAGACCGGGTTGATGCCGGCGTTGTTGACCAGGACGTCCAGGCTGCCGAATTCCTCGATCGCGCGGGCGACGGCCGCGGCTTGGTGCTCCGGGTCGTCCGCGCGGCCCGCCACGCCGATCGCGCGCCCCGGCCGGCCGAGGCCGGCGACCGCCTTCTCCAGCGCCTCGGGTTTGCGGGCGGTCAGGACCACCCGGGCGCCCTCGGCCGCCAGCCGCGCGGCGACGGCCAGGCCGATGCCCCGGCTCGCCCCGGTGACCAGCGCGGTCTTCCCCTCGAATCGTCTGCCGGCTTCCATGGGCACCTCGGTCCGTCATCGCGGGAACGTGCGCGGATCAGCTGCCGCTGACTAAGCGCTCGCTTAGCATTGCGTCCGCGCCGCGGCCTGTCAACGCCGACCGGCCCCGCCGGAATCAGTTGCCTGTGACGACCAGGCCGAGCACGGCGGCGGCGAGCAGCAGCGGGACGCCCGCGGCGCCGACCGCCGCGAACTGCCGCGCGCTGATGCGCACGCCGCGCGCGGCGCAGCGCTCCCGCCACAGCAGCGTGGCCAGCGAGCCCCACAACAGGATCAGCGGCCCCAGGTTCACCCCGGCCAGAAGGGCCAGCATGCGCGGCACCGAGGAGCCGGCCACCGGCTGGAGCGCGGCGAACGCGGGCAGGTTGTTGACCAGGTTCGCCGCGCCGGCGCTCAGGCCCGCCATCCGGGCCAGCCCCAGGGCCGAGGCCGAGCTGCCGGCCGCGGTCGTGAGCACCCGGTTCAGGCCGTGGTCCTGCCCGGCCCGCACCACCAGGAACAGGCCGAAGACCAGCAGCACCAGCCGCCACGGCACCAGGCCGAAGCGCAGCGCGCCGCGCCGCCGCACCGCGAAGAGCAGCACGAGGATCGCGGCGCCCGAACAGGCGACGACGGCCACGTTCAGGCCCGCGACGAACAGCGGGCCGACCGCCAGGCACACGGCGCTCGACGTGACGAACAGCAAGCGGTCGTCGACCGGCTCCCGCCCCGGGATCTGGTACGTGCCCTGTAGTTCGCGCCGGTAACGCACCGTCAGAACTAGCACGGTCACGACGATCGCAAGCACCGCGGCGAGCCACATGTTCGCCGCGAAGCCGGTGACCGTGAGCCCGAGCGTGCGCATGGCCAGCAGGTTGGTCAGGTTGGAGACCGGCAGCAGGAGGCTGGCGGTGTTCGCCAGCCACACCGCGGCCATCGCGAAGGGCAGCGGCGAGATCTCCAGCCGCGCGGCCAGCGCCAGCACCACCGGGGTGAGCAGCACCGCGGTGGTGTCGAGGCTCAGCACCAGCGTGGTCGCCGTGGCGAGGACGACGACGAGGGCGAACAGCCGTCGGACGCTGCCCCCGCCGAGCCGCGCGGCGAGGGCGGCGGCCGCGCCGAACACTCCGGCCGAGTCCGCCAGTTCGGCCACCAGCGTGATGCCGACGAGGAACAGCAGCACCGGCCCGACCTGGCCGCCGACCTGGACCGCCTGGTGCCACGGCACCATGCCGGTCACCAGCGCGAGCAGGCCGGCCGCCGCGGCTGCTACCCACATCAGCGCGCCACAGCTACAGGCGCAGCCACATACATTGAGACCTTCACAGCGCCTATCCTCGCGGATCGGACACTCTTATCGACCAGGTGGTCAGCCTGCTGGCGTGTCCTCGTCGCGCGGCCCGCCCGCGACAAAGGCACGCACCGGCGGCATCAGGCTCTCGCCGGTCGCCTTGGCCTTCACCGCGAGGATCTGGTTGACGCCGAGCCGCGCCTGCTCGAAGGAGAGCGCCGAGCCGGCCATGTACAGCCGCCAGACCCGGGCCCGGCCGGGGCTGGTGAGCTCGACCGCCCGGTCCCAGTCCGCGTCGAGGTTCGCCACCCACGCCCGCAGTGTCTTGTTGTAGTGCTCGCGCAGCGCCTCAACGTCGCGCACCTCGAAGCCCGCCTCCTCCAGCAGGCCGGCCGTCGTGCCGAGCGGGACCAGTTGGCCGTCCGGGAAGACGTAGGCGTCGATGAACGAGCGCGGCGGCCTGACGGAGCGCCAGCGCGCGATGCCTGTTCCGCTCGGGGCGGCGCCGTCGGCGCCGGGGTGCAGCGCGGCGATCTGATGGTTCAACAGGCGGCCGCCGCTGCGCAGCAATCGGTACATCGACGCGGAGTACTCGGCGAAGCGCTCCAGGCCGACGTGTTCGGCCATGCCGATGCTCGCGATCGCGTCGAAGGGACCGTCGTCGATGTGCCTGTAGTCCTGTACGCGAATCTCTACGCGCTTATCCAGGCCGGCGTCGGAAACCCTCGCGCGCGCATATTCCGCCTGCTCGCGCGAGAGAGTGATGCCTATCGCGTTAACGCCGTAGTTCTGCGCGGCGTGCAGGACGAGCGATCCCCAGCCGCAGCCGACGTCCAGGATCCGCATGTCCGGCTCGAGGGCGAGCTTGCGGCAGATCAGGTCGAGCTTGTCGCGCTGCGCGTGCTCGAGCCGGTAGCCGGGTTCCGCCGAGGTCCAGTAGGCGCAGGAGTACACCATCGACTCTCCGAGCACGAGCCGGTAGAAGTCGTTGCCGACGTCGTAGTGGTGGCTGATCGCGGCCCGGTCGCGCCCGACGCTGTGCTTCGTGCCGGAGAGCTTGCTCTCCTCGGCCGGGGGCGTCGGCGCCGGGCCCACCGCGCGCAGCGAGATGAGCGTGCGCAGGATCTCGCGGCGCGCGCCGGGCTCCATGCTGCGTTCGCGCGAATTCAGCTGACGGACCAGTTCGGACACCCGGTCGAGCGCGCTGTAGAGGTCGCCGTCCACGGTGATCTCGCCGGCGACGTACGCGCGGCCGAGGCCCAGCTCGTTGGGCGACCACAGCAGGCGGCGCAGCGCCCGCCGGTCCTTCAGCACCAGCACCGGGGCGCTCGGATCGCCCGCCTCGCTGCCGTCCCAGGCCCGCAGGCGCAGCGGCACCGGCTCGCCCGTCACGTGCTCGACCAGCGCGACCAGGCGCGCAGCGACAGTACGCGGCTCGGCCATGGCTCACCTTCCTCATCGCGATATCTGAAAACCAATGACACGACTGTGCGAAACGGGCGTCTCGGCGGCGGTCAGGCGTGTTCTTCGACGCCCGGATGCGGCGCACCGCGGCCCTCATGTCGGCGCCCGACGTACTTGATGACCTCGACCTCGTCGATCATGACGAGGCCCTCCTCGACGATCTCGTCGAGCTGGGGCAGGAAGGCGCGGACGCGCGCTGCGTCGTCGACGATGACGATGACCAGCGGCAGATCCTCGGTCAAGCCCAGGACGCGGGTCGTGTGGATATGGGTGGAGGCGCCATAGCCCTCGATGCCGCGCAGCACGGTCGCGCCGGCCAGCCCTGCTTGGTGCGCACGATGGACGATCTCGGCGTAGAGCGGGCGGTGGCGGAATCGGTCGGCCTCGCCGACGAAGACGGTCAGCCGGCAGGCCGGGCCGTGCAGCCTCATCGAGTCCTCCCGACGGCGCGGGCGCCCGGCGTTCGGGGCATGGTGCGCCTCCTGCCGAGAGTCGGGTCGGCGTCCGCGGTCGAGCTTATGGACGTATATCGATATTAACTCCAGGGCGGCAAGGTGGCTCCCGCTCAGCGCCGATGTGAGCAATACCGTGGTGCGAGCGGCATTCTGATGCGCCGTCCGGCGGACTCGACTCGCTCGTACGGCCTACACAAATGTACAAAACGCGCAGACAACAGACAGCCCGCAGGCGACTTCCTGGCGAGGCGGGCGCGGACTTGCCGCGCGGCCTCCACCAGGCACCGGGGACGATGCCGGTGGCCTGCGGGCCGGGTGTCTGTCGGAAATTTCGCCCGCCGCCCAGTCGCTCCGGGTAAGCAGAGCCTCCGGGTGAGGCATAGCCTCAGCTGCGGGCAGGGCGGCTAGCGAACAGCCACCTCACACGTCCTGGCATTACTCAAGTCAGGATCACCTCCTTCCGTGTGGCAGATACGTTAGGCACTAAGCGGCGCCGACGCAATGGGTTTTCCGCAAGCCGTCTACGTGCCTGAATACCGAGTGCCGGCATCGCCCGCCCGTTCGCGCGGCAGACCTCCGTGCACCGGAGCTGCCTCCGAATCGCGGTCATATGATCGGCTCATGGAACTCCGCTACCGCAGCCTCGGTCGAACCGGAATGCAGGTAAGCCCACTCTGCCTCGGCGCCATGATGTTCGGCGCGTGGGGCGAGCCCGACCACGACACCTCCATCAGGATCATCCACCGCGCGCTCGACGCGGGCATCAACTTCATCGACACCGCCGACGTCTACTCGCAGGGCGAGTCCGAAGTCATCGTCGGCAAGGCGCTCGCGGACGGCCGCCGCGACGACGTCGTCCTCGCCACGAAGGTGCACGCCCAGATGGGCGTCGGCCCGGACGGCAAGGGCGGCGGCCCGAACCAGCGGGGCAACTCGCGCCGCTGGATCGTGCAGGAGGTCGAGAACAGCCTGCGCCGGCTGAACACCGACTGGATCGACCTGTACCAGATCCACCGCCCGGACGCGGACACCGACGTCGAGGAGACCCTGTCCGCGCTGACCGACCTGCAGCGCCAGGGCAAGATCCGGGCCTTCGGCTCCTCCACCTTCCCGGCGGACCGGATCGTCGAGGCGCAGTGGACCGCCGAGCGGCGCGGGCTCGGCCGGTTCGTGACCGAGCAGCCGCCGTACTCGATCCTGGTGCGCGGCATCGAGGCGGACGTGCTGCCGGCGGCCGAGCGGTACGGCATGGGCGTGCTGCCGTGGAGCCCGCTGGCCGGCGGCTGGCTGACCGGCCGCTACCGCAAGGACCGCGAGGTGCCGGCCTCGCACCGGGCCGAGCGGATCCCCAGCCGCTACGACATGACGCTGCCCGGCAACCAGGTCAAGCTCGAGGCGGCCGATGCGCTGGCCGTGCTGGCCGAGCAGGCCGGGATCCCGATGGTCCACCTGGCCCTGGCCTTCGTGCTGGAACACCCGGCGGTCACCGCGCCGATCATCGGCCCGCGCACGATGGAGCAGCTCGAGTCGCAGATCGGCGCGGTGGACGTGACGCTGCCGACGGACGTCCTCGACCGCATCGACGACATCGTCCCGCCGGGCGTCACGCTCTCCCGGCCCGACGCGGGCTATATGCCGCCGCCGCTGTCCGACCCGTTCCTGCGCCGCCGCCGGCGCGCCTGAGGCGTCGTCACACCCGGCCACGCCCGGGCTCGCGGGCTTGCGGCGACGATCGCAAGGCCCGAAGCTTGGGGCGTGGCCGGGTATTCGACGACACCGCTGGTACGCAAGCTCGGCATCAAGCCGGGAGCCTCGATCGCGCTGCTGGCCGCCCCGGAGGGCTTCGAGGCGCAGCTCTGCGACCCGCCCCCGGGCCTGCCGCAGGGCGCGCGGATCCACCGCTCGCTCGGCGAGGGGGCTCCGTTCGACATCGTGCTCTGCTTCACCTCGCGGCGCAGCGCGCTGGCCGCGCTGATCCGCGACGCCCGGCCGGTGATGTCGCCGGCCTGCGGGCTCTGGGTGGCCTGGCCCAAGCGCGCCTCGAGGCTGCCGACCGAGGTGGACGAGAACGCGATGCGCGAGCTGGCACTGCCGACCGGCCTGGTCGACAACAAGGTGTGCGCGGTCGACGAGACCTGGTCCGGGCTGCGCCTGGTGATCCGGCGGGAGCTGCGGCCGGTTCCGTGACGCCGCCCGGACCGCGTCGTTGATTCCCAGTATGGATGTAGCTGCGGAAGCAACCACGGACCGAGCCGCCGATGAGGTGTCGGCTGCTGATCTGACGTCCGGTCAGGCCGACGAATCTGATCCGAGCGCTGAAACGGAATCGGGCGAGGGCGCCGACAAGCCCGCGGAGCCCGCCAAAACCCCCGGCGCGGCGGCGGTGCCGGAGCAGCGCCCGGCCGCTGAGGCGGAGCCCGACCCCGAGCGCGGCCGGTCCAAGCGGCGCAAGGCGGTGCGCAACAAGTCCGCGGGCGGCACGAAGGCGCTGGTGGTGTGGCGCGAGGGCAAGGTCCAGTACGCGGACGAGAGCGTCCTGGTGGTCGACCTCGACGAGGCCGCGGCGGCGGAGACGGACGTGCACGACGTCGTGGACCGGCTCACCGAGCTGCGTGAAGCGCTCGACTCGCCGGGGCGGACCGACGCGGTCGCGCTGCTGGCCGAGATCATCCAGGAGAAGGCACTGAACTGAGCGCGTCCCGGTCCTCCGCCAGGCCGGTCAGGAGCGTGAGCAGTTCGAAGAGGTCGATGGCGGGACGGCGGCCGGCGCCGAGCGGCGGCGGCCCGGACAGGAACGCCGCGCCGCCGAAGTCCGCCTCGGCGGGGCTGTGGGCCTCGTCCGGCGCCAGGCCGCCGACGTCGGCGAAGGCGGCGGGCGGGATCGCGGGCGTCTCGGCGCGGCCGGCGTCGCCGCGCGGGTCCGGTGCGACCAGGTCGAGCGCCGTGTCGGCGAGGACGCGCAGCGACTCGGCGAGCGCGGCGGCCTCGGCCGGGCCGGAGATCCGCTCGGGCGCTGCGGCCAGGGCCCGGGTGTGGCGCGCCGCGGCGGCATAGAGCGCGAGCCGGTGCCGCACCCGCTTCGGGTCCGAGCCCAGGACCAGCGGCCGGGTCAGCGGCCGGGCGACCAGGGCCAGCTGCCGCATCCGGTCCTCGAGCGCGCGGGTGAGCGCGGCCGAATCAGCATCGGCGTTCACCGGGCGGGTGCCCGCGCTGTCGGCAGCGCTGTCGAGCCGGGCCGCGGTGGCCCGCAGCACTGCCGCCATCGCCTCGAAGAAGGCGCGGCGCGCGTCGCGGATCGTGTCGCGCGTGCTCATCGGCAGCACGAATAGGCCGACCGCGATGCCTATCGCAGCCCCGAGCGACGTCTCCTCCAACCGCAGCACCAGCAGGCCCGGGGTGAATTCGTGCAGCACGCTGTAGAGCTGCGCCACCATGATCGTGACGAAGAAGATCATGCCTGCGTAGGTGATGCTCACCAGATAGAATCCGCAGGTCATGCTGGCCACGATGACGATCAGCACCCACATCGTGTGACCGGCCGTCAGCTCCGCCAGGCCGATGCCCGCGCCGAGCCCGACGAGCGTGCCGAGCACCCGGTCGGCCGCCTTGATCGAGGTCTCGGAGCGGGTCGCGGTGCCGGTGAAGGCGATGAAGGTGGCGATCACCGCCCAGTAGTACCGGGTCTCGGACAGCTGCCGGCCGAGCACGATGGCGAGCGCTCCGGCGACGGCGACCTGGACCGCCTGACGGGTGGTCAGGCTGGCCCGGCTCAGCGGGCTCCAGCGGCCGCGCGCCGGCAGGTCGCCCACCACGGCCGCCGAGCCCGGCAGCACGCCCATGGCCAGGGTGACCGCCGGGGTGTAGCCCGCCGCGTCCGCTGAATCCGCTGCGCCCGCGGCCGGCGGGGCCTCGGATCGCGCGGCCAGGACGATGAAGTCGATGGCGGCGTTCGCCAGTTCCGCCTCGGCCATCCGGCCCGGCAGCGCGACCTGCGACGCGTCCAGCAGGTCCCGCGCGGCGTAGAGCACCGCCGGATATTCGCGCCGGGCCAGGTGCCCGGCGACCCGCGCGGCCGGCCGCACGGACTCGCCGCCCTGCCCGGCCAGCGTGGCGGCGGCATCGGCCAGCGCGTCGATCGCGAGCTGCGCGTCGAGCAGCCGGCGCCGCAGCGCCGGGCCCGACCAGCCCGGCGGCAGCGCGCCGCGCTCGGCGGACCAGGCCTCGATCATCAGCGCGGCCTCGGCCAGGCGCAGGCTCCTCGCGTGCAGCCGGCGGCGCGCCCGCGCGGCCGCGGGACGCTCCGGATCGCCGCTTGCCTCCAGCACATCCGCACAGGCGCGCGCGACGGCGCGGGCACGCGCGTCAAAGGCGCGAAGGACCCGGCGCAGCGTCCGGCGCGGATTGGTGCGTAACGCGGTCAGCGCGAGTATCAGCGTGCAGACCGTGGCTATCGCGATATCGCCGAGCAGCGTGGGCAGTGCGGACAGGCTCGCGCCGAGGAAAGCGGCGAAGAAGTAGCCCATCCAGAACATGAAGCCGTAGAAGAAGAACGCCGGGCCGAACCGGCGCACCCACACCGCAACGAACATGACCGCGACGAACGCGATAAGCATCGCATCGGTGTGCCCTGCGACCAGCGCCCCGGGCACCAGCCCCGCACCCATCGCCACCGGGAAGAACACCGCCGTGCGCACCTTGGGCCAGGCCTGCGCGCCGGTCAGCGCCATCGAGCCCATCATCGCCAGCACGCCGCCGAGCAGCATCGCGACCAGCACGCCCTCGAAATCCGCGTGCGTCGCGTTCGCGTAGCCGAACTCCAGCGCCAGCACGCAGGTCATGGCCACCGCCGCGGACAGCGCCATGCGCAGCCGGACCAGGCCGGGGTCGGAGGCCACCACCAGGTCCCAGGCCTCGGCCGCCCGGCCGCCTCGCGCCTCGGCCACGGACTCTCCCCTCAGGCTGCTCTGCGGCCGCCGCTCTATCCTGTGGTGCCCCGGCCGCGACGACGGCCGCGGCGAACACCCAGCAAATACCTGTATCATACCGATATTGGAGGCGGCCGTGGAGTCCAGACGGCAGGCGCTGGCCGCAGTCGAGCGGCAGACCGCGGTGCTCATCCGGCACATCGAGATGCTGCACCGGCGCTCGGACATCCACGAGACGCTCGACCGCGCCGAATACCTGCTGCTGCGCACGCTGGACGAGGCCGGCCCGATGGACATCAACACCCTGGCCGCGTCGCTGGGCCTGGACCCGTCCACCGCCGGCCGGCAGGTCTCCGCGCTGCAGGGCTCCGGCTTCGTCGACCGCTCCCCCGCGCCCGGCGACCGCCGGCGCAGCATCGTCACGCCCACGGCCGCGGGGCTGGCCCGGATGAGCCACGTGCGGCGCCTACGCACCGAGAGCACCGCGGACCTGCTCGCCGGCTGGACCGACGAGGACGTGCGCACGCTGGGGACGATGTTCGACAAGTACAACCGGTGCGTCGCCGCGCGCTACCTGACCGGCCAGCCCGCGACCCGGCCCGAGCAGCTCACGTCGCACAACGATGCATAACGATCCGGCGGCCCTCTGTCCTCGATCCGCCGCCGGGCGTTTTAGCATGAGAGCCGCACCGCCCGGACCTACGAAACAGGTGTTTCGGCATGAGCTACACCAGCGACCTCGCGCAGCCGGTCGAGCACGGCCTCGACCGGCTGCTCGCCCCGCTCACCCGGCAGCAGTTCGAGCAGGAGTACCTCGACCGCAAGCCGCTGCACCTGAGCCGCGCCGACCCGGAGTACTTCGCCGACCTGCTCACCTTCGACGACCTCGACCGGCTGCTGAGCCTGTCCGGCCCGAACTTCGAGAACATCCGGGTGGCCGCCGACGGCATGGACACGATCATCGCCGACCCGGCCAGCCGCCGGCATGAGGCGGCCAACCGGCTGGAGACCGTCTACCGGCACTACCGCTCCGGCGCGACGATCGTGCTGAACTCGGTGAACGAGCGGCTCGAACCGCTCAAGCGGCTCGAGCGGGACCTGCACTCCGAGCTCAACTCGGGCCTGGAGATGAACGTCTACCTGACCCCCGGCGGGCGGGCGCAGGGCTTCAAGCCGCACTACGACACGCACGACGTGATCGTGCTGCAGATCTACGGCACGAAGGAGTGGGGCGTCTACGGCACGCCGTTCCCGCGGCCGCTGCCGATGCCGCCGCACGAGTTCCGCAGCCTCGGCCCGAGCCTCGACGTGCCGGCCGAGCCGGAGACGCAGCTGGAGATGCAGCCCGGCGACGTGCTGTATCTGCCGCGCGGCACGGTCCACGCGGCCCGGTCCCACGAGACGGCCTCGGCGCACCTGACCATCGGCGTGCACCGGCCGCTGTGGTTCCCGATGATCCAGGACGCGCTGTTCGAGCTGGCCGCTCGGGACGTGCGGCTGCGCGCGGCGCTGCCGGTCGGGTTCGCGCGCACCCCGGAGGCGCGCGAGGCGGCGGTCGCCGAGCTGCGCGAGCTGATCGGCTCGCTGCTGACCGGGTTCCGGCCGGAGCAGATCGTGAACACCGCGGCCTCCCGGGCGACCTTCGTGATCTCGCCGAACCTGCGCGGGCATCTGAACGACCTGGAGCAGCTGGACGCGGTCGACACCGAGACGACGGTGTACCGGCGCGCGGGGATGCGCTTCAACCTGGGCGTGAGCGGGACCGGCGGCCCCGGCTCGACGATCCGGCTGGAGTTCCACAGCAAGGCGGTCGAGCTGCCGGCCGCGGTGGTGGCGATCGTGCAGTTCCTGGTCGAGGACGACGGCAAGGGGTTCACCGCGGCCGACATGCCGGAGGCGCTGGACCTGTCCGGCCGGCTGGAGATCGTCAGGACGCTGCTGCGCGAGGGCTTCCTGACCCTGTCCCCGGCCGACGCGGACTGAGCGGCGCGAGGGGCTAGAGGCGAGAGGCGAGAAGTGGACGCGGACCCGCAGATCAAGCCGGACCCGACGCTGATGGCGGCGTTCTGCCGCGACGAGCTGCCAGCCCTGCTGCGCGACGGGCACGGCGTGGGGCCGGCGCTCGCCGCGGCGGCCGGCGAGGACGTGCTGGCGCGGGCGGAGGCGTTCGCCGCGCTCGCCCCGGACGCGCAGAACATCCTGACCGCGCCGTTCCTCGAGGAGGTCTTCTCCTACCTGCCGCGCGAGGCGCTGCCGCACATCAAGGGCGCCGTGGCGGTGGTCGTGCGCAACAGCCGGCTCGACGAGCTGTGCGGCGCGGGCGGCCCGGTCAGCGCGGACGGCGTCAAGGACATCACGACGAAGGCGGCGAACCCGCTCTCGCACCTGATCGTCAGCCGGCAGCAGGGCGCTGAGCAGGTATCGGGTGACGCCGTGGACGGCGCCGCCGACGACGTCTTCAGCCGGCTGCCCGCCGCCTACCCGCGGGCGTGGGCCTGCTTCACCGCGCTGGACGGGATTCTCGCCGAGGGCGGGCCCAACCGGTACCGGCTGCCGGACGGCCCGGCCCCGCAGCCGCCGACGGGCGGCGATGCTACCGCGCTCGCACAGCGCGCCGTTCTCGACGCGGCGGCGGAACCGCTGTTCGTCCCCGCCCTCAGCGTCCTGTCCCGGGACCAGGGCGAGCTGTTCCAGGCCGTCGAATACGTACTCGGCCGCGGGGGCTCGGTCCTGACCGCGAACTACCTGCTGCGCCCGCAGGACGTCTGGATGCGGCGGCGCGTGATCGTGCGCCCCGACAAGGAGAATCCGGCCGCCTGCCTCGACGATCAGCGCGGCCTGTCCGGAGCGCACCGGGCGGTCGCCGCGCAGGCGCGGGCGGCGCTGGCGGCGCACGCGGGCCAAGCTCACAGCTGAAGCTTCAAGCCGACGTGCGAGGCGACGAAGCCGAGCCGTTCGTAGAAGCGGTGCGCGTCCGTGCGGGTGGCATCCGAGGTGAGCTGCACCATGCCGCACCCGTGGCGGCGCGCCTCGTCGATCGCGTGCCGGACCATGAGCGTTCCAAGGCCCCCGCCGCGCTGGTCGGCGGCGATCCGCACGGCCTCGATCAGCGCACGGGTCATCCCGCGCCGGGAGAGCCCCGGAATGATGGTGAGCTGCAGCGTCCCGACGACCACGCCGTCCCGCTCGGCGACGAAAACGTCGTGGCCCGGGTCGGCTTGGATGCGCGCGAAGGCCGCCGAATAAGGCGCCAGATCGTCGGGCGACTCGCGGGCGGCGCCGAGCGGGTCGTCGGCGAGCAGGGCCACGATGGCGGGCAGGTCGGCGGCGGACGCGGCGCGGATCAGGTAGTCGGTCACGGGATCAGTCAATCAGTCCGGCAGCCCAGCGTGGTCGGGCCCGGCACCGCTCGGCGCCGGGCCCGTACGCAGGCGCTGTGCGCCGCCAACCGGCTCAGGGCGCCAGCCGCTTACGCTTCAGCAACCTGATTAGGCGCATGATGAGAAAGACCACGATCGAACCTCCCTTCGTCCCGTCCCGCGCGCCGCGCGGGAGGGGCCCCGCGACTCGGCCGAGCCGTGACCAGTACCCGATTTTAGGACCATGGGACCCATCGCGACCAGTGCCGATGACGAGACGATGCGATCGCGCTCAGGACGCGCTCAGGACACGAACCGGTCCACGAGCGCGACGAACTGCGCCGTGTCCTGGAACATGAACGCGTGCCCCGCATCGGGGTAAAGCACCAGCCGGGCGCGGGGGATGCTGCGCGCCAGCAGATAGTCGTTCGAGGTCGGATCGACCACGTCCTGCAGCCCGTCGGCGACCAGGGTGGGCGCGTGGATGGCGCCGGGGTGCCGCCCGGCCGGGTCGTCGCCGGCCATCCACAGATTGAACGCGGCCGTCTGCTCTGCCCTGACCGTGACAGAGGCCGTATACAGGCTCGGATAGGCGAGGATGCCCTCGATGTAGGCCTGCGCCGCGGCAACCTGATCGGCCGGGAACAGCACGGAGAGCAGCACCGCCGGATTCGTGCTGTTCAAGGCGGCCTGGACGGCGGGCGGAATGGGCGCCGACAGCCCGGTGCCGGCCTGCGTGGCACCCAGGATCAGCCGGCCGACCTGGAAGGGATGGCGCACCGCGAGCGCCTGCGCGATGACGCCGCCGAGGGACCAGCCGAGCACGGCCGGCCGGTACAGCCGCAGCGTGCTGATCAGGGCGCTGGTCTGATCGGCCATGGCCGAGGCGGTGAGCGGCGCGGGAAGCGCGCTCGTCGCGCCGATCCCGGCGTTGTCGAACACGACGACGGTGTGGTGCGCAGCCAGCGCGTCGACGAAGTCGGGCGCCCAGTCGTCCATGGACCCGCCATAGCCCATGATCAGAACGATGGCGCTGCCGCGCCCGATCTCGCGGTAGCCGACATCGCCGTCGCGGGTCTGCGCGACCAGCGTCGGCGCGCTGAGGATGTCGGGCGGCGGGGGCGGTGAGGATGCAGCGGCCGAAGCAGAAGCCGCCGGTACGCCGGTTATCGTCGCCGCCACCAGGGCGCCCGCCGCCGCCAGCGTGCCCGCGTAGAGCCGTACTCGTGCCCGCGATGTCGTGCCCCGTACCCGCATTTCCCGTTGCTCCTCTGGTAGCGGCGCCGGGAGCCGGAACTCAAGGCGCTGTCCTACCGTGGCGGGAACGATCGTAATGAAGCGGCCCGCGGCGCGTCGAGCGGAATGCCGCGCCGCGGCGCAGGTCCGGCGAGTGCGGACGGAGGATCTGAACTTCCGTCAGGCCCCATCCGTGTTCGATCATGCCGTGGTGGGCGGCTGACGACCGCACGCCGCCCACCATGGTTTGAGGCCTGGATCATGCGCATGAAACCACTGTCACGCGTCGGCGCGCCGTTACAGCAGGCCAGCGCCGCCCGGCGGAGCCAACAGCCAGCTTTCCCGGCGCCTTCGTTGACGCCTGCGCCGTCGTTTGCTTCCCTCGTCTCGCAGCTGTTCGGAAATGTCTGCAAGCGTGTAGAAGAGGCCGATCATGAGCGAGATTGAGCGCAACGGCAAGGACTTCGGCGCCCTCGACCGGCGGACCCTGCTGAGGGGCACCGCGCTGGGCGCCGCCGGGCTCGCCCTCGGGGCCGGGTCGGTCGCCGCGCCGGCCGGCCCGGCGCAGGCGGCCACATTCATCAACGGGGCCGACATCAGCTGGGCGCAGCAGATGACAGCCCTCGGCTACACCTGGAACAACGCCAGCGGCCAGCAGCAGAACCTGTTCACCATCCTGGCCGGCTACGGCATCAACGCGATCCGGTTGCGGACGTGGGTCAATCCGTCGAGCGACCCGGTCAACGGGAACTGCAACATCGACCAGACCGCGGCCATGGCCGTGCTGGCCAAGAACGCCGGTATGCAGGTGCTCATCGACTACCACTTCGGCGACACGTGGAACTCGGTCGGCGTGCAGAACCCGCCGGCGGCGTGGGCGGGCATGACCTACAGCCAGATGCTCAACGCGATGTACAACTACGTGTACGACTCGATGAACATCATCAAGTACTACAACGTCACGCCCGCATGGGTCCAGATCGGCAACGAGATCAACAGCGGCATCTGCCACCCGATCGGCGGAGTGAACTACCCCGCGCAGATGACCGGCCTGCTCAACGCCGCCCACGACATGGTGAAGGAGGTGTTCCCGAGCACGCAGGTGGCCATCCATCTGGCCCAGCCGCAGAACTACTCCTCGATGCAGACCTTCTTCAGCGCCTTCAGCGGGAACGGCGGCAAGTGGGACATGTCGGTGTTCTCCTCGTACGGCAGCGCGAGCGTCGCGGCCGGAATCGTGGCGAACATGCACGAGATTGCCAGCGCCTACGGCAAGCCGTTCATGCAGGCCGAGTTCGGCGGCCCGGTCAGCAGCCCGTCCGGCACCGAGACCGCCCTGGAGACCTACATCAGCGCCCTGAAGAGCAACGGCGGCCTCGGCCTGTTCTACTGGGAGCCTGAGGTGTACGCGCCCTTCGACAGCTACGGCTCCACCGCCTGGAGCTCCGCCAACCGCGAGCCCACGGTCATCATGAACGGCTTCAAGAACGCCTGACGCCACCGCCGGTGAAGTAGTGCCCTGCCTCGAGATCCGCGATCAGGCCGACCCCCTCCGGCTGCCAGCCGAGCAGCTTCTGGGTCAGAACGCTGGAAGCCGGAGCGTCCACCCCGGCGAAGCCGGCCAGGAAGCCGAAGTGGCCGGCGGCCTCCTGCGGCGAGACGGACCGCACAGGCACGTCCAGTCGCCGGCCGATGACCGCGGCGATCTCCCGCATAGGCACGCCCTCCTCGCCGACCCCGTGCAGGCGAGCACCCGCGGGCGCCGACTCGACAGCCAGGCGGTAAAGGCGCGCAGCGTCAAGCTGGTGCACTGCAGGCCAGCGATTGGCCCCGTCGCCTACGTACGCTGCGACGCCCTTAGCGCGGGCGATGGCGATCAAGGACGGAACGAATCCGCGCTTGTCGGCATCGCTGTGCACGGACGCCCCGAGGCGCACCACCGAAACGCGCACGCCACGTCCGGCGAACGCGAGCGCCACACCCTCGGCGGCTCCCCGCAGCGCCACGGGCGAGTCCGGGTCGGGCAGGTCCTCCTCAGTACCGAGACGGCCCACCGGAAGCAGACCGGTGCCGGAGGTGACGACCAGCGGCCGATCGGAGCCGGCCAGCGCCCCGCCGAGCGCCTCGATGGCGCGCCGTTCGACCTCGCACGCGGCCGCGAAGTCGCCGGTGTCGGAGATGTTGGTGAAGGCGGTGTGAATGGCGCCGTCCGAGGCGTCCGCGGCGGCACGCAGGCCGTCCGGGTCGTCGAGGGAACCGCGGTACACCTCGGCCCCAACTGCCGTCAGTGCCGCGGCGGCCCGGTCCGAGCGGGCGAGACCGACAACCTGATGCCCGGCGCTCAGCAGATCCCGGACAACGGCGGAGCCGACCAGTCCGGTCGCTCCGGTCACGAATATACGCATTCTGTGCTCCGTGGTGGCAGTGGGCCCGATGAGGCCGGGCCGGTGCCTCCACAGTGCGCCGGCGAAGCATCCCCCGTCCAAGGCCCGTTTCAAATTACTTAATACATTCCAGGCATCACCAAAGCTCAAAGCAGCCAGCCACGATTGCCTGGCGAGCCGACGAGCTACCATAGAGGCATGCCCGACTCGCCGCCCCCACCCCCTCCCTCGCCCGACCTCGACCTACGGCTCGTCCGCTACTTCATCGCGGTCGCCGAACACCGCCACTTCGGCCGCGCGGCCGCCGAGTTGCGCGTCGCCCAGCCCTCGCTGAGCCGACAGATACGCCAGCTCGAACAGCAACTCGGCGCCCGCCTGTTGGACCGCACCACACAGGGCACGCAGCTGACCGAAGCCGGACAGGCCTTCCTACCCCGAGCCAAGGCACTGCTACGCTCGGCCGCCCAGGCCGCCGCCGAAACACGGGCCGCCGCCGAGCCGAGCCGAATCGCCATCGGCTTCACCACCGGCATCATCGTGACCCCGGCAGTGCGCGAACTGCGCCACCGCCATCCCGACGCCGACGTGCGAACCGCGCACCTGGGCTGGGACGAGCCGCGCAGGGCACTGCTCGACCACCGAGTCGACGCGGCGGTCACCCGGCTGCCGTTCCCCACCGACCAACTGCACGTGACAGTCCTCTACGACGAGCCGCGCGCACTGCTGGTGCCACGGGACCACCGCCTGGTGGGCAAGGAGTCGATCACCCTCGACGACATCGCGGACGAGCCGATGCCAAGACTGTCGGACCCAACCTGGAACGCCTTCTGGCGCATCGACCCGCGCCCGGACGGCCGCCCCGCGCCGGACGGCCCGCTCGTCCACGCACTCGAGGACAAGCTCGAGCTGATCGCCTCCGGCCAGGCCGTGGCCGTAGTCTCGGCCGGCCTACGGGCCGACAGCCTGCGCCCCGACCTGACGACGATCCCGCTCGACGGCATCGAGCCGAGCCATGTGGCACTCGCGACCCGGGCGGACGACCGCAACCGCCTCGTAGCGGCCTTCCGCAAATACGCGCGGGCCCACCTGACCGGGCCGGTCCCGGCAGACGCGCACTCTCACACTCAGGCAGAGGGCTGATCAGCGCCGACTCGGGAGGCTGTAGCCGCGGCCCGACGCGACGCTCAACGCCGGCTCGCCTGTATCAGTACTCCCATCCGGCAAGGATGTCAGGCTCCTGGTCCGGCCGGTAGTCATGAGCATGATCCACGCGGTACGTGCGGCCCGTGTGTCGAGAAGTCCACTCCACGGTGCGCCCCGGCACGATCACCTTCACCGTGAAGCCACCGACAGTCTTGATCTGGTGATGCCGACGGCACAGCGGGACCAGGTTCTCTTCATCGGTCTGCCCGCCGCAGGCCGGGCAGTCGTGGTCGAACGGATCGACATGGTCCAAGTCGCACCGACACGCCGGACGCGTACAGCCCGGGAACACGCACACCCGGTCCCTCGCCTGGACGAAGCGGCGTACTTCGGCGGTTGGCTGGTACACCCGGGGTGCGGTCTTGATCAGGGTTCCGGTCTCGGGGTCGTAGGCGAGCCAGCGCCACAGGGAGCCTGGTGCCATGGCCAGTGCTCGTGCGGTGTCTGCGGAGATCGCGCCGTAGCGTTCCAGCTCGCCGGGTTGCGCGTTGAGCGCGAGGAGTGTTTCGAGTGAGACCGTGACCTGGACCAGGGCTGCCGGTGTGGCAGGGCCCTGTCCCGGGGTCGTGTCGGGGGTGTCCAGGATCTGTGCGCACATCACATCCGCGCGCCGTTGGG
>DASYAE010000020.1:0-25260 GCA_036501535.1 Actinocrinis sp. | reverse complement strand
CTCTCCAGCACCAGCAGCGGCGCGCCCGCCTCGACCTCGGCACCGACCGCGAGCGGCGTCGCGACGACCAACGCGGGCGCGGGGGAGCGGACCACGCCGCCCTCGTCCCTGCTGACGCGGTGCGTGACGCCGTCGACCTCGACCAGGTGGATCGGCCCGTGCGTGCCGGTGACCAGGCGGAACCGGGTGCCGTTGACGGTGGCCTGGCCGGTGTGCCGGTCGAACCGGTCGAGCTCGACGTCCGCGGCCCCGGCCGCGCCGCCGCCGGCGGCGTCGATGCCGACCCGGAACCGGTGCGCGCCGACCCGCGCGACCCGCACGCGGTAACCGGCGCCGCGCAGCTTCAGTTCCAGCGGCCTGCCGCTGTCGTGCTGCACCTGAGGACGCCCGCCGAACGCGGTCGACAGCAGCCGCTGCCGCTCGACGCGCTCGCCCTCCTCGTACGCCTCGATGGCGGCCGCGGCCAGCGCGACAGCGGAGTGCCGGTGCGAGACGAGCCTGCCCTCGCCACGGACCCGGTCGATCCAGCCGGTGTCCGCGCTGGCGTCGATCACCTCGGGTGCGTCGAGCAGGTCGAGCACGAAGCTCTTGTTGGTCGCGCCGCCCTCGATGATCACCGTGGTCTGCGCCATCGCCCGGCGCAGCCGGCCGAGCGCCTCGTCCCGGTCCCGGCCGTAGGCGATGATCTTCGCGATCATCGAGTCGAAGTCGGCCGGGATCGTGTCGCCCTCACCGACGCCGGTGTCGACCCGGATGCCGGGCCCGGCGGGCAGGTCGAGCCGGGTGATCCGGCCGGGGGACGGGGCGAAGTCGCGGTCCGGGTCCTCGGCGTTGAGCCGCGCCTCTATGGCGTGCCCCCGCTCGGCCGGCGGCTCGCCGTCCAGCCTCCCGCCCGAGGCGACGTGCAGCTGGAGCTTGACCAGGTCGACGCCGGTGGTCGACTCGGTGATCGGGTGCTCCACCTGGAGCCGGGTGTTGACCTCCAGGAACGCGAACAGCTTGTCGCCGGGGTGGTAGAGGAACTCGACGGTCGCCGCGCCGCAGTAGCCGACCTCGACCGCGAGCCGCTCGGCGGAGGACTTCAGCTCCTGCACCTGCGCGGGGGCGAGCACCGGCGAGGCCGACTCCTCGATCACCTTCTGGTTGCGCCGCTGCACCGAGCAGTCGCGCACGCCGAGCGCCCATGCGGTGTAGCCGTCGGCGATCACCTGAACCTCGACATGGCGCGCGCCGGTGACCAGGCGCTCCAGGAACACCACGCCGCTGCCGAACGCCCGCGCCGCCTGCTGCCGGGTGCGCTCGTAGGCGTCGGCGAGCTCGGCGTCGTTCGCGATGACCCGGATCCCGCGCCCGCCGCCGCCCGCGGAAGCCTTGAGCATCAGCGGATAGCCGATCTCGCCGGCCGCGCGGACCGCGGCCTCCAGGGTCTCGACCTCCCCGCGGCTCCACGGCGCGACCGGCACCCCGACCTGCTCGGCGATCAGCTTCGCGCCGATCTTGTCGCCGAGCCGGCGCATCGCGTCGGCGCTCGGCCCGACGAACGTGACGCCGATCTTGGCGCACAGCTCGGCGAACGCCGGGTCCTCGGCGACGAAGCCCCAGCCGACCCACGCGGCGTCGGCCCGGGTCTCCACCAGCGCGCGCTCGAGCACCGCGAGGTCGAGGTAGGGGCGGGCGGAGGCCGGGCCGAGGTCGTAGGCGACGTCGGCCTCGCGCACGAACGTGGCCGTCCGGTCGACGTCGGTGTGCAGCGCGACCGTCTCGATCGGCACCCCGGTCTGCGCGGCGAGGTCCCGCACGGCGTGGATGAGCCGCATCGCGGCCTCACCCCGGTTGACGATGGCGACTCGAGTGAACACCGATGCGAGCCCTTCTTGTAGCCGACGCACAGCGAAGATCCGTCTTTTCTGCTCTCTACAGTCTCCCGGCCGACCTGCCTGGAGGTGAACGTCGCCAGCGACGCATGCCGGGTATCCACCTTTGTAGAAAACCGCCAAAAGCATACGAGCATTGGCTGATGACGGCTTGTCAGCCGCGGGTCAGAATCCGCCCGGCAGCAATGGGTCCCCTAAGGGAACTTAAGACGCTAGGGTGGTGGTACCGCCCGATGAGGGCCCCTGGAAGGAGAACCCGGATGCTCGACCCCGACGTACGCCGCGCACTCGATGGAACCTCGCTGGCACACCTGGCGACCGTCCTGCCTGACGGCTCGCCGCACACCGTCCCGCTGTGGATCGGGACGCACGAGGACCGCATCGTCTTCCTCACCGGCCCGCACTCGCGCAAGTACCGCAACCTGCACCGCGACCCCCGGCTGGCGCTGTCGTTGACACCGGCGGACAACCCGTACGAGCCGGTCATCGTGCGCGGCCGCGTCGTCGAGTGGCTGGAGGGCGACGCGGCGTGGGCGATCATCGACCGGCTGGCCGTCAAATACACCGGTCAGCCGTACACGCGAAGCCAGGAGCGGGTCGTCGCGCTCGTCGAGCCAGAGCGGCAGACGGTGGGCGTCCGATGAGCGGCGTGCAGCGGTTCGTGCACGTCGGCGTGGTCGTCGAGGACCTCGAACGGGTTACGGCGTTCTTCGCCGACCTCGGCTTCGAGTGCGGCGAGCCGATGCGGTTCGAGGGCGCGTGGATCGACCGGATCATCGGGCTCGAGGGCGTCGAGCTGGACATGGTGTTCGTGGGCGCGCCGGACGGCAGCGGCCAGCTCGAGCTGACCAGGTTCCGCCGGCCGGCCGATCCGGCGGGACCGCAGAGCGCGCCGGCGAACCGCCCGGGCCTGCGGCACATCGCGTACGAGGTCGACGATATCGACGGCGTCGTCAAGCGGTTGCGGGACGGCGGGTACGACACCGTCGGCGAGATCGTCGACTACGAGGGCGTCTTCCGGCTCTGCTACGTCGCCGGCCCCGAAGGGCTCATCGTGGAGCTCGCCGAGCGGATCGGGTAGGCCGTTTCTCAGTATTCGATCACGACGCGCGCGGGGACGCGGCCGGTGAGGATCTCCTCGAAGACGGCGTTGACATCGGCGAGCTTGCGGCCCTCGGCGATCACCTTGGTGCGGCCGGCGGCGTGCAGGGCGAAGACCTCGGCGAGGTCCTCGCGGGTGCCGACGATCGAGCCGATCACGGACAGGCCGCCGAGCACGGTCTCGAAGACCGGCAGGTTCAGGGCGCCCTCGGCGGGCAGCCCGACGCAGACCATGCGGCCGCCGCGGCGCAGGCTCGCGAAGGCCTGGCGGAAGGACTCGGAGGAGGCTGCGAGCGCGAGGGCGACGTCCACGCCGCCGCGGGCCCGGATCGCCTCGACCGGGTCGGTGATCGTCGCGTTGACGGTGTGGTCGGCGCCGAGCTCGCGGGCCAGGTCGAGCTTGCCGTCCTCGATGTCCACGGCGGTGACGATGCCGCCGGCCAGGCGGGCGTACTGGACCGCGAGGTGGCCGAGGCCGCCGACCCCGAAGATCCCCACCCGCGTGCCCATGCCGGTGCCGCCCACCTTCACGGCCTTGTACGTGGTGACCCCCGCGCAGGTGAGCGGCGCGGCGTCGAACGCGGTGACCCCGTCGGGCACGGGGACGACGTAGTGGCCGTCGGCGACCGCGAACTCGGCGTAGCCGCCGTCGGTCGAGTAGCCGGTGTTGGCCTGGGCCTTGCACAGCGTCTCCTGCCCCGACACGCAGTACGTGCAGTGCCCGCAGGCCGAGCCGAGCCAGGGCAGCGCGACCCGCTCCCCCACGTTGCGGATCTGCGGGCCGTCGCCGAGCGCCTCGATCACGCCGACGCCCTCGTGCCCCGGGATGAACGGCGGCTTGGGCTTGACCGGCCACTCCCCGCGCGCGGCGTGGATATCGGTGTGGCAGACCCCGCAGGCCTCCAGCCGGACCAGCACCTGCCCGGGCCCCGGCGCGGGGACCGGCACGGTCTGCAGCTCCAGCGGCTCGGTGAAGTCGGTGACGACGGCGGCGTGCATGGTCGGCTCGGCCATCTCGGGCTCCCGGTTCTCCTCGGCTGCTCCCCATCCGAACACCGGCCGCCCGGCCCCGCCACACGTCGGGCCGGCGCCGGGCGTGCGGGCGGCGCCACGAATGGCCGTCCTGAGCTGCCCGTGGCCGGGCCGGGGCGCAGCCTGGAAGGCGACCGGGATCTCTTGCGTCCACGCCGGTCTGGACCGCACGCGACGGGAGAAGAGCAATGCCTCTCACCGAGAGCGCCGCGCCGGCGACCCTGTTCCGGAACGTACGCGTCTTCGACGGAGTCTCCGACGCCTTGTCCGAGCCCTGCCACGTACTGGTGCGCGGCGGCCTCATCGCCTCGGTGACCAAGCGCGCCCCGGCCGACGGGGACGACCAGACCACGATCGACGGCACCGGGCACACGCTCATGCCGGGCCTGATCGACGCACACTGGCACGCCGCGTTCGCGAGCCTGCCCATCAGCGCCCTGCAACTCGCGGACGCGGGATACGTCGCGATCGCCGCGGCGTCGGGGGCGCGCGCGACGCTCATGCGCGGGTTCACCGCCGTGCGCGACGCCGGCGGGCCGGTCTTCGGGCTCAAGCTCGCCGTCGACCAGGGTCTGACGCCGGGGCCGCGGATCTATCCGTCCGGCGCGTTCATCTCGCAGACCGCCGGGCACGGCGACTTCCGCACCCCGAACGAGATCCCGCGGGGGATCTGCGGGCACCTCTCGCACGCCGAGATCGTCGGCGCCTCCGCCATCGCAGACGGCGTATCCGAAGTGCTGCGCGCGGTGCGCGAGCAGCTGATGCACGGGGCGAGTCAGATCAAGATGATGGCCGGCGGCGGCGCCGCGTCCAGCTACGACCCGATCGACGTGACCCAGTACACCGAGGCGGAACTGCGCGCAGGCGTCGAGGCGGCGGAGAACTGGGGCACCTACGTCATGGTCCACGCCTACACGCCGCACGCCGTGCAGCAGGCCCTGCGCGCGGGGGTGCGCTGCATCGACCACGGGCACCTGCTCGACGAGAAGACCGTTGCGATGATCGCCGAGCGCGACGCGTGGTGGAGCCTGCAGCCGTTCCTCGACGACGAGGACGCCATCCCGGTGGAGAGCCCGGCCAGCCGGGCCAAGCAGATGCGCATCATCGAGGGCACCGACACGGCTTATCAGCTCGCGAAGAAGCACGGCGTCAAGCTCGCCTGGGGCACCGACACCCTCTTCGACGCCAAGCTCGCCACTCGCCAGGGCGCCCAGCTGGCGAAGATGCGCCGCTGGTTCACCCCGGCCGAGGTGCTGCGCATGGCCACCTCAGGCAATGCGGAACTGCTGGCCATGAGCGGGGAGCGCAATCCCTACCCCGGCGCCCTCGGCGTCGTGCAGGAGGGCGCGCTGGCGGATCTGCTGCTCGTCGACGGCGACCCGCTCGCCGACCTCGACCTGCTCGCCTCCCCCGACACCGGCCTCGCGGTGATCATGAAGGACGGCCGGATCCACAAGAACACGCTCACCGGCCGCCCGGCGACCACGTCCGGGCATTGATTAGGAGGCTGACATGTCCGACCTCATCGTCATCGGGTACGCCGACCCGGCCGTCGCCGAGCAGGCCGGCGAGCAGGTCAAGGACCTCGACCAGCTGGGCGTGCTCAAGCTCGCCGGCCTGGCCCTGCTGCGCGTCGACGAGAACGGCCAGAGCCACCTCGACGTCGACACCCCCACGAAGATCGCCGGGATCACCACGCCGGCCGCCGCGGTGTTCGGCGCGGTCCTCGGCTTCCTGCTCTTCGCCCCGCTCGGCGCCGTGGTGGGCGGGGCGATCGGGGCGGGCGCCGGCGGGCTGTGGGGCGTGCTGCGCCAGCACGGCGTCGACGACCAGTTCCGCCGCGGCCTGGAGGAGTCGCTCGTCCCCGGCTCGGCGGCGCTGATCGTCATGGCCGCCAAGATCGACGACGCCCGGTTCGCCGAGTCGCTCGGCCCCTTCGGCGGCCACGTGATCAGGACCTCGCTCGACGACGAGACCGAGCAGGACCTGGTCGACCGGCTCACCGGGCAGCGCGTCTGATCGTGCGCTGATCACGATCACGGGGGCGCGCCGGGCCGGCTGATCAGCGTACGAGTTCGCGATTTGATGCGTCGGCGCGGGACGGCGACATACACTACGGGGAACGTGCATCATGTGGTCGAGCTGCACCGTAGTGTGATCACGGTATGCATCAGTCGGCTGGGCGGGTTCGGGCCAGGGGCGGTGAACTGGGTGGGGCGGAGTGTCGCGATCGCGTGGGCCCGATCGGCGCGGCGGGCCCTGCAGGCGCGGACCGGGGCGCGCGGCGGCCCGGACCCAGGGTCGCAGGGTCTTTACGAGCTGCGGACGCTTGCGGTGCTGGGCGTCGTGTCGGTGCTCGCGGTCGTCGGCGTCGGGGTGCTGACCGCGGTCGGGGCCGCGCAGCGGGACACCGACCTCGCGGACGCCTCGGCGACCGCGGGCCGGCTGGCGACGCAGCAGTCCGCGGTCGGGCTCGACATCGGCCTCGAGCAGGGGCTGATCAGCCTGGAGCAGGACGAGGTGCAGCAGTTCCAGCTGCGGCTGGACACCGGCGGATGGCAGCTCTCTTCGAAGGCTGCGAAGGCCTCGCAGGACGACCTGACCGAGGTGGACACGGACCTGGTCCAGGTCACCGCCTCCGCGCAGGTGCGGGCCGACGCCTCGCTGATCCTGCAGGAGCTCGGGTTCTACCAGGGGCTGGAGGCGACCGCCCAGGCGGACCAGCGGCAGGGGCTGCCGGTCGGCGCGGCCTACCTGCGCGAGGCCTCCTCGTACTTCACCGCGCACATCCTGCCGAGCGCCGACGAGATCCGCCGGACGGACCAGGCCCGGCTGGACGGGGACGACTCCGCGGCCGGCGGATGGCCGCTGTGGACGGGCCTCGCCGACGCGGCGGTGATCGCGTTCCTCGTCTGGGTGTCGGTCGTCCTGTCGCGCTACACCCGCCGCACGTTCAATCCCGGCGCCGTCACGGCGCTGGCCGTCGTGCTGGTCCTGACCGTGTGGACGGTCGGCGCGCAGGTCCTCGAGCACGAGCAGGTCGGGCACTCGGTGGCGCCGCGGGCGGCGGCGGCCGCGGACCTGGCCCAGGTCCGGGTGGACGCCGAGACCACAGACATCGACGATCAGCTCACGTTGAGCGACAACGGGGAGGACTGCTCCTTCAAGACGGTGCAGCTGGCCAAGCCGAACGCGCAGGGGGATTCGTACACGTATGACGCGACGTGCACGTACGAGGCGGACGCCGAGGCGATGCTGGCTCAGGGCGGCCCCCTGTCGAAGGATCTTGCGGCGGCCGTGACGGGCATGCGGTCGTCGCAGCCCGCGCAGGCGGCGCAGCTCGACGGCACCGGGGCGGCGGCCCTCGCGCAGTGGCTGCGCGCGGAGCACGGCCTGCCGACCCTGCAGAACCTCGCTGCCGACGCGACGGCGAACCTGGCCCAGGGCCAGGTCCCGCGCTTCGACTCGAGCTTCTTGGGCACGGCACTGGAATCCTCCACGCAGGCCTCGGTGCAGAAGACGGTGTCCGACCCCTTCGACTCGCTGACCGGGGCGGTCCAGGTCGCCGCCGCGGCGCAGTGGAGCTCGTACTCCTCCGGGGCGTCCGACGCCGGTTCCTCGCTGACCGGTGAGGTTGTCGGAGGCCTGCTGATCGGGCTTCTCGGCGGCGCGGCCGCGGCCGCGGGGATCGGGTCGCGGGTGGCCGAATACTGGGGGCGGGGGCGGTCGTCCGAGTGAGGAGGGGGCATGGGAATGAGGGTTAGAAAACCGCAGCACGCGCGTGGCGGCCGGCCGGCGCTGGCGTGCGCCCTGCTCGCGCTGGCAGCCTTCTGCCTCGCAGGGTGCGGCGGGGCGCAGGGCGCGGCCACGGCCCCGGTCGCGGTGCCCTCGCCGGTGCCGCCCACGGTGCAGGGCGTGCCCGGACCGTCCGACACCCCCGCGCCGCTGGAGTCGCCCGACCTGGCCTGCCCGCAGCTCCCGGTCGACCTCCCGATGTCGCCGATGCCCGCGCCCGGCTCCATGCCCGCCGGGTCGACCATGCAGCAGATCCAGCAGCGCGGCTACCTGATCGCCGGCGTCGATCAGGACTCGTACAACTTCGGCTTCCGCAACCCGACACCGGGCGCGACGGCGTCCGGGGACGAATTCGTAGGCTACGACATCGACGTCCTGCGGGCCATCGCGCACGCGATCTTCGGCGGGTCGAGCACGGACGGCGACATCAGGTTCGTGCCGGTCAGCCAGGACTTCCGGATGGGCGCGGCCAACGAGGGCGTGGTGGACCTGGTCGCCGACAGCATCACCGTGACCTGCGACCGCGCGCTGCAGGTCGGGTTCTCCGCGGACTACTTCAACTCCGGGCAGCAGCTCCTGGTCGACCGCGACAACACCACCGCGGACGTGCGGCTCAATGCGCAGAACGTGCCGGTGGTTACCGGGCTTAAGGGCTCCAAGGTGTGCACGGTCGGCACGACGACGTCGATCGCGAACATCCTGGCGCTGGAGAAGCAGGGCGGCTTCACCACGGTGGTGGCCGGCAACTGGTCCGACTGCCTGGTCCTGCTCCAGCAGGGCGACGTGCAGGCGGTCACCACGGACGCGACGATCCTGGAGGGGCTGGAGGCCGAGGACCCCTACCTGCGGCTGGCCGGTACCGCCTTCTCCGTGGAGCCGCACGCGATCGCCGTGCCCGCGAGCCACCCCGCCAGCGCGCAGGACGGGCAGTTCCTCAGCTTCGTCAACGGGGTGCTCGCCGGGTTGGAGAATCCGGACAGCGGGGCATGGTGCCCGGAGACGATGCTGTCCGGGGAGAGCTGCTGGGACGCGCTGTACCGGGTCTGGATCGGCCAGCAGCCGGGCTCGTCCGGCAACGCGACCCCGACCCCGACGCCGCCCCCGCTGGACGGCTATCCGTGAGGGACGTGACCGAGGAGCGGGAGGTGCGATGACCACCTGCACCAGGACGGACTGCGATGCCTTCCCCGACGGGGTCGTCGACGCGGACGGCTTCTGCGAGAGCTGCTTCCGCGGCCCGCTCGAGAGCGGCGCCGAGCGGGACGGCGGCGGCAACCGGGAGCGGTGCGTGCGCTCGGACTGCCCCGGCGGCCTGCTGGGTGACGACGGGTTCTGCGAGACGTGTTTCCGGGAGCCGGCCGCCGGCGCCGCGCCGACGGTCCAGCCGACGATCTGGCACCGGGTCGCGTGGGAGTCGTCGCAGCCTACTAAGACCAAGTCGGGGCAGCCTGTGAAGCCGGCGCGACCGGCGGCGGCAGCGGCCGCGGCGGGCGGTCCGGTGGCCTGGGTCTTCCCGACCGGCGCCCGGGCGCGTGCGGCGCAGACCGGGGCGCGCCTCGGCCTGGACGTCGTGGACATCCCGCCGGTGCCCTCCCGCGACCCCCGGGAGGCGCTGCTGGACGAGGCGGCGCTGCAGGACCAGGGCCGGCGGTGCGCGAACCCGGACTGCCGCGCCTCGCTCGAGCTCGTCGCCGCGCCCACGGACCCGGTGACCGGCGACCTCGGCCCGCTGGTGCTGCCGGAACGCTGCCAGGACTGCGACACCCCGGTGTCCTGGCGGCTGCCGCTGGAGTCCGGCGAGACGGTCGGCCAGTACGAGATCCAAGGCTGCATCGGCCGCGGCGGGCAGGGCCTGGTGTACCTGGCGCATGATCTGAACCTGGACGGCGACCCGGTCGCGGTGAAGGGCCTGCGCGACTCGGCGAATCACCGCGCGCTGGCCGCCGAGCGCAGGACCCTGATCAAGGTGCGGCACCCGGACATCGTGGACATCCGCAACTTCGTGCAGCGGCGCGACCCGTTCTCCGGGCGCCTCGACGGCTACATCGTGATGGAGCTGCTGGACGGCGAGTCGCTGGCCGACAAGGCGCGCGCGGCCGGCGGGACGCTGCCGGTCGCCACGGCCCTGGCCTACGTGCTCGGCACGCTCCCCGCGCTCGGCTACCTGCACACCTCAGGGCTCGTCTACGGGGACTACAAGCCGCCGAACGTGATGCAGATCGGCGACCGGGTCAAGCTGGTGGACCTCGGCGCGGTCAGCCCGATCGGCCGGCTCTCGGACGGCCAGATCTGGGCGACGCGCGGGTTCACGGCCCCCGAGGTGCTGCGGCACGGGGCCTCCACGGCGGCCTCGGACATCTACTCGGTCGGGCGCACGCTGGCCGCGCTGACCATGCGGTTCCCGATGGTGGACGACCGGGGCGCCGAGCTGCCGATCCCCGATCCCGGCGGACAGCCGGCGCTGGCCCGGCACGAGTCGTTCTACCGGCTGCTGGTGCGGGCGACCGCGCCCGACCCGGCGCAGCGCTTCTCCAGCGCCGCGCAGCTCGCCGGGCAGATGGCCGGCGTCCTGCGCGAGGTCGCAGCGCTCGAGGACGGCGGACCGCACCCGGCGCCCTCCGCCCTGTTCACCCCGGAGCGCGGGTTCCTCGGGGCCGGGACGGCGGACCGGATCGACGCGGCGCGGGCCGTGCTGACGCTGCCCCTGCCGCGCCCGGACGAGCGCGACCCGGCGGCCGGATTCCTCGAGATGGTCGGCGCGCTGCGGCCGCGGGAGGCCGCGGCGCGCCTCGCCCAGGCCCCGCGGAAGACCCCTGAGGTGCTGCTGCGGCTGGCGCTGACGCGCATCGAGCTGGGCGACCTGGACGGGGCCGGCTCAGCGCTCGACGATGCGGCCGCCGCGGCGCCGGGCGACTGGCGGCTGCTGTGGTACCGGGGCCTGCTCGACCTGGCCCGCGATCACGGCGAAGCGGCGTGGCCGTCTTTCGCGACACTGCGCAATGCGCTGCCCGGAGAGCAGGCCCCGAAGCTCGCGCTGGCGGTGTGCGCGGAGACCCGGAAGGCCTACGAGCTGGCGCAGCACTACTACCGCACCGTGTGGCGCACCGACGACACGTTCGTCGGCGCGGCGTTCGGCGTGGCGCGCTGCTACGTCGCCGACTCGAAGCGCCCGGCCGACGACCAGCCGATCAAAGTGCTCGAACGCATACCAGCCCACTTGTACGCCCACCGCGAGGCGCGGATCGAGGCGCTGCGGCTGCGACTGGCGCGGCCGGACCTCGACCTCGACGGGCTGCGCGAGGCGGTGCGCAGGCTGGGCGGCCTCGGGCTCGACGGCGAGCAGCGGCTGACGCTGGAGGTGGAGGCGTGGCTGGCGGCGCGGGACTGGCTGGCCCGGCAGCCGCGGGACGCCCCGGTCCAGACGCTGTCGGACCTGAGCCCGGACCCGGTCGAGCTGCGCGGCGACACGATCGGGCGCGAGCTCGAACGCGCATATCTGGGCCTGCGCGACATGACTCCCTCCCGGCGCAAACGGGCGGACTATGTCCACAGGGCGCACCAGGCCCGGCCCAGGACGCGGTGGTAGAACGACGGTAGAACGACAGGCCGCGCATACACACGTATCAGAACGAGGATTCACTCACGCCGCACAGCTTCGCACCGCGTCAGGAGGTCTCATGCCGGACGACGTCCCCGGCTTCACACTCACCGTGCACCAGAACGAATGGCTGCCCGTGGGCAGCCGAGAGGTGCACGCAATCCTCGACGTCCGCACGGCGGAGGCCGCCGGCCCGGACCGGCGGGGCGTCGCCGACCGGCCCCCGGCCTCGGCCGAGGTGATCGTGATCGACCAGTCCGGGTCCATGACCGGCCGGAAGATCCAGCATGCCGCGCAGGCCGCCATCGCCGCCGTCGAGGTCCTGCCGGACGGCACCCATTTCGCCGTGGTGGCGGGCGAGAGCACGGCGCACATGGTGTATCCGCACCGGGAGAAGCTGGTGCGCGCGGACCCGGGCAGCCGCGCGGATGCGCGCAAGGCGCTGGAGAAGCTCTCGGTGCTGGGCGGCACCCACATGAGCACCTGGCTGCACCTGACGGACCGGCTGCTGACGGCGAGGTCCGTCCCGCCGCTGCGGCACGCGCTGATGCTGACGGACGGTCTGAACACCGAGGGCGAATCCGCGCTGGACAAGGCATTGGAGGCGTGCCGGGGGCATTTCGTCTGCGACTGCCGGGGCGTCGGCGACGACTGGAACATCGACCAGGTCAAGCACGTCGCGCAGACCCTGCTCGGCACGTGGAAGCCGATCGCCGACCCGGAGCAGCTGGCCGCGGACTTCCGCGACGTGATGGCGGCCTCGGCGCGCAAGCGGATGCCGGACGTGGCGCTGAGGGTGCGCAAGCACCCTGTCGCACGGCTCGTCCGGTTCGCCCAGGTGCAGCCGAGCATCGAGGACCTGACCGCGAGCGGCACCACGGCCGGGGGCGCGACCGTGTTCGCCCTCGGATCATGGGGCAACGGCGAGAAGCGCTCGTACCACCTGCAGATCGACGTGGAGAAGGACGACCTGGGGCTCGAGGTCGAGGGCGGAGGCAAGGCGGCCGGACTGGACATCCACGTGCCCGGCCAGGACGCAGCGCCGACCGCGTCCGCGACGGTGCGTGTGCGGTGGACCGCCGACCCGGGCAAGTACGGGGTCATCAACGAGCGCGTGGCCGTGTTCGCCGGCCAGGAGGACCTCGCGCGCCTCGTAAACCGGGCGGTCCGCGCATGGAACGGCCAGGAGGGCGATGTCACGGCACTGATCGGCCAGGCGGTGGCGCTGGCGCACCGGATCGGCCGGGACGACGTCCTCGAGAAGCTCTCCCAGATCGCCCGGATCGACGACCCCGAACAGGGCGTCGTGCGCCCGCGCCCGCGCAACCAGGTCCGGCCCTCGACCACGTTCCAGCTGGCTTGGGAGACCGAGCAGACCCAGTCCTACGGCCTTGATGACGATGCCGGTGGCGACGCCGATGACGACAGACCCCCGGCCGGGCGGGACCGGTTTCGGTGAGCCTGCGCGCGTCCGTGCTCGAGGATGCCGCCCATGAACTCGTCGGACGGCTGCGCCCGGACCACGCGGATCCGGGCGCAGCCGTCAGGCCGCTGCGAAGCGCCGTGGGCCGGGGCGGCCCGGGCGGCGGGTTGTGCGTTTATGTCTATGCGGTACAGCTCGCACCGTTGAGGGTGAAGGCGGTCGGTGGGGAGTCGCTGCTGGTCCAGGTGCCCTGGAAGCCGAAGCTGGTACTGCCTCCCGGCGCGATCGCGGCGTTATAGCTCTCGTTGGTCGCCGTCACCGCCTCGCCGGACTGCGTCGTGGCGGCGTTCCACGCGGTGGTTATGTTCTGATCGCCCGCGAAGGTGAACTTGAGCGTCCATCCATTGATCGCGGCGGTGCCGCCGTTGTCGATCACGACGTTGGCGGTGAAGCCTCCGGTCCACTGCGAGGTGGTGGAGTACTGCACGGTGCAGCCGCCGCTGCCCGTGGGGCTGCTCGACGGCGACGAGGACGGCGAGGAGGACGGGGACGACGACGGCGACGCGGAATGAGTCGGGGATGCCGACGCCGACGCCGACGCGGACGCCGAGCCGGTCGGGCCGCTGCCCGGCGTGATCACGTAAGTGACCAGGGAGCGGGCCGGGACCGTGGCGGAGAACGCGCCGCCGCTGACCGCGATCCCGGCCTGTGCGGCGGCGTTGCTGCTGGCGTTGCTCAGCACGGGGGTGGCGGTGCCGCTGGTGATCCCGGTGCCCGACAGCGTGTAGCCGAGCGTGTCAGAGCTCGATGCCGTGTTGAGCGCGACGACCGCGACGGAGCCGTCGGTGTTCTTGTACGCGCTGATGTCCAGGCTGCTGTTCGAGCTCGTCGCGCCGATGCGCACCGCGCCCGGGTGGATGTAGCGGCTGTAGTTCGCGAACGCCCACAGCCGGCTGGAGGCCGACGCGGTGCCGTCGCTGTTGAGCCACACCAGGCCGCCGTTGGCGTTGTTGGTGTCGGCGCCCTCCCAGTACAGGTAAGCGCTCTGGTTCGCCTCGGTCAGGCCCTGGTAGATGCGCTGCGCCCAGGTGAACCCGGAGTCCGCGGTGCCGTCGTCCCACGCGGCGTCGAACGCGTTGCTGGTGCCGAACCACTCGGTCTCCCAGGTCGGCTTGCTCCAGCCGGAGAGCGCCGAGGTCGCCTGCTGGGTGTAGTTGTGGCTCGTGAACACCGGCGTGTCCGCGTTGGCGACCGAGTCGGCCTCGATCGCTGCGGCGTAGAGCTGCGCCTGGTCCCAGCCCTCGGTGGCGCAGCACTCGACCTTGGTGGACAGGCCCGAGCCGGCGACCGCCGGGCCGAGCACGTCCAGGAAGTTCGCGGTCTGCGACGGGCTCAGCTGCATGCTGTCGTAGCTGGTGGACAGGTTGGCCTCGTTCTCCGGGCCGATGTAGGTCAGCGGGACGCCGGCGGCGGCGTAGTCCGCGGCGTACTGGACGAGGTAGTTGGCGTAGGCCTGGCGCCAGTCGCCGCTGGAGCAGGTGGCGCTCGGCGTGCCGCACAGGGCGCCGCCGTTGTCGACCGAGTCGTTGGTCTTCATGAACGCCGGCGGGCTCCAGGCGTCGGCGAAGACGTCGCTGACCCCGTAGTCGGCCTTGATCGTCTGGGCCAGCCACAGCTGCCCGTCGTCCTGGCTGATCGAGGCGAGCGAGACGTAGCTCGGCGCCGCGGTGGGGCTGCTCGGCGCGGTCGGCTCGATGGTGCTGCCGGAGTCGGCGCTGATCTCGTTGCGCAGGATGGTCAGGCCCGCCCCGGCGGTGGGGCTGTACAGGAAGTCGAGGGCCTGCTTCTGCTCGGCGGACGGCGCGTTCATGAGCGAGTCGGACTGCCCGAACGCCTCCGCGGCGCCGAAGCCGGCCATGGTCTGGAAGGTCGTCGCACCGTTGATCGTGGCGCTGTCGGCCGCGTAGGCCGGGGCGGTCGGCAGCAGCGCGATCGCCGCGACCGCTCCCAGCACGCTCAGGCTCGCGGCGAGCGCCGTGCCGACGCGCCGTCCGGCCCGTTTCCTGTCAGTAGGCACAGTCGTCTCCGTGGGCACAGTGAGATTCCCTCCGTATCACCGGCGGCGCAGTAGCAGTTCCCTGATAAATGAACGAAGAAACCGGTTAAGCCAGGTACAACTAACACCGAGCCACACGCGCCGTCAAGCGATGGTGAAACTTACACGGCGGTTTGGAATAAGCAATTCCCGCGGAATTCCATATTCTTTTCGGTCGGCTGAAGTACGTGGTCAGGGCGCGATTATGCGGCGAGATATCCCGGCTGTCATGCGCCGCATTTCGGCATACTCGGGCGGGCGCCGCGCAGTGGCCCGCAGAAGCGGAAATGCCGGTCGGCTCCGGCCCGCCGGCGTGCAACTTGCACCGCGCGCGGCGGCTCCACGCTGATCAGCAGCTCGGCAGAGCCCTGCGGAACGCCCGGCCGTTGACGTGTTCGCGGCCCGGACCGATGGTCGTGCTCGCCGCGAAGCGGGGACGGAGCCGTCTCCGCCCGCCTGGTTCCGGCGCGGCAAAGATGAAGGGAGCCGCGCATGCGGCAAACAGTCAGATTCGGCGGCCGACGAGCGTTATCCGCGGCGGTCGCCGTGCTCGTCGCGCCGTCCGCCGCGATCGTCGTCGGCGTGGCCGCGCAGCCCGCTGCGGCGGGCGTCGCGGCGACCGTGAGCGTGAACGCGGGGCAGAGCGTCGCCACCGTGCCCTCGACGGCGATCGGCATCAACGGGTCCACCTACGACGCGAACCTGACCGACGCGTCCCTGCCGGGGCTGCTCTCCGGCGCCGGCGTCGGTATGATCCGCTTCCCGGGCGGCACGGAGTCCGACCAGTACAACTGGAAAAACAACACCGACGAGAAGACCGGCACAGTCCAGCCGACCAGCTTCGACCAGTACGCGAGCCTGCTCGCCTCGACCAGCGCGCAGGGCATGGTCACGGTGAACTACGGGACCGGCAACACGATCGGCGCATCGGAGAGCCCGACCGAGACCGGCCCCCAGCTGGCCGCCGACTGGGTGAAGTACGCGAACGTGACGCACAACTACGGCATCAAGTACTGGGAGATCGGCAACGAGGTCTACGGCAACGGGACCTACGGCGCGGACTGGGAGCCGGACGACCACTGCGCGAGCGGGAGCAGCCCGTCTAACTGCGGCCCGTCCGTCTACGCGCAGAACGTCGCGGCCTACATCACCGCGATGAAGGCCGTGGATCCGTCCATCTCGGTCGGCGTCGTGCTGACCGCTCCGGGCAACTGGCCCGACGGGGTGACCGCGGCGGGCAGCCCCGAGTCCTGGAACCAGACCGTGATGACCGCGCTGGCCGGACAGATCGGCTTCGCCGACGTGCACTGGTACCCGCAGAACCCCGGCAACGAGACCGACTCGGGCCTGCTTGGCGCCTCCTCGCAGATCCCGTCGATGGTCTCGACGCTGCACTCGGAGCTGAGCCAGTACGCCGGGCAGGCGAACGTCCCGATCGACATCACCGAGACGAACTCGGTCTCCTCCAGCCCCGGCAAGCAGATCCTGAGCAGCGTCAACGCCGTGTACCTCGAGCAGGACTACCTCGGCTGGATCAGCAACGGGGTGTCCAACGTCGACTGGTGGCAGATCCACAACGGGATGGTGACCGGCGGCAACACCAGCTCGTCGCTCTACGGGACGGCCGACTACGGCGACTACGGCGTGCTGTCCGACGCGAGCTGCGGCACGATCAGCGGCTCCCGGGTCTGCGAGCCCGCAGCCGAGACACCGTTCCCGTCGTACTACGGTCTCCAGCTGCTCGGCCAGTTCATGCATCCGGGCGACACGCTGATATCTGCCTCCTCCAGCCAGTCCCTCGTCCAGGCGTACGCCGTCAAGGCTTCCAACGGGTCCGTGCGGGTGATGCTGCTCGACGAAGACCCGAGCAACAGCTACACGGTCAGCCTGAGCTATTCCGGATTCACGCCGGGCACCGCCGCACCGACGGTGTCCACGCTCGCAGAGCCCGGATCCTCGATCACGACCGGCGCGAGCGGCACCGCCGTCTCGCAGACGATCTCGCCGTACTCGGTGACCGTGATGACGCTCTCGCAGGGCTCGTCGAGCACCAGCGCGAGCCCGAGCGCGTCGCCCACCTCGGCCTCGCCGAGCGCTTCCGCGTCGGCATCGGCGTCCGCATCGGCCAGCCCGAGTTCGAGCCCGAGCAGCTCGCCCTCGCCCTCGGCCTCGGCCTCCGCATCCGCGAGCCCGACCAACCCCGGGACGTCGTGCTCGGCCTCGTGGTCGGTGGTCAGCTCCTGGCCCGGCGGCTTCCAGATGGGCTTCACCGTGACGGACAACGGCACGTCCGCGATCCACGCGTGGAAGGTCGCCTACTCCTGGCCGGGCAGCCAGACGATCACGCAGATCTGGAACGCGAGTGAGACGCAGTCCGGAGCCGCGGTCAGTGCCGCGAGCATGAGCTACAACGGCGCCCTGCAACCCGCCGGGTCGACGACCTTCGGCCTGCTCGGCTCGGGCTCCGCGCCCGGCTCCCTGACCGGGCTCACCTGCACCGCGAGTTAATCCCAGCCGCCGCCAAATAAGTACGCACACGCCGTGCCCCGCACCGAATCGGGTGCGGGGCACGGCCGTTCGTCCCGCCCGCTCCCGCAACGATCAGTATCCTGGTTCGGTCGCTCCCGCACGGCGCACGGTTTCTCTTGGGGGCGCGCACGTTCCGCGTTCATCGAAGCGTGGTAAGACGGACATTGTCCGGCCAGTGGAGGGGAATCCTCGGGAGCGACGAGATGACCTCATCACCGCAGCTCACCGCCACCGCCGTGCGCGCACCGGCGCAGGACCGCGCCCGGTCCGCGCCGAGTGCCGACGCCCGGGGCGGGCCGCAGGTGACCTTCCGGCGGCGGCAGCCGACCGGCGCGCTCGCCGCGGCCGTCGCGCCGCTGCGGGCGATCGACCTGGTCGCGGTCGGCGGCCGCGGCCGGCTCGAGGTGCCCACCGGGCTGATGAACCTCGTGTTCGGGTTCAACGATCCGTTCATCGTGCTGCCCGCCTCCGAGGCGGACACGGGTACGGATTCTGACTCGCCTGCCCCGGACCCGGCGCGGGCGGGGGCGCGGACGGTGCGGCTGGCGAGCATGGTCAGCGCACCGCGATCCGTCCCGCACGTCGGCCGGCCCGGCGGGCGGTTCTCGTTCGTGGAGACCGCGATGACGCCGATGGCCGCCTGCCGGGTGCTCGGCCTGCCGATGCGGGACCTCGCGCACGGGATGCACTCCCCCGGCGACGTGCTGGGCCCCGGAGCGGACGAACTGCTCCGGCGGATGGCGGACACGGCCGACTGGGATGTCAGGCTGGCGCTGCTGGAAGGGTTCCTCAGCGACCGGTTCCTGCAGACGGAGCCCTGCCCGCCGCAGGTGGAATACGCCTGGCGCCGGCTGCGGCAGTACGACGTGCCGACCGCCGGGCAGCTGGCCGCAGAGCTCGAATGGTCCGTGCGGCATCTGCGCCGGCAGTTCGACCACTACGTCGGCATGTCCCCGCACGAGGTGACGATGGTGGCCCGGCTGCAGCGGGCGCTGCGCCTCGAGGCCACGGGCGCGTCGCTCGCCGAGGTCGCGCACGGCGCCGGCTACCACGACCAGGCGCACCTGGTGAAGTCGTTCCGGGGCCTGCTGGGGATGACGCCGACCGGCTACCGCGCCCTACGTATCGCGAGCGGCGGCTCGAATCCGCTGACCGAGCGGGTCCCCGGCCACGTCACCAGCATCACGCTGCCGCCGGTGCCCGGCTGGGGCTGACTCGGCGCGCCGTCCGCATCCGCCCGATGTCCCTTTTTTACAAGACGGAGCATTGATCTCGCAGAAAACTGACGTCGGGCCGGGCAGGCGCGGCCCGCCGCAAGGCGCAGACGCAGGTACACAGGCGAGAGCCGGATATCCAGGCATCCGCCCGGGGGTACCGCGGGGGTATCACCGGACGGGCGCGTCTGCGCCAACCGGCGCGACCGCCCGCCGCGCAGCGCAGCGCATCATGCCTACTACATGCCTACTACTCCCGGCCCCGCAGCTCCGGGAAATCCTCGTCGCGCCACTCGGTCAGCTCCGCCTGCCCGAGGGCGGCGCGCTCCTCGCGGGCGCGCAGGTCGACCCGGCGGATCTTGCCGGAGATGGTCTTGGGCAGCTCGAAGAACTCGATACGGCGCACGCGCTGGTAGGGCGCCAGGTGCTCGCGCGCGTGCCGCAGGATCTCGAACGCGGTCTCCTTGGACGGCTCGTGGCCCGCGGCCAGCGCGATGTAGGCCTTCGGCACGGCCAGGCGCAGCGCGTCGGGCGCGGGGACGACGGCGGCCTCGGCGACGGCCGGGTGCTCGATCAGCACGCTCTCCAGCTCGAACGGCGAGATCTTGTAATCGGAGGCCTTGAACACGTCGTCGGTGCGGCCGATGTAGAAGATGTATCCCTCGGCGTCCCGCGAGGCGGTGTCGCCGGTGTGGTAGTAGCCGTCCGCCATCGCCTCGGCGTTGCGCTGTGGGTCGTCCTTATACTCCGTCATCAGGCTCATCGGCCGCCGCGCGAGGTCCACGCAGATCTCGCCCTCGTCGGCCGGCTCGCCGGTGGCCGGGTCCACCAGCACGATCGGCACGCCGGGCAGCGGCAGGCCCATCGACCCGGGCTTGACCGGCATGCCGGGCACGTTGCCGATCGCCAGCGGCAGCTCCGTCTGGCCGTAGCCGTCCCGGATCGTCAGGCCCCAGGCGGCGCGCACCTGGTCCATGACCTCCGGGTTCAGCGGCTCGCCCGCGGACATCAGCTCGCGCAGCCGGCCGGGGCCGCCGGTCAGGTCGGCCTTGATGAGCATGCGCCACACGGTCGGCGGCGCGCAGAACGTGTTGACCCCGGCGCGCCTGATCTGCCCGAGCAGCCCGGCGGCGTCGAAGCGCCCGTAGTTGTAGACGAAGATCGTCGCCTCGGCGATCCACGGGGCGAAGAAGCAGCTCCACGCGTGCTTCGCCCAGCCGGGCGAGGAGATGTTCAGGTGCACGTCGCCCGGTCGGGCCGCGACCCAGAAGGACGTCGCGAGGTGGCCGACGGGATAGGAGACCTGCGTGTGCTCGACCAGTTTCGGCCGGTTCGTCGTGCCGGAGGTGAAGTAGAGCAGCTGCGGGTCGGACGGGGCGGTGCCCGGGTGCGCGGCCGGCGGGACGTCGAGCGCATAGGCGTCGTGGTAGGAGATCCAGCCCTCGGGCACGTCGGTGCTCTCGCGCGCGGCGACGGCGAAGCGGCCGTAGTCGCCGGGCACGGCGTCGAACTTGGCCGTGTCGGCCGCGTTGGCCAGCACGTGCCGCGCCCCGCCGCGCCCCACCCGGTCGGCCAGGTCGCCCGGCCCGAAGGCGGTGGTCGTCGGCATGATCACGGCGCCGAGCTTCATTACCGCGAGCATCGACTCCCACAACTCGACCTGGTTGTTCAGCATCAGCAGCACCCGGTCGCCGCGGGCCACCCCGTGTGCCGCGAGGTGTGCGGCGACCTGGTCGGAGCGGCGGGCCATCGCGTCGAAGGAGTACTTCGCCTCGCTCCCGTCCGGCTCGACGATCCACAGCGCGGTGCGCTCCACGCCGCGGGCGACCGCGTCGAACCAGTCGACGGCCCAGTTGAACCGGTCCCCGAAGTCCGGCCAGGCGAAGCGCTCGACCGCCGCGCCGTAGTCGCGGGAGAGCTCCTGCAGCACGTCGCGCGCAGCGCGGTACTTCTCGGTCGCCGTCGACTCCATGGAGGCATTCTGGTCGCTGCGCGGACGCCGGGAAAGACTCCGCGCCGAACGGGGCACCGCGGACCAGGCTCTGTCACACAGTACTTACTCATAAGAGCCTGACAATCCGCGGCCCGGGCCGCGCTGCCGGCGAGGGCATGCACCGCGGCGGCCCGTCCGGGAGAGGGGTGAATCCTTGACAGGGCCCGGTGGCCCGGCTACGTTGAGCCCGCCGACTCTGAAAGGTTTCATCTCACTGGGCCACCCACGCCCGGATCTCAGCGATTACGGCTACTGACAAGGAAGCCGAAACGCGATCACGGCTTTGAAATGTTTCATCAGACAGAGTCCGTACTGCTCGCTCACGGGGCGGCCGGCCGCGCGGGACCGGGACTGACGGGGAAGTCCGTCGGGTGGGCCCGCGGGATGTACGGGTGATGATCCGGCCGGCCGGCGCCGCTCACGTCACTGGAGACGAAATGAACGAACCCGCCGACGTTCCCCACGCCCTCAGCCGCCGCGGTTTCCTCGGTCTGGCCGCCGCCGGCGGCAGCGCCGTGGCCCTGGGCGCGGGCTCACCGGCCGACGCGGCCACCGCGTCCGGCGGCGCCGCGGCAGCAGGCTCGTCGACGGCGGGCGCGGCGGCCGCGTCGTCGTCCGCTGATTCCTCGGCCGTGGCGCCCTCGGCGCTGATGACCGGGCTTCGCGACGACGCGGTCGGCGTCCTGGACGGCTCGCCACGGCTGTGGTGGCAGGTGCCCGCGGTCGGCGCCTCCGGCCTGCTGCAGACCGGCTACGAGATCCAGATGACCAGGGACCCGCGCGGCTTCGTGCCCGGCGCGCACGTCTCGACCGCGGCCGCCGCCTCGTCCTCCGCGTCCGCCGCGGTGGCGTGGCCGTTCGATCCGCTGCCCGCGCGCTCGCTCGCCTCCTGGCGGGTGCGCTCCGCGCTCGGCGCCGGCCGCGCCTCGCTGACCACGCCGTGGTCCGCGCCGGCCCGGATCGCCGTCGGGCCGCTCGCCGACGCGGACTGGTCGCCGGCCGGCACCGTCTGGGGCAGCGCCCCGACGCTGCCCCCGGACACGCAGTTCGAGAACGCCGTGTTCGAGGCCTCCATCACCATCGAGCAGCTGCGCGCCGGCATCTTCCTGCGCACCTCCTACGACGTGCGCAACGGCTACATGTGGCAGCTCAACGCCGGCTCCCCCGGCCTGCTGCGCAAGCACATCCTGGTCAACGGCACCTACACGGTGCTCGAGCTGGTCACCCTCGCGGTGGAGATCCCCAGCGGCACGGCCATGGACGTGCGGGTCGAGGCGAACGGCACGACGGTGACCACGTCGATCAACGGCCAGGTCGTGGACACCACGACCGGGATCACCGTCCAGCCCGGCGGTTTCGGGCTGCGCACGGGCAGCACCGAGTCGTTCCTGTGCGGGCCGGTCACCGTCACCGACCTGAGCGGGACGGTGCTCTACACCAACCCGTTCGCCTCAGAGCTCGACTACCCGGGCTTCGGCAGTATCCAGACCGGTGGCCTGCTGATCGGCAACTCGACCGCGGGCGTGCTCGGCATCCCGGGGCCGGATTACTGGGCGCTGCTGCGGCACGAGTTCGCGCTGCCCGCCGGGACGATCAGCGCGGCGTTCCTCCACGCCACCGCGCAGTCGCCGACCGGCGCGCGCCAGTACGTCTACCGCGCCTGGTGCAACGGCACCCACGTCGGCGTCGGCCCGGCCCGCACCCAGGACGTGCCGTACTACCAGAGCCATGACATCAGCAGGCTGCTCCACGCCGGCCGGGCCAACGCGCTGGCGTTCCAGTGCTGGACCGAGTCCGGCCAGCAGTTCCAGGCGCTGGTCGACGTGTACTACAGCGACGGCCGGGTGGTCAGCGTCGGCTCGGACGAGACCTGGCAGGTGCGCGCGGGCGGCTCCTGGCTGCCGTATTCGGGCACGTTCAACGACGTCTACTACGTCGCCCCGAACGAGGGCTACGTCGCCGCGAACGAGCCGGTCGGCTGGACCGCACCCGGCTACAAGGGCACTGATTTCACCCCGGCGGTGGCCGCCGCGACCCAGCTCAGTGGCCTGACCCCCAGCCTGACCGGGCCCGTCTCCCGGATCGAGCGGGCGCCCGCCGCGGTGACCAACAAGGGCGCGGGCGTCTGGCTGATAGACACCGGCAAGGAGATCACCGCAGGGCTGCGCCTCACCCTCACCGCGCCTAAGGGTACTGAGGGCACGAGCGTGATCATCCAGCTCGGCGAGGAGCTCAACGCGGACGGCACGGTGCGCTACGAGCTTCGCGCCCAGACGACGTATCAGGACATTTGGACGCTCCGCGACGGCCCGCAGACCATCGAGCACTGGGGCTATCGCAACTTCCGGTGGGCGCAGCTGACCACCGACCCCTCGCTCGACCTCGCCCACGCGGTGACGCTGCTCGAGCAGGTCGTGCCGCAGCCCGGACCGGTCGGCACGTTCACCTCGTCGAACGCCGCCCTGGACCGGGTCTGGGGGCTGTGCTCCTACACCATCGCGGCGAACCGCCAGGACATGCACATGGACAGCCCGACCCGCGAGCGCGACATGTACGAGGGCGACCTCGTCGTGCACGGCCGCGGCGAGATGGCGAACTCGCGCAGCTACGACATCGTCCGGCAGACCAACCGCTACCTGCTGCGCCACCCGCAGTGGCCGACCGAGTACCACTTCATGTCGATCACCACGGCGTGGGAGGAGTACCTGGAGACCGGCGACCCGGACGCGCTGGTCGCGGACTTCCCGCTGCACGTGGCCGAGCAGGACGAGAGCCTGCTGGACCCGGCCGGCTTCCTGGACAAGAACCCGAACCTGCCGACCCAGGACATCGTCGACTGGCCCACCAACGAGCGCGACGGCTACGTCTTCGAGAACGTCAACACCGTGGTGAACGCCTGGCAGTACCAGGCCTTCGTCCTGCTCGCGCAGGCCGCGCAGGTCGCCGGGCGGCCCGATCTGGTCACCCACTACCAGACGATCGCGGCCACCATGCGCAACGCGGTCAACACCCAGCTCTACGACGCCGCGGCCGGCGCGTACTACGACGGGCTCGGCACGCAGCACCAGGCACAGCACGCCAGCTCCTACTCCGCGGCGCTCGGCGTCCCCGAGGACGATCAGCTTTCTGCGATCGCCGCCTGGCTGGTCAGCGACGCCGCCAACCCGGTGCGGGTGAGCTCCAACGCGGTGCAGTGGCTGCTCGAGGCGCTGTACCGCGGCGGCCGGGCCGACGCCGCGCTCGCCGTGATGACCAGCACCAGCGCGACCTCGTGGCTGGCCATGATGGACACCTGGGACGCGACGCAGACGATGGAGGCCTGGTCGCCCACCATCAAGTCCAACACGACCTTCAGCCACCCGTGGTCCTCCGCCCCGGCGAACATCATCCCGCGCTACCTGCTCGGCGTGCGGGTCACCGAGCCCGGCGGAAGCGTCGTCCAGGTCGCCCCGCAGCCCGGCCCGCTGGCCGCGGCGTCCGGCACGGTGGCCACCGTGCGCGGCATGGTCGGGGTCGACATCGAGCAGTCGCCGCGCCTGCGGATCGCGGTGACGCTGCCCGGCAACACGACCGGGACGCTGCGCTGGCCGCTGGGCACCGGGAAGCTCGCCGACTTCCACGTCTCCGGCCCGGCCAGGCGCCCGCTTTCGCTGGACGGCGACACGGTGGTGGCCGACCTGCTGCCGGGCCGCACCGAGCTGACCGCCTGAGCCTGAGCCGGGCCCGCGGCGAAGGACCCCTCGACGGCGGGGATCAGCAGCACTCAGAGTGCTGCTGATCCCCGCTGTTGCTTCTGCCTGCCCGCGCTACGGATCTGATCCCGAAAGTTTCGAAGGCTCCGGATCCGGCACGATCGCACCGCTTGCAACTTCCACCAGCCGAATTCGAACACAGTCAGCCCGGATCATGGGGGCTGAGCAGACCAGATGACGACCTGGATCGGCTTGTCCGGCGCAGGGTTTCGGGATTCGAACCGGAAGTTGTTGCCAAGCCGGCGCCGGCGGATCGATACTCCCGCAGCGACAGATTCCTACAACGATCGAAACAACTCGCGCGCGCCGCCGGGTCCGTCCCGCCCCTCCCGGCTTCTTATCAGCCTTCGATGGAGAAGGAGCACACACGTGGACGAATCCACCGTCCGCCCGATTCCGCCCAGGAGCCGCCGCTTCAGGCTGCTCGTCAGCGCCGCCTGCACCACCGCGATGGCCGCGGTGCTGGCCGCGGGCCTGACGATCCTGCCCGGCACGGCCGCCAGCGCCGCGACGCAGGTCTGCTCGAGCCAGACCGGCACCATCGACGGCAGCTACTACTCGATGTACACCAACAACAGCGGGACCGCCTGCATCACCCTGAACTCGGGCACCAGCTACTCCGCCAACTGGAGCAACATCGGCGACTTCGTCGGCGGCATCGGCTGGAACCCGGGCAGCACCAGCCGGTCGATCAGCTTCTCCAGCAGCCTGAGCGCCTCCGGCGGCACCTCGCTCATCTCGCTGTACGGCTGGTCGACCAGCCCGCTGGTCGAGTACTACGTCGAGGAGAACTACAGCGGCTCTCCCAACGCAGCGGGCACCTTCGAGGGCACGGTCAACAGCGACGGCGGCAC
>DASYAE010000019.1:0-2469 GCA_036501535.1 Actinocrinis sp. | reverse complement strand
GGATTCAGGTCGGCGGCGAGCGGCCGTACGAGGTGATCGTCGGCACCGGAATGCTCGGCGCGCTGCCGGACCTGGTCGGCAAGAGCGCGCGGACGGCGGCGGTCATCCACCCCGAGGGCCTCGGCGCGGTCGCCAGGCCCGCCGGCCGGGTGCTGGCCGACGCCGGGTTCTCGGTGGCCGTCGCTGAGGTCCCCGCCGGCGAGGCCGCTAAGGACGTCGCCGTGGCCGCGCGGCTGTGGTCCTGGCTCGCGGAGGAACGGGTGACCCGCTCGGACTGCGTGGTGGGCATCGGCGGCGGTGCGGCGACCGACCTGGCCGGGTTCGTGGCCGCCACCTGGCTGCGCGGCGTGCCCCTCGTGCTAGTCCCGACCACGCTGCTCGGCATGGTCGACGCGGCGGTCGGCGGCAAGACCGCGATCGACATCCCGGAGGGCAAGAACCTGGTCGGCGCGTTCCACCCGCCGGCCGGGGTGCTCGCCGACCTGGCGACGCTCGAGACGCTGCCGCCGCAGGACTACGTGGCCGGCCTGGCCGAAGTGATCAAGGCGGGATTCATCGCCGACGGCGAGATCCTGCGGCTGGTCGCGGCCGACCCGGCGGGGGCGGCAGAACCGCACGGGCCGCACACCCGCGAGCTGGTCGAGCGCGCCATCCGGGTGAAGACCGCGGTGGTCTCCGCCGACCTGCGCGAGGCGGGGCAGCGGGAGATGCTCAACTACGGGCACACGCTCGGCCACGCGATCGAGCGGCTGGAAGGCTACCGGTTCCGGCACGGCGACGCGGTCGCCATCGGCATGGTGTTCGCGGCCGAGGTCGGCCGCCTGGCCGGGCACCTGACCGACGCGGACGTGGCGGCGCACCGGGAGGCGCTCACCTCGGTGGGGCTGCCGGTCTCGTACTCCCGCGGATCCTGGCCGGCCGTGCGCGAGACGATGAGCCTGGACAAGAAGTCGCGCGGCGACCGGCTGCGGATGGTAATCCTTGACGGCGTGGGGAACCCCGTCATCTTCGACAGCCCGCCAGAGGAACTGCTCACGCGGGCTTACCAGGCGGTGTCGGCGTGAGCACGCCAGGCGGCCGCCGGGTGCTCGTGCTCAACGGCCCGAACCTTGGCCGGCTCGGCAAGCGCGAGCCGTCCGTGTACGGCACCGCGACCTACGCGGACCTCGTGGAGCTGTGCGAATCGGCAGGCAAGGAACTCGGCTTGCCCGTGGAGGTCCGGCAGACCGAGTACGAGGGCGAGCTGATCACCTGGGTGCACGAGGCGTGCGACGAGAGGCTGCCCGTCGTGCTGAACGCCGGCGCGCTCACCCACTACTCGCTCGCCCTGATGGACGCGCTGAAGATGCGCACCGCGCCGCTGGTGGAGGTGCACATCTCCAACATCGCGGCGCGCGAAGGATTCCGGCATGAGTCGGTGATCACGCCGGTCGCCGACGGGATCATCGCCGGATTCGGCTTCGCCTCCTACACGCTGGCGCTGCGTGCCGTCGCCGGGCTGCTCAAGGACTCGCCGTGATCGTCCTCGTCGGGTTCATGGGCGCGGGCAAGTCGACCGTCGGCCGGCTGCTCGCGGCCAAGCTCGGCCTGCCGTTCACCGACAGCGACCAGGTAATCGAGGAGCAGGCGGGCAAGCCGATCCGGCAGATCTTCGCCGATGCCGGCGAACCGGCGTTCCGCGAGTTCGAGCACTCGGTCGTCGCCGGCCTCTTGAAAGGACCCGACGCGGTGCTCGCGCTCGGCGGCGGCGCCCCCGGGCACCCGGCGACGCGTGCGCTGCTCGCCGCCGTCCCCGTGGTCTACCTGCGCGTCGGCTACGCCGAGGCGCTCGCCCGCGTCGGCGGCGACACGGGCCGTCCCATGCTGGCCCGCCCCGACGTCGAGGCGCTGCACGCCGATCGCCAGGCGGTCTACGCGTCGGTGTCGACGGTGACCGTCGACACCGACGGCCGCCTCCCCGAAGAGATAGCGCTCGACGTGCTCGGCAGCCTGGACGGGCCGCTCAGCGGCTGACACCCTCACCCGGCAGTCAGCGTCCTGCCGTCACGCACGACTGCCCGATGGATTCGTCCGCGCTGGCCTCGACCAGCGCGCGCCGCGGCGGCAGCAGCAAGTGCCACAGCCCGGCGACGCTCTTGGCTCGTTCACCCGCGCGGACGTCCGCTTCGAGCTGTTCCCGGCGGCTAATGACGCGTCCGGTCTGGTAGAGCTGGTATGAGAAGTACATTGTTCTCGCCTCCTGAACCGGACACTAGGAAGGCGCTGTTCCCGCGGTGTTCCCGCCGGAAAACCCTGGCGGGAATGTCGGGCCCCGCCGCGATAATGAGTGCGTGACCGCGGGAACCACGCAGGACGTTTCCTTGGACAACGTCGTGCGGATCAGGCTGCTCGGCGAGTTCGCCATCGCCTCGGGCGGGCGCGCCGCCACCGCCTGGCCGCGGCCGAGCGCCCGTCGGCTATGCGAGCTGG
>DASYAE010000018.1:0-1873 GCA_036501535.1 Actinocrinis sp. | reverse complement strand
CAGCGCGATCTGCTGCTGCGGCACGCCGAGCGGATAGAAGCCCAGATCGCCATGCTGCGGGTGCACCTGGAGTACCTGGAGAAGAAGGCGGCGTTGTGGGATGCCCGCGACCGCCGCGATGCCGAGGCCGAGGCCGAGGCGAACCTGCGGGTGCAAGGCATGTACCCCCGTCTGGAGAAGGTGCTGCGATGAGCCGGGTGCTGGTGACCGGCGGGTCCGGATATCTGGGCACGCAACTGATTGCCGCGCTGCTGCGCGACGGCCGGGAAGTGCGAGCGGTGGTCCGCTCCCCCGATCGCAACGATGAGGTGCGCGCGGCGGTGCGCCGCGGTGACGCCGACGACCGCGGGCTGGAGGTTGTCGCCGCGGGGCTGCTCGCCGACGACGGCTGGGCGGCCGCGGCGGCGGGCTGCGAGGAGGTCCATCACACCGCCTCGCCCATGATCCAGTCCGACGACCGCGATGCGGTGGTCGTGCCCGCCCGGGACGGCACGCTGCGCGTGCTGCGCGCGGCGCGGGACGCGGGCGCGCGGCGGGTCGTGCTGACCTCGTCGTTCGCGGCGGTCGGCTACTCCCCCAAGCCGGGCGCCGAGTACACCGAGGCCGACTGGACCGATCCGGACACGCCGGGACTCCCGGCCTACCCGCTGTCCAAGGTGATCGCCGAGCGGGCCGCGTGGGATTTCATCGGTCAGGAGGGGGGCGACACCGAGCTGGTCTCGGTCAACCCCACGTTCATCCTCGGCCCGACGCTGACCGCGCAGGCGCGTTCGTCGCTGCAACTGGTCAAGGCGATGCTTGACGGGACCATGCCCATGGTGCGCCGCCAGCGGTTCGGGGTGGCCGACGTGCGCGACATCGCTGATCTGCATATCCGGGCCATGGCCGCGCCCGGGGCGGCCGGCCAGCGGTTCCTGGCCCTGGCCGACGGGCCCACCATCAGCTTCCTGCAACTGGCCGAGATCCTGCGCGACCAGCTCGGACCGCTGGCCAAGCGGGTGCCGACCGAAGAAGCGCCCGGACCCGAGCCGGCCCGGCTGATCATTCACAACGACCGGGCCAAGACCGAGCTCGGCTGGCGCCCGCGCCCGGCCGAGACCACGATCGTCGAGACGGCCGAGAGCCTGCGCGACCTCGGCCTGCTCGCGGAACAATGACCGTGGCTCCAGCCGTTCACAGATGCTTCGCCCTGCCCGTTCGTTTACGCGGCGCTGGGGATTCAGCTTAGAGCGACAGGTCTTTTCAGGCCGGGCGCGCAGGCGCATACTCAAGATATGACGCGAGAACCTCTGGCCCGGGCTTGGCGTGATGTGACGGGGCGAATGCGGCTGCTGTTCGATCGGCTGACACACCGAGGGCACCGGCCGCCGCGGGCCGGAGTCCGGGAACCGCGGCGTCCCCGGCCGACCCTGCCGGCGGCCGCGGTCGCCCTGGACGAACCCCGCACCGCCTTGAAGCGCCGCATCCGGCTGAACCGGCGGCGCAGCGCCTGAAAGGCGCGTTCATACCGCGTCAATCAGAGATCAACCCTCCACCGGACCGGACCCGCCGGCGGCCGTGCACCCGGCCACCGGCGGGCTCATGTCCGGTGGTCGGCGCAGCCGCGCTTCTTGCTGTTATCAGCAGGAGGGAGAACGCCGTCGTAGACGGCCGGCCGATCCACGCTTAACGTTCGATCATGTATGGCCAAGTTTCCTTCGGCTCCGCTGCGGACCGCGATCCGCTCGCGAGACTGCGCCAGAATCTCCTGACGGTCAGGCCGGACGCGGACTTCCGCCTTCTGCGCCGGGCGTACGAGGTGGCCGCCGACTGTCACCAGGGTCAGTTCAGGAAAAGCGGCGACCCCTACATATCTCATCCGGTCATGGTGGCC
>DASYAE010000017.1:0-53350 GCA_036501535.1 Actinocrinis sp. | reverse complement strand
CAGTACACCCGCAACATGGTCACCGGCGCCTCCACCGCGCAGCTGGCAGTCGTGCTCGTCGACGCACGCAACGGCGTCGTGCAGCAGACCCGGCGGCACGCGGCGATCGCGGCGCTGCTGCGCGTCCCGCACGTGGTGCTGGCGGTCAACAAGATGGACCTGGTCGGCTACGACGAGCAGGCCTTCGCCGCGATCGCCGACGAGTTCACCGCGTTCGCCGCCGCGCTGGGCACCCCGGACGTCACCGCGATCCCGATCAGTGCCCTGACCGGCGCCAACGTGGTGAACGTGGCCGGTCTGACAGACTGGTACGGCGGCCCGACCCTGCTCGAGCACCTGGAGACCGTCGACGTCGACGAGGATCCGGCGCTCCACGCGGCACGCTTCCCGGTGCAGTACGTGCTGCGCCCGCAGACCCCCGGCGAGTTCCGCGACTACCGCGGCTACGCCGGCCAGCTCGTCTCCGGTGTGCTGCGGACCGGCGACGAAGTGGTCGTACTCCCCTCGGGCCGGCGCAGCACCATCGCAGGCATCGACCGGCTCGGCGAGCGGGACGTCGGTATCGCATTCGCCCCGCAGTCGGTGACCATCCGGCTGGCCGACGACCTCGACGTCGCGCGCGGCGACGTGATCGCCTTGGCGGATCAGGCCCCGGCGACCAGCCGGCTCGTGGTCGCCACGGCATGCCATCTCGCGGACCGGCCGCTGCGCGCACATGACCGCGTCCTGCTACGCCACGGCACGGCCTGTGTCAAAGCCGTGGTCGGCGGGATCGACTTCCGGCTCGACATCGACACGCTCGGCCGGGTACCGCAGCCGCCATGCCTGTCCGCCAACGAGATCGGGCAGATCACGCTGCGCACCGCCGCACCGCTGCCACTCGACGACTATGCGGACAACCGGCACACCGGTGCGTTCCTGCTCATCGACGAGGCCGACGGCACGACGCTCACCGCCGCCATGAACGGTCCGCTCGACACAGCCTTCGAACCCGAACACGGTGGCCGGGCGCTGTGAAGCGCACGGGCACATAGAGGGTCCTGAGAAATCTGGGAATCCTGAGAACTCACTCGACCCTGCCCACCCGCCCGCTCGCCGGACGGACCGTTCCGGCCATTGTCGCCCGGGACCGACCGGCCGGCGAACGGCCAGCTCAACACCGCCGACGTGCAGCCGCCTGCACGTCCTGCAACAAATTCCTGATCGCAGCGTACCGATATGTCGGCAGCCAACCGGCTTGGAACGGCCGGGAAGCGGGAAGAGACAGTCGGGCGGACAGCCGTGCAGTGTCCTGTCCGCCGCGCAGCGATGAGGAGTGTGCCAGTGGCCGCATATATCGGTACCCGGCCCGCGGCGCGCAACCACCAGCTGCCGAAGCCGCACTTCGAAGCGCTCTGCGCAGGCCTCGGCGACGCGGAGGCGATACGCGAACTCTGGGCGACCCAGCGCAGCCGCCGGCTCCTGCTGATCAACGCGGTGGTCGAGGCCGCACACGAAATCCCGGGCGCACTCGGCCCGCTCCCGCCGGCGGCGGACGCGTGGGAAGTCCTGACCAGGGCGGAGGATGCCGCGCCCGAGGCGTTCACCGACATCCTGCTGCACCCACAGGTCGGCAACTGGGCCGCGTACGTCCTGCGCCGCGACCGCGGCGGCGCAGACAGCGACGCGCCACTATGGATCGACATCGGCATGATCCACGCACTCGCACTCACCGCCGCGGCCCACGTCGGACACGCCTGGCGTACGAAAGTCCCCGCGCGCCGCGGCCGAGTCATGCTGCCCAGACTCGGCATGGCCACATTTCCGGCCTCGGACACAGAACCCTGGTCCTACGCCGACGCAGAGACCGACCACGGCCGGATCCGCCTCACCCTGGGCGATTGCACACTCGTCGTTCCCACATCCGACGAGGCACAGAACCGGCCCGGCCGCCTCCCGGACCGCGCCCACGGCGCCTCCTGGTGGCCTCTGCGCAGACTGCGCGTCAGCGGCGAACTCGGCCCCGACCTGCTCGTCTTCCTCGACGACATCGACCCGTACCGCGACCTGGCCGACCCGGTCCCGCCGGCCCGGCTCGGCGACGCGGAGTTCGCCGCCTGGTCCGACCTGCTCGCCCGGGCCTGGGACCTGCTGTGCCGCGACCACCGCCCGTCCGCCGAGTCCATATCCGAGGGCGTAGTCTCACTGGTCCCGCTCGCCCGCGGCGACGGCTCGGAGACGCGCAGCGCCTCGACCGGCGAGGCGTTCGGCAGCGTCCTGATCTCCCCGCCGTTCGACGAGGTGACGCTCGCCGTCTCCCTCGTCCACGAGTTCCAGCACATCAAACTCGGCGGCCTGATACACCTGGGCCCGCTCGCGATCGACGACGACCGGCAGTGCTACTACGCCCCCTGGCGCGACGACCCGCGCCCCCTCAGCGGTCTGCTCCAGGGCGCCTACGCGTTCACCGGCATCATGGCCTTCTGGCGCCGCCACCGCGCCCGGCAGAGCGGCAGAGAGCTGTTGCTGGCCGACTTCGAGTACGCCTATGCCCGCTTACAGGTCGACGACGCCCTGTGCACGCTCGACGACTCGCCCGGCCTGACCCGCTGGGGCACACAGGTCGTCCAGAGCCTCACCAGGCAGATCCGGCCCTGGCTCGCTGAGCCGCTGCTGCCCCAGGCGACGAAAGCCGCCGAGCTCTCCGCCGCATGGCACCGCGCCGGCTGGCGCATCCGCCACCTCCAGCCGGCGCCGGCCGACGTGGAGGCCCTGGCTACGGCTTGGATCGACAACACCCCCGAAGACGAGACGACACAGCTGCACGCGCACGAGGCGACAGTCGTCCCGCACCCCCAACTCCGCTTCGCGCGGGGTATGGCAGCGCTCATCCGCCAGCAACTCGACGTCCCGAAGCTCCCCGACGAGGCCGCGAGGCTCAGCTCTCTCAATCTCACCGAAGCAGACGCCGCCCTCGTCCGCGGCGACACGCGCGTCGCCCACGCCGGCTACACGGCCCGCATCAAAGCCGACCCGGACGACTTCGACGCCTGGATCGGCCTCGGCCTCTCAGCGGACGCCGATGAACGCGGCGAGTCTCCCGAACACGGCTCCCATGAACGCAGAGCCCTGCTCGACCTGCCCGACCTCGTCCGAGCCGCCTACCTCCACCTCATCGGCGCCGGCCACGCCCCCGACCCGGCCCAGCTCGCCGCAAGAGCCGGCCGCGCGGCGGCCGCGCCGACGGGCAGGCTCACCCGCGCGACCAGTTGTCCAGAATGACGCCCTGCACCCGCACGAACGGCGCCGAATCAGCCCCCAGCGTCAGCCGGAGCACATCGAGCAGCGCGTCACGGCCGTCCGGAAAGTCCTCGCAGGTCCGCACCAGCGCGACGACGTGCAGCCGGGCGACCACATTGTCCGGCACTGCGGTGCGAATACGCTCCGGCAGCTGCGCCAGAACCGCACGCCGCTGATAGTCGTCCCGAAACACCGGCAGGTCCAACAGCGCCTGCACGATCGCCTGAAGGTCGCCCACGCTGCTTGCGCTGCTCGCGCTACTCACGCCGCTTGCGTCGCTCGCACCATCGCCGTAGCGCCGCACCTCCGCACCGAACGGCTGGCACTCAGCAAACAGAGCACGAACATAAGCGGCCGCGGCAAGCGAGGCATAGGGATGCCACGCGTCGCTCTTCGTCCGGTCATCGCAATAGTCCGCGACGCCGCGAACCATGAACCAGTGCCGATCATGCAGATCGGCGCCGACCGCGACTCCCGACCCCTCCATCTCGACACCCAGAATCCCGTACCGCTCGGCCAGCAGGTCCCGCAGCACGACATCCCGCACCAGCCGGTCAGCGCTCCCGATCGCACCGCGATGCACCCGTGGCCAGCCGCCCGGACGCGCACGCTGCGCATCCGCAGCATCTGCGTCATCTGTGTCGTCTGCCACAACACGCACGCCGGCCCCCGCCGCAGACTCCAGCTCCAGCGGATCCGCCCCCTGAGAAAGCGGCCCGAACCTCGGAGCACGCTCAGCGACATCGTCGAGCGGCCCCCGCCACACCTCGTCCCCGGCGAGCGACCTGACCTCCAACTCCCGGTCCGCGCGCAGCAACGCCTTCGAGAGCCCTTCGACCGACCTGCGCAACACGTTCCGGCCGTCGACGCTGCGCACATGGTCGTAATCGACGACCCCCGCCGTCGCCGACAGAATGTCGCCGAGCCGCACCCGGCTTTCCGCCCCGTGCGCAGCGGGCACTCCCCCGGCGATCCCGCACATGACGAACACCTGCAACTCCGGAAAACTCCGCGCCATATCAGAACACAGCGCAGCCGCGTTCCGCGTCCCGTCCTGCGCCTGCAGCGCCACGACCACACGATGTGGCCGGGATGGATCTTTACTCGGCATCCAGCCTGAGCCATAGTGATTGGGATCGCCGAGAACCGACAAGCCGCGCAGATCATCGACGAACAAACGCGCCGCCGCGCATTCCCACGGCAGCGCGGTCACAACACCCACACGCACCTCAGAAACGACGGCGACGGCATCGCCTTGCACCGAGACCGCATCCGACGACCTGTTAATTGGCTGGCTCCCAACCGACCCGCGCCGGATCTCCCGGCAGCCGCTCAACACGCACAGCGCCGATTCAGCCGACTCTCGAATCAGAAGTACTCAGTGCTATTATATGACGACACGGCCGTGCGGGTCCGCCATTGTCCGACAACGCGAAACACCCGAGGACGACGAGTGATCCAGAAGCACGGCACAGGAAGGGCACATGGCCGCCGAGAGCTCTCCCTGGAGCACGTCGAGACCGAGCTGATCGACCTCACCGACGTCTCCCTCGCAGGCCTGCGCAACTACGACGCGACGGATCTGGCCCCGTCGCTGGCCCGTCTCATGCACCAGATCGAACGCCCGCGGGCGAACCTGGGCGGTACCAATCCACCTGGCCGAATCGACTGACGACCGCAGTCGCCCGACAATCGCCCTGGCTGAGAGCCCCTCGGCCAGGTGTCACCGCAGCACCACGTCATGACCGGTCGTGAATTACAGGGGCATCGGGTCCACGTCGCAGTCGGCCCGAAGATTCTGCAACGCGTTCAAAGTGGCCGGGTGCTTTTCGCCCAGCACCCGCCGGAAACGCGCCATAGTGTCGCCGAGCATCTTGTCGGCCTCGTTGACACGCGCAAGCGCCCGCAGGTCCATGGCCAGGTTGACACTGCACGCGAGCGTCGAGGGGTGCTCGACGCCCAACGTGCGTTCCGAGCGGGCGAGTGTATCCGTGTCTCGCTCGTAGGCCGTCTGGTAGTCGCCGAGTACGTATAGATCGCTGGCCAGATTCGTGGCACAGCTCAGCGTGATCGCATGGTTCGAGCCCAAGGTCGCCACGAGGCGTTCGAGGTTCTCCTCGTCCATCGCATACGCCTTCTCATGCTCCTGCTGCAGTCGCGCCACAATGGCGAGATTCGTGCGCGCAGCGAGCGTGTAAGCATGATCATCGCCGAAATTGCGCTGGTACCGGCTCAACGTCGCCTCGCCGCGTTCTCGAGCCGCGTCGAGTTCACCGGCATGCCTCAGATCGATGGCAAAGTTGAGCGACGTCGCGATGGCCTCCGGATGGTCATCGTTGTACCGGCGACGATATCTCTCGAGCGTCTCCTCGGAGAGCCGGCGAGCACCCGGGTGGTCTCCGGCCTTGCGCCGGGCGACGGCGAGGTTGCGCGCGGTGCGCAGGACCATGGGGTCGTCCTGCGAGAGGGAGATGAGCCGGTGCTTGTACATCTCCTCCTGCTGCCTGCAAGCCTCGAGATAATGTCCGGCTTCACGGATATCGAGGATCACGCCGAGTTCCGTGTTCAGCGTGATGTCGTCCTCCGGGCCGAGCACGATCAGACTGCGCTGATGCGTCTCCCGGTCCACGGCCTCGGCACGTTTGTACTCGCCGAGAAGCCTCAGACTCACGGCCCGGTTGGCAGCCAGTCTGAGCGTGACAGGATCGTCGTTGCCGAACTCGGCCGTGGCGATGGCGAGTCCTTCGTCATCGAGTTCCAACGCGGCCGTGAAATCCCCGCTGGTCCTCTGGTCGCTGGCGACGATGGTCATCGCGTCGATCGTGCCTTCGTCCTGCTCGCCCACCGTCTCGCGATAGAGCTCGAGAGTGCGCTTGTTGAGGCCTTTCGCCTCGGCGTATTTGCCGTTCACCCAGAGCATCCAGCCCAGCCACTTGGCCACCTTCAGCGTGTGCTGGCCTGCTTCGCCGCGGTCCTGGACACGGAACTTGAACGCCTCACGGGTGAGTTCCTCGCTTCCTTCGTGATCTCCCCAGTAGTAGAGGAACTGCGCGATGTTGAAGACGAGGTCCTGGACCCGCGGATCAGGCGACTCCACCGCTCGAGAGACCGTCACGTGTGGCCGCAGCGCCTGATAGCGCTCCCACTGGTCACGTCTGGTCGGATTGCTCGGAGTGCTGTTGGCAAGCAGTGTGTGCGCACCACGCCGCATGATCGTGCGTTCCTCTTCGCTCATCTCGCCGACGAGGACGGCCTGGATGAGGCGGTGGATCTGCAGCGCGTTGTTGCGGTGGTCGATGCGGGCCAGAGCGTATTTCTGGATGTCCCGGATGGCCCGGCTGAGCTGGAAGGGGTCGCTCAGCACGGCGTCGAGCTGCGGTGTGACCGGCGCGATGGGCGAACCGGTGAAGAACTCGCGCGAGATCGGCTCGGGTGCGAAGAAGGAGCAGACCTGGAGGAGTTGAAGGGCGCCGTCGTTGACTTCTTTGAGCCGATCGAGTGACAGCTTCCACGCCGCGGCGACGGAATGCCGGTAATCGGGAGACGGCGATGCGTCGAGCAGTTCGATCCGCTTCTGCTCGAGCAGTTGGAGGTATTCGTCGACCGGCATTCCGGTCGCCGCGCGCCATGCAGCGGCCTGTTCGACCGCGAGCGGCAGATCACCGAGCGCCTCGGCGAGCCGGTCGGCCTCCTGCCCGGACAGGTCCGGATTGCGGTTGCGCAGGAACGTGCAACTCTCGTCCCGGGTGAAGACGTCCACCTCGATCGACTGAGTCACCCGCGACCAGTCGATGTCTCGGGAGGTCACCAGGATCCGGCCCGCTCCACCGGTCGGAAAATATCGTCGGACCTCGTCCGGCGCGTCGGCGTTGTCGAATACGAGAAGCCACCGCTTGTACGGGACGGCACCGGTGCTCAACGCCTCGCGGACAACCGGGACCGCGGTGTTCGCCTCCGGGCCCACGTCGAGGTCGAGGCGCTGCGCGAGCTTGGTCAGCGAGGCGAGAATCTGCCCGGTCTGCTCGGCGGAGATCCACCAGATGAGATCGTAGTCCCCGCTGTGCCGGTGGACATACTCGATCGCGACCTGGGATTTTCCGACCCCGCCCATTCCGTGCAGCGCCTGCGGAAGTACCGCCGTTTGGCGTGATAAACTTAATTCATTATGAAGCTGCTCAAGCAGGGCTTCCCGTCCGGTGAAATTCGGGTTGCGCTGCGGTACGTCCCCCCAGACCTTCGGCAATGTGCTCAAGGGACTGAGCGCAGGCACGCCAGACGGCATTCCTTCTCCTGAGTCGTCACTCGTAGGTGGAAGAGGGCCGAACCCCTCGATCACCGTTGAATTGTAACCAGTGGACTCGTCATAGCTGGCAACGACATGCGGCGATTCTAAACCGGCCGCAGGCAAAATAGCAGCCGAATCCGATGCCTGGACGATCATCTCGGCATCTGAGACAGCGTGTCGCTCCTGCCGGACGTCTAAAATGTCTGGCGGCGTCTCTGCGGCGTCGTTCGCGGCGGAGCTTTCCGTGCCGGAATCGGCCGTGTTAATTCGCAGCGTGTGGAAATCATCCAGCGCATCAAGCCGGGATGCCTGGTCCTCCGCCCAGTTGAGCAGTTCGACCGCGGCGGCGCCGTCGATGACATCCGCGACGGCGACGATCAGAACCACAGCCGGCGGAACCCGTTGCCAGCCGCCGCGCTGCGACGCAAGATGGTTGAAGACGGCCACCAGGTCTTTGGATCCGGCCGGCATGCGGTATGGCAAATCATCCAGCGCAGTTCGCCAGAAGCCGGGCGTCTCGAGTTCGTGCTCCACCTTGCGCAGAAGATCATGGATCCGCCGAATGTCACCCTCGGGTGTCAAACTCTGCAATGTCGCAGACTGGATAAGCTGAGTGGCCCGCTTGGTGCCCGACGCTTCGGGCGCCATGGTCGCCAAACTCGCCTGGAGCGCGCGCATTCCACCCGGTTGGCTCAGACAGGCGAGGACAATGTCGACCGTGTGAAGGCGCGTTTCCGCCCGCTCCTGTACGTCGGGGAAGTTATCGACATCCCGTCGGATCAGGTTGATCAGCAGCCGACGATCCGGTAGCGCGGCCATGAAGGGCACATCGACGAGAGCCGCTATCAGTGCGTCTCGTAACTCACCTGCAGGATCCCTTCTGCCGACCGGTACCGGCGTCACAATCGCCCCCCATCATCAGCACTGTCGACAAGCGGCCAGAGACTCGCCGTGCCCACTCAACCACCGGAAAAGCCACTATGCACAGTTGGGGGGGCGCACCGAAGCAAAAGGGGCGCCGCGCGCACACGAACGCAACCCTCTCGCCGCAGTGCGGGCGATCATCTCCCAGCCCCAATCTATCCGGCCATGCTGATGCGAGCCTGATGCCTTACTTGAGTGCAGGTTGGATGCAGCCGGATTCCCAAGTCGCAAGCGCACCTTCGTGGCGTCAACCGCGCCGGGCACGACCCGGCGGCGAGTTCCGGCAACGTCACGGAGGATTGCCATGAAGCGCGAGACCAACGCCGGGGGCTGGTTCAAGAGCAGCTTCTGCAAGCCCGGCCCCAACGAATGCGTCGAGGTCGCCATCGGACCCGACGAGATCGGCGTGCGGGACAGCAAGGACCGCTCCGGCGGGCGGCTCACGTTCACCCGAGCCGAGTGGACGGCGTTCCTCGCCGGCGTGCGGGCCGGCGAGTTCGACCCGCGCTAGCCGGCCGCGACGCGTGCCGCTCACCTCGCCCAGACTGCTTGCCGGCCGTGCCTCAGCGCGGTCGGCGAGCGGTGCGGGCGGGCTACTCGGTCTGCTGCGCGAGCGCGGCGAGGAACCGCACGGACGCCGCGTCGTCCAAAGTGCAGGTGCATGCCTGTTCGAATGCTGCCATATAGCGGCCGACGGATTCGGCGCTCTCGTGGAAGACCGAGCCGTCGAACACCTCCTCGAACGCGACCCTCGGATCGGCGGGGTCGGCGAATCCGAAGACCTGGAAGGAGAATCCCGGCGCCTGATGTTGTGGCTCGACGTCCAGCGGCAGGATCCGCACCGAGATGTTCGGCGCGCCCGCCGCGGAGATCAGATGTCTGTATTGCCCGGCCATCACATCCGGCGGCGCGACCCGGCGGCGCAGCGCTGCCTCGTCGAGCAGCACGTGCATCGCGGGCGGGTTCGCCTGAGCCAGCACCTTCTGGCGGTCCATCCGCAGCCGGACGTATCGGTCGGCGGTCTCCGACGGCGCGTCGCGGCGCGAGGTCATCATCGAGGTCGCATAGGACTCGGTCTGCAGGAGCCCCGGGATCAGCCGCGCCTCGAGCACCCAGATGTCGACCGCCTCGTCCTCGAACTTGATGAACTTGTCGAAGCCGTCCTCGAGCAGGTCGGCATACTGGAACCACCATGCGCGCTTGCGCGCGTCGCGCACCAGGCCCAGCAGCCGCTCACGCTCCTCGTCGTCAACCTCGTAGAGGTCGAGAAGGTCCCTCGCGTCCTGAATGCGGACCGTGACGAGGTTGTTCTCGATCCGGCTGATCTTCGCTGCCGAGCATTCCAGATGCAGCGCGACGTCTTCGACCGTGCGGCCGGAGGCCAGGCGCAGCCGACGCAGCGCGGCCGCGAGCCGCCGTCCCCGGACCACCGGGCTCATCCCGCCGGTCATCCCAGCCCCCTCTCCCGCAGCGACGAGAGATCAATCAGATCACAGGCCGTCAGGCGGCTGCGAGATCCGTCTCGCGAAAAGTCCTGAGGAATATTACCTCTAGGTAATTGCTGATCGCAATTTGCAGTTCTAGAGTGCCCCTATCGTCCGGACGACAGCCCGAGGTAGCGACGTGCTGCAGAAGATCCCTCGAAGATCCCGGTCATCCACCCGATCGGCCGCGGATCGACGCAGACCACTGTTCTCGTCGATCCGCGCCGCGTTCCCGCAGATGCCGTTCACCGGGCGGCACCGGCGGATCACGCTCTTCTGCATATGCATCGTGCTGGCCGGATGGACCTGGTGGGATGCACAGGTCGGCGGCTATGTCGGCCTGCCCGTGAACACGCTCGGCCAGATCGTCGGCGACCTGATCCTGATGGGGCTGCTTGCACCGCTGGCCCCGCTGGCGCGCCGGCACCGCCATCGGAACCGGAACAACCGGCGCGATGAGCCGGCGGGTGTCCGAACGCTGCTGCAGCGCGTGGCCGACGCGACGCACCGGATCCAGCTGCTCGACGCGCACGTCTGCCTTCCGCGGACCGAGCCGGCGGAAGCCGGTCAAGGCCTCGGCGATCCCGCCGTGTCGCGCACCGAGCTCGGCGAGGCGGTTCGGGCGGCGCTCGACAACGACGTGTGCGTGGAGATCCTGCTGCCCGACCCGGAGTCGGCCTGCTGCCACGGCATCGCCCGGCGCCTGGGCGTCGAGCCGGGGTCGTATCGCAGGGCACTGTCCCTGCTGCTGGACGACCTCGACTCGGTGTCCCGCGGCGCCGAGTCCGGCCGCCTCGACCTGCGCCTCTACACCGAGCCGGCGATCGTCTCGATCGTGCGCTGCGACGAGCGGGTCTGGGCGTCGCTGGACCCTGACGGAACCCTGGCGACCGCGGGCTACCTGGAGGTGGATCTGGACTGTGAGAACGGCCGCACGCTGCAGGCGTACTTCAACCGCCTACACGCCGCCGCGCGCATCCCGTGGCACGGCGGCAAGGTCCCCGCGGCGCGCGATCCACGGCAGCCGGCCGGGACCGGTCCCAGCCCCGCGGTGCCACGGTATGCGAACACACAGTGTCTGCCGACCGGGCCACCAGGCCCGGCAGTGCTCGACACCGGTTGCCGACTGGAGGCCGATGCTCTCGTGAGTCTGGAGGGGAGTTCGCGATGGTGACGACAGCCATGTTCGAGATCCGATTGTTGGGCACGGTGGAGGCATACCACCTGGGCCGGACGCTGCAGCTCGGCGGGAGCCAGCAACGCAGCATCCTGGCGGTGCTTCTGCTGCACCGGGGCCAGACGGTCCCGAAACAGCGGCTCATCGAGTACGCGTGGAGCGGCGACCCGCCGGCCACCGCGGACGATCTCATCGCCTCCTATCTGTCCCGGCTGCGCAGGATGCTCGCGCCGGCCGGGGAAGGTATCAGGCTTCTGTCCAACAGGCCCGGCTTCCGCGCGGAGGTCGACCAGCAGTCGGTCCAGGTCGACGCGCACTACTTCGACCACCTGCTCCAGGATGCGGTCCGGGCCCGCGACTCCTACGAGAACGAGATCGCCACGGCGCACCTGCGCACGGCTCTGGACCTGTGGCGGGGCAACGAGATCGCGCTGGCCGACCTGGAGTCCGACTACCTGCGCGGCCAGGCGGACGGCCTGGCCAGCCGGCGCCTGGAGGCCGTCGAGATGCTGGCCGACCTCCATATGGGCGCCAACCGTCCGGCTCAGGCCGTGGCCCTGCTGCGGGACCTCGCCCCGGCACATCCCGAACGCGAGGCGCTGACCGTCATCTACGTCAAGGCTCTGACCGAGATCGGCGAGACCGTCCAGGCGTCGCAGGCCGCGGCGCGGGCGGCCGAGGCGCTCATCGAGCGCGGCCAGGATCCCGGCCCCGAGCTTCGCCAGGCGCAGACCGCCGCGCTCGCGCACCGGCCGGACAAGCCCTCGAACAGGAGCAGCCCGCGGCATCAGCTTCCTGCCGACACAGGGGCCTTCACCGGCCGGGAAGCCGAGATCGCGCAGCTGCTCGAAATCGCCGGCACGACAGCGGAATCCGGCGACGAGGACACCGACGAACCCGCGCGAGTAGCCGTCGCGGCGATCGACGGGATGGCCGGCGTCGGCAAGAGCGCCCTGGCGATCCACGTCGCACACCGCCTCGTGCAGCAGTTCCCGGACGGCCAGCTCTTCATCGACCTGCACGGCCACACTCCCGGGTATCCGCCGCGCGCGGCGAGCGAGACACTGGACACCTTCCTGCGCGCGCTCGGGGTGCCCAACGAGCAGATACCGGCGGACCCGGAGGAGCGCGCCGCGATATACCGGGCCAGGCTCGCCGGAACCAGGACCCTCATACTGCTGGACAACGCGGACACCGAGTCCCAGGTCCGGCTCCTGATCCCCGGCACGGCGGGATGCTTCGTGCTGATCACCAGCCGGAAGAAGCTCCGGGGCCTCGACGACGCGCACAGTCTCTCGCTCGACGTGCCGCCGCGGGCCGACTGCGTCGCACTGTTCCGCACCGTCGCCGGACCCGCGCGCGCCGGTGCGAACGACCCGGCGCTGGAGGAGGTCGCCACACTGTGCGGCGATCTCCCGCTGGCCCTGCGGATTGCGGCTGCGCTGCTGCGTTACCGGCCGTCCTGGAATGCCCATCATCTGGCCGGCCGGCTGAGCGACCAGCACCACCGGGTTGCCGCGCTCAAGGATGGCGAGCGCGATCTGGCCGCGGTGTTCGACGTCTCCTTCGACGGGCTCTCGCCGGCGCAGCGCCGGCTTTTCCGGGAACTGGGGCTGCACCCCGGCCCGGACATCGACGTGTTCGCCGCGGCCGCGCTGGCCGACACGGATCCGCACACTGCGACGAGCCTGCTGGACGGCCTCGTCGATCACAACCTGCTGAGCGAGCCGGTGCCGGGCCGCTATAAGCTCCATGACTTGATGCGCATCCACGCGTACGCGCGCGCAAACGCCGACAGCGCCGACGGCGAGCGCGAGGCCGCACTCGACCGGCTGTTCGACTACTACCTCAGCACGGCTGAGGCGGCAGATCACTACCTAGCGCGCCGGACGACGGCGTACCGTATCCCGATCCTGCGCCCGCCGCGCCACCGCCCGAACCCGATCGATCGCGTGGAGGCGGCCGAATGGGTGCGCGCCGAACTGACGAACCTCGCGGCGGTGGCCGACTACGCCGCCGCGAACGGACGCCCGACCTACACCGTCGCCCTGGCCGCGACCTTGCACGGACACCTCTACGTCGACGGACCATGGACCTACGCGCTGACCCTCCACACGGCGGCGGCGAAGGCCGCGGCCCAGATGGGCGATGCGTTCGGGCGGGCCACGGCGCTGCACGGACTGGGCAGGATGTACCGGCAGATCGGCGACTACCCGAAGGCTGCCGAGGCCCACCAGCAGGCACTGGAGCTCTATCGGGCGATAGACCATCGCCTCGGCCAGGCCAACGCGCTCGACAGCCTCGGCCGTATTAGATGGTTGACAGGAGAGTATCCGGCCGCGATCGCAGTCTTCGAACCTGCGCTGAAGCTCTACTGCGACGTCGGCAACCGACAGGGCCAGGCCGGCGCGCTCAACGGCCTCGGTCGGATATGGAGACTGACCGGAGACTACGCCCGCGCGGCGGACGCCCACCGACAGGCGCGCAAACTCAACGAGGAGGACGCCGACGAGATCGGCCAGGCCACGGCCCTCAACGACCTCGGACGCGTATATTGCCAGACCGGAGACTATCCCGCGGCGGTGACCGCCCAAGAGGTCGCACTGAACAAGTTCATCATGACCAACCACCGGCTGGGCCAGGCGCAGGCTCTCAATGCCTTGGGATGCGCGCACTTCGAGACCGGCGACTTCAGCCGCGCAGCCGAAGAGCAGAAGCGGGCCCTCGAACTGTACCGGGAGATGGGCCACCGCCTCGGGCAGGCCAGAGCGCTCAACGACAGCGGGCGGGTCTACCACCATCACACCGGTGACCACACGGGCGCGATTGAAGCGCACACGCAGGCCCTCGCCCTGTTCCGCGAGGTCGGCGACCGCCAGGGCGAAGCCGAGGCACTCAACTGCTGGGCCACGGTCCTCACCGCGACAGGCGACCCGAGTCAGGCCCGGCGCCACCACCGAATCGCGCTGAACATCGCGCGGACTATTGCGCTACCGATCGACACGGCCAACGCCCTCGAAGGCATCGGACTGAGCTTCCTGCACGAGGGCCAGAAAGACCTGGCTGTCAGCTACTTGAACCAGGCGTCGGAAGTGCTGCAACAACTCGCGACGCCCGGTTTGAGGCGAATACAGCAGCTACTGGCCGAGGTGACAGAAGATCCCGCGTGCAGCGAGAAGCCGCCCGGTTGACCATGTTGCGTGCCTGAGAGGTGCGACGAGTCATCAGCTCGCCGCTCATCGCACCGCAGCCGCACGGCCCTTCCTTCGGAAGAGTACGTCAGGGCTGGCCCAAAGAAGACGCCCGAGCTAAACTGCGGCGCTTCGCACCGAGTAGGCTTGCGACCGGTAATGCCCGCCAAGGCGATACCGGCCGCCCAAATTATCATATGATGGTGGTTTTTGGTATCGCCTGGGTCCAACATTCAGGAAGACGAGGACACAGTGGGTGATGCCACGGGCATCAAGACCCAGCTTGTTGATCTCACGGGATTAACAGTCGAAGAGGTCAAGGGTCTGCGCCAGGATCAACTGGCTCCGTTCTTGGAGTCCATGCTATGCGATGTGGACCGCCCCCGGGCGAACCTCGGCGGGTCCGCCCCACCTGGACGGGCGGACTGAAACTGGCCCAATGATACAACTGGCCCAATGATACAACAGTCAGGGGCGGCGCCGTCAGCGCCGCCCCTCAAACGTTTCTCCGGCCTCTGTATGGCCCTAATCCGCGGCAGTTCCTCACTCCACTGCTACGCTGCGTCGCATGCTGCAATTGCAAGCGGGTGATTCCGAGCCAAAGCGGCACGTATTGCCGCTCGACCATTTCAGGGCGCTCTCGGAAGGTCGGGGTGATTCCGAGGTCGTGCGATTTCTCTGGGACACCCAGCGCAGTCGACGACTTCTTCTGGTCACGGCCCTGTTCGACGAAGCCGACGAACGCCCCGACCTGCTCGGGGATCTGCCGCCGGCCGCCGATGCCCGGCATGTCCTCGCGCAGGCCCAGACCACCGCCCCGGCCGCGATCGACGAGCTCCTCCTCAATCCGCAGGTCGGAGCCTGGGCGGCTTATACCATGCGACGCCACCACACTGGCGTGGCACGTACCGACGACACCCCCCTGTGGGTCGATCTCGGCGTCCTTCACATGCTCTCCCTCGTCGCGGCATGGCGCAGCGGGTTGACATGGCGCACCCGATTGCCCCACCGGCACGGTCGTGTGCTGCTTTTCGGAATGGGCATGGCCGAATTTCCGCAGATCTCGCCGGACCGGTTGATCGATGCCGAGACGAGCGCCGGTCGAATCACCCTCACAGCCGCAGATGCGACGTTAGTCCTGGGCGACGGCGGATATGCCGACGGTGTCGAATGGCGGGACCTGCACCGGTTGCGCACTACGACGAATCCGGAACTCGTCGTGTCGCTGGACGACATTGATCCATTCCGGGATCTCGCCGATCCGGTGCCGCCCCAACGGCTCGACCCCGCGAGTGTCGATGAGTGGAGTGCGCTTCTGGACGGCGCGTGGACGATCCTTTGCGATCATTATCCGGATACCGCCGAGGCAATCGCCGTCGGCGTCGTGTCGCTGGTCCCCCTCCCGATCGGAGACGGACGGGAGACGCGAAGCGCATCGAGCGGCGAGTCGTTCGGCCGCGTCATGGTGAGCCCGCCCCCGGACGCCGCGACACTCGCCCTGTCGTTGGTCCACGAGTTCCAGCACATCAAGCTCGGTGGCCTTATGCACTTGACGCCGCTCACCGATGACGACAGCGCCACCTGCTATTACGCACCATGGCGTGATGACCCACGACCCGTTGGTGGCTTGATGCAGGGGATATACGCCTTCTTTGGTATCGCGGCATTCTGGCGCAGGTACCGGGCCACCGTGTCAGGAACCGAGCGGCGACTGGCCGACTTCGAGTACGCCTATGCGCGCACTCAGACCCTTGAGGGGATCAGCGTGATCCTCGCCTCCGGGAGACTGACGCAGGCGGGGCGCGAACTGGTCGAAAGGCTGTCGACGCAACTGGAGCAGTGGCCGGCCCCGGAACTCGATCCGGGGGTCCGGGACGCCGCGCGGATCGTGGCCGATCGCCATCGCACCGGTTGGCGCATCCGGCACCACCAAGTCCGCGGCGTGGAGGTGGCCGCGCTCGCCGCGGCGTACCGGGACGGAACTCGCGCCGTCGTCACCACCGATCCGCCACAGGTCCAGCCGGCACCGGCGGTCCGCTGGTCCCAGAACACGATCGAATCGGTGCGACGCAGCATTCTGTATCCCGACACCTGGCAGGCCTATCAAGCCCCGGCGAACAGGCAGCCGACCGAAGCCGCCCTCGGCGACATTGCCCTCGTCGCGGGCGACCTCGAGGCGGCATCGGAGCGGTACACCGCGGCGCTGCGAGACCACTTCAAGGACTTCGACGTCTGGTCCGGGTTCACGCTCACCGTTCGTCCGGACAAGTCCCCTCGTGCAGCATGGGCCCTGCGTGAGCGTCCTGAGCTGGTGTTCGCTGTCTACGCCGCGCTCGCGGACACGAACCCGGACGCTCTTCGCATCGCCGATCAGGTCGGAGAGGTCCTGCAAGGGACTGCCGTCTGAGCGGTGTCACAGCGGCATGGGATCGACGTCGCAGTTCGCCCTGGCCTGGTCCGCCGCCGCCGCTATGGCGGGATGGCTCTCGCCCAGGACTCGGCGGTATTTGTCCAGGGTCTCCCGGAAGAGCCGGTCGCCCTCGTCCGCCCGATCCAGGGCGGTCAGGTCGAACGAGAGATTGAGCGTCGCCGCGAGCGTGGTGGGATGTTCCTCGCCCAGCACGCTACGGCAGCGCGCGACGGTGTCCTCGTCCATCTCGCGCGCCTTGTCGTGCCGGCCCAGCGAGGACAGGTCGCTGGCGAGGTTGACGGCGCAGGTCAGGGTGAGGATCTGATCCCTCCCGAGTTGGCCGGTCAACGCCGAGAGCACCGTGGAGTTGTGCTTCCACGCCTGCTGGGCCTGGCCGAGTAGGCGCAACACGATCGCGAGATTCGTGCGCGCATAGAGCGAGTGCGGATGATCGGATCCGAGGACGGCGTGATACCGCTCCGCAGCCTGCTCACCGAGACGAAGAGCCTGGTCGAGCGCCCCGCTCTCCCGTAAGTCGACGGCGTAGTTCAAAGCCGCGGCGATCGTCTCGGGATTGTCGTCGCCAAACCGCTGCTGGTAACGGCGCCATGCCTCTTCGGCCAGCTTGCGCCCGTCCTCGTGCAGGCCGGCCCGGCGCCGGGCGACGGCGAGGTTCCGGCCCGCGGCGATCGTGGCGATGTTGTTCACGCCATAAACGCTCTGGTAGCGGGCGTAAAGGTGCTCCTGCAGTTCGTACGCCTGGAGATATGCGCCGCACTCTCGGTGATCGAGAGTCAGGCCGTTGAGGGTGCGGAGTGTCTCGGGGTGCGTATCGCCGAGAATCGCGACACGCCGCAGATAGATGTCGTTGTCCATCCGGCGGGCGACCCAGAAGTCGCCGGTCAGCCTCAGGCTGACGCCGAGGCTGTAAGCGGCCCCGAAGGTCGTCGGGTCATCCTCGCCCAACGTCCGTCTCGCCCGGTCGAACGCGTCCGAGTCCAGTTCTCGGGCCTGGAGGAAGTCGCCGGCCATGCGCAGGTCCGCCGCCACGATGCTCATCGCGTCGATCGTGCCGTCATCGTTGGCACCGAGCGTTCGACGGTACCGTTCGAGGCAGTCCTGGTTGATCTCGCGCGCCGCCTCGAACTGGCCGAGGGTCCGTTTCACATAACCGAGCCACTTGCCGGCGCGCAGCGTCTGGAGGTGGTCCCGGCCGATCCGGATCCGCCACTCGTCGACCGCCTGCTGCGCCAGGTCGCGGCTGCTGATGAGGTCTCCCCAGTAGAAGTTGAACTCGATGACGTGCAAGACCATCTCCCGGGCCCAGCCGTCCTCGCAGGTGATCATCCGGGACGCGGTCACGTGCGGCGCGAGTTCCTGGTAGCGGTCCCACTGCGCCGGCTTGTCCGGGTTGCCGGGATTGCCGCCGGCGAGCAGGACGTGCGCGCCGTGTTCCATCCGGCGCTGCTCCTCCTCCGCCATGCCGCCGACCAGGACCGCCTTGACCAGCCGGTGCAGCTGGATCGAGTCGGTGCGGTGGTCGATCCGGGCCAGACCGTACTTCTGGATGTCGCGGAAGACCTGGCTCAACCGGCTGGGGCTCTGGAGAGCGTCGTCGAGTTCGGGAACCGTGGGATACATGCGGGGGCTGGTGAACAGCTCGCGCTTGATCGGTTCGGGGGCGAAGAAGCTGCAGACCTGGAGCAGCCTGAGGGCCGGGAGGTTCTCCTCCTGCAGCCGGTCGAGGGCGACGCCCCAGGCGGCCGCGACGGCCAGTTCGTAACCCGGTGCCCGCACGACCGTGACCAGTTCGTCGAGCTTCTCCTCCAGCAGGACCAGGTAGTCCGCCATGGAGATGCCGGTGGTCGCGCACCAGGCGGACGCGTGCTCGACGGCGAGCGGCAGGTCGCCGAGGGCTTCCGCCAAGCGGTCGGCGTCGTCGGCGCCGGCATTCGGATTGCGGCGTTTGAGCAGCTCGATGCTCTCGGCGCGGGTGAAGACGTCCACTTCGAGGGTTTGCGCGACCTGGCCCCATTCCTGGTTGCGGGAGGTGACCAGGACCTTGCCCGCACCGGACTCCGGGAAGTACGGCCGGACCGCGTCCAAGGTCTCCGCGTTGTCGAAGATGAGGAGCCATCTCGCGTAGGGCACACCGGCCTTGAGGGCCGCCTGGACGCGGACGACCGCCGCGTTCGCCTCGAGGTCCGACTCGTGGCCGAGATGGAGGCCGAGTTCGGCCAGGGAGGCGAGGATCTGGCCCGGCTGCTCGGACGGGATCCACCAGATCAGCTCGTACTTCGACCGGTTGCGGTAGGTGTACTCGATGGCGATCTGCGACTTGCCGACGCCGCCCATGCCGTGCAGGGCCTGGGGAAGGACCGCGGTCATGCTCTCCGTGCGCAGCCTGCGCTCGAGTTGGGCCAGCATCTCCTCGCGGCCGGTGAACGCCGGGTTCTTCGGCGGGACGTTGCCCCAGACCGCGGGGCCGATGTCCTGCTCCTGGCCCCCGAACAGCGCACTGACCGACAGGTCGGGCTCCACGTCGTCGATCCCGGGGCCGCGGCCCGGGAACGGGTAGGGGTCGGGCACGTGTCCCGGCCGGGGTATGCGGCCGAAATCTTCGCTCAGGGGGCCTGGCATCTCCTCACCAACTCCGATCCTCACCGGTTCCGGTCCGAGCGCCGGCCGGGCCGTGTCGGTCGTGCCGATCACGCCGGCGGTGCCGGTCGCGCCGCTCGTGGCGGCTGGTTCGTTCGTCAGTGCCGTCTCGGTCTCGGGCGTCGCGGCCACGCCGGTCGTTTTGGCACCGGGCCGCGGTCCCGTCCGGGCGTCGCGGCCCATGCCCGCGCCGCCGCTTCTAGGACGGCCGGCCTGGCTGCCGACCTCCACCGCGGCGATCGACCGGGCCAAGTGGTTCGCATACTGTATGTAAGGGCCCGATAAGGCTCGCAGCACCGAGAGCTTGATCCTCGCCATCGGGAGCGCCTCCGGGGTCAGCGGCGCATCGACGTAGCGCTCCGGGGTCTCGATGACGGCGGCCATCGATTCGCCGCCCGGATGGTCCTCGCCGTAGTGGCCGGCCACCATGCGCAGCACGCGGGCCGAGTCGTCGCGGGTCGCGCTCGAGAGCAGGACGTCGCGGACGCCGGCGGCGAAGTCCCAGCAGATCTCGCCGGTGTCGTCGACTGTCTGTCGCACCAGGTCGCTGGTGACCACTTCGGCCAGGTGGTGCGGGAACGACTGCGGCAGCATCGCGCGCTGGATGCGGCGGGCCAAGGTGAGGTCGAGCGGGGCGGCGGCCAGGTGGGTCGCCAGGCGGAAGGCGAGCGGCGTGGCAGCGGTCCGGAAGCGCAGGACGAGGTCCCGTGACGATCCGAGCCGGGATGCCGCGTACGGTGGCAGGTCATGGTCCTGCGACGGCTCGCGGTCCGCGGATCCTGATCCGGACCCGTGTTGGGGCTCAGACTCAGACCTGGACTCAGACCCGGACCGCACCGCATCCGGTGCTCGCGCGGCATATCCGGCCCCTGCCAGAAAAAGCGGCGCCTCGAGCCATTCGCCGCCGGGGCCGGTGACCAGGCGCGCCCACCAGCGGAGCCATCGAGCGCTGAGTTCGAGCACCGGGACCGGGAAGCCCGACGCCTCGGCTTCGTCGAACGAGTCGCGCCATCGCGGGGGTCTGCGGACCATGAGGCGGGCGTTCGGGGCGACCGCGCGCGGGGCGCGTACCTGCGCCCGGGAGGGGGCGAGGTTCGTGCGGTGCCAGTAGCGTTGCGGGTAGGGGTTGACGATGGCCAGCGGTCCGGAGCGGCCCCACAGTCGCATCAGGGCCGATATTCGCCGGCTGCGCCAGCCGGCGCTGTGGCCGTCGGTCAGGACGAGGATGACCTGTCGCCCGGACGGGTCCACCAGTTCCGCCGGATGCCGCACGCCGACGCCCGATCCGGACAGGATCCGTACGCCAGCACCGTACCCGTCACCGCCGCTCTCATCCGGGATGACGATCAGGAACTCCCGGCAGCGGCTGAACGAGCCGTGTTGTTTGAGCAGTCTGATGAATGCGCCGACGGTCGGGCGCCAGACCTCCATCGACGGGCTCGCGTCGACGACCACGGCGAGGGAGAGCCATCTTGTCGGCGCCGGCCTCATCTGGGGCAGCCACAGGCGGTCGTCCGCGGCGCGCTCGGCCGTCGCCTCCTCGTCAGGCTCCTGCTCCACTGGCGACAGTACGCGCCGTTTGAACGGCTGCATCGCGCGGGCGATGTCCCGGCCGAACGGAAGGGCTGTGCTGCCGGAGCGGCCGGCGCCGGCTTCGATGCGGGCCAGGCCGATCGGCCGGCCGTCGGCCCTGCCGTGCAGGCGCGCTGCGGCGGCCGCTTCCGCCGTGCCGGGTCGGGCCGGGGCGACCGCCGCGGAGTAAGTGCCCGCATCGCCCACGGCGCCCGTGTCGACTGTCTGGCCGCCGGTCGGCTCAGGGCTCAGCCCGCCGCCCGGCGCGTCGGGCAGCGCGGATTCGGCTTCGCGGTGCGCGCCCGCGCCCGCGCCGGCGATCGCGGCGAGCCAGAGGGCGTCGGCCAGGTCGACCCAGTCGAGGTCGGGTGCCCGCGCGGCCGTCGGGTCGAAGGGATCTGACATTGTCGTCACCGTGCCGTCACTCCGCCGCCAGGGAGTGCAGGACCGCGTCGATCAGCGACTGCTGCGCCTCCATGTCGTCCGCGTAGGCGCCCGAGGTGATCAGGTGCAGGGCGTTGAGCAGCTGGTCCCGGGCCAGCGGGCTGTGCGCGGCGCGGGCCAGGAAGTCCTGGATGAGGCCGTGCGGGACCTCGCCGTGGAGATCGGGCACCTGGGCGCTGATCATGCTGGCCAGCTCGGCGGCGTCCGGCGGGGGCAGCTCCAGCGGCAGGCAGCGGCGCAGGAACGCCGGGGGGAACTCGCGCTCGCGGTTGCTGGTGATCACGACGATGGGGAAGGAGCGGCAGCGCAGCCGGCCGCCGCGCACCGTGGCGACCTGGTCGGGGTCCTTGGTGTAGACGGTCACCTCGGGCTGCCGGTGCCGGGCGCGGACCAGCTCGGGGATGTCGAACTCGCCGTCCTCGAAGATGTGCAGCAGGTCGTTGGGCAGGTCGATGTCGCTCTTGTCCAGCTCGTCGATGAGCAGCACCCGCGGGCGGTCGTACGGCAGCAGCGCGGTGCCGACCGGGCCGAGCCGGACGAAGTCGCCGATGCTCGGCTCGGCCGGCGCCGCGCCGTCCGGGCCGGCGCCCAGCGCCGCGGCCGCCTGGGCGCGGCCGATCGCGTCGTACTCGTAGAGCCCTGATCGTAGGGTGCTGTGGCTGGTCACCGGCCATTCCAGCACCCGCCCGAGGCCGAGTTCGCGGGCGATCCGGTAGGCGAGGCTGGACTTGCCGACCCCGGGCGGCCCGGTGACCAGCAGCGGTCTGCGCACGGCGATGGCGGCGTTCACCATGTCGCACTCGAGGCGGTCGGCGCACCGCGGCCGGTCCGGTTTCGGGCGGCCGAGCTTGCGGTCCGCCTCCTCGGCGTCCTCGGGCGGCACCGGCTGCGCCGCGCCGTCGCCGCGGAAGGTGCGCCAGAGCGGCGGTGCGGGCAGGGAGACGACCGTGTCGGGGTTCGGCGGGATGCCGTGGCCGCGGTAGATCCACCAGTCCGGTCCGTCGGAGCGGTCCGGGCGGTTGCCGCCGTCCTGTCGGGTCATCGCCCTGCCCCTCTGAGGTCGATCGGTCGGGTCGCGTCGTCCCACAGCACCGCGAGGTGCCGGCCGAGGTGCGCCGGCACGCTCTCCGGCGCGGCCATCGCAGCCTCCTTGCGGAGCTGGTCGAGCCGGCGCAGCAGGTGCGCCGGGTGGTCTTCGGCGAGCCGGCTGACCGTGGGTTCGTCGGCGGCGCGGATCGGGCCGCGGCGGTCCCAGATGATCACCGCGATGCCGGCCCGCAGCGCGATGTCGAGCTCCGCCCGGCCGTCGTCGTGGTCCGGCGAGGTGCTCAGTACGACCACGCCGACGTCGCGCTCGATGTGCAGCCGGGTGGCCCAGCGGGAGAAGTCGGACTCCGCCTCGTCCCGCCGCACCACGCGGTGCCTGAGCCTGCCAGGGGGCTGCCACAGCGTCTGCCAGCGCGAGAGCCAGTACCGGTAGGAGCGGCCATCGTGCATCCGGTCGGCGCTGCGCAGGACCACGTCGTAGTCCGCGCACAGCGGGGTCGGCGCCGGGGAGTCGAGGTCGCGCAGCCACCACTCGACCGGCTGGTTGAGCAGGTCCGTCGGCAGCAGGAACTCGATCGTGATGGGCCCGATGTCGGCCCGCCACTCCTCCTCCGCGCTGCGCACGAACCGGTCCAGCTCCGCCTGCAGCGAGCCCCAGCGCGCCTCCACGTCGTCCCCGCCCGGCTCGGGCCGCCAGGGCCCGGTGCGCTTCTGGATCCAGCAGCCGGCCAGGTAGCGCCCGGGCTCGATGCCGTCCGGGACGATCTGGACGACGAGGCACGGCCGGTCGCCCGGGTTCGGCGCGCCTTCCTCCTGCGGAGCGCCGTCGTCCGGGGCGGCGCGGGCCGGCGGCGCGACGGCCGGATCAGTGTCCTGGTGCCGATCGGCGGTGGCAGACCTCTGCCGGCGGCGGCGCCTGAGCGGTTCGCCCGCGTGGAGGCGGTCGGCGAGCATGTTCGACCACCAGGTCAGGGTTCTGGCCTGGGACTCGCCGGCCAGCGCGGCCGCCTCTTCGAGCAGTGCGACGGCCGGCGGCAGGCCGTCGTCCGCGTTCAGGGTGGCGAGGTGGTCGAAGACCTCGCCGATGGTGTGCAGCGGCTGATCGGGCATCCGGGCGAGGGAGCCGGCGGCGCTGTGCCACATGGCGCGCGGGTCGAGGTCCGGCACTTGGCTGAGGGCCCTGATGATGTCGTCGCGCTCCGGGTCCGGCACGAGGGCGAGTACGCCGCTGCCCGGGGCGGCCGACCAGGACGGATAGGGCCGGAACACGCTGAGCAGGGTGCGGGTGTAGCTGGCCGCCATCAGCGCCGCGTAACGCTGCCAGTGGTCGCTCTTCTCACCGTCGCAGTAGTCGGAGATGCCGCGCACGACGAACCAGGGCACGCCGCGCTGGCGTGCTGCGGCGGCGATGCCGGCGCCCTCCATCTCCACGGCGAGGATGCCGTAGCGTGCGGCGAGTTCGTCGCGGCGCTGCGCGTCGCGCACCAGCACGTCGCCCGAGCCGATCATGCCGTAGTGCGCCTTGGGGCGGCCGGGCCGGTGTCCGGTCAGCGCCGGGTCGGGATGCTCGATCCGCCGGCCGCCGACGGTGAGCTGGTCGGTGCGGGCCGGCGGCCGGGAGAAGGCGGCGAGGGGACGCCCGGGCCCGGATGTGGGCTGGGCCCACGAGCGCGAGCGGTCTTCGAGTTCCCGCTGGCGCAGTTCGTCCACGGCGCGCTTGAGATCGAGGGACATGCCCTCGACCGGGCGCCGGAGCACGTCGACGCCGTCGGCCTGCCGTATATGTCCGTAGTCGACGATGCCTTCGACGGCCACGACGACGTCGCCGAGCCGGACGTGGCGCTCCGGCTGTTCGACCGCGGGGATGCCGCCGGCGATGCCCACCATCAGGACACAGCGGATGCCCTGGAACGTGCGCAGCAACTCGATGCAGGTGGCGGCGGCGTTGCGGGTGTTGTCCTCGGGCAGCTGGACGACGGCCACGCGGTGCGGCCGGGCGTTGTCGCTGCTGCCGAGGAAGCCGACCCAGTACTCGTTGGGGTCCTCGTCGAAATGCAGCCTCTCGGCGTGGTCGACGAACTTGCGGACCGCCGCCGACTCGTTCCACAGCGCGGTGACGATGCCGATGGTCACGTCGCCCCGTTCCGGTCGGTGTGCGGCGGATTCGGTCGGCTCGGGCGGCGGCGGCATTGTTCGGTGCTCCGGGGCGTCGTGCGGTGTGGGACGAGGCACGCTCCGGCCGGGCGGCATCGGCCGGATGCTGCGGGCGGTGCGGCGGGCACTGGAGCACCCGCCTGCGCGCCGTTGCGAATTCGCACTGCCGTTCGCTTCGCCCGGAAGGAATATCGCGCATTCCCGCGGCGGCACCGAACGGGACCGGATTTCCCCGGGGATCTTCCCCGGATCCGATCCCTGAATCGCCATCTTTCGCCCCCCAGGGGAATCATCAATCACACCTCGCAGCTCGGAAACACTCGCACAACTCCGGCCACTTTCGGATCGCTCCCTGCGCGCGCCGACCGGCTTTGGCGCCGCAGAACTGCAGGCCATTCCGCCAAGTCGGCTCTGGCCTGGGAGAACATGTGCTGCGACAACGCGGATTCACTGCCCCCCTGGACAACCGATCATCCGCCGAGCCGCGTCCGGAACCGCTCCACCTCACACGTCGTATATACCCATCGCCGACAGCGAATATGAGCATGACAGTTGATTGCATAGGCACACAAGGTGTCCGGTTCGGCTTGCGAGATTGTGAATGGCGGCGCGGAGAAGGCGCGCGTGGTGGGGCGGTGGTGAAATCAGTTCCGGGTGAATCCCGCGGGGTGCCTGGGCCGGATTCGCGGTGGGACTTTCACGGGGCCGCGGGGGTGGCGCGCGTGTTACCCACGATTCGGCGGCCGGGTACGGTTTTCCGCAGCAGGTTTCCATTTGGATGGATTCATATATTCGGGCATGGTGTTCGTTTTGCGGTCGGCGGCGGGCACTGCGTGCAAAACCGGTTGAGCAACCGCCGCGCGGCCCGCTAGAAAGGCGACCGACGAGGTTCGGCTCGGGCGCGGTCCCTCGGGAGCGCCGGGCTGTGCCGCGTCGCGTCACCGCGCGTCTGCTTCTCCTGCTCTCTCCTGCGTGCGGCGGCGCGCGATCCGGAGTGGAGGAACCTGTGGACGAGGCCATCGCGGCCCGCGGCCTCACGAAGGTCTTTCGCACGGCCCGGCGCGGGGAGGGGGTTCGCGGGGTGCTGCGCGGGCTGGTCGCCCCGCAGTGGGACGAGAAGACCGCCGTCGACGGGGTCTCGTTCTCGGTGCGGCGCGGGGAGCTGCTGGCGCTGCTCGGCCCGAACGGCGCGGGCAAGTCGACCACCATCAAGATGCTGACGGGGATCCTGACGCCGACCTCCGGCTCGGCCTCTGTGGCCGGGGTCGAGCCGTACCGGGAGCGGGAGCGCAGCGCGCGCAATCTCGGCGCCGTGTTCGGGCAGCGCTCGCAGCTGTGGTGGGATCTGCCGGCCCGCGAGTCCTTCGCCGTCCTGCGGGACATCTTCGGCGTGCGGGAGGCGGATTACCGGGCCCGGCTGCGCGAGTTCGACGACCTGCTGGAGCTCGGCTCGTTCTGGACGACCCGGGTGCGGCACCTGTCGCTCGGCCAGCGGGTGCGCTGCGATCTGGCCGCGGCGCTGCTGCACGATCCGCCGGTGGTCTTCCTCGACGAGCCGACGATCGGCATGGACGCGGTGGTCAAGGAGCAGGTGCGCGGCTTCCTGCGGCACCAGGTGAAGCAGCGGGGGCGCACGGTGCTGCTCACCACGCACGACATGACCGAGGTGGAGCGGCTGGCGGAGCGCGTGGTGCTGATCAACCACGGCCGGATCGCGCTGGACGGCACCCTGGACGAAGCTCGGCGGCGGTTCGGCGGCGGCTGGCGCGTGCGTATCACCGTGGCGGGCGATAGCGGCGCGGAGTTCGACGGTCCAGTTCCGCCCGGGTTGGAGCTGCTGAGCGCGAGCGGCGCCGTCGGGCACTTCGGACCCGGTACGGGGCTTGGTCCGGCGACCGGCACGGTGACTGCGCAACGCGCGTTGAAGTTGCTTGTCCAGCACTACGACGTGGTCGATCTCGCGGTCGAGGAGAGCGACCTGGAAGAGGTGATGCGCGAGGCCTATCGCGCGGCGGACAGGAATGAGGGTATTGATGCCGCGGACAGGGCTGACGGCGCGGTCGGGGCGGACGGCGCGGACTCGGTGGCCGCAGCGGCCGCGCGGCTCGGCTGATTCGCCGAGGCCTGACTGACATGTCTGCTTACCTGCTCGACTCGGCCGCGCCGGCTCAGCGCCCGGCCCGCAGCGCGTGGCGCGCCGGGCGGATCAGTGCTCTGGGCGAGTTGCTCTCCCCCGGGCGCCTGGTCGGGACCGCCGTGCGCCTCGCCATCCAGATCGCGCTCGTCGTGTTCCTATGGCGTGCGCTCTATGCGCACACCTCGTCGAACGCCGGGCTCACCCGGGACCAGGCCGTCGACTACGCGGTTCTCGCCGTGCTGGCCACGCGGGTGCGCGGGCTGGACCGCGACGCGAGCCGGGACAGCATCTTCGCGCACGTCTACATGGGCACCATCGTGTACTGGTTCCTTCGCCCCGTGCCTCCGCGCCGGTACTACCTCTACCGCGCGCTCGGCGAGCAGGCCTACGGCCTGACCTGGTTCGCCCTTGGATACGTCGCGTGCCGGATCGCCGGGGTGCTCGGGCCGCCCGCCTCCGCCGCGAACGCCATGGCCTTCGTCGCTGCGCTGCTGCTCGGCCAGGCGGTCTACCACGAGTTGACGCTCTCGCTGGACCTGATGTGCTTCTGGACCCTGCGAAACGGCTCCGCGCTGACGATCCTGCAGTTCGTGCAGAACCTGCTCTCCGGCGGCTACGCGCCGCTGTGGTACTTCCCCGGCTGGTTCATCGCGATGAGCGGGGTGCTGCCGTTCCAGGCCACGCTGAACGTCCCGCTCTCGCTCTACACCGGCCGGATCGCGCTGTCGGCCGCTCCCGCGCAGTTGGCGATCCAGGCGGGCTGGGTCGCAGGGCTCTGTCTGGTCAACCGGCGGCTGTGGCGGCGCGCCGGGGACCGCGTGACCTCGCAGGGCGGGTGAGGCCGCATGGCACCGTGGACCGGGATCCGGGACCGCGCCGTCCGCTTCGCGCGCGCCTGGCGGCTGGTACTGCGCATCATGATGCTGATGTTGCGCGCGCAGCTGGAGTACCGGGTGGACTTCCTGCTGCAGATCGGCGTGGGCATCCTGTGGCAGACCTCGATCATCGTCTTCGCGAGCGTGCTGCTGACCCGGTTCAACGGCATGGCCGGCTGGCCGGCCGACGCGGTGCTGCTGATCGTCGCGGTGCGGATGCTGGGACACGGCCTGTACGTGCTCTGCTTCGGCCGGGTCTTCGAGCTGACCTACCTGGTGCAGGACGGGAAGATCGACGGCTACCTGCTGCGCCCGATGCCGGTGCACCGGCAGGTCCAGCTCGCCGAGTTCCCGTCGAACGCGCTCGGCGACATCCTGGTCGGCGTCTCGCTGTTCATCGCCGCAGTGCTACGGCTGCACACGGCGTGGACGCCGGAGAAGGCGCTCTATCTGGGCGCCGCGGTGTGCGGGGCGATGCTTGTCGAAGCAGCCATACTCACCGCGTTCTCGGCGGCGGCGTTTCACTATCCGGGCTCCTACGCCTGGTCGAGCTGGTCGATCGAGCTGCTGGAGACCTTCGGCAACTACCCGCTGAGCATTCTTCCGGGGCTGATGCGGGCGGCGCTCACCTGGGTGCTGCCGCTCGCATTCGTCGCCTACTTCCCCGCCGCGACGCTGACCGGACGGACCGCCGGGCTCGGCGTCCCGGAGGCGCTGGCGGCCGGGTCGCCCGCGGTGGGCCTCGGCCTGTACATCGCGTCGCGGTTGATCTGGAATGCGAGCCTGCGCCGCTACAGCGGTGTCAACGGCTGACGCTCGGCCGCGCTGCCGCCGCCGATGCCGGCTCCGGTCCGGGCTCGGCCGGCGCGCTGTCGGTCAGGTTCCGCAGCACCGCGTCGAGGATGTCGACCAGGTCGTCCCGCTGCTGCGCGGAGAAGCCGGCCAGTGCCCGGTCCTCCAGCCGCGTCATCTCGTCGCCGATCAGCGCCTCGAGCTCGTGGCCGCGGTCGGTCAGCAGCAGCCGGACGAGTCTGCGGTCGGTCGGGTGCGGTGCGCGGCGCAGCAGCCCGACGCCCTCCATCCGGGTGGTCGCCTTGGTGACCGTGGGGGTGGCGAGGCCGAGGCGTTTAGCCACCTCGCCGGGGCTTTGGCCGTCCTGCTCCCATAGGCAGCGCAGGATGAACTGCTGCCCTTCGTGAACGCCATGCCGCGAGAAGGCCGTCGCCGATGCGAGGGCGAGCGCGTGCTTGGTCTCCCAGAAGGCCGACAAAAAATCGCGCCCGGGGTCGTGTTGGAGATCGTCGGCCACGAGGCAAGCGTACGTGGCGCGGCGCGGCGCTCCACATCTGCACGGGCGATTACCCGGCGGCCGCAGTCCGTGCTAGGATCGTTAGCCAGCTAACGAGTACCCTCACCGCACCTACGGAAGGCGACGCACGTGAAGATCGGCATTCCGGTCACCGACTTCTCCTGGCCCGTTCCCACCGACCAGATCGGACCCACGGTATCCCGGATCGCGCGGACCGCCGACGAGGCGGGGTTCGACAGCCTGTGGACGATGGACCACTTCTTCCAGATCCCGATCAGCGGCCTGCCGCCCGAGTCGCCGATGCCCGAGGCCTACGCGACGCTGGCCTTCATGGCCGGGCTGACCCGGCGCATCCAACTGGGCACGCTGGTCACCTCGGTCTCGTACCGCCATCCGGGGGTGCTGGTGAAGACGGTGACCTCGCTGGACGTGCTCAGCGGCGGCCGCGTCGTGTTCGGCGTCGGCGCCGGGGCTCCGTTCAACGCGCTGCCGCCCGGCCGCGACCCGCGCGACACGGAGGCCTACGGCCTCGGGATCCCGTTCCCGTCACTGGCCGACCGTTTCACCCGATTGGAGGAGGTGCTGCAGATCGCGCACCAGATGTGGCGCGGCGACGAGAGCCCGTTCGAGGGACGCGAATACCAGCTTCCGCGGCCGCTGAACTCGCCGAACGCGCTGCAGAAGCCGCATCCGCCGGTCATGGTCGGGGGCGGCGGCGAGAAGAAGACGCTGCGGTTCGTCGCGCGGTACGGCGACATGTGCAACCTGTTCGACATCCCCGGAGCCGCACCCGAGCAGGGCGTCGCGCACAAGCTCAGGGTGCTGCGGGAGCACTGCGAGGCGGAGGGCCGGGACTACGCCGAGATCGAGAAGACGGTCACCTCGTTCTTCCAGCTCGCCCCGGATCGTGAGGCGGGGCTGCGGAATCTGGTCGACCATCTCAGGGAGCTGGCGCAGGCCGGGGTCGACCACGCGATCGTGAGCCCGCGCGGACCGTACGACGACGCGACGCTGGAGGCCCTGGCGTCGGTCCTGCCGGAGATCCACGCGATCGAGACGCGCAGCGGGAGCGGCGCCGCGGCGCGGTAGCCGGGCGATGGGGGAACGCGGGGCGACGCAGGACGAAGCGGCTGCCCGCGGACGGGACCGCGGGCAGCCGGTTTGTTCGTAGGCTGAGATTTACTGAGATCGATCAGCCGGTGACGTCGACGATGTTCAGGACCAGGTCTCCGTTCTCGTTCACGCCGTCGCCGACGGCGAACAGCGTGCCGCCGTCGGCGCTCCAGGCCAGGCCGGGCACGTCGGACCCGGCGACCGGATAGCTCGCGGCGGGCACCGAGTCTCCGGGCGTGAACAGGTCGACCGGGGTGCTGGGGTTCGAGCCCGAGAGCCCGAGCGCGATCTCACCGGACGGGGCGACGGCGACCGAGTCGACGTAGGGGCCGGTGGTGTAGGTCGCGTCCTCCTGCATGGTGCTCAGGTCGAGCGAGGAGCCGTAGTAGGGATATCCGCACGCTGTGACGACGTCGGTGCCGTCCGCGGCGATCGCCAGCTGGCGCAGGTTCGCACAGCCGTCCGGCTGGCTCCACGGGTCGGAGACGGCCACGGGGACCGGCGCTCCCGAGCCGACGTCGAAGGATTCGATGACGGAGGGCGAGAAGCCCGCGTTGCCGGCGACCAGGATGCCCGGTGCCGCGGGTGAGGCGGCGAGGACCGGCGCGTAAAGGAACTCGGACTCGCGGGTGAGACCGACGGTCAGCGCGGACGGGTCGAGCACGCCGATGCCGGGCTGGCCGTTGTTCGACGGGTAGCTGAACCAGACGTCGTCCCCGACCACGGCGAGGGAGACGGGGTCCTGGCCGTCGGTGAAGTAGAGCGCGACTTCCTGCAGGGTGGCGGTGTTCACCGCGGCGATCTCGTCCGTGCCGCTGATCGCGGCGTAGAGGACGCCGCCGCCGGCGGACAGGGCGAGCCCGGCCGCGCCGGCCAGGCCGGTGAGCGTGGCGACCGGGTTCCCGGCGAAGTCGGTGACCACGACTGCGCTGGAGCCGCTGCCGCCGGAGACGAACACGTGCTGGTGCGCGGAGTCGGCGACGATGCGTGGTCGCGATCGACCTCGATCCGGAGTCGCTGGCCTGGACCCGCGGGCACCCGGCCGGGTCCCGGGTGGCCGCCGTGGCCGGCGACGCCTCCGACGAGGCGCTGGCCGCGCGGGCCGCCGACCTGGCCGAGGCGGCGGGGACGCTGACCGGCTGGGTCAACAACGCCGCGCTGTTCCGGGACGCCTCGGTGCACTCCTCGCCGACGTCCGAGGTGCTGGACCTGATCACGCTCAATCTCGCGCCCGCGCTGATCGGCTGCTCAACCGCGGTGCGCCGGTTCCTGGCCGCGGGGACCGGCGGCGCGATCGTCAACGTCTCGTCGCATCAGGCGCGGCAAGCTGTACCCGGCTGCCTGCCTTACGTCACGGCGAAGGCGGCGATCGAGGGCCTGACGCGCGCTCTCGCCGTCGAGTACGGCGCGCGCGGCATCCGGGTCAACGCGGTAGCGCTCGGCTCGATCGCCACCGAGCGCTACGCGGACTTCCTCGGCCGCCAGTCGCCCGAGGACGCCGCGCGCATCGAGCGGGAGATGGGCCTGATTCATCCGGTCGGCCGCGTGGGGCGGGCCGCGGAGGTCGCCGCGACGATCAGCCATCTGCTGTCGCAGGACGCCGCCTTCGTCAACGGCGCCACGGTCCCGGTCGACGGCGGCCGATCGGTGCTGGCGCGCGATCCCGAGGCGCACGCGTTCCCCTCGTAACAGCTTGTCTCACACGGTCCGCGCTTCCAGTACGATGCGCCGATGCGTTCGGCCCCCTTGTGGCTCAAGAGGCTTCGCGAGCATCCGGATCTGGCGGCGACCGGGTTTCGCCTGCTGCCGGCCGAGGTCGTCAAGCCGGCTCTGCGCAAGCGCCGCACCCGCAGCGGGCCGGTGCGGATCGGAACGTCCGGCATCCTGCCGGGCAACCTGCGCGGGATCGGCCTGATCCTCTATCCGAGGGATCCGGATCGGCTCTACGCGCGGTTCGCGGACGATGCGCACGACGATGTCACAGTGTCCGTACAGGCGCCGACGAGTGTGACGGTCGGTGAACTGCCGCTGGTGGAAGTGCCGATCGGGACCACGGTGGAGGCTCTGGCCGACTTCGGCGCGCGTTACATCCAGCCCGGCAGGACGCTGCCGGAGCCGCCTGGGCCGTTCGGCGGAATCGACCTGCGCAGCCCGCTCGAGCGGGTCAGGTGCCATCACGAGAAGTTCCGCCGGTTCCGGATCCCGCTGGGCACCATCCCCACCAAGCCGGGCCGGCAGGAGCCGGACGACGCGCTCGAGGACGTCGTCGGGATCGAGCGGAGGCTGATCCTCAACGGCTTCCTGGCCATGTACCAGTGGTGCCTGATGACGGGCACGTACCAGACCGAGGACGGCGAGCACTTCCGGACGCCCTACACCTCGATGGACACCGCGTACTCCCGTTCGCTGGTCTCGCTGGAGGGCCGGCTCTCCGAGCTGGGATGCCACCTGACGCTGGAGATCGACTATCCGCCGGAGCCGGACACGCGGAACGTGCGGGCGCTGCGCACCCGCCTGCTCGAGCAGCGGCCCGACATCGACCAGCTCCCCGACGACCTGCCCTACGACGCGCTCGGCGCCGTGGCGGCGATGGGCCTCAAGCTGCTGCCGCTGGCCGACCGGCACGCCTGGGCGGCGAAGGGCGACCCGGACGGGCTGCTGAGCCTGTACTTCCACATCAAGGGCAACGACCTGCTCAGCGAGCAGGAGGCGCGCACCCGGATACGGGAACTGGTCACTCCGTACGCCGACTCGCCGCACAAGGCCGTGCGCGCAGTGGTCGTGGCATTCGCCGAGCGCTACGGCTTCAACGACCTCAGGTTCAGGTAGCCGGCCCCGTCTGACGCCGCATCAAGCTCGAACGTCATCGCGTGGTGTTCCCTGTCGCGCAGGACGCTCGCAACCATCCGTTCACTTGTTCGACTCGGCTAGCGCAGGACCGATGCTTCGTCAACCATGTTCGATCCGCCTGCCTGGCTCGATGATCGATCATCGAACAGATGTTTGTGCACAGTGTGGACAGCGGCTGTGGATAACTCGGCGATGACGTGATCTGCGAATCGACGTGTCGACAATCTTCCACGTCAGCCGCCGCCTTGACGGCGGCGACCGCGCCGTGCGCGATCAGCTTGAAGCTGTGGATAACTGTGGATAAGCGAGAGCTGTGGATAACTCGGCGCCGAGAGCGGCGGTCGCTCCCGGCCCCGATCCACCCGCCGCCCAGAATCAGATCTGCACCTGCGTCAGGCGCAGGCTGTTGCCGGACGGGTCGCGCAGGCCCGCGTCGATGCCGTAAGGGCGCTGCTCCGGCTTCTCGGTGAACTCGACGCCGCGCGCGGACAGCTCCTCGTAGGCGGCCTGGCAGTCGTCCGTGGTCAGGAAGACCGTGCCGGCGAAGCCCTTCGCCATGAGCGACCTGACCTGCTCCGCCGTCTCGGCGTCCATGACCGGCGGGCCGGGGATCGCCATCAGCACGATGGAGAAGTCCTGCTGGTGCGCCGGGCCGACGGCCAGCCAGCGGAAGTCGCCCATCTCGGGCATGGTGACGTCCATGCGCACCTCCATGCCGAGCTTCTCGGTGTAGAAGGCGAGCGCTTCGCTCTGGTCGTGCACCCACAGCTGGGTGTTCGCGACGTTGATCGTGGTCATGGGAAGCCTCCAGGTTTGCCGTGTTTCGGCTGGTCTCCGACCGCATCCGGATGATTCGCCACTGCCCGGACCGGCCGGTTCCCAAGCTAGTCGCGCACGGCGGCCGCGTCTTCTCGAAACGTCTTGTGTCGCGGGCGGCCATAGGCGCGCAGCACACAGCTCGGGATGCGCGCGTAGTCGGAGGCCGGCGGGAACAGCGACCTGTAGACCGTCGGCGAGACACCGAACATGCGGGTGTAGCTGGAGGTGAACGACCCGATGCTCTCCAGGCCGACGGCCAGGCATATCTCGGCCACGTTGCGGTCGGTGAACCTCAGCATCGAGGCGGCCCGCTCGAGCCGCCGGGTGAGCAGATAGACGTGCGGCGGCTCGCCGAACGCGCGCCGGAACTCGCGGCTGAAGTGGGAGCGCGACAGGCCGGCCGCGCGGGCCATGTCGTCGACCGTCAGCGGCTCGGCGAACCGGGCGTCGGCGAGATCCCTTGCGCGGATCAGGTGGCGTTCGGGTGGTACGGAGGCCATAACTGCGAGCCTAGGCCAGGACACCGACAGCGGCCGGAAATCGCCGCAAAGCCGCCGGAGAGTAGAGGGAAGCGGGGACGGCGCCGCCGTGCGCCGTCCGCCACCGCCGGAGGGGCCCGGCCGGCCGCGGCCCCAGCCCGCCAGCGGGCCGGGCCGGCGGGCCCCTCCGAACGGCGCCGTCGACCGGGCTCCTTCCGTCCGCGCAGCTTGTGCCGCGGACCGGAGCCCGAGGCCGCGCGGTGCGCGGCTTCAGGCCTCGATCCGGTACTCGGCGTGTACGAGCTCGTTGAGCTCGGCCACCGAGGTCTGCGCGGTCGGCCGGTCGAAGGTGATCTCGCCGTGCTGCAACAGGTTCACCCGGTCGCAGACATCGACGATCTGGCTGTAGTTGTGCGCGATGACCACGATGGCCAGGTCCCCGCGCTCCCGCAGGGTGCGCAGCAGCTGCAGGATCTGGCCGCCCTCCCGGGCGCCCATCGCGGCCAGCGGCTCGTCCAGCAGCAGGATCTTCGCGTCCGAGTACACCGCGCGGGCCACCGCGATCGCCTGCCGCTGCCCGCCGGACAGCGTGCCGACCTCGGCCGACAGCGAGGGGATGTCGATGCCCACGGAGGCCAGCGCGGCGCTCGCCCGCCGCTTCATCTCGGCGCGCCGCAGGAACGGCACCGGCTTGTGCACCAGCTCCTTGTTCAGGTGCAGGTTGAGGTACACCGACAGCCCGTCTATCAGGGCAAGATCCTGATATACGGTCTCGATGCCGAGCGAGCGCGCGTGCCGGACCCCGGTGAGCCTGGTCTCGACGCCGTTCACCAGGATCACGCCGGAGTCCGGGCGGTGGAAACCGGTGAGGATCTTGATCAGGGTCGACTTGCCGGCGCCGTTGTCACCGATGAGCCCCAGCACCTCGCCGCGGCGAACGTGCATGTTGATGTCGCGCAGCGCCGTGACCGGGCCGAAGCGCTTGGCCACGTGCTCCACCCGGATCGCGTCGGCCGCGGCCGAGTCAGGACCGGCAGCCTGTTCCGGGATGCCGGCCGGCGACTGGTCGCCGGGCCGCGCGCCGAAGTCGGCCCCGGTCTCGTCGGAGAACGGCTCGGTCATCTCAGCGCTCTCTTCCGCAGCATGATCAGGTAGGCGTTGAGGAGCATGGCGACCACCACCGCGATGCCGATGAACACGTCGAAGGCGAAGGCGTTCACGCCGATCAGCTGGAAGCCGTCGTTGATGATGCCTATCAGCACCGCGCCGAACAGCGCGCCGATCACGGTGCCGGAGCCGCCGAGCAGCGCGGTCCCGCCGATGACCGCCGAGGCCACCGCCATGAACATGGTCGTGTTGCCGCCGCTGGTCGGGTCGAAGGTGCCGACCCGGGTCTCGTCGATCATCCCGGTGAGCCCGGCCAGCAGGCTGGTCATGGTGAAGGTGATCAGCCGGACCCGGTTGACCTTGATCCCGGACTCGGCGGCGCTGAGCGGGTTGCCGCCGGCCGCCTGCACGTAGACGCCGTACCGGGTCGCGCTCAGCGCGAGCTGGACCAGCAGCACGACGGCGAGCGCCCAGACCAGCTCCGACCAGCGCCAGCCGCCGAGCACGTCGGCCAGCGCGCCGTGGTACGGCGGGGTGGCCGTGGAGCCGTTGGACTGGACGTAGGTCATGCCCTCCAGGAAGAAGCCCATGCCCAGCGTGACGATGAACGAGGAGAGGTTGAACAGGTTCCTGATCATGCCGTTGACGAACCCGATGCCCGCGGCCACCACGAGCGAGCCGATCAGCGCCTCCGGCACGGTCGCGTTGTCGTTGTAGAGGGACATGAAGACGAACGGCGTGAAGGTGTAGACGAACCCCGCCGACAGGTCGATCTCGCCGCAGATCAGCAGCATCGCCTCGCCCGCGCCGATGATCGCCAGCGGGGCGAAGTACTGCATGATGATGTGGTAGTTGGCGTTGGTGTTGAAGGTCGACCCGCTGCGGACGGTGAAGTAGAGCACGGCCGCGACCGTGACCAGGATGATGCTCAGCTCCCGGCGCCGGACCAGCACGCCGAGTACCGTGACCGCGGCCGACCGGCCGGCGGGGCCGCCCGGCCCGGCACCTGGCCGGACCGGGCGGACTTCGGTGTCTGCCATGTGTCGTGCCTCTCCCGCTCAGCGGCGTACTCGTGCCCGTGCTCTCATGCGGCCGGTCTCAGGTCTGGACCTGGGAGGCGGCCGGCGGGTTGATCGAGCCGGGCATGCTCGGCACGGCCTTGTTGGTCCCGCCCTCGAAGACGCTGTTCAACGAGTTGTAGGGGCCGACGTTGGCGCTCGTGACGAAGGTAAGGCCGGTGTCGGTCGCGGGCGGCGACACCAGGGTCCCGGAGAGCCGGAACATGAACATGTAGACCACCGGCAGGAACCCCTGCAGGTATGCCGACTGGTCGATGGTGAAGTCCATCGCCCCGGAGTGCACGCCGGTTATGGTCGGCTGCAGCGTGTCGAAACCGCCGGCGTGCACCTTGCCCTTGAGGTTGTAGGTCTGGATGATCTGCGGGATGCCCTCGGTCGTCTCTGCATCGACCGCGTACATTCCCACAGCGCTCTTCAGACCCTGATATGCGGCCTCCATCGCGGAGACCGCACCGGCCGCCGTCGTCCCGGTGTCGACGCTGTGAACGCTAACATTGGGCGCTGCGACCTTCAGCGCGGCGGTGAGGCCGTCCAGTCTCGGCTGCACGTTGTTCCCGCCGGGCTGGGAGATCCCGACGAGGATGGGGCCGGAGGTGACCTCCGTCGCGATCTTCTGGCCCATCAGCACGCCGGACTGGTAGAGGTCCTGGCCGACGTAGGTCAGGGCGAAGTTGCCCGGCGCGTTGGCGTTGTAGGCGACCACCGGGATGCCGGCCGCCAGGGCCGCCTTGGTGGGCTCGATGAAGGCGGTGTTGTCGGTCAGCGGGATCGCGATCCCGTCCGCCTTCGAGCTGATCGCGGTCTCGAACGCGCTGGCCATCTCGGCGACCGAGCCGGTCTCCGAGCCGGTCCACTGCGGCGTGGGCAGGCCGAGCATCGCGGCCGCGTCGGCCAGCCCGGTCCTGGTCGGGACGAAGAACGAGTTCGTCGTCACGTGGTTGACGAAGACGAACTTCCACTTCGGCGTAGTGGGGAACGCGCCCACCGCGCCGGTGGGGGTAGTGCTGTGCGAACTGCTGCAGGCGGACAGGAGGGAGGCGGCGGCCACGGCCCCGCCGCCGAGTCCCAGTCCGCGCAGCAGTGACCGGCGGCTCGGAGCGAAGGTGGGCAACGCTGCTCCGGGGGCCTGTTCGGGCTGGTATTCGATCGCCATTGACCTCACATCCCGTGCGGATCTTCCTGGATTCGTGGATGTCTCGCGCCCGCGGACCCGGCCGCGCGCGGTGCGTCCAAGCCGACGTACGCCCTGGTGGGAACGATTGATCCAGCTCGGCCGCCTAGGTCCGGCGGCCGGTCCCGACCGGGCCGGAATGTCGCAGGGCACGACTTCACCGGGCGGGACCGCGTTGACGCTGCATCAGATGTTAGCGCTAACTATTGAGCAGCACGAGATGCCCCGAGCAGGTCGGACACCCCTGGGGCCGGTCCTGGGCGGCGATCCGGCCGGGCCACCGGGGACCGCGAAAGCGGAGCGGAAACCGTGGCCGGGCAACGAAATTCGCGCGTGTCCGCATCCTGCGCTGGCCTATGCTTGCGACCGTAGCCAGCGGGGAAGCTCTGACAGGCCAGGAGACCGGGGTGCCGAACACGAATCCGCCGACGCCTGCGCCGATTCCCGATCCGGCGCCGCACAACGCGGGCCTGGGGCACTACTACTCGCCGGCCGGCCGGGGCCGCATCAACCTGGATCAGATCGCGTACGGCGCGGCGGTGCGCTTCCTGCTGGGGACGGTTGGCGACCCGGCGCTGACCGCGCGCATCGACGATCGTCTGCAGCTGCCGCCTGCCGTGCCGCACGACACCCACGCCGTCACCAAGATCTTCGGGAACCCGGCGGTCCCGACCGGGGTCGCCCGGTGGCTGCTCGAATCCGGTGACGAGACCGCTTATCTCGTCGCCTTCCGCATGACTCGGCTGCCCGAGGCGGTCCTGCGGGACATCACGCTAGGCGTCCCGTACCCGGACAGGGGCGGTTCGATCCGGCCCGCCAGGCTGAGCCTCACGCCGAGCGGCGAGGATCCGCACTACCGCAGCTTCCGGATAGGGCGCGCGGACTCCGTCGACGACGAGGGTGACGCCACGGCGCGCGGTCTCGTCCACGCGCTGTATACGTACGGCGCGCAACGCCGCATGAAGCAGGTCCGGCATGTGGTCGCGGCCATCGGTGCGCGGGACTGGGCCGTGATCGGTGCGGCGGACCGGGCGACGCCGCTGCCGGGATACGCGCGGTGGGCGCTCTGCGTGCACCCGGTGTGCCCAGTGGAGCTGCGGGTCCAGTTCGGCGGCACGCTGCCGCGCTTCGCCAAGCGGATGCGGAACGCCGGGGTGCTTCTCGGCGGGCCGGGCGAATACCTGCGCACCGGCCGGAATCCCGAGATCGTGCTGGCCGTGTTCGGCCTCGGCGGCGCGCTGTTCCCTGAGCAGTGCGCCGCGGCCCGCGCCGAGCTGCGGCCGCTGGTCGAGCGGGAGCTGGGCGGCAACCTGGAGGCGTGGGCCGTGCTGGACCGGCTGCTGCCGCAGTTCACCGGCTCGGTGCCGGAGCTGATCGGCACCAGCGGCGCGATCGCGGCCGCCACGGGCGGATGAGGGGGCTGCCATGACCGCGCAGCCGCCGCAGACCGCGACGACTGAAGCAGTGCCCGAAGGGGTGCCTGGAGCAGTGCCCGGAGCCGCGCCGCGACCGGCCCGGACGACGCGCGCGTCGGCGCTGCGGCGTCCGCCGGTGATCGACCTGGCCGACCGGCGGGCCGTCGCGGCCTGGCGCCCGGCCGCGCTGGAGACCGTCGCCGAGGCGGAGCGGCTCAAGGACGCCGCGCTGCTCGACTTCGGGCTGGCCGAGTCGGCGGTCGCCTCGTGGATCTTCAGCAAGTGCCCGTACCAGATCCCGACCACGGCGGTGCCGACCGCGGCCGTGGCCGCCTCCGGGGACGGCAGCTGCCTGCTGCTGTTCAACCCGGACTTCTTCGTCCGGCTGGGCCTGGACGGGGTCAAGTTCGTGCTCTTCCACGAGGCGCGGCACCTGGTGCACCGGCACCTGTTCGTCGATCCCCACCTGCGCGACGACCCGGTGTTCGATCTGGCCGCGGAGGTGACGATCAACCACGTCGCGATGGTCCGGCTGGGCCGCGGGGAACTGCCGCGGCTCGACGGGGTGCCGACCGGCGTGGACCCGCGCGAGGTCTACGCGGCCTATGCGGCCGACCTGGCCGGGCAGGGGCTCGACCCGCTCGACCACCCCGCCTTCGTCGCGACCGACATGACCGCGTACACCGAGCTCAAGCGGATGAAGCGGCCGCTCGCAGTATCCTGGTCCGCCGTCTGTGTCCATCAGACCACGGACATCCAGCTCGACGAGGAGGCGGTGGCCGCGGCGACCTCGTCGGCCCTGCTCAATGCCCTGCTGGCGGCGGGGCGCGGCCACCGCGGCGCGCGGGACGAGATCAGCGACCTGCTCCGGCGTACCGAGGGCACCGCGTCGGCGGACCGGGTCTGGGGCCGGCTCGGCGCGCACAAGCTGCGCGGCCGGACCACGGCGACCCGGCGGATCGCCTGGTGGCAGCGCTGGTTCGTGGACGTCATGGCCTCCCGGCTGGCCGAGGGCGAGCGGCTGGTCTACCCGAAGAAGCGCGGCGCGATCGTCGCGGCGCTCGGCGGCGATCCGGTGCTGGCGCGGCGCGGGCCGGTCGCCGAGAAGCTGGTCGTGATCGCGTACGACACCTCCGGCTCGATGCCGGGCGACGTGGTCGCTTGGCTGACCGAGCTGGTCGGGAAGATCGACGGGGTGCGGGCGCACTGGCTGTCCTTCGACGGGGCCGTGATGCCCTTCACGCCGGGCGAGCGGGTCTACGGCGGAGGAGGGACGAGCTTCCAGGCCGTCGCGGACTACGTCGAGGGCCGCACCGAGGTGCGCGGCGAGCGGTTCGAGGAGCGGCCGGACGCGGTCGTCGTGCTCACCGACGGGCACGCGCCGCACATCACGCCGGCCGAGCCGGACAAGTGGATCTGGCTGATCACCGCGGGCGGCGACGACTGGCCCGGGCACCACCGTCCGCCGATGGCCTGCCATCGGGTGATCCCGGGGAGCCGATGACCGTGTCCGCACCGACCGCCGGAACCGCCACCGCAGCCGCCGCGCAGCAGCCGTGGCAGTCTACTGCGACGTATCCGGAGCCGCCGCCGGGCTGGACCGGGGCCTCGAAGCTCGAGGCCTTCATCGACGCGATGATCGACCTCGGCCAGACCGGCCAGATCTTCGGCGAGCACGGGATCGGCAAGACCGCGACCTTCTTCTCGCACATCGCCGAAGCGTATGAGGACACTGAGCTGGTCTACGTGCCGGCGGCCAACCTGACCCCGGACGACCTGCTGGCCAACGCGCCGGTGCGGGGCGAGGACGGCGCCCTGGTGCTGTGCCAGCTGGTGATGGCGCAGCTGCGGCCGGGGCGCCGGTTCGTCCTGCTGATCGACGACTCGCTGCAGGCCGGCGACACCGTGCAGGCCCAGCTGATGCAGGTGGCCTGCAACTGGACGCTGGGCGAGTACGACCTGCGCGAGCTCGGCTGCGCCGGGGTGTTCCTGACCGACAACGAGTCGCTGGCCGAGACCTCGGCGCGGCGCAGCGACCTGGCCATCCTGGACCGGATGACCACGCTGCGGATCACCGCGAACGACACCGCCTGGCGGGTGAAGCTGGCCCGGCGCTACCGCGACCGCGACCTTTCCGGGGTGTTCGCGGCCTGGGCCGCGCTGCCGAAGGGCGTGCGCGAGCTGCTCTCCCCGCGCACCCTCGACCACGTGCTGGCCAACGCCGTCGAGGGCTTCCCGCCGGACTGGGGGCTGCCGCTGGTCAACGGGGAGCGGCTGCGGCTGCAGGAGCGGCTGGCCGACGGCAGCCCGGGCGCGGACCACACGGACCAGGTGCTCGACCGGATCGCGGACGAGCTCGGCGTGGCCCGGCTGACCCGGATCGACGACCCGGTGCGCCGGGTGCTGCGCGCGGCGCTGCGCAACCGGTGGACCGTGCTGCTGCAGGGGCCGCCCGGCTGCGGCAAGACCGAGCTGGTGCGCGAGCTGGTCCGGCGCGAGCTGGGCCGCGACCCGCTGTACTTCTCGCTGCCGGTGACCAACGTGGAAGACCTCTGCGTCCCGGTTCCGGCCGCGGACGGCTCGCTGCGCACGCTGGTGGCCCGGGCGTTCACCGGGCCGGAGCCGAAGGCGATCGTCTGGGACGAGTACAACCGGCCCAAGGACCGCGGCTGGATCACCAAGCGCACCCTGGAGCGCATGATCAAGCTGTACCGGCGCGGGCTGCAGATGGAGCTGGGCATGATCTACCTCGGCGACGGCGAATACGCCCCGGTGCCGCTGACCGCCCTGATCGAGCGCCTGGAGAACCGCCCGGTGGTCGGCCTGCGCGAGCTCGCCGCCGACGTCCCCGGCTGGGAGCAGCGGCTGCGGCGCGCGCTGCAACAGTCCGACGAGGGCACGAACGACTCAGACCTCGTGCACCAGGTGATCGCGAACGCCGAGCTGTCCCAGTTGCGCAAGCACCAGCGCGCAGTGGCCCGGCTGGTCGCGCTGCTGCCGCCGAAGCTGCGTTCGACCTACCTGATCGGCGTGTCGGAGGAGCGGCAGCGGTACTGGATCCAGACGTTCCAGAAGCTGCCGCGCTGAACTTGTCACAACGCTTGTCACAACGGCGGCGGTGTTCGGTGGACGCTCTGTATGGCGGCGACGTCGGCGGAGATCGCGGGCTGGGGCACGGTTCGGGCGATCGCGGCGAAGCGTTTGCGGATCGTCGTCGCAATGCCCTTACCGAGGACGACGCGCATCGGCGTCGGCATGCCCGGCTCGAGATGCCGCAGGAGGCTGATGGCCTCGGGGCTGCGCATTCCGGTGTCGGCCAGGACCAGGTGGGTGAGGCGGTGCGGCGCTGCTGCCAGTGCCGCGCCGATGGAGTCGGCTGCGGCGACGTCGGGACGGTTGTCTGCGGCAGACAGCACTCGTGCGGCCCGGACCCGGCCGAGATCGAGCATTGCGACGCCGGAGCGGGCTGCTGCGGCGACCAGTCGGGCGCAGGCCGCGGGGCCGATTCCGTTGCTGGCGACGGAGAGCCGGTGCAGCCGGCCGGGCGGCGCGAGTTCCAGCGCTTCGGCGATCGTGTGCGCGCCGACGTCGCCGAGTTCGGCCGCTGATATGTAGAGCTCGCCGATCGCTCCGGCTGCGATGAGTGCGGCGAGTGCCTGCGCGCCGGGCCCGCCGAGAGGATTGCCGCCGAGGTAGAGCCGTTCGAACTCGCGTCCGGTGCCGTGGGCCGCGATCAGGGCCTCGGTCAGTGCGCCGAGCGCGGCGGGGGTCAGGCCGGTCTGCACCAGATCCAGGGTTCGAAGACCGGGGGCTGCTTCGACGAGTGCGGCCGCGGCCTCGCCGCCGCCCGGACCGAGCGGATTGCGTTTGAGCCACACGGCTTTGACGCCGGACTCCGGGTCGGTCGCCGCGGCCTGTGCAGACTGGCCAAATCTGGACGAGCGCAGCCTGTCGGCCATCCGGCAGACTCCTCCGGACGTTATGCCGTTGCAGCCCAGATACAGGGTATTAACGCCCTTTTCGTCCGCGGCCGCGGCGACCGAGCCGGCTCCGCTGTCGCCGAGGCCGTCGGTGCCGAGCAGCAGGTGCCTGTCGGCGATCCGCGCGGATCGCGGCAGGCTGGGCAGGGCCTCGGCGACCCGGGCCGCACCGTCTGCGCCGATGGCCTGCTTGCACAGGTCGAGACGGCCGTCCGGCAGCGCGGTTCCGGCCGGGAAGTCGATCCGCGCCTCGGCCGTCTTCCCGGTGCGCAGCCAGGCGATCAGCGGGGCCAAATCCTCGCCCGGACGCGGTGCGACCGGGCCTATTCCGGCCCAGTCGCCCAGTGACTCCGGCTGCGCCTCGGGCGTCACCACGCGGCCTCCCGGTAGTCCTTGAGGAAGACGCCCCAGACCGGATCGCCCGCCTCGCCGCGCACGATCGGGTCGTAGATCCGCGCGGCCCCGTCCACGACGTCCAGCGGGGTGCGGAACCCGCGCCCGGCGATCCGGGCCTTCTTCGGCGCCGGATTCTCGTCGGTGATCCAGCCGGTGTCCACCGCGCAGAGGTATACCCCGCGCTCGGCCAGGTCGTGCGCCGAGGTGCGGGTCAGCATGTTGAGCGCGGCCTTCGCCATGTTCGTGTGCGGATGGCCGGGGGTCTTGTTGCGCACCGCGAACCGCCCCTCGACCGCGGTGACGTTGACGATGTAGCGGCGCGGGCGCGGCGAGGCCAGCAGCAGCGGCAGCAGCCGGTCGCAGAGCAGGGCCGGGGCCACCGCGTTGACCAGCTGCGTCTCGAGCACCTCGGCCGGATCGAGCTCGCCGAGGCGGGCGGACCAGGAGTTGGCCGGCGCCGGGTCGGGCAGCAGGCCGGACTCGTCGATCCCGGCGACCGCCGCAGCCGCTGCGGCCGCAGCTATAGCGTGGCTCTGATACGTAGGCGCGCGGCCGGAGAAGGCTTCCAGCTCGGCGACCGGCCACGCCGGGGCAAGCGCGGGCAGCGGCCGGAAGCCGGGCGCGAACAGCATCGGCGTGCGCGCGCCGGGCGGCAGGGCGGCGCGTTCGGTGGCAGCGTGCTCGGCGGCGGCCCGTTCGGCTCGGACGAGCGGGGCGTACGACTCGGGCGGGCGGCGCACGGTCTGCGCTGCGTTGTTGACCAGGATGTCCAGCGGCGCGCCGGACCGCGCCAGCTCGTCGCAGAGGCCGATGACCTGGCGCGGATCGCGCAGGTCGATGCCGGCCACGGTCAGCCGGTCCAGCCAGTCGGCGCTGTCCGGGACGGCCCGGAACCGGGCCGCGGCGTCGTGCGGGAACCGGCTGGTCACGATGACCTGCGCGCCGTCCCGCAGCAGCATCAGCGCCAGCTGGAAGCCGATCTTGACCCGGCCTCCGGTCAGCAGCGCCCTGCGACCGGACAGGTCGGTGCGCGCGCTGCGACGCTCGGCGTTCTGCGCGGCGCATCCGGGGCAGAGCATGTGATAGAAGGAGTCTGCTTCGCGGAAGCGCTTCTTGCACACGTAGCACCGGCACGGGACGTTGAACACGCCGACGGATGATCGCGTCCCGGGCGCGGACAGCGGCGCGTCCTCACGCCGGTCGGACGCGCCGAGCGCCGCTCGGGAGCGCAGCTCCCGGTCCGCGGAGGCGTCGGCCTGCCGCCGCTCCGCCTTGCGCCGCCTGCGGCCGTCCCGGGAGAACGAGGCGGCGACCTGCTCGGCGCGCAGGCGCACCGGATCGTCGACCGGCAGCGCGCGCAGTCTTCCGACCAGGCCGGAGAACCGGTCCAGCAACTGCTCAAGCTCCGCGTCGGTGACTGCCGCCGACAGCTCGTCCGGATCCGTGGACTCCGCATCTAAACCGCTGATCGCAGTGCTCGTGCTCATACTCGTGCTCGTACTCGGCATTGCCCGCCGCCCCCTCTCTCCCATCGGCTCATGACGCAAGCCGGTGGCCCCGACCGGATTCGAACCGGCGTGTCCCGATTTGCAGTCGGTGCGACTTCCTCTGCGCTACGGGGCCGCGAGGCTGCCCGGACGGCCGGAATCGAACCGGCGTGTCCCCGGTTTCGGAGACCGGGCGCGACTGCCTCTGCGCTACGTCCGGGCATTGCGAGGCATCCTATTGAGTTCCGGCGGCGTGCGGGGCGGAATCGACGGCGCGCGCACGGCGCCCGCGGCGCCGCGTAATTCACGGGAGAACTGCGGGCGGTTGCTGCACTCTGGAGACGTGCCGGCAAGCAGGCCGGCTCGCCGCGCGCCCGTCGGGCGACGCATCCGGGAGGGCCCATGACAGCTCCGACCCTGGCCGACCCTTCTTCATCAGAGCCCACATCGACAGCGGTATCAGAACCCGCATCGGATCCCACATCCGATCCCGTATCGGATCCCGCATCGGAACCGGCACCGGACTCCGCATCAGACCTCGACGGCTCGCCCGACGCGCAGCCGGCCGACCCCCTGTTCGGCCCCGGCCTGGCCTACCACGCCGGCTGGACCCGGCACGACAACGAGCTGGAGCAGACCTCGCTGATCGGGGTCACCCGGCGGCTTCCGGGCCTGATCGGCGTCTGCGTCCGGCTGGCCTGGCGCACCGATCGCGGCTCGGTGCTGCTGGTGTTGCTGTGCCAGACCGCGACCGGGATCGCCACCGCCTTCGGCCTGCTGGCCACCAACAGCGTCCTGATCTCGCTGCTGGCGGCCGGCCCGACCCCGGGCCGGGTGCGCGCGGCGCTGCCGGCCCTGCTGCTGGTCGCCCTCGCCTCGGTCAGCGGCGCGCTGCTCGCCGTGCTGGGCAACGCCGGGTCGGCCCGGCTGCGCCCGAAGGTGACCCGCCGCGCGTCCGGCGAGCTGCTGGAGCGGGCCACCCGGGTCGAGCTGGTGCGCTTCGAGCAGTCCGACTTCCACGACCTGCTGGAGGCGGCGCAGTTCGGCGCCGGCTGGTCCGAGTTCATGGTCGAGCAGCTCGCCGAGGTGGCCACCGCGCTGGCCGGGATCGCCGCGGCGGCCGGCGTGCTCACCGTGCTGCACCCGGTCCTGGTGCCGCTGCTGGTGGTCGCCGCGGTGCCGAACGGGATCAGCACGGTCGTCTCCAGCCGCCGGCACAATCTCAGCAGGCTGCGCTGGCTGACCCGGACCCGGCAGCAGTCCCGGCTGACCGACCTGCTCACCAGCACCCAGACCGCGGAGGAGATCCGGCAGCACGACGCCGGCGCGTTCCTGCTGACCCACTACGCCCGGCTGGCCGACGCCTTCGAGGGCGAGCAGTCCCGGCTGGCCCGCGCGGACGCGGTGACCACGGTGCAGTCCAGGTCCGTCTCAGGGTTCGCCACCGCGCTGACCTACCTGCTGCTCGGATACCTGCTGTGGCGCGGCGAGGTGCCGCTGGCCACGGCCGGCACCGCGGTCCTCGCCATTCGCATGGGCACGACCCAGCTGGTCTCCCTGGTCTCCTCGATCAACAACGTGCTCGAATACGGGCTCTACCTGACGGACTGGCAGGACGTGATGCAGCAGGCCGACGCGGAGCGCATCCCGGAGACCGGCGTCGTCCCGGCCGGCCCGCCGGCGCTGATCCGGGCCCGGGGCCTCGGCTTCACCTATCCGAACGGCGACAAGCCGGCGCTGATCGACGTGGACCTGGAGATCCGCGCGGGCGAGATCCTGGCCCTGGTCGGCGAGAACGGCTCCGGCAAGACCACCCTGTCCAAGCTGCTCACCGGCCTGTACCTGCCGACCGAGGGCGAGGTCGCCTGGGACGGGGTGCCGACCACCGGCCTGGCCCGCGGCCGCACCTCGACGCACGCCGCGCTGCTCTCGCAGAACTTCCCGCGCTGGCCGTTCACCGCCCGGGCCAACGTGGCGATCGGGCGGCACACCACCGCGCCGGAGGAGGCGGCCCTGGCCGGCGCCGCGCGGCTGGCCGGCGCGGACACGGTGATCGGCGAGCTGTCGCAGGGCTGGGACACGCTGATCGCCTCCGAGTTCCTCGGCGGGGTCAACCTGTCCGGCGGCCAGTGGCAGAAGATCGCGCTGGCCCGGGCGTTCTACCGGGACGCGCCGATCCTGGTGCTGGACGAGCCGACCGCGTCACTGGACCCGCGCGCGGAGGCGGCGACCTTCGACACGGTCATGCGACTCGCGGCGGGCCGCACGGTCGTCCTGGTCACGCACCGGCTCTACTCGGTCCGGCACGCGCACCGCATCGTCGTGCTCGATCACGGCCGGATCGTGGAGCAGGGCACGCACGAGGAGCTGATGGCCCTGCCGGACGGCCGCTACGCGGAGCTGTTCAGGCTGCAGGCCAGCGCTTTCACCTGATCAGTGCTTAGATCCGGAACCGGTGCGGTAGGCAAGGTCAAGCCTCTTCGAGCCAGGGGAAGCCTCGGTCGCTCGGTGAAGTCCGGCCGGGTCACGCCAAGCCGGTCGGTCAGCGTGCGCGGGTCGGTGATCTCGCCGGTCAGCGCGGCGGCCGCGGCGGTCTCCGAGGAGTAGAGCCAGACCGCATCGTCGTCGGCCGGAGCGGCCGGGGAGGTTGCGGCCCGGCGACCTCGCGCACCGTGACCACGTTGCCGGGCGACCCGGGCCGGGCGATCAGCGGCTCGAGGGTGGAGAGGTCGATCTGCTCGCCCACGTCGTAGCGCGCCCCGAGGTCGGCCGTGATCAGGTTGAAGTCGCGTACAGCATGGTCGGCCGGGAACACGGTGCCGGTCGCCCCGAGCTCGGCGCCCATGTCCGCGATCACGTGCCGGTCCATCGCGCTGAACGCGTCCAGGCCGGACCCGTAAGACTCGATGATCCGTCCGACCCCGCCGGCGACCCCCTTCCGCCGCAGCATCTCCAGCACCACGTCCTCCGCGCTCACCCGCAGCGGCAGCGAGCCGACCAGCCGCACGCCCCAGATCTCGGGCATGGACCCCGGATGTCGCGCGGTTCACGGCAGTCGTCGCCATTTGCAGACCTTTGCAGGTTGGACAGCCGAATTCCGCCGAATAGACAGCCGAGGCGGCATAAGCTGGCACGATGCTGATCGAACACCGAGGTCGCCGACCGGTCGTCCCCGATTCGGCCTACGTCGCGCCGACCGCAGTCCTCTGCGGCGCGGTGGTGCTCGGCGAGCGGGCCAGGATCCTGCACGGCGCGGTGCTGACCGCCGAGAACGGCCAGGTGCGCACCGGCGCGGACGTGGTGGTGATGGAGAACGCGCTCGTGCGCGGGCGCGCCGGGCATCCGGCCGTGCTCGGCGACGCGGTCCTGGTCGGCCCGCACGCCCACGTGAACGGCGCACTGGTCGAGGACGAGGTCTTCATCGCCACCGGCGCCTCGCTCTTCCCCGGCTCGGTCGCGGGCACCCGCAGCGAGCTGCGCATCAACAGCGTCCTGCAGGTCAACTCGCGGCTCGCCTCCGACACGGTCGTCCCGATCGGCTGGGTGGCCGTCGGCGACCCGGCCGAGCTGTTCTCCCCCGACCGGCACGGCGCGCTGTGGGAAGTGCAGCAGGGCCTGGATTTCCCCGGCACGGTGTACGGGGTCGCGCGCGGCACCTCGATGCGCGAGCTCATGCGCCGTCAGACGGAGTTCTACGGCGAGCACCAGGACGACCAGCCGGTCGAGGACTGAGTCGGCCTGCGCCGGGCCGGATGATCTCACCTCATATCATGCGCAATTGGGTTCGTGCCGCCGACGGCCGCTGTGGCAAACTGTCTGCGTTGTCAACCACCCCGATTGAGATGGCTAATGACCGCCGCTGATGACGCCTCGAGCGAGACTTACGACCCCAACGCCATCATCGACAAGTGGATGAAGGTCTGGGAGCACAATCGCACGTTCGAGGCCCACGGGCTCACCGAGGACGGCGATGACGAGCGGAAGCGCTCCTACCTCGTCAGCATGTACCCGTACCCCTCCGGCGACCTGCACATGGGGCACGCCGAGGTGTTCTCGATCAGCGACGTGTTCTCGCGGTTCGAGCGGATGCGCGGCGCCAACATGCTCATGCCGATCGGCTGGGACTCGTTCGGCCTGCCCGCCGAGAACGCGGCGCTGAAGCGGGACATGGACCCGCGCGAGTGGACGTACGCCAACATCGCGGTCCAGGCCGAGTCGTTCCACCGGCTGGGCGTCTCCTTCGACTGGCGCACCCGGCTGCACACCTCCGACCCGGAGTACTACCGCTGGAACCAGTGGCTGTTCCTGCGCATGTTCGAGCGCGGACTGGCGTTCCGCCGCTCGGCCGCGGTCAACTGGTGCCCGGTGGACCAGACCGTGCTGGCCAACGAGCAGGTCATCCAGGGCCGTTGCGAGCGCTGCGGCAGCGAGGTGGTGCAGCGCGCGCTGACCCAGTGGTTCTTCAAGACCACTGCCTACGCGCAGCGGCTGCTGGACGACATGGCGCAGCTGGAAGGGCGCTGGCCGCACGACATCCTGGCCATGCAGCGCAACTGGATCGGCCGGTCCGAGGGCGCCGAGATCGACTTTGCGATCGAGGGCCGGGACGAGCCGGTGCGGGTCTTCACCACCCGGCCGGACACGCTGTTCGGCGCGATGTTCTTCGTGGTGGCCGTGGACGCGCCGCTGGCCGACGAGCTGTGCGCACCGGAGCACCGGGCCGAGTTCGAGGCCTACAAGCGGCAGGCGTCCACCGCCAACGTCATCGAGCGGCTGTCCACCGACCGGCCGAAGACCGGCGTGCCGCTGGGCCGGTACGCGGTCAACCCGGTCAACGGCGAGCGGCTGCCGGTCTACGCGGCCGACTACGTGCTGGCCGAGTACGGCACCGGCGCGATCATGGCGGTGCCCGCGCACGACCAGCGCGACTTGGACTTCGCCCGCGCGATGGGCCTGCCGGTGCGGGTCGTGGTGCAGACCGGCGAGGACGACCCGGCCGAGACCGGCGCCGCCACGGCCGGCGACGGCGTGCTGGTCAACTCCGGGTCCTTCGACGGCCTGAGCAAGGCCGACGCGATCCGCGAGATCACCGCCGAGCTGGCCGGGCGCGAGGTCGGCGAGGCCGCGGTGACCTACCGGCTGCGCGACTGGCTGCTGTCCCGGCAGCGCTTCTGGGGCACGCCGATCCCGATCGTGCACTGTCCGGACTGCGGCGAGGTGCCCGTCCCGGACGACCAGCTGCCGGTGCGGCTGCCGGAGACCGGCTACGAGTTGCGGCCGGAGGGCGGCAAGTCGCCGCTGGAGAGCGCCACGCACTGGGTCGAGACGACCTGTCCGGTCTGCGGCATCGCGGCCCGCCGGGACACCGACACGATGGACACCTTCGTCGACTCGTCCTGGTACTTCTTCCGGTATCCGAACCCGGACTACACCGACGGCCCGTTCGACCCGGCCGGGATCGAGCGCTGGCTGCCGGTGGACCACTACATCGGCGGCAAGGAGCATGCGACCGGGCACCTGATGTACGCCCGGTTCATGACCAAGGTGCTGTACGACATGGGCATGGTCCCGTTCACCGAGCCGTTCAAGCACCTGACCAACCAGGGCCAGGTCATCATGGCCGGCAAGGCGATGAGCAAGACCCTGGGCAACCTGGTCAACCTGCAGGAGCAGATCGCGCAGTACGGGCCGGACGCGGTCCGGGTCACCATGGTCTTCGCCGGCCCGCCGGAGGACGACATCGACTGGGCCGACATCTCCCCGACCGGCGCGGTCAAGTGGCTGGCCCGGGTGTGGCGGCTGGCCGGCGACGTCGGATCGGCGACGGGGGCGGAGCCGGGGCCGGGGTCCGGCGGCTCGGCCGGCGGGGCGAGCGAGCTGCGCCGCTCCGTGCACCGGCTGATCGACGAGACCACCAGGCTGCTCGAGGGCGAACGGCTGAACGTGGCCATCTCCCGGCTGATGGGGCTGACCAGGGTTCTGCGCACGGCGATCGACACCGGCCCCGGCGCCGCCGACCCGGACGTGCGCGAGGGCACCGAGGCGCTGGCCCGGATGCTGTCCTGCTTCGCCCCGTTCACCGCGGAGGAGTGCTGGCAGCGGCTGGGCCACGAGGCCTCGGTCTCCGACGCGGGCTGGCCGCAGGCGGAGGCGGACCTGGTCGCGATGGACACGGTGACCTGCGTCGTGCAGGTGGACGGCAAGCTGCGCGACCGGTTCGAGGTCCCCTCGGACTCCGCCGAGGAGGCCCTGCGCGAGCAGGCCCTGTCCTCGCAGAAGGTCCGCGACGCCCTGGCCGGCCGCGAGGTCGCGAAGGTGATCGTGCGTCCGCCGACCCTGGTCAACGTGGTGGGCAAGCGGGGCTGACAGGGCCCTGCCGCCTTCCTGCCTTCGGCATTCGCCCCCTGCTTTTCGTCAGCCAGCTGGTTCCGGAACAGGAGGTACGCGGGTGGGGGCGCCGCCCGAGGCGAGGTATTCGGCGACGGGCAGGCACGCGGCGCCGCGGGCCACGGCGTCCGTTCCCAGGCGGCAGAGGTCGATCGAGGTCGAGCTGTAGGCGTGCCGCAGCGCATATTCTGCGGCGACCTCGCGAATGCGCGGCAGTAGCCGGGAGCCCAGGCAGACGCCGGCCCAGCCGCCGAGCACGATCCGCTCCGGATTGAAAAGGTTGATCAGGCTCGCGACACCGGCGCCGAGATAGACGGCCGCCTCGTCGAGGGCTTCGACCGCTTCGGCACGCGCGTCGGGGCCCTCGGAGGCGGCGACGATCGCGGCGAGCGCCGCCTCGTCGCCGAGGTCGTCGAAGCCCGGTAACGGGAGCAGCGACTCCCGCGACGCGAGTTCCCGGTAGCGCCGGCGGATCGCGCCTGCGCCGACGTAGGCCTCCAGGCAGCCGAGCGATCCGCAGCGGCAGCGGCGGCCGCCCACCTCGACCACCGTGTGGCCCCACTCGCCCGCGCTGTGGCCGACGCCACGGTAGGGCACGCCGTCGGTGACGACGCACGCGCCGACCCCGACGCCGATCAGGGCGATGACCGCGTCGGAGCAGCCGCGGCCGGCGCCGAACCACATCTCGGCCTGGCCGAGCGCGGTCGCCCCGTTGTCGATGTAGAGCGGCAGGTCGATCTCCCGGCGCAGCATCCGCTCGAGCGGCACCGCGTCCCAGCCGACGGTCTGGCAGTGCACGACCGCGTCCGGCCGGCTCTCCACCACGCCGGGCACCGCGATCCCCACGCCAAGAATGGTTGGATGCTGCATGGTCGGGTGGTGCATGGTCGGATGCTGATTCGTCGCCCGTCGCGTGGCCAGGGCCGCGGTGACCTCGCGCACGCCCGCCGCGATCTCCCGGGCCACGGCCCGCGCGTCGCCGATCCCGCCGGGCATCGGGATCTCGGCCGCCGCCCGGGCGTCGAAGCCCAGCGTCAGCAGCCTGACCTGGATGTGGGTCTCGCCGACCTCGACGCCGACCACGAACCGCGACTCGGTGTCCACCCGCAGCAGGGTGCGCGGCCTTCCGTTGCCGCCGCCGGCGATCCCGGCCTCGACCACGGCGCCGTCCGCGATGAGGTCGGCCACCACGTTGCTGACCGAAGCGGCGCTGGCGCCCATGCTGTCGATCATGTCCTGGCGGCTGAGCGGGCCGTCCAGGTAGAGCCGGCGCAGCAGCAGGCTGCGGTTCGATCGGCGCAGGTCGCGCGGCGACCGGATGGCGCGGTCGGTCACTCTCTCTCCCGAGGGGCATGACCGGGCTTTAAGGATCGCCAAAGAGTCTGCCCTTGACGACCCGAAGACCCGTTAGTTAACTTAACTCACCTTTCGAAATAAGCCACGGCGGCCCCGCGCAGGCTCGCGGGGACGCCAGCCGTTCGGCGCGGCGGCTGCAGACCACCGGCCCCTCCCAGGCCGATGACCTGCGCGGACAGGGTGGGACTCGAGTCCTGCCCGCACGGGCTGCGCCGACGGCGGCACACCCGGCGCACCTGCGCCGGCGCCTCCGACGTCGACCGCTGTCCGGCGACCCAACCCACTGGTTCCACTGGACCCGGCGACGGAAGAGGCTACACATGTTTATCAGTCGCACCAAGGCGCTGCTCGTCGCGGCGCCGCTGACGGTGCCCCTGGCGGTCGGCGGCCTGATGCTGGCCGCCGCGACCGACGCGAACGCGGCCGGCGCGGCCTTCCCCGCGCACTACTCCGCACCCTACCTGCAGATCTCCAGCTCGGACGCGGGCGACATGGCCGCGGACATGGCCGCGAGCGGCGACAAGTACTACACGCTCGCCTTCCTGATCCCGCAGTCCGGCTGCACGCCGGAGTGGGAGGACGACGGCTCCGGCGTCGGCGCGTTCAAGTCGCAGATCAGCGCGTTGCAGTCGGCCGGCGGCAACGTCATCATCTCCTTCGGCGGCGCCGACGGCGGGGAGCTGGCCGAGACCTGCACCAGCGTCAGCTCGCTCCAAGCGGCGTATCAGAACGTGGTCAACACCTACGGCGTCACCCGGCTCGACT